>CAXXPB010000056.1:0-49018 GCA_963678825.2 uncultured Microbacter sp. | reverse complement strand
AAATGGCTTCCATTTGGGCGACATTCCGGCTGTTTTTCTCGTTCACTATGCTGTCGGCATATTGTTTGTACAACTTGCTGAAATAGAAAGCCTTTTTGTATTGTTGGCGGCTTTCGTTCAGTTGCATTAGCCCAAAAGCAGCGTTGCGCACTTCGGCCTTCGATTGAATGGACAAAGCAATTTGCAATCCTTTTTGCAACATCTGTTCGGCCTCTGCATATTGTTTCTCAACAACATGGGCATTTCCTATATTGATGTAGTTGCCTGCTACATATATTTTGTCGCCAAGCGCGATGTTGATGGCAAGGGCTTTCCGGTACAGCGCGATAGCTTCACTAATGCGCCCCTCTTTCTTATAGACATTGCCGAGCGAATTATATCCGATAGCAGTGCCTTTCTTCACGTTGATATGTTGATTGTAGTGCAGCGATTCGGTATAATAATGCTTAGCGGAGTCAAGCATGTTCAGGTTTTCGTAGGCTTCTCCGATGTTGTTCAGGTTCATCGCTATACCCAGGTCATTTTTAGCCCGTTTTGCTATGGGGAGGCACTGGCGGAAGTAGGTAATGGCTTCCTGGTTGTGCCCCAGTAAAACGTGAATATTCCCGATGCTGTTCAGTGCAATACTGGTGCTATAGTCATCTTTGGTTTTTTCCGACAGCTTTAACGCTTCGAGATGGTATTTCAACGCGAGCGAGCTTTCGTCCAACCTCCGGTAAACAACTCCAAGATTATTCAGCGCACTGATTTCTACTTTGGTATCTTTCGCATCTTGTGCCAGTTGCAACGCTTTTTTATGATATTCGATGGCATCGGGATAAGCAGAGCGGTCGCGTTTGAAAACACCGTACAAATCCCACCAGCGGGCATCCGCCTCATGGTACGAATACCTGTTTATTAGCATTCTGGCTTCTTTCAGAAGCGGTTCTACGTTGATAGTTTTGCGGTAATTGGTGATGGCTTTCAGCAGCGAATCTACCTTGGATTTGCCCGGTTGGAGGCGGAAAACGCGGTAAGCTGCCAAACTGTCGTTTTGCGAAACGGCCGCCGATGCCGGAGAGGATAAAATGGTTAACAGGAAGAGAGCAACGAGCGCTGCCGGGATATTTCTCAAGTGTCGGTTCATGCCGTCTGTTTTTCAGGAGTTAACAAGCACAAATTTACACTTTCTTCCTCATATTCAAGTAATAATAGTAATTTTTCTTGTCTGAGAAAGGATGAAATTAAACCGGGTAATTTTTGATGGGAGAGGTGGGATGGCAATAATGATTTTGATTATCGGGCGAACTATTGCACTATCAAATTATGGTAAATGGATTCCAATTTAGGGGCGTTAGCCCCGATCTCTTTGTAGAAAGAGCATAAAAAACAAAGCCGGAGGAGCGAAGCTCTGATCCATTTCCTCTGATTGATATCATTTTATTGGGCAGGGTTGTCCTAATTAGCAATTTATTTTACCAAGACAAACTTCCTTGCGTCAAGAGCATCTGGTTCTTATGTCTTGGCAAATTTAATTAATGGCTCCACATCGCCAGCATCCGCCGTTCTAATTGCAGCTAAATAATTAGATCTGATTTCTCCTTTCTTATTTATATTAGAACTGTTCCAGTTGAAAATTGGCTTGCCGAATATTCGACTGATAATAATATCTGCCATCAATCTTGAGTGCCTCCCATTGCCGTTTGGAAAACAATGAATTTTTACAATGCGATGTTTAAATCGTATAGCAAATTCTTCATCAGAGTACGTCTTATTTTCCAACCAAAACAAACTGTCATCCAACAATTGTTTTAGCGAAATACCGATTTGATATTTATCTACGCCAATGTTCTTATTGGTTTTTCTAAATTCTCCAGCCCAAATCCACACGTCATTAAACATTCTTTTATGTAACTCCCTAATGAATGATTCAGAAAGGATATATGCAGGTTTCCATTTTTTACCAAGAGTCCACTTTATTGCTTTCTCTATATTTAGCTGTTCAAATTCATCTAATTCTCCACGAGTAGTTATGGAATCTAAGCGTAATCCCTCTTTTTCCTCTTCGTCCAGAGGAGTTTGCCCTTCAATATATTCAATTTCTAATCCCATAAATATTTAGGCATTTGAATCTTAATTTCTTCAGCTCTGTTTTTTATTGCTTTTTCTAAACGATCTCTGGAGTTTTCCTGATCTTCCAGCGCCATGGTATTCGATGTGCGTAATACAATCTCTTGCGCAATTCTCATCGCCTGTTTTTCTATCATCTCTTCAAGGCTTTGGTTCTTTGGTATAAATCCGTAAATAAGCTTCATGCCTAATGCATTACCTGCTTCTTTAAGCCCTTTTATTGTCAGAGAACCGTTTGCTTCTCGTTCTTCAATTTCTTTTACGCTTTGAGGCGAAATTTTTAGGCGAGTTCCTAACTGCCTTAATGACATTTTTAAAGCAATCCGAATTGTATGTATCCAACCTCTTTGAGGTATAACAAATGACTCCAAAGGTTTAAACATAGCTAACTTTCGATCGGTTTGCTCAATTATTAACCGGTATTTTGAACTATCCATAAAATTATATTCTAAAATATTATCCGACAAATTTAAGGGTATAATATGATATTTGCAAATGTATTTTAAGGTTATAATATTAAAGTACTCGATATTAATTAAGGTTATATCCTGAATATATTGTGATATTCAAGAACTTCAGTGCCTTTTTCCCGGAAACCGATCAGTATTAACAATACCATCAATGCCCAGATTCTGGCATGGTCGGATAGCTCCGGCAAGCAGCACAAGCAGGGTGATTTTATCGATGAGGTTCATAGGAGGATGAGTTTGAGAATTGGACGCAATTATTACATCATCAGAATATCAAATATGAACGAGCGCAAATTTAGGGGTGTTAGCCCCGATGTCTTTGTAGAAAGATCATAGAAAACAAAGCCGGAGGAGCGTAGCTCTGATCTATTTCCTCTGAAGAGCCGTTTAGATGTCAGGTTTAAGCCCCTCTTCTGTAATCTCCCGGTTTGTGCTACCAAGACGATAGGGCTAACGCCTCTGATGCTACTACCGCATGGGATGAGTGAAGGATTCTTCTTATAACTCCGTCCTTTAGGGCGGAGAAAATAGCAACGGTTACAAAACGGCTTTAGCCGTGACTTCAATCAGCGGGCTATTATCATGGCTAAAGCCATTTAAGTGCCCTCTTTCTCCTCCGCCCTAAAGGACGGAGTTATGATTTGATTTTGCTGTTATTGAGCACAAGTCAGGAGACCTGCACTAGCGGCGGGATTAAAATGGCAATTCATCATCACTTATCTTTTCGATTATCTTAATCTCTTTATTTTCTATGTGTTCTAATTTAATAACAGTATTGGATTTTAATTTTAAATTCTTGTCTAATCCTTTCCCGAATAAATCATATATGATATTTATATTGTATCTATTTACTAATGATTTTCTAATCTTATCGGTATGTTCATTACTTTTGCCTGAAATCATCAGAAAAGGTGCAAAATGTTCTGTTTTCTTTATCTCATGAGGATAAGGGTGATAAATACCTTTCAATTCATTTACTGTTCCAATGAAATTAAATAACAATTCGGGATAAGGATTGAAATGTTTGACCTCTGCAAAAGTTATCATGTTTATGTTTCTTACATAGCAAAAGGTTATATTATTTTTATAAAAATCCTTCCTAAAAACTATTGATGATGTGTTTATTACTGCTATGTCTGGAGTTGTATAAATTCCATCTTCAAACTTAGACTCAATTGCAAGGTTATGATGTATCTGAATATCATTTTCAGGTTCATGACCTTTCTTTGCTGAAAAATATGAGAAGTTTTCATGGTTTCCAGTTGTTGAACACTTATATCTATATTTATTATCCTGTAAGTTTTGTATTTCAACTTTAAAGCCACAATCTTCATAGTACTGCACTATATAGTTAAAGCAACTCATTTCAAAATAGGCACTTATTTTATCAGAATGATCATGAATTATAGAATTAAAGCGAGCTAAAAAACTTCTTATTTCCTTTTTAAAAGATTCTTTTTCTTTAAAGGGAGACTTTGGATTTTGCTTTTTAGTCATTGTCATTATTAAAAGATTCTTTGTAGGTAACTATTTGGCGCAAAAAGTCCTTAGTTTCAATATATTCAAAAATATAAGGAGGTAAAAGGTACAAATCTATCAATTTATTAAAACTTATTATTACAGCTAATATTTTATTATTCTGTTCATGGTTGTAATTAAATTTACCGATTTGAACACCTTCTGTATTTTCAACTTTTGATACACGAGTATAAAATTTCGTTGCACTATCTAAACTTGTGATTACTCTTTTATAGTAGACAGTTAAAAGAAGGATAATCTCTATTACCTCAATGTCATTTTCCAGCTGAGAATAAAAATCTCTGTTAGAAATCAGCCATTGAATTTCTTTTAATCTTCCTTCAAACTCAGACCTAACTTTTTTTCTTAAGTCAAACTTTAATGGAAAACAAAACCTTTCTAATAATTCAACTGTTTCTTCATGCATCTGTTTGATTTTTTCTTAGCTTGCGGTCAGCGTATAATTTACGAAACTAACCTTCATAAACCCAATTTAAAAGTTATATCTATGAATTGTTTTTGCAAATATTCCCTTGCAAACATACAATTTATTTCTCAAAAATTGTTTTTGCAAAAGCGATGTTGTTTAACGTCTTTTCGTCCGGAAACCAATCAAAATCAGCATAATCATTAATGCCCATGTGAGCATTTGTAGCGTTACCCAGAACCAGCCGCCTACCTGCCAGCAGAGCAGTCCCACGAAGGTGCCGAGCGCGCCGCCGGTGAAAAAGGTGGTCATGTAGATGGTGTTGATGCGGCTATGCGACGACTCGTCGAGGGTGTAGATCAGCGCCACGTTGGTCACCTGCATGGCCTGCGCCCCGATGTCGAGCAGCAGTACGGCAGCCACCAGCAGGATTACCGATTGCCCGAAAAAGAGCATCAGCAGCACGGCGGCAATCATCATCGCAATGGCGTAAAGCTGTACGCGGTTGGTGTTTCCCCGGTCGGACTGCTTCCCGAAAAGCGGCGCCATTAATGCTCCCGCAATGGCCACCAGTCCGAAGAGGCCGATGGTGTCGGTGTGGAAATTGAAGGGAGCCCCGCTGAGGTGAAACGTAAGGGTCGTCCAGAAGGAGCAGAAGATGCCGAACTGGAAAGCGCCCATCAGCGCCACCTTGCGCAACAGCGGATAGCGTGGTAACATGCTGAGTGCCGAGCCGAGAAGTTTCAGGTAACTGCCTTTGAACGGTGTTTCTACTTCGGGCAGATAGGTTTTGAGCAGCACGGTAACTGCCAGTACCGCCATCGCCGAAAAGCCGTAAACCCAGCGCCACGTGAGCCATTCGGCAATGACACCGCTGAACACCCGCGCGGCAAGGATACCGATGAGGATGCCTGTGAAGATGGTGCCCACCGTTTTGCCCCGGTTGACGCTGTCGAGACCGGCCGCCATGGGCAGAATCACTTGCACCGCCACCGACAGGATTCCGATAAGTACGCTGAGCACCCATACCTGCACGATACTGGCCGCGAAAATCATCAGCAACAACGAGAGAAACAACAGCATCAAGAGGTTTACTATCAACGATTTTTTGTTCACCTTGTCGCCCAGCGGCGTGATAAAAAAGAGCCCGAGCCCGTAGCCGATTTGCGCCAGCATGGAGGTGAGTCCGGCCTGCGCTTCGGTGCATCCGAAGGTGAGAGAGAGATCCTTCAGAATCGGTTGGTTGTAATAGATATTGGCAACCGAAATGCCGGCTGCCACCGCCATCAGCATTACCTGAAAGCGCGAAAGAGATTTATTGGGAGTGTCGGTTGGAGTCATTGTGATGAAAGCGAATGGAACTGCAAAGGTAGATATTTCGCAGGCAGATACAATTGGGTGATGCGAGCTCCGACTCGCATTATTTTTTACAGCGACTCGGAGGTCGCTGCACCCAGTGGTGTGCAGGCAGATCCGTTCTTTCACATCTTTTAATGGGGCAAAGAGTACCATTTCCCGCTTTGTTCAGCGACATTTGTAATCGCAATAAACGAAACTAAAAACAGAAAACTTATGCAATACAAACAATTTGGAAATACGGGATTGATGGTGTCCGAACTTTGTCTCGGTACGATGACCTTCGGCGGGAAAGGCTACTGGACAGCCATCGGAACACTGCCTCAGGAGGAGGTGAATGCACTGGTGAAACAGGCGGTCGATGCCGGTATCAACTTTATCGATACGGCCAACGTGTACAGTATGGGTCTGAGCGAAGAAATGACCGGGCAGGCCATCCGTGATCTCGGGCTGAAACGTGACGATCTGGTCATCGCCACCAAAGTGTGCGGTATGATGGGCGAGGGTCCCAACGAAACGGGATTGAGTCGTAAACATATCCTGCAACAGGCCGACGAGAGCCTGAAGCGCCTGAATATGGACTATATCGACCTGTATCAGATTCATGGCTTCGATCCGTTGACACCGTTTGAAGAGACGCTGGAAGCACTTGATGTGTTGGTAAAAAGCGGCAAGGTTCGCTATATCGGTTGCTCCAACCTGGCAGCCTGGCAAATTATGAAATCGTTGGGCATTTCGGCACAAAACCGTTTGGCGAAATATGTGTCGTTGCAGGCATATTACACTATCGCAGGTCGTGATCTGGAACGCGAATTAGTGCCGTTGTTGCTCGACCAGAAGATGGGGCTGATGGTGTGGAGTCCGCTGGCAGGCGGGTTCCTGAGTGGGAAATACAGTCGCAATGCATCTACCGAAGAGGGGCGCCGCGTCAACTTCGATTTTCCTCCGGTCAACAAAGAGAAAGCGTTCGATATTATCGACGTGATGCAGGAGATAGCAGCGTCGAAAGGAGTTTCTGTGGCACAGATCGCGTTGTCCTGGTTGTTGCATCAGCCGGTAGCTACGTCGGTGATTATCGGAGCCAAGAAGCCGGAACAGTTGGCAGACAACCTCAAAGCGATTGAGGTAAAATTTACCGACGATGAACTAAGCCGACTGGACGAAGTGAGCAAACTGGCACCCGAATATCCCGGCTGGATGATCGAACGTCAGAGCCGGTACCGGGAATAAAATTGAGGTATTTTTTATTTACCAGTTACTTTCAGCGAGTTGGAACTCGCTGTACCCATGGGTTGTACAGGTTCCAACTCGCATTATTTTTACAGCGACAGGGAGGTCGCTTCACCCAATGGGTCGTGCGAGCTCCGACTCGCACAAATTTCTTCAGCACCTTTCAAGTCGTCGCACCTACTTTTTCATCCAATTGCCCTTCCATTCTTCAGGAGAAGAGACCAAACCGGCCTTAACAGGATTGTTCAGGGTATATTCTATTGCATTCCAAAGATGTTTTTCATCCCTGATGGTGGTATCGAAGCTCTCTTTCTGCCATAATGTTCCGGTTCTGCCCATTGCTTTATTGATGAAGTTGGAGGAGTAGCGTTTAACCGGTTGTAAAATATCCTGCAAATAAACAGGGTTCCCGTCTTCTCCAACCTCGAATGTACGAAACACCCAATGAACATGATTCGGCATAATGCAGAAAGCAAAGTTCTCGATCTTCTTAGTTTCGTAAAACAACAATGCCTCTTTAAGAATTGTAAAACAGGCAGATGATGATAGATTGATCTTCAAATCTTGAGTTGAATCCAACAAATCGTCATAAGCTTTCACATATTTCTTCCGTGCTATATGATATTGCATTTGCAGTTTTTCAATTATTTGTGTGTCTTTACCGGCTTGTTGTGCATAAAAAACCTCCGATTTCAAATTCATCAATTGTTGCTTGTACGTCGCCAATGCTTTTGGGGGTACTGCAGATTTCAAACACCATGTAACAAAGAAAACCTGCCCTGGTACTTGAAAGTGAGGCAACATATGTCGGTAAAACTCTTTTCTTTCCATGTCGTTCGTTTTCACAAAAATAACGGAAATATTGGGGATTCGAGATTTGATGGCATTATTTTTTACAGTGACTCGGAGGTCGCTGCACCTCTGGGTGTGGAATCTTTTGATTTCAATGTTTCTTACAGCGAGTTGGAATTAACTCCTTTCAGTCGTTGACCGCTGGTTCGCTGCACCCAAGGAGCTCCCAATGGGTCGTGCGAGTTCCAACTCGCACAAATTTTTCCAGTACTTTCCAAGTCGTTGCACCCAAGTGAGCTTTGATTTGCACACTGAATATAGATTCGATTTTTTTCCTTAATTTTGACTCCCTTTTAATCTACCATTCTCAAAGAGTGATGACTACGTTGTTTCAAGGAATAATTTATAAATTTCATATATGCTAAAGAAAACCTTTACCCTGCTATTTTGTTTGATGGCGGTCGGTGTGCTATGGGCGCAAAATCCGGCCAAGTGGTTGCGTTATCCGGCTATTTCGCCCGACGGCAGCAAAATCGCTTTCTCCTATCAGGGAGATATTTATGTGGTTGACTGTCAGGGTGGCAATGCCCATCAATTAACCAGTAATCCGGCTCACGACTATCATCCTGTGTGGTCGCCCGACGGCAGCAAACTGGCCTTTGCCTCCAACCGTAAAGGTAACTTCGATGTTTACCTGATGGATGCCGACGGGGGCAATCCCACTCGTCTGACAACCCATTCGTCCAACGAAATTCCCTTTTGTTTTACTCCCGACGGGAAAGAAATTCTTTACAGCGGGTTGATTCAGGATCCGGCTGCCAGTCTTACTTTCCGCAGCTACGGCGAGTTGTACAAAGTCTCTGCAAAAGGTGGTCGTCCCGATCAGGTCTTCGGGGTACCTGCCGATGAGGCAACGATGAGTCAGGATGGGAAATTCATCTATTACAACGACATCAAAGGTGTTGAAAACCGTTGGAGAAAACACCACACTTCGTCTGTCGTACGAGATATCTGGGTGTTTGATACCCAGAATAAGAAATACACCAAACTAACTGCCACGAACGGCGAGAGTCGCACTCCGGTGCTTTCGCCCGACGGCAAAACCATCTATTTTCTGGGTGAACGGGGCGGTAGCTTCAACGTGTTCAAATTCGCGGTTGCCGATCCGAAGAACGTGACTCCGGTTACGTCGTTTAAAAAAGATCCGCTCCGTTTTCTCTCTGCTTCGCGCAACGGAATGCTGTGCTACACATTTCAGGGGGAGATTTACACGCAGCAACCGAACGGCAAACCACAAAAGATCAGTGTCAATGTAAAACGCGATGACTCTGCTGAAGAGACGGAAGTGCTAAAATCGGGCAGAGAAGCCTCCGAATCGGTGGTTTCGTCCGACGGCAAGCAGATGGCCTTTATCTTCCGTGGCGATGTCTTTGTTTCGTCGGTAGATTATGGAACGACCAAGCAAATCACCAGCACTCCCGAACAGGAACGTCAGGTAAATTTCAGCCCCGATGGCAAAAAGCTGGTCTACTCCGGCGAACGCAACGGCAGCTGGAATCTCTACGTAGCATCCATCGCCGACGCGAAAGAACCGAACTTCCCGAATGCGACCATCATCAACGAAGAGTGTGTCTACAGCACGCCCCGCAACGCGATGTATCCCAAATTTTCACCCGACGGCAAGGAGATTGCTTTCTATGAAAACCGTTGCGAGTTGAAAATCATTACGCTGGCCGATAAAAAAGTACGCCAGATTACCGACGGCAAAACCACCTTCTCGAGTTCCGACGGCGATCTCGATTTCAACTGGTCGCCCGACGGCAAATGGATCACATTCGACTATACACCCAATAAACACTGGCCTTACAACGATATAGGCATCGTAAACACTAAGGGTGGCGAACCCATTATAGACCTGGTGGCGAGCGGCTACACCAACCGCAACCCGAAATTTGTGATGGGAGGCGATGCCATTCTTTTCTTCTCCGATCGCTATGGGATGCGCAGTCAGGCTTCGTGGGGTTCGCTCGACGATGCTTTTTTGGTGTTTCTCAACAAAGAGGCGCATGACAAGTTCAAACTTTCGAAAGAGGAGGCCGAACTGTTGAAGGATAGCACCGATAAAAAGAAAGAAGACGACAAAAAGGCCGAAGATGCCGATAAAAAAGCGGACAAAAAAGCCGATGCCAAAGAGAAGAAGGTGAAGGAGATCAAACTGGAGCTCGATAACATTGAGGATCGCATCGTGCGGGTTACCATCAACTCGTCGAAAATGGCCGATGCTGTGATTTCGAAGGACGGCGAAAAGATCTATTACCTCTCTGCTTTTGAAAACGGATACGACCTCTGGACAAACGAGTTGCGCAAGCAGGAGACCAAGCTGATGATGAAGCTCAATGCCAAAGAGGCAACGCTCGCTTTCGACAAAGACGAGAAAAATCTCTTTGTACTTTCGCCCGTTGCTCCGCAAAAAATTACGCTGGCCGGAGAAAAGAAAACGCCGATTGTCTACAACGCGCAAAAAGTGCTCGATCGTCCTGCCGAACGCCAATATCTGTTCGACCATGTGGTGAAACAGGTGCGCGAGAAGATTTTTCGTGAAGATATTTTTGGTGTCGACTGGAACTATTATGCAAAAGAGTATGCGCAGTATCTGCCGTATATCAACAACAACTTCGATTTTGAAGAGCTGTTGAGCGAACTGTTGGGTGAATTGAACGTATCACATACCGGAGGTCGCTATCGTCCCGAAGCCTCGGGCGACGAGACAGCAGAACTGGGTCTTTTCTTCGACTGGAACTACAAGGGCGATGGCCTGCAGGTGACCGAAGTACTCGAAAAAGGGCCGTTCAACAAGGCAACATCCAAAGTGAAAGAGGGTGTTATTCTTGAAAAAATCAACGAACAGCAAATCAGCAAAGGCCAAGACTACTTCCCACTGATCAACCTGTTGGCCGGCAAAAATGTCAAGGTGTCGTTCTACAATCCATCGACCAAAGAACGTTGGGACGAAACTGTAAAACCGGTTACCCGCACCAAATACAACGATCTGCTCTACGATCGCTGGGTAAAACGCAACGCCGAACTGGTTGACAAACTCTCGAAAGGGCGTTTGGGTTATGTGCATTTGCAGGCAATGAACGACGGTAGTTTCCGCGAAATCTATAACGACCTGCTGGGCAAATACAACGATCGTGACGGCATTGTGATCGATACCCGTTACAATGGCGGTGGCCGTCTGCACGAAGATATTGAGGTGCTTTTCAGTGGCAAGAAATATTTCTCGCAGGTGTTGCGTGGCAAAGAGGCGTGCGACATGCCGAGCCGTCGCTGGAACAAACCATCGATCATGCTGGTTTGCGAAGCCAACTACTCCAATGCACACGGCACTCCCTATGTTTACAAGCACGTGGGTATCGGCGATTTGGTAGGAATGCCCGTACCGGGAACCATGAGTAGCGTGTGGTGGGAAACCCTGCAGGACAAAACGTTGATATTCGGAATCCCTATCGTTGGAATGCGCGATAACGACGGCAACTACCTGGAAAACATGCAGCTGGAAGCCGACTACAAAGTGGCTCAACGTCCCGAACTGATTCAGCAGGGTGAAGACGAACAGATCCAAAAAGCGGTGGAAGTACTGCTGAAGCAGGTTGACAGCAAGAAGAAATAAAGCATTGCTTTGGGCGAAATAATCAAAGGGTCGTAACTGAAAAGTTACGACCCTTTGATTATCTGAGAAATTGCTTTGTGTTATCCACCATAAAGAGAGGAATATTCAACAGGTTGCCATCTTGTTTAAGATTTTTCAGCGAATAACGAAGCCGCCACTTGGGCGAAAACTGTTTGTCATATACATTCAGGCTTTTACCTGCAACATTTTCGTCTGCTTTTACTTCTACCGGAACAATTTCATTTCCAACCTGAATAATGAAATCAACCTCAGCCTGGTTACCTGAAGTCCAGTAACGAGGTGTTACTTCAAACTGCGTTAACAGGCTTTGTAGTACATAATTTTCGGTCAATGCCCCTTTGAATTCAGTGAAAAGCCGGTTGCCTTCGCGAATTGCGACAGGATCAAGTGCGGAAAACCGCCGAAGCAAGCCCACGTCCGACATGTATATTTTGAAAGCAGAAAGATCGTCGTAGGCCGATAATGGCAGTCCCGGTTTTTTGCAACAGAAAATTTTATGAATTAATCCAGCCTGTGCGAGCCACGCAAGTGCATCTTCATATTCGCGTGCACGAGCTCCTTGCTTCACCGTCTGATAAATAAATTTCTTGTTTTCGCGTGAAAGCTGCGATGGGATGGAGTTCCATAGCAGAGCAATCTTTGGGATGGTAGCTTTGTCGGCATGTTTTGAAAAATCAAGACTGTAGGCATCGAGAATATTTTTCAAAACCCTTTGTGTCAACTCCACATCTTTGTGATCGAGAAGAGCAAGAATTGCTTCCGGCATTCCTCCCGACAGAAAATACATTCTATAATAATCGATCAACTGGTTAAAAAACAGGTCGGGAATAGGTTCGATAGCTTGTATGGATGCAAGATAATCGGCAAGATTCGGATTGGCCGACTGCAAAAATTCAGAAAAGGTGACCGGGTAAATTGTCATGAACTCCACTTTTCCGACAGGAAATGAGGCTCCTCTGGCAAGGGTAACGCCCAGCAACGAACCGGCGCATACAACAGCATATTCGGGCGCATTTTCGCAAAAATATTTCAAACTGTTCAGGGCATCGTTGCATTCCTGAATTTCGTCGAAAAAAATAAGCGTTTTTTGCGGTTCGATCGGTTTTCCGTTTATCAGGGTAAGATTCGATAACAGCCTTTGTATATCTTTCGTTTGTTCGAAAAATTGCTTCAGTTCGGGCTGCTCGTCAAAGTTGAAATAGGCGATATTCTCGAAGCAGAGAGCTCCGAATTTTTTCAATAGCCATGTTTTTCCTACCTGACGTGCTCCCTGAAGAATCAGAGGCTTTCTTGTCCCTGAATTGAGCCAGGCCTGTAATTGTGATAAAGCAGAACGGTTTATTTCCATATGGCAGTAGAGTTTTGATGGTGCAAATATACACTTTCTTTAGTTCGATTCTATAGAAAATCACACATTTAGTGCCAATTATGTGATTTTTATCACACTTTCGGTACGAAATGTGTGATTTCTGCCTTTATGGCCGCACATGGCAGATTCATATTTTATTCCTAATTTTGAGCTATCAAATTCTTTCGTAGCCTCGTTTATACCGATTGCTTCTGTCATCGGATGAGGCTTTTGACCATTAAACTTTGAACTGCATGTTTCTGAATCCCGATGCCGAACAGATGACCCCTTTTATTGTGATGGAGGTGCTGGAACGGGCATCCGAACTTGAAAAAAAGGGTATTTCCATTATCCATATGGAGGTGGGTGAACCCGATTTTGATGTGCCTCAATGCGTTGCTGAAGCTGCTGAAAAGGCCCAACAGAGCGGCAAAACTCACTATACTCACTCGCTCGGTGATCTAGCTCTGCGCGAAGCCATCTGCTGTTTTTACAAAAAAGAGTATGGAGTAACCGTATCGCCCGATAGGGTTTTGGTTACTTCGGGCAGTTCGCCTGCCATCCTGATGATTTTGATGGCGATCTGTAATGCCGGCGATGAGGTAATTATGACCAATCCGGGCTATCCCTGCTACCGCAATTTTGCACTGGCTTGCCGTGGCGTTCCCGTCGATGTGGAGGTACGAGCCGAAACGGGGTTTCAGTATGAACCCGAATCGTTGCAAAAGGCCATCACGCCCCGCACCCGAACGCTCTTTTTCAATTCGCCCATGAATCCGTCGGGAACGTTGGCTGATGAATCGGTTTTCCGGATGTTGGCACAAATGCCGTTCCCGGTTATCTCCGACGAGATTTATCACGGTCTGGTCTACAACGGACGGGCACGCTCCATCCTTGAGTTTACCGACAATGCTTTCGTGGTAAACGGCTTTTCCAAGCGTTTTGCCATGACCGGGCTGCGTTTGGGTTACGTGATTGCACCGCAGGAATATATGCGCACGTTGCAGATTCTTCAGCAGAATCTCTTTATCTGCGCACCTTCGACAGCTCAGGCGGCAGGAATTGCAGCCCTCGAAAGTGCCGATGAAGATGTGGTGAAAATGCGGGCTGTGTATGACGAACGCCGCCGGTTTATGATTCGCCGTTTGCGCGAAATCGGATTTGAAATCAAAGTGGAGCCTCAGGGAGCTTTCTACGTGCTGGCCGATGCCCGAAAATTCACCACCGATTCGTACAAATTTGCTTTCGATGTGCTCGAAAATGCGCATGTCGGCATCACGCCCGGGGTCGATTTCGGAACCAAGGGTGAAGGATTCGTCCGTTTTTCGTATGCCAATTCGCTCGAAAACATTGCGGAAGGGCTAAATAGGTTGGAACGATATTTGCAGAGAGGATGATGTGAGAATGTGGAAATGATCAGTAGCACACGGAATACACGGAATGAACTGACAACGATGTGGGCTATCTGGTTTGACGCATCCCCGGAACACCAATTGGTTATTTCCAAGGACTTTTTTAGTGATGACTGCCAATTGCCGATTCCAATCGTAAATTGTAAATGAAAAAATTGTAAATCAACTTTATGCTTTCATTCAGACCGGTAACATTATCGGACAAAGGTTTAATAAATAGCTATTTAAAGCAACAACATACACGACTTTTCACCTATTCGTTCGAAGTGCTTTTTCTGTGGCGGAATGTCTACGATTTTCAGATTGCCGAATTTGACAATCACTTGTTAATCAAGACGTATGTCGACGGATGTCATTATTTTCTATTTCCCGTTGGCAATGACGACTTGATCCCGACGCTTGAGGCGATGCTCGACCACTCTTTTTGCCTCGATTGCGCTCCGGTGATCGGCCAAATTACTCCCGAAAACAGGGAAGTGATGGAGCGGCTGATGCCCGGCAAGTTCAAATTTATCCCTTCGCGCAATGAGTACGAATATCTTTACGAGTCGGAAAAACTGGCATCACTGAGCGGTAAAGCCCTGCAACCCAAGCGGAATCACATCAACTTCGTTGAAAAGAACTACTCGTGGCAGTTTGAGCCCATTACTCCGGAAAATATCGGCGAATGCATCGCGTTCAACGATGCCTGGGATTACCACTACAACGACAATCCCGAATCGAAGAGGTTTATTGAGAACAAGGCTATCAATGACTATTTTCTCTACTATGACAAAATGCCACTCGATGGAGGATGTATCCGTTTGGATGGCAAAGTGGCTGGTATTTCTGTCGGTACTCCGCTCAACGATGAGGTCTATCTTTGCCTTTTTGAAAAGGCCTCACACATTCATCGGGGATCTTATACTTTGATAAACAGAGAAATGATTCGTAATTATGCCACCGGCTACAAATATGTGAACAGGGCAGAAGATGGCGGAGTGGAGGGTTTGCGTCAGGCCAAGTTGTCGTACAATCCGGCCATTTTGCAGGAAGTCTTTTTGGCCGAACTGGCCGAACAATAAGTTGCGAAAGTAGCCGAAACAGAGGCTATTTAAATATCGCTTTCTCGTAAAAAATCAATACCTTTGCACTCTGAAAAATTCATATCGTTATGATTGATAAGATAAACCAGCTGAAGGCTGAAGTGGAAAGCCTGACAGCTGCCACGCATGAAAAAGCGGAAGAATTACGTATAAAATATCTCAGCAAGAAGGGAGAAATCACCTCTTTGTTCAATGCATTTCGTGAAGTGCCCAACGACCAGAAACGTCAGGTGGGTCAGTTGCTTAACGAATTGAAAGAGGCCGCCACAGTTAAGATCAACGAACTGAAAGAGTCGCTCGAAAACAGTACTTCTGCCGGTAGCGAAACCGATCTGACCCGTTCGGCCGACCCGATTCTGCTGGGAACGCGCCATCCGCTCTCTATCGTTAAAAACGAAATCGTCGATATTTTTGCCCGTATCGGCTTCACCATTGCCGAAGGTCCCGAAGTGGAAGACGACTGGCACGTTTTCGGTGCGCTCAACTTCCCACCCGAACACCCGGCTCGCGATATGCAGGATACCTTTTTCATCGAAAAAGATCCCGATGTGTTGCTGCGTACGCACACTTCATCGGTTCAGTCGCGTGTGATGCTCAATCAGCAACCGCCGATCCGCGTTATTTGCCCGGGTCGCGTGTATCGTAACGAAGCGATCTCTTATCGTGCACACTGCTTCTTCCATCAGGTGGAAGGTCTTTATATCGACAAAAACATATCGTTTGCCGACCTGAAACAGGCATTGCTTTACTTTGCCAAAGAGATGTTCGGTGAAAACACCAAAATTCGTCTGCGTCCGTCTTATTTCCCGTTCACCGAACCCTCGGCCGAAATGGATATTTCCTGCAACCTGTGTCACGGAGAGGGCTGTCCTTTCTGTAAATATACCGGTTGGGTGGAAATCCTCGGTTGCGGTATGGTCGACCCGAATGTGCTCGAAGCTTGCGGCATTGACAGTAAGGTTTATTCCGGTTACGCTTTCGGAATGGGTATCGAACGTATCACCAACCTGAAGTATCAGGTGAAAGACCTTCGAATGTTCTCCGAGAACGACGTTCGCTTCCTGCGACAGTTCGAGTCGGCAAACTAATTGATAATTACGTGAGTATTATATAGGCTGTTTCATTTTGGAACAGCCTTCATTATTGCATCCAGCACACGGAATTCACGGATTTTACAGAAAAACACAGATTTTTTTGAAGTTATTTCAATTAAATACTTAGTGGGTTTCCGTCTTTTCCGTTTATTCCGTGTGCTGCTTTTATTTTTGAGATGAATCCGAAGAAAATTTTTTCCAACGAAGCATTCGATGTGCTGAAAATCGATAACGTCCGCTATTTCCTGACCTATCGGTTTGTGATGACCTGTGCCACCATGATGCAGTCGATTGTGATCGGTTGGCAGGTGTACAGCCTGACCAAAAATGTGCTGTTGTTGGGTGTGATCGGATTGGTAGAGGCAGTTCCGCAGGTTGGTATCGCCTTGTTTGCAGGCCATTTTGCCGATATCTGGGACCGGAAGAAAATCATACAATATACAACCATTCTGCTGCTTTTGGGAGCAGGTATTTTGTTGGCATACAGCGTGCCTGAACTAAACTGCTACACTCGGTTCGGCATCTTTCCCATGTTTATCACGATTTTCCTCACCGGGTTTGTGCGGGGAGTCCTGATGCCGGCGCATACCGCATTTCTGGGGCAGATTGTTCCGCGCGAGATGCTTACCAGTGCGGCAACATGGAACAGTACCAACTGGCAGTTGGCGGCCGTTATCGGACCTGCTTTCGGAGGGTTGTTGTACGGATTTTCAGGGGTTGTTCCGGCTTACTCGGGAGTATTTATTCTGTACGCATTTGCAATTTACCTCATTAGTCGCGTGAAAAGTAAAAGAGTTGCTCCTGTCATCAATACCGGCGAAAATATCTTTGAACGGATCAATGTGGGAATTCGGTATGTATTCAAAAATCAGATTCTTCTTGGCGCTTTCAGTCTTGATATGTTTGCCGTCCTTTTTGGCGATGCGGTGGCGCTGTTGCCTGTTTTTGCTTCCGACATTCTGAAAACAGGACCCGAAGGACTGGGTGTTTTGCGTTCGGCTCCTGCCGTCGGCGCCATCCTGATGTCGGTTTATCTGGCCTTCAATCCACCGGTCAACCGATCGGGGCGTAAACTACTCTGGTGCATAGCAGGGTTTGGCTTGGCTATTATTGCTTTCGCACTCTCACGGAACTTCTACTTATCGGCATTTCTGTTGCTTTTGAGCGGTTTGTTCGACAATATGAGTGTCGTGGTGCGCGGTAGCATTCTTCAGCTCTATACTCCCGATGAGGTTCGCGGGCGCGTGGCGGCGGTCAACAGTATCTTTATCGGCTCTTCCAACGAAATTGGCACTTTCGAATCGGGGTTGACGGCAAAATACATGGGCACCATTCCGTCCGTTATTTTCGGTGGTTGCATGACCTTGCTTATTGTGGGCATTGCTGCCCGTAAAGCGCCTAAACTGCGGAAGCTGGAATTGAAAGATGCAGTATAATAAAAGGTACCGAAATATTTTTATTCCATAGGCGGCTCTTAAAGGGTCGCCTTTTTTTGTCGGTGGTTTTCATTAGCATAATTTAATATATTGCGAATAATTATATTGCGCACAATGTATTATCTTTGCATCCGAATTTTAATATTATCAGGAAGTGTTACAATTAGACAATCAGGCATGTTTTCCGCTATATGCCCTTTCAAGAGAAATCATTAATCATTATCGTCCGTTACTGGATGAGCTTGATCTGACTTATCCTCAATATCTTGTGATGATGGTGTTATGGGAGTCTCAGCCACAGACGGTGAACCAGTTGGGAGAACGGTTGTTGCTCGATTCGGGTACGCTGACGCCATTGTTGAAGCGGCTCGAACAAAAGGAGTTGATTACCAGGACCAGGCGTTCATCTGATGAACGTGTAGTGGAAATTTCACTGACAATAGACGGGGTTGATCTTAAGTCTTCAGCGATAGATATTCCCGGCAAAGTGATGCAAAGCATGAATGTAACCATTGAAGAATTGACTGAGCTGCGCAATGTCGCCCGTAAGTTATTGGCAAAAACCAATCGGGGCTGTACTTATGCCGGCAAAACCGAATAATTGGACTCTTCCTGTTTGTTTTATCTCAAAACTGAAAACGACATTATTATGACTCTATTAGAAAACCTTCAGTGGCGTTATGCCACAAAACAGTATGATCCTACCCGAAAAGTTGCTCAGGAGGATGTCGATAAAATTCTGGAAGCAGCTCGTTTTGCGCCTACTTCTTCCGGGTTACAACAATTCAGAGTATTGGTCATTACCAATCAGGAATTGAAAGAAAAAATAGTTCCCATTGCCTGGGATCAGCAAATAGTGGCCGATTGCTCGCACCTGTTGGTTTTTGCGGCCTGGGATCGCTATACCGAAGAGCGTATCGATACAATTTACGATTACACGACGGACGAACGCGGTTTGCCCCGTGGTCGTTTCGGGTCGTACACCGACAAAATCAAGGCTCTTTATTTGCAACAAACTGCCGAAGAAAACTTCGTGCACACGGCACGTCAGGCCTACATCGGTTTTGCGATGGCTATTGCCCAGGCAGCCGAACTCAAAGTGGATGCAACGCCAATGGAAGGTTTTTCTCCCGATGAGCTGGACGAATTACTCGATTTGAAGTCGAAAGGATTGAAGAGTGTACTTCTGCTCCCCTTGGGCTATCGCGATGCAGCTAATGACTGGTTGGCAGACATGAAAAAAGTGCGGAATCCCAAAGAAGAGTTTGTTATCGAATACAAATAAGATAATTTTTGAACGAAGCGAAAGGGCTATTTCTCTATGGGGAATGGCCCTTTGCTGTGTTTTAAGGCAGGAGATGTTTCATGTTGGATCTGAATGGCCTTAAAGATGGATTCAACATTGGTCTGCTTGTGAGGAAGAATAAAGGTTATTGCGATTTCTTCACATACACAAATTGCTCCCGCAATGCACATTATTAGCATAATACGTTTTTTGTGAATCAGACAGAGTTCTATAATTCCAGCAATCATTAGAACTCCCCAGACTTTAGCACTATAAGGGTGGTAAGAAGTAAACGATCCAAACTTAATAAGCGAATAGATCCAAGAGATGATTTGAAGTACAAGAATTCCAATCAACAGTCCTTTTATTTTCAGTATAGTGCCCTTATAATGGACAAAGAGATAAATTAGAACCGAAATATAGAATGTTAGATCTGCATAACTATCTATATTGCTTATAAATAATGGATAATGGCTTCCTCCATAGATTCGACAGATAATTCCATCCAGAATATCAGAACTGGCTCCTGCAATAAAAAACGGAAGGAAAACAGGTTGAATATGTTTACTTTTTACGCCAGCAAGGATCGTCAATCCGATCAAACCCCTGAAAAAAATGAGGATAAACGGAAAGCTGAACATTAGATAATCATACATGAACCGAAAATTCTAAGATGATTTCAAATTTACCATTTTTGCAATTAATCGCAAATGAATCGAGACCCTATTATTTTTAAAAAGGCTGAAACAAGGTATTTTTCCTTTTCAATAAGCGGGTTCGGCGATTTTTGGTAGTATACGAAATAGGCTGTCTCAAAACAAAGTAGAGACAGCCTATTTTTTAATTATATCAAATTGATATTTAATTTTTTACATTGCTCATACATCTCTTCGGGCCAGATGCTTGCCTGAATTTCGCCGATATGGGCTTTGCGCAGGAAAAACATGCAAAGGCGCGACTGGCCGATACCGCCGCCGATTGATAAAGGCAAAGTGCCTTCCATAAGGCGTTTGTGAAAATACATTTGGAGTCGATCTGTTTTTCCTTCCATTTCAAGCTGTTTCAGCAAGGCAGTTTTGTCTACCCGGATTCCCATGGAAGAGACTTCAAACGGAATTTCAAGAACCGGATTCCAGAGAATGATATCCCCGTTAAGTCCCGGAAGTCCTTTTTCACCGGCAGTAGTCCAGTCGTCATAGTCCGGTGCACGACCGTCGTGTTTTTCTCCGTCGCCAAGTGGCCCGCCAATACCTATTATAAATACAGCGCCGTATTGTTTGGCCACATTATATTCACGTTCTTTGGGAGAAAGATCCGGATAGAGCTTACGCAGCTCTTCAGAATGAATAAATGTAATCTCGGATGGTAACGAAGGGCGTATTTCAGGAAAGCTTTCCGAAACCAGATATTCGGTGCGAAGAAACGTGCTGTATATTCTTCTTACGATAGATTTCAGGAAATCGATGTTGCGTTCTTCTGCCGACATAACGCGTTCCCAGTCCCACTGGTCGACGTAAAGGGAATGCAGGTTGCCCAGTTCTTCGTCGGCACGAATGGCGTTCATGTCGGTGTAGATACCGTAACCCTGCTCGATATTATAGTCGGCAAGAGTCACCCGTTTCCATTTAGCCAGCGAATGCACCACTTCTGCGCGGGCATCATTCATATCTTTAATGGGGAAATTTACGGCACGTTCCACTCCGTTCAGGTCGTCGTTGATACCAGTGCCCTGAAGCACGAAAAGAGGAGCCGTAACGCGGCGTAAGCGTAATTCGGCAGAAAGATTGACCTGAAAGAAATCCTTGATTTTAGTGATTCCCAATTCTGTTTGTTGAAGATTCAGAATGGGAGTGTAGTTTTTCGGTTCAATTAGATAACTCATAGAAACATGATTTTTTATAGATCAGACAAAAAAGAGCAACAAAGTTAATCAAATTGCTACAAATTACCCTGATAAAATTACAAATCCATTGCATTTAACTAACAAAAAGGTAAAAATGAACTATTCCCGGCTCTGAATCCGCTCCATCCGTTGCAACAATGTAGGATGCGAATAATGAACAAAAACATATGCGGGGTGGGGATTGAGGTTACTCAGAGCCTGTACCGATATTTTCTTCAATCCGTTTATGAGTGCATCTCCGAGACCGTATTGTGCGGCAAAGGCGTCGGCTTCATACTCATGCTTCCGCGAGAATACATTCATTATAAGGCCAAGAATAATGGATATTGGTTGGTATAGTAAGCCGAATACCACTATGCCAATATGGAATGACGGCTGCGAGGCCCCCAGCACTTCAGCAGAAATCGGCAAACGAAGAAATAATGACAGTATATATAAAAGGATGAAAGATTGGACAAATGACGAAATGAGGGCCGAAATGACATGTTTCTTTTTGTAGTGCCCGACTTCATGAGACAGTACGGCAACTACTTCTTCTGTGGTTAGTTGTTCAATCAGCGTATCGTAAAGCACTACTCGTTTCTTTTTGCCGAATCCGGTAAAGTAGGCATTGGCCTTTGTACTGCGTTTCGATCCGTCAATGACAAAGATATTTTTCAGGCTGAATCCTGCTTTTTGGGCAAATGCTTCAATTGCGGTGCGAAGCTCTCCTTCCTCAAGTGGCTTTTGCTTATTGAAGAGAGGAACAATCCATTCGGAATAAAAAAGTAACATAATAAGAGAGAACAGGGAAATTGCAGCCCATGTTGCCAGCCAGAAATTATCTCCTAATTGCTGATACAACCAAAGAATCAATGCCAGAATACCTCCGGCTAAAACAATCGTCAACAAAAGTGATTTGAGTGAATCGAGGATAAAGGTTTTTGCCGAGGTTTTATTGAAGCCAAAGCGTTCTTCGATCACAAAAGTGCCGTAAATGCTGAAAGGCAGAGTGAGCAGTTCGTTGCCGACGAACAGGATGCCGAAAAAGAGTAATGAGGTTACAATGTTATTGTCACTGATGCTGCGGGCAATGTTATCTACCCATGCAAAACCTCCCAGCAATAGCATTCCCAATTCCAGTGTTATTGCAAATAAGCGGGTATAATCTTCAAACCGGCTGTTTGCCAATGCATATTTTTGCTGTTTTGCATATTTTTCTTCATCGTAAATTCCGATCAGTTTTTCAGGAATAACGGGTGAAAGTCGACTGCGGTTAAGAATGGAAAGTGTTTGTTCAAGCAGAAAATCGCCTGTAACAATAATAATAATCAGGGTAAATAGTATGAGTGACATAAATTTTCAAATTAGGGTGCAAAGATAGCCATTTCGAAATGGTGCAAGAAACAATTTATGAAAAGAGAAACAGAGGAAAATATCGTCTCTTTCTTTGCAATATATGGCAACTTGATTTGCCGCCATTTTTAGGGTTTTTCACCTCTCGAAAACCCTTGGCAATTGTTTCACTCTGAAACTATCCGATTCTTGCTTCAAACGCCTAAAAATCATGCACAAATACCATACAAGTGTGCAATTTGATTAGGTGTTTTTTAAGAAAAAATAAACATCAAAAATACATGCCAAAACTGGTTTTTTGGTTAACTTTGTGGCAAACAAACATCACTTACTTATATGTCACGCGAAATAAAATTCAGTTTAGTGTACCGCGACATGTGGCAAGCTTCTGGGAAGTATGTGCCACGTGTTGACCAACTTACAAAAATTGCACCGGTAATTATCGATATGGGCTGTTTTGCCCGTGTAGAGACCAATGGTGGTGCTTTCGAGCAGGTTAACCTGCTTTTTGGTGAAAACCCTAATAAAGCCGTTCGTGAATGGACAAAGCCTTTCAACGATGTCGGTATCCAGACACACATGCTGGAACGTGGTCTTAACGGCCTCCGCATGTTCCCTGTACCTGCCGATGTTCGTCAGCTGTTCTTCAAAGTGAAGCATGCTCAGGGCACCAACATTTCACGTTCATTCTGCGGCTTGAATGATACCCGTAACCTCGAACTGTCGGTAAAATATGCAAAAGAAGCCGGCATGATTTCGCAGGTTGCCTGCTGTATCACCAACTCGCCGATCCACACCGTGGATTATTATCTGGCAATGGTGGACAAAGTGGTTGAATTCGGTTGCGACGAAATCTGTCTGAAAGATATGGCTGGTATCGGTCGTCCTGCTTTCCTTGGTGAATTGACAGCCGCTATCAAAAAACGTCATCCGCATATCAAAATCCAGTATCACGGTCACACAGGACCTGGTTTCTCGGTAGCTTCAATGCTTGAAGTGGCTCGTGCCGGTGCCGATTACCTTGACGTAGCAATGGAACCGCTCTCATGGGGTATGGTTCACCCTGACGTGATCACTATTCAGGCTATGTTGAAGAATGCAGGCTTTTCAGTTCCTGACATCAACATGGAAGCTTACATGGAAGCACGTTCGTTGACACAATCATTCATCGACGATTTCCTCGGATACTTCATTGATCCGGGTAACAAGGTGATGACCTCTCTGTTGGTAGGTTGCGGCTTGCCAGGCGGTATGATGGGTTCTATGATGGCTGACCTGAAAGCAATGCACGGTGCAATCAACATGGCGCTGCGTGCTCAGAAAAAACGCGAAGTAACGATCAACGAACTGGTTGTTCTCTTGTTTCAGGAAGTTGAATACATTTGGCCTCGTTTGGGTTATCCTCCTTTGGTAACTCCGTTTAGCCAATACGTGAAGAACATTGCCCTGATGAACGTAATGCACATTCTGAAAGGCGAACCACGCTGGAGCACCATCGACAAAAATGCATGGGACATGATTCTGGGTAAAACAGGTAACCTTCCGGGTGAACTGGCTCCTGAAATCAAAGAACTCGTTAAGAAAAACGGCTTTGAATTCTATCATGGCAATCCACAGGATGCATTCCCCAACGAACTGGACAAATACCGTGCCGAAATGAAAGAAAACGGCTGGGATGTTGGTCAGGACGAAGAAGAACTGTTCGAATTCGCAATGCACGAACGCCAGTACCGCGATTACAAAAACGGTAGCGCAAAGAAACGTTTCGAAGCAGAGCTGGAAGCTGAAAAAGCCAAAGTAGGTGCGCCTATCATTATTACACGTCCGGTGGTTGAGGTTCCTAAAATCGACATTACAACCGTTCAGGAACAATATCCGAATGCGAAAGCTGTTCAGGCTCCTGCAAAAGGTCAAATGTTGTGGGAATACGATGTGGTTGACGCATCCAAAGCTCCTAACATCGGTGATGCAGTGAAAGAAGGCGATACGGTTGGTTATATCCAGACCATTTACGGTATTGAGCCGGTTAAGGCTGCTTTTGCCGGTAAAATTGTCGCTACTTATCCTAAACAGGGCGACATCATCGAAAAAGGCGAAATCCTTGCTTTTGTTGACTAACAACAATCGATAATAAATTACGAACCCCATGATCCGGAAACAGATTATGGGGTTCTTTTTTTGCATTGCCGGACAAAAGAAGAAGCAACCATCCCGAAAGATAGGTTGCTTCCATTGGTTTTGCGCCTCAGTGCGCATGCTACATACAATCTTTATTTGCCCGGTCTTTGGTTAGTTCCCATCAGCAGAAGCTTCCACCTTGGCCGAAATCTTCTCAATGGCTTCATTCAGCTTTTCCTGCGGAAGTATAATATTGAAATCTCCCCAGAAGGAGGTGTCGTAAACATACTGTGTATCGGCAAATATCTTATTCAGAGGTACCCGTTCTACTTTGGGGAAAGGTTTTACATCCACCGTATCAATTTTACAGGTTGCCGACTCGAAAAAGATATGCATCGGACTGTAGAATAATTGCCGTTTTTGCTTCATTTTGAAAAAGAGGTCACCTCTCAGGTGGCTGACGTAATATTTGCCGTTCCATTGCTTGTAAGCTACGCTATAGTAGATTTGCTGCGGTTTGATTTGTACATCACGACTCCGTTTTACGATAAAAAGAGACGCAGCCTGGTCGATATGTCGCGGATCAATCTCAAATTCAGCTCGTAGAAGTGCCGAATTATTGGCATCTATATAAAGCCTGCCGCGATACATAGGGTCACTTATATCCGACTTGGGTTCAAAAGCTACCACGTGTGCCAGATGTGAGTCATATTCCACCATGTCGATTTTATTGTAATTGAACGGTGTGTTGTCGCTAATATCCATAAAATCAGGAATATTTTTCATCAAATCAATCAGCAATGATGCTTCGGGGCCGGCTTTCATTTTAAGCAAAAGGGTGTCTTTGTTTGCTTCGTTGGTTATTTTCCGCATCTTCAACAGTTTTATCTGTCCTTCGGAAAGCGACTCGTACGACGGTTTGAAAACCTTGAAAACCGCTTCGGAAAGATAGAGCAGATCTTTCCTCTTTTCTATTCCTTCGCGATAAAATGAAGTCAGGTATGATGGCTCCAAAGGATAATTCTTGGAACGGAAATCAACCACCTCCTGTACTATTTTTTTCGGGTTTACCATCCGGATAATAACTTCCTGCAGAGGAACAATGCGTTGGTTCATGTAGATCGTGCGCGAATTTCCGGCAAAAAGAGCGATAGGGATCTGTTTTGCTTCGTATCCGAGGTGAGATACATGCAGCATGGCATCCTTGTATTTTATCGGGATTTTCAAGGCAAAACGGCCGTCGGCATTTGCAATCGTACCAATACTGGTGCCATCGATTCCAATGGTACAATCGGCGATGGCGTCGTTATTTAGTTTATCATAAACGGAACCATTAACGTTGATTGAAGTAACCGAATCGGGCTTGGGAGAATCCGGAACAATTGGGCGGGAGACAGGAGTTGCTTGCTTTTTGTCGATAAGTATGTAACGGTCGACAACGGAGAGCGTATAGTTGCTGTTTCCCAGAACCCGGATAATGGCGTCGCGAAGGGTGTAAGTGCCGGCCGGTAGCTTTACTTTCCGTTCGTTGTCAGTCACTCTGCTGTCATATATAAAGCTGTAACCCGAAAGCTCTCCTATTTTGTTGAGTAACTCATAAACGGAACTTTTTTGTTTTGGCATAGACAACAAACGCTGTAGCGGTTCCTGAGCGTGAACTGCCGACAGCGTGAGGGTAAAGAATAAAATATGAAGAAACAAATACCGTTTAGTCATATGGAACACAGGTTTAAGGCTTTAAGTACAGAATATGCGTTATGGCTGAGAAATAAAAATCGAATCCTGAGTTACTTCTCTTTTGAGGTGAAGAGCCAGGCTGATTACTTTTGTCATTCCTTCAACATCATTGTTGTAGAACCGTACATTCAGTTTATGCGTTTTAATAGCTTCACCCTGCAGGGCAACTTTGCGTTGTGAATACTGGTTGATGACCTGAACAATTTTTTCAAGCGGTTCGTCTTTGAATTTCATGTGCTTGGTGAAGCTTTCCAAAAGACAGTTGTTAGTGTATTTGGTTTTTTGCCAGTGATTATCGACGATGGTTGCCTGTTCGCCTGCCACGACATAAGCAAACTCGCCGTTCGATTTTTGGGTTACTTTCACCTTGCCCCTGAGTACAGCCAGTTCAAAACTCCCTTTGGCGTCGCTTTTTACATTAAAGGCTGTACCTAACACTTCAACGATAATCTTCTTCGTTTCAATGCGGAAGGGCTTCTCGGGATTTTTGGCAATATCGAACAAGGCATTTCCCTGCATAACCACTTCGCGGGAATCTTTGGCAAAGCGCGACGGATAGAATAGCGAGCTGCTGCCGGCAAGATAAACCGTTGATCCATCTTCCAGTGTCTTTACAAGGGTATTGTCAGCGTCATTGTTGCGCATCGAAAGCAGCGGAGTTTTGTGCCGGTCGGGTACGAAATAGCGGATAACCACCGTGGTGAGGCAAAGAGCAAGCATAGCGGCTACAGCCCAACGGAAGACCGGCATAGCAAAAATGCTGCGCTCTTTCCCTGCGATTGGGATGAGATTATCCTCTTGCAGCCTTGCATGCAGATTATTCCATGCTTTGTCGATGTCAATCTGCTGTATATCGTTGTGATAATTATCGGTCATTGTAGTAGTTATTATGCGGGCGTTTGAGTATTGGAGAAATGCTTTAAATCTTTTCGGAGGAGAGCCAGAGCCTTTGTCATTTCGGCCTCAACGGTTTTTACCGATACGGACAATTCCTGAGCAATTTCGCTATATTTTTTGCCGTCGAAGCGACTCATGCAAAAGATTTTGCGTTGCCTTTCGGGCATACGTTTCAACGACAGCGAAAATTGTGCTTCAAGTTCTTTGTACTCCAGTTCATCAACAGGAGTAGGGTTTCCGTATTCAATAAATCCTCCCATTGCTTTCTCGCGATAGTTCTCTTCAATTTGCGCATGTTTCAGATAATGAAAAGCCCGGTTTCGGGTCGCCTGATAGAGATACGATTTTAATGACAGCCGGATTTGTAATTCCTCCCGCTCTTTCCATAACAGGAAAAACAAGTCTTGTACAATTTCTTCTGCAACAGACATATTGTTGAGGTACGAATTGGCATACCTGCACAATGGATCATAGTAGCTGCGGAAGAGCTTTTCAAAGGCCTTCAGATCGTTGTTCCGTATCTTCGAAAGTAGCAGTAGTTCGTCCAGCATAGCATCAGTTTGGGTTAAGGTTGTATCTCTGCGATTGAACGAAAGATTATTCAAAGATACGTGATAATTTAACTATTGGCGCACAGAAAATTGAAAAAATACACAGTACACAGTAAGCAGTGCGCCGGGGCAAACCTGAGTACTGAATACTGTGTACCTGATAGTTTGGTTATTTCTGTTTTCTCAGTTTGTTTACAGCGGCATCCAGTGATTCAGTCGGAGCAATGATATTAAAGTTTTCCCAGTATGCTTCATCGTAGAAAGCCGGAACCTTATCGGTAAATGCCTGATCGGACTTAAATGCTTCCTTGTAAGAAATTGCTTCCGACGGTTGTGCGGTGCGGTCGGTGGCTACCATTTCTGAAACCAGATCATACTTGCTGGAGAACAGGCGGCGTTTCCAGTCGCATTTGAATTTGGCTTCGCTGCGTACATAATTAAGATAATATTTTCCGTTTTGTTCTTTGTAGGTAATCACAAACGAGAACTCAGACGGACGGAACCGTAAACCAACCGGTTTCTTAACCAGCATCATGTTGATAGCTTTGTCGAGATCCTGCATGTCAAGACTGAATTCCACTCTTGTGAATGCCAGAGTTTCCTGATCAATGTAGTACTTACCGTTGTAGAGAGGAATCGGCAGCACAACACTAGGTTTGAAGCTGATAACATATTGCAGGCGATTGTCAATGCTTACAGGGTCTTCCATTGCGTAGTTGTAGCATGGCAGAATTTCTTTATCCAGCAATACATCAGGGTTTTTTACAATATCAAGCATGACGGCCAGAGTAGGGCCACCCATCAATTTGACAGCAAGCGTATCCGAACTTTTCTGACTCAACAATTGTCTTCCTTTGAAGATTTTTACACGGTCTTTGAACATAGAGTGATCGTATGCGTCTTTATAAAGATTGACAACTGCTTCCGAAACCTGGATGTATCGTTTCCCTTTTTGAGCGGTTTCGCGATAGAATCCGGTAAAGAGGTCAGCACTTTTGCTGTAATTAGAAGGGATCTTGTTAATAGCTTGTTCTACCAGTTCCCTTGGCATTTCCGGCCGGATGGTAACTTCTTTCAGCATTCTTGGATTTGGTGTCATGCTGACAACAGTTTCCGAACTGTTTCCTTCAACAGCCATACGTTTGTTTTTATAGGCAAGATGAGAGAACTCTATCTCTTTCGCATTAAGCGATGCTTTAATTTTCAAAGTGAATTCTCCATCGGCATTGGTGATGGTACCGATATTGGTGCCCGGGACGGATACATTAACATAGCCCAGTGTCTTTTTGGTTTGTGCATCTTTTACCACGCCGCTAACGGTGTAATAATTTTCTCCTGATTGGGCTGCCAGCGGAGAAAAACTAGCCAACAGCATCACTGTAAGCATGCAGCTAAACCATTTTACGATAGTTGTTTTCATACGATAATGATTTTTTTGTTTAAGGTAGTATGGAACTTCATGTTGCTGGAATTATTTTCCGAACCCTTGGGCGTTGTAAAGCAACATGTTCGTTTCATAATGGTTGAAATTAAAGTGTTTGTACGATAGTTCTTATTTATGTCAGGCTGCATTTGTGTGAGCCTTTATCTTTTGCTTTTCGATTCTAAGACCCTTCACGTGAAAAATACCCTAAAATTTTATCAAAAAAAATTGCAAAGCCTTTCTCCATGAGATGAATCGTGAAAAACAGCTACCTTTGTCCTCCGGAGATTACACATTAAAAATCTTGGCAAAAAATAGACGCTACATTTGTAAAGAATGCTACGTCAGATTAGGATCGGCCTTGTCCGGAGAGCCAAAAAAAAAGAAAGGCAAGCGTAAAATTGTCCATTGTGTGAAGCTCCTGACGTAAGGAAGGGGCAAGTTTGGACAATTTAGCTTGACGAACGTCGGTTTTTTGAGCGAAGCGGGCATAGCCTTGACTTTTTTGCATCCTTTTTGTGGCAAGACAAAAAGGATGTCGGGGTCATAGGGGCGGAAGCCCCTTATCTAATTTTTTTAAATGCGTAATTCCTGTTTTGTCCTCCGCTAAACTTTATACAGAAACTATGAACGCTTATCTTTACGTATTTGATACTCTTGCCGATTGGGAAACCGGCTATATTACCGCCGAACTTAATACCGGAAGATTTTTCAAACAACAGGGAAATCCTGTGCGGGTTATCACAATTGCCAACACAAAAGACGCGGTAAAAACAATGGGGGGCATTACCATTTTGCCCGATCAGACAGTGGCAGAAACTATATTTACCGGCAACGATCTGTTGATTCTTCCCGGCGGCGAAACATGGTTGGAAGATATTCACCTGCCGATACTCTCTGTGGTAACCGAATTTTTGCCCAAAGGGATGATTGTCGGAGCTATTTGTGGGGCGACTTTTGCATTGGCAAAGGCCGGGATTCTTGATACGCGGAAACATACCAGCAACGATCTGAATTTTCTCCAACAGATATGTCCTGATTACAAAGGAGCTGAACTATACCTCAACGAACCGGCTGTAACGGACGATAACGTGATTACAGCTCCCGGCACCGCTCCACTTGAGTTTGCACAGCATATTCTCAAACGTCTTGACGTGTATAAGCCGGAGACTTTAGAGGCCTGGTATTCATTGTATAAGCTCAAAGAGCCGAACTATTTTTATGCTTTGATGGCGTCTCTGCAATAGCAACTATTTATTTCTCAATCCTTTCAAAAAACAGAGTCGAATGTCATTGAAATATGCAGTAATTGGTAGCGGTGCGCTGGGTGGTTTTTATGGTGGAAAACTGGCGCATTCAGGTAAGGATGTCCATTTTTTGTTTCACAGCGATTATGAATATGTGTTGAACAATGGATTAAAGGTGGATTCCGTTAATGGCGATTTTCACCTTGCCGGTATTAATGCCTACCAATCCACAGCCGATATGCCAAAGGCCGATGTAGTGCTGGTATGTCTTAAAACTACTAATAACCATCTTCTGAAATCGCTTTTGCCCCCTATTCTTCATTCCGGAACCGTTATTGTATTGATTCAAAATGGTTTGGGAGTTGAGCAGGATGTTGCCTCCAGTTTCCCGCTGCAACCTATTGCCGGAGGGTTGGCATTTATTTGCTCAAATAAAATTGGCGACGGACACATTGCCCATCTTGATTACGGGAAGTTGAATCTGGGAGTTTTTCAGGGAGATATTGATCCTGTAGTGGAGCATATTAAGAACGATTTCACCGAAGCCGGAGTTCCAACCGAAGTGGCGACCGACCTGATGCAAGCCCGCTGGCAAAAACTGGTCTGGAACATCCCTTACAACGGGATGACGGTTGTTCTGAACACCACTACCGACCGTTTGATGAGTGAGGCCTCCACCCGCCAGCTTTCGTACGACCTGATGCTTGAAGTGATCAATGGAGCGCGGGCTTGTGGCATAGAAGTTAAAGAGAGTTTTGCCGACAAGATGATAGAACTCACCGACAGCATGACTCCTTATGCGCCAAGCATGAAGCTCGACTTTGATAATAAACGTCCGATGGAGATAGAATATATTTATTCACGTCCCGTAAAGACAGCTATGGAAGCCGGTTACGCTATGAAGAAAGTCGCAATGCTTGAGTCACAGCTTCGGTTTATTCAGGCCGGATTGTCTGAAATCTAACCGGCATACATTTCGTTTCAAAGTGCTCATAAATGGTAAATTATCCAAATATAAGAACTTCTGTGAACTGCTGCATGATAGCACTTTATCCCACCGCTAAAAAATAGTATCTTTGCAAGATAATTTTTGCCGTCAAAATCGTCGCATGCTTCGAAATAAAGTATTAATAATAAGTGTATTACTTGGCTTTTTTCTGTTGCTGTTTGCTTCAGCTTCAGCAATAATTGCCCCTCCACAGGACAATAAAAAGCTTTCAGGCGATACACTCCGCCGTGTACTTCCCGTCGATTCGTTATCGATGAAACCGAAAAAAAAGAAACAGCAAATAGATGATATCATCAACTATCAGGCCGAAGACTCTATCGTTTTTTATGGGAACGGAACCGGTTACATGTACGGTAAAAGTGATTTGAAGTACCAAAAAATGTCGCTGGCAGAGGCTGCTTACATTCGGATGAATATGGATAGCAGTCTGGTATATGCTTCGGCAAAGAAGGATTCTACTGGAGCCCTGGTGGGGAAGCCGATATTCAAAGACGAATCGAATGAGTTTACATCCAACGATTTGAGGTACAATTTCAATTCAAAGCGTGGATTGATTCACCATACGGTGACACAACAGGGGGAAGGTTTCGTGGTGAGCGAAACTTCAAAAATCACACCCGATAAAATGATCAATATGATCAACGGGAAATACACCACCTGTGAAGATCACGAACATCCTCACTTCTATCTTCAGATGACCAAGGCGAAAGTGAAGCCCAAAAGCTTTATTGTGGCGGGTCCGGCCTATCTTGTGTTGGAAGATGTGCCTTTGCCTATTGCACTACCTTTCGGTTATTTCCCCTTCAACGATAAATATTCATCCGGGGTAATTATGCCTGCCTATGGCGATGATTTTACCCGTGGTTTTAACCTGCACAACGGAGGATATTATTTTGCCCTTAGCGATTATGTGGATCTTGCTCTTACCGGCGAAATATACACCAAAGGCACCTGGGCTCTTAATGGAGCGAGTTCGTACGTAAAGAGGTACAAATATCGCGGAAATTTCAATTTCAGCTACCGCAATGATGTGTTCAGCGAAAAAGGGATGCCCGATTATAGTTCGTCAAGTAGTATGAGCCTGCAATGGTCACATAGTCAGGATAGCAAGTCGAACCCGTATTCTAAGTTGTCTGGAAGTGTAAACTTCTCTACCACAAGCTTCAACCGCAATAACATTGATAACGTTTACAATACGGCTGTCATGTCGCAGAATACCAAAACGTCGAGCATCAACTTTACCAAGAGTTTCCCTGAAAATTCATGGACAATTACGGCGAATGCCAACGTAACTCAGGTGACGTCGGATACCACTATCAATATGACTCTGCCAACTCTGAGCGTAGCTTCCGGAACGTTATATCCATTTAAACGGAAAGTAGCGGTGGGCAAAGAGCGATGGTATGAAAAACTGGTGCTTAACTATTCGGGCGATTTTTCCAATAGCATTCAGACCAAGGAATACAAGTTGCTAAAATCATCGTTATCCCGCGACTGGAGAAACGGAGCTAAACACAACATTTCTACGAATGCTTCTTTCAGCCTGTTTAACTACATTACCATCACCCCGTCTTTCAATTATACCGAACGATGGTACATGAGGAAGATCAATCAGCGATGGGACGATGCACACAATACTGTGGCAAAGGATACCACAACGGGTTTTTTTCGCTCATACAACTTTAGTGGAAGCCTCTCTGCTCAAACAACATTATACGGGTTTTATGTGCCGAGTCGCAAGATTTTTGGCGATAAGATAGATCGTATCCGCCACGTTTTTGTTCCATCTTTCAGTTTTAGTTACAATCCTGATTTCAGCGATCCTATCTGGGGTTCATACACCACTTACAGCAAATATGTTGCCGCTACAACTTCTCATGCAGCTTATCAGGAAACAGTAAAATATTCGCCATTCGAATCGGAAATTTATGGCTATGCAGGTGCCGGAAAATCGGGTGCTATCGGGTATTCGTTTACCAACAACATTGAGATGAAGGTAAAACAGAAATCGGATACTACAGACGTGCCTGTTTATAAAGTGATAAGTCTTATTGATAATCTCTCTATCAGCGGGTCGTACAACCTTGTGGCAGACTCGCTTCGATGGTCGTTGATTAATGCCAACCTGCGTATTAAAATGCCGTTTTCCAACAATTTTACGCTGAATGTCGGAGGAACATTCGATCCGTATATGTATGGTCTGAATTCGAGTGGACAGCCGGTGCATGTGGATCGTTTGCGTTGGAATCATGGGAAATTGCCCCGTTTTATGGGAACCAGTTTTTCTCAGAGTTTCACGCTCAATAACGATACTTTTAAGAAAAAGAACGCTAAAGAAAAGGCAAAAGACAAAGAGAAGGAAGACAAACTGAAACCTTTGACCGGTGCTGATTTACTGAATCCCGAACTGGTGATGAAACATAAGCAAGACTCTATCGCGGAGCAGAAAAAAAATGAAAAGCGAGACGTGGATGCCGACGGATATGTAAAGCCTACTTTCAAATGGAGTGTTTCTGCCAACTATGGAGTGCAGTATGGACAGTCATCTTTTAACTATAAGAAGATGGACTACAACATGGGACTGACACATAGTCTTAGTTTTAACGGCACACTTTCTCCTACGCCCAAATGGAGCGCCAACTGGTCGGCTACCTATAGCTTCTCCGATAAAAAACTCACACAGGTAAATCTGGGCATCACTCGCGACCTGCACTGCTGGTCGATGAGCGCACAAATAGTACCGGTGGGTTACTACACCTCTTATTCGTTCAAGATTGCCGTTAAGTCTTCACTACTTCAGGATTTGAAGTATGAAAAACGGAGCAACTCCGGCGAAAATGTAAAATGGGAATAAAAGTACCATAGTTAAGATTTATAGGAACTGAAAATTTGAAATTGACGGGTACATGAAAAGACAAAATGCGCAAACTCTCGGAGAAGCGATAAAAGTATTTTTGGCCGAGAAGAAAGCCTTCAATCGCAAATTGCTCGAGAACCGGGTTGTCAGTTCATGGGGTGAAATTATGGGCCCCACGGTGGCATCTTATACCTCCAGCGTAGAAATCCGTCGTCAAAAGCTTTATGTGACTCTTACATCGTCTGTACTTCGCCACAGCCTTTCGATGTCGAAAGACGAAATTGTGAAAAAAATAAACCGGGCTTTGGGAGATGATGTGGTAACCGAAGTGGTTTTTCGATAGCCGATAGAGTTTTCGATACACGGTAAGGTTCTGTTCCCCAGGGATTTTGAACTTGAATTGAATCGAAGATCAACGAAGTTAAAATCAGCGATAGCTAAACTTGAAACTTTGAACCTGAATTTTTTCATGCAGGAATTTCTTCAACATAAAATATTTCAACTCATTTCGGAAGCTGCCGACGAGATGCAGTGCGAGTGCTACGTTATAGGCGGATATGTGCGCGACCTTTTCCTGAAACGCAATTCGAAAGATATCGATGTGGTAGTCGTAGGGAGCGGAATTGACCTTGCTCAGGCTGTTGCAAAGAAATGGGGCAAAGGCACCCATCTGAGTGTTTTCAAGACTTTCGGTACCGCTCAGCTAAAGAAAGGAAGCGTGGAGGTTGAATTTGTGGGTGCCCGTCGTGAGTCATACAGCCACGATTCGCGCAAGCCGGTGGTGGAAGCCGGAACACTGGAAGATGACCAGTGCCGTCGTGATTTTACGGTCAATGCACTGGCTATTTCACTCAATAAAGACACCCTCGGCAAATTGCTCGATCCGTTCGGTGGACTGGAAGACATGGAGAAGAAGATTCTCCGCACGCCGCTCGATCCCGATATTACCTTCAGTGACGATCCGTTGCGAATGATGCGTGCCATACGTTTTGCCACGCAATTGCAATTCAAAATTCATCCCGATACCTTCGATGCCATTATCCGCAACCGGGAGCGCATTAAGATTATTTCTGCCGAACGCATTGCCGACGAGATGAACAAAATGATGGCGGCAAAGCATCCGTCTGAAGGATTTTTCCTGCTCGATAAATCGGGTTTGCTGGAACTTATCTTCCCTGAATTATCGGCTCTGAAAGGAGTGGATGTACGCGGGGGAAGAGGACACAAAGACAATTTTGTACATACACTGGCCGTCCTTGACAAACTGGCATCGCATTCGGATAATCTGTGGCTGCGTTGGGCGGCTCTCCTACACGATATTGCCAAACCGGTTACCAAACGCTGGGATGATCAGACGGGCTGGACATTCCATAACCATAACTTTATTGGTGAAAAGATGATTCCGTCTATCTTCAAACGGATGAAGCTGCCGATGAACGAGAAGATGCGGTTTGTGCAGAAGATGGTGTCGCTCCACATGCGTCCCATCGTGTTGAGCGAGGAAGGGGTAAGTGATTCTGCCATCCGTCGTCTTTTGTTTGATGCCGGCGATGATATCGACCTCCTGATGCAGCTTTGCGAAGCTGATATTACCTCCAAAAACCAGGTTAAGGTACGTACTCACCTCGAGAACTTTGCGCTGGTACGGCAAAAGCTTATCGATATTGAGACCAAAGACAGTATTCGCAACTGGCAACCGCCTATTGACGGGATTGAGATTATGAAGATCTTCAACCTGCCCCAATGCCGCGAAGTGGGACTGCTGAAAAACGCCATTAAAGATGCCATTCTCGATGGCGAAATCCCCAACGAATACGATGCGGCTTACCGTTTCCTGATGGCCAAAGCCGTGGAACTGGGAATAATTAAGAAATAGGCAATTCTATGTCAGGATAGTTGTACAATAGGTACAAAACATGAACAAGCGATAGCAACCAGCTGTCGCTTTTTTGTTTGCAAGAAATATTCCTACATTTGAAGGGTTTTAAGAAAGCTGGAGCTTTCCTTTTCGTAACGAAATAGCCAGAGGCTACACCGAACCAGGGAGTCAATGAACGCAAAAATAAGAATTAGTGTTTAGATATTCAAAACTATCATAATGAAAAAATCTCTGAGAAAGAAAAAATGGGATAGTGTACATACTTATTTATTACTTATCTGTTTGTTCCTTGTGTATGTATTTGGTGGCTATGCTCTCGAAAATATTTTATTAATTCACTATGGAATATGTAAAAAGGCTGTGATCACGGACAATACATCAACTTGGTCGAGTCGGTTTACGCAACAATGCTTGATGTACGAATTTGAATATGAAGGAAAAACATATTGGGGGAATTCACTTATTGATGCGTCTGATGCATCTAAAGTTGGAGATAGCATCTGTATTGTCTATTTGAAATCATATCCAAGATTTAATAGATCGGTGTCTTTCTTTGATAAGGGAGAAATCAAATGTGATTGCAAATAGCATTAAGGAAATTTATGGCCTCAAATTCAGCTACTTACTTGTTCATCGTAGCCTGTAAAGCAGATTGAAGTTCGGCATATGGCTCGGGCCTGCGTCGAACCTGCAAACAAGGCTCCAGCCTTGCAAAAGATAGAAAAGCGACAGCCTACAAGTGAGGAATTTGAAAACAGGGCACTTTCTTTTTAGCCCTTTTTCTTCCAAGTTTGCCTGATGTTTAGCGTAAGATGGAGCGAAGCGGTATCATGTCCTGAAACGAAGAATCTGCCATGCTTGCTTCACGAGGAATACAATTTCAGAGCGACATCCCGTCGCCCTGAAATCAAAACTAAAATGTTTAAGCAAAGTATCGTTACCATAGGTGCAACGATATACGGTTATGGTCATTTGACTGTATGTTTTTTCAAGAGCGTTTATAAGGAGACTGCTTCAATGGTATAGCCTGCTTTTTTGAGTTGTGCCACCAATCCTTTGTCGCCAACTAAGTGAAGAAATCCTACTGCGATAAAGCACGATTGGGATTTCATCAGTTCGGGCAGCTGGGTCATCCATGCATTATTCCGGTTTTCTGCGAGGATTTTCTTTTCGTCAGGAGTCATGCTGTCGTCGGCTTTATCGAGAGCGTCTGCTTTTGCCATATCGCCTTTCTTGTAAGCGTCTGTAATGTTTAATTGCAGGTCAATCCCCTTTTGCTTGTTTTTGATGTCGTAAATCAGGATTTCAGCCTGTCGCTTTAAGGGAAGGCTGTTGAGAATAATATCCATTTGCTGATCGAGAGTTTCCAGCCCGATCACTTTTTTATTATTCTCTTTTGCTGTTTTCTGTAGTATGCCATCAATTGCCTCCGGCTGTTTGGTCATCCCATATGCCTGCATAAAAATGAGGCCGGAATACAGTGTTTCGAGCAACATTGGTTTCATAGTTCCCAGTTGAGACAGACCAGCTCCCATCAGTTGTTGAAATTCGGTATCGGCAAGCTGGTAATCTTCCGGAGATAGCAGTTCTTTCATAGTGGTGCCGGTAAGCATTCCTGCCTGCAACATTTTCATCTGGACTGTAGCCGGATTGGGAATTTCCATCTCGCCCACCACGGCATCGGTCTGCTTACTGAGATCGATGATTTTGTCGATATTTTTTATCTGGTCTTTATCTACCAGATGGTGAGTTCCGAACAGATAGCTAGGATTGGCTAGTCCGTTGCCCGATATTTTCCATAACAGTTGAGCGTTGGCGCTACAAGTCACAAGCAAGGCAATAAACGCTGTGAAGAGAATCTTTTTGTTCATTGGTGTGGTTTTGGTGAAACAATGATATCGTGTTAATAAGAAAACAAAATGCAGTAATTTCAGTGCACATTCCATTGTCGTGAAATTCAAATGCTAACCATAACCAGGATGTGAACGATTACTTTGGTTTGCATCTCATAATCGGCATAAATTGCATGCCGATACTTGTTTATTACTCTTTACTGGCTGTTTGAAAAGTATTTTATACAAGAGCCGGAGATCAAATCTTTGTCGGGTTTCTACCAACAGGCTCTTTTGCTACTTTTCGGTTTCGGTTAGTTGTAAGAATCAGGCAGCATTGCTTCAGGCTGCTACTGATATAAGACGGTTTGTTTGGCAAATGTAATTATTCGAATTTATATAATGGGGATATATTTATGTTTGTAGATTAATTTATATTATATAAACAAATATTTTATCATATAGTTATCTAAATGAGGGTTTGCACCAAACGAAGCGGTCAGAGAGGGACTTTCTCGCTCTAAGCAATATCTTCAAAAAGCACCTTTCTTTACCGGAGGTTTAAAACAAAAGAGGCTGTCTCATCAGTGAGACAGCCTCTTCTATTTTTTTCTGAACCCCGTCAGAATCCGTTATAGATTACATTAATTCGTAGAGGTGAATCGTAACTCTTATTATGGGTTCTTTTGTTTCGTATTTGTACCGCACTCAGAGTCGACTGTTGTTTTAATGATGTTATAGTACTCGAACTGCTGCTGGCTAAAGAGTATTCTATCGGTACCAGTACCATTTCTTCAACTGCATCTTCCGGAATAACAGAATTCCCATAGTATTTATGCAGTTTGGCCGTGAGCATGGAAGACAGATCGAATGTATAGCAATGCTTGGTCGAGTTGTAGGTTGCTATCATTAATGTATCGCTGGAATAGTTGTAATTCTTCAGATAGTTGAGCAGGTTTGCTTTGCGGGTCAGCAGAAGCGTTGCCGGCGGTTTCAACGCGTAAGCATTGATCGTATCTCTGTTGACAACTTCTACATTCATTCCAGCATGATTGAAATTGATCACCTTGCTACCGAAACGTTGTTTCGCTTTATTCAGAATGTGTCCGACAGGGATATTCACCTGTGTATAAATACCGGCAGGAGCGGTAATATAAGTGACAGAATCAGGTACGCTGGCAATTGTGCTGATAATATCTTTGTGTGCAATAAGGCCTATCTGACGCACGTCCTTGCTGGCAGGGAAAATAAGACCCGAAGTAAGGATTGTATCTTTATTGGATACAAATGCATGATATTTGTAATACAAGGTCATGTACAGGTGGTGAATGTTCCAGATAGAACCGTCGCCGTATTCAGAGCGTAGATAAATACCCTTAAAGAAGTTTGCAAATGAACTTTGGCTATTAAAAGTACCATCCTGAGCAGCATGGAAGAATCTGGTGACTTCATCTGCCGAGAATTTATATTTCAGGTGCGGTTGGTATGATACGGTGTCTGTTAAAGTGTCGGGCACTGCTACCGAAATGCGCGAGCCCAGAAGTTTGCTTTTGGAGCAATACTTTGAGGCATCTTCATTGTTATAATAGGTCGTGTTATAGTCAAGAATGTCTTTGTCCATTTCGTAAGCCGAGATTTGTACCGGAGAATGTTTACTCCCTTTCCAGGTATTAAATACAAGGGTTAATGACAAAGAATCGGCTACAGCTCCTGCAGGCAGTGAAAATTTGTTGGGAGCGGTAAACTGGGCAAGAATCTCACCCCGTGTTGTTCCGTACGTAGCGTCATAAAATTCTCCTAGCAGAAGTGAGTCTGCCGAGCAACTTGCCGGTGAACTGTTCGTGCCTGTTTTTATGCTGGATGAATTAACATAAAATGTATCAGTACCCAATACTATTCCATCTCCGGAGGGCTGAACGGACGTCCCCAAATCATAATCCCCGGAGCAGGAGGAGAACATTAAAATAGTAGCGGCACATACTACATACAGGAAAAATTTCATACGATAATAATTGTTTTTTAAGGTCGTATGTAACTCGCATGTCAGATTATCACTGTTTTTGGTGAATCTCTGGATTCATGCTCGTTTCATATGATAATAATTTTCTTGTTTAAGAACACATGGAACTTCATGCTTCTGGAATTATTTCCCGATAGCTGTCGGGAACTCTTGGGTGTTGTGAAGCCACATGTTCCGTTTCATAGATGAAGAATTGAACAATTTATGTTTATCTGTCGTATCCTCTTACCAGCCTTTATCACATTACTTTATCATACAAATCGGTGTAGGCCTGAATATAGGTTTCCGCGGTTTGATGTGATAAAAACTTATCGGAGAATTTCTCAGAAGCATATTCTTTCACCTGGGCGTTGATAGTTTCGCTGCCTTCGATAGCGGCATCTGAAAAATCGAGTGCCAGTTTCGAAAGTGCGACAAAATCAACAGGTTTGTTTTTTATTGCAGTCAGATCCGAATCTTCCACACCGTCAAGGCGTAATATCGTATCGTATCCTTCTTTGAAAGTAGACTTGAAGTCGTCGTTATAAACGGAATAAACGATTTTTGAATTGCGGAAGAAAGGATCGTCATGATATGCTTTCTTGATGTAAAGAGGAACCAGGGCAGTCATCCATCCGTGACAGTGAATCACGTCGGGAGTCCAACGGAGTTTCTTTACTGTTTCCAACACACCACGTGCAAAAAAGATGGTTCTTTCGTTGTTATCTTCGTATTCCATCCCGTCTTCATCGGCCAAGGCCTGACGGTGATGGAAATAGTCATCGTTGTCTATAAAATAAACCTGCATACGGGCGGCCTGAATAGAAGCAACCTTGATGATGAGTGGGTGATCGGTATCATCAATAATGAGATTCATCCCCGAAAGTCGTTGTACTTCATGAAGTTGATTGCGACGTTCGTTGATGCAACCGAACTTTGGCATGAACGCGCGAATTTCCTTTCCTCCGTCCTGAACCGCCTGCGGTAATTGCCGACAGATGGTTGAGATTTCTGATTCAGGCAAGTAAGGGGTGATTTCTTGCGTGATAAACAATACTTTGGTAGCTTCGCCCATATTGATGAAATAAGTATATTAAGTCAAAAAAACTACACAAAGGTAGATAAAAAAATTTGTTTTACCACACAAGTATTTCTTTAAGAATATCCCTACAAAAGCGGGTTTTTCAATGTTTTACTTCATTTAACACAAGTATGAGATTTCGTCCGACACAAGCATTCGGACTTGGAATGTGAAGTAGATTATTTACCGTTGGAGCAATGTCAGTAATGTTGGCAGAAGTAATTGTTTGTGAGTTAATTGAATAGCCGAACAAAATGAACGGCACATAAGACTCCTTCCGGTTGCTGGCCGAGATAATTTTCCCTGAAGCATCGGCTTCTACCCATCCCGGCATAAGCGTGAAAACTACGTCTCCAGAGTGATTCTTATTATAAGAATTTTTCATTCGCGATTGTTCATCATATCCTTTGCCGTCCGAATGGAGTATTTCCTGAGTAGTGAATGCAGTTTGAACTCCCTGTAGCTCCATCATAAAGTCAGCGCAATGTTGCTGGATGGCATTCATCGAAATTCCCTTTTTTTCGATAGATTTACGGTCGAGAAAAATATTTTTGTTGAAATAGCCGGTAACCCATTGGTTCTGACCATATACCGCCATCAGGTAAAGGTTGAGCAAGGCCATCGAACTTGACGGTACGAATGTGCCACCGCTTATCTTGTAACTGGCTAGCGTATTTTGCGAATGAATCTCTCCCTGACTGCCGGTAACCACAAACAACGTGTGGCTCAACCCGACGCTTTGATCAATCTTATCAATCAGTTCGGTGAGGTATTTATCCAGTCGCAGGTACATGTCTTCTTTCTCTGCCGAAAGCAGTTCAAATGAATCATCGCCATTTGTTTGAAGAGAAAACTGTAACCCGAGGTAATCTGTTGCACCGCCGGCTCCCATCTTCTCCGTAGTCACAGCTTTGAGGGCAGCATCTTTTACAATCTGGTTGACAAAGGGTGTGCGCTTGAAATGTTGTACACGTTCCGAAACGGATTTCCCGGTGTTGAAATAGACAAAACCCCTTGCAGCATCCTTTCTTTTGGAAGGAAACAGATAGGTATTGATCGGATATAAAGGGAACCAGTCTTCCAGTATTGTCGTTTCAAGCGAATGGTCAACATTCATCTGATCGGCCCAGCGGGGCAAGCCCAGCGGGTAGAAGGAGGTGGTGGCAAAATGACCCGAGTTGTTGTCAATCCATACTGCTCCGTCGGCAGCATGGCCGGCAAGCATGATGGCTTCATGACTGTTGATCCCGATGGAAAAAACCCTGGATTTTCCACCGCTGTTCATCTTCAATTCGTCCGATACGGTAGAAGCCAACAAAGGTTTCGGAGACAGTGTTTCTGTTGTGCCAATGCCGGCAGCTGAGGGATCTTTCAGGCTTAATACCAGCTTATCTGTTGTCCGATCGTAATACTGATTTCCGGTGATGCCGTGATAAAATGGAGGCGTACCACAGACCAGAGTGGCATAGTCGCTTGCGGCTCCGCACGAAAGAATCGGATAATACGTGTGGCGGCAAACTGCTCCCTGGCTGTAAAGACGGCGAAAACCTCCTTTGTCGAAAAGATTCCAGAGAGTAGTCAGATGTTCGGGCTGAAGTCCGTCAACAACAATATTGACTACCAAACGCGGGCGTTCGGGTTCGTTCGCGGCAGACACTAAACCTGTCAGACCGATAAAAAATGCTACATATAGGCAAAACGATTTCATGCGTTCATTTTTACATTAAAGTCACATGGAATTCGCATGATTGGAAATAATTATTTCGATTGGAGATTCCCGAAATCATGCTCATTTCATTTCTTTTTTGCTTTCCCATCTGCAATGACTACACTCCTAAAGTATTCTCCTTTCAGTCTCAAATACATAATCGAGCGTAAAGCCAGAACAATAATCAACAGGATTTCGGCAATCACAAAACTTTGTGGCAGCATAAACAAGGTTATCATCATAAATACCTCACAGGCCAGGAATAGAAATTGCAGGTAGAATGCAAATTTACGGGTTTGCCTGAAACAAACCGTAAACGCGAAAACCAGCAAGAGTGGATTCAGCCACACTACATTCCAGTTGGAAGATACCAGCGGATGAACGGAGAAAGATGTAAGGTAAAATATGATAAAGCCGGCAACTCCTCCAATTCCGAATAAAATAGCATCGAACCAAATCGAGAGCTTGCGATTGCGTTTGTCTTTTGAGCAAATCCACAATGTGACTAGCAGTAACAGAACGCAAAGCAAGGGAATATAATTAAATGCCGGTTTTATCTCTTTCCCTTGTACGGTAACCAGTTGCGACGAACTCCTCACCAACGGAACCATAGCGCTGTCCCGTTGAATTCGTGCAGTAGCTGCGGCACGCATCAACCGTTCCGGCAGGAACATGGTTTGCTGAAAGGTTGCAACATTATCTTTAGGGGATCCCAGTACCAGATGAATACCAAAAAGGATAGCCGGGCTGTCCTCGGTGTAGAGATCTATGAGTTGCTGAAAGGACTCCTTCTTCTTTTCTAAGTTTTTATCGAAAGTTACTTTTCCCTGAATTGCCCCGATAATCATGTCGCGGGGGCGTGTGGCACAGTTGTCGAAAACAAAATTGTATCGGTAGAATCGGTGCTCAGGTTTATAATTCTCAACTAACGCGTCAAACAAAGCCTGCTTTTCATTTTGTTTCAAGTTAAGAACCTGTTCCCACATGTTTATCTGTCGCAACTGGTATTCAAGTATAAATTCCGAAGTTTCGGTAACTCCCAGTTGATAGTCGGTCTCTCCGTTGACAAATTTGTAATAGAACCCCGGCGTATTATAGTCGAAATATCCGTAATTGAAACTGATATCAAGATGGTTAGCCGGATCGGATATGCGAATGGCGGAATGCCCGAATTTCGCGTAAAGCTCCGGACCGGGTCCACAGGTGAGGAGAGATACTTTAGCCGAGTCGGATAAAGTGACGGCTCCGGCACTAATGATTGAAACGAAAAACAGGAAGAGGATGATTGGTTTGCGCATTGATACAAAAATTAGTAATAAACAGGCCTTAGAGGCATCCGTTCAGGATTTCACGGACTTTGTCAGGAGTAATTGTCCCGTTTTCGCCCAGTTTCCATCCTCGTTGTTCAAATCTTTCTACAATGCTATTAATTGACTCGCTTCCGATTCCGTATTCGCTCAGCTTGGTTTTAATGCCCACGCTACGGTAGAAGTTTTCTGTTTTAACGATAGCCGCTTCCACCTTTTCATCGTCCGAACCTGTGGTGATGTTCCATACCCGTTCGCCATACTGAAGCAGTTTAGCTTTTTTCTCTTTGCGCATAACTCTCCAAAGTGACGGCTGAACAATTGCCAGCGTAACGGCGTGATCCAGACCATGGAAAGCTGTCAGTTCGTGACCGATGGAGTGGGTAGCCCAGTCCTGAGGTACTCCCATCGCAATAAATCCGTTGAGAGCCAATGTCGCGCTGTACATGAAGTTGGACATCAGATCATAATTGGTATTGTCGGCAACGACTTTCTCTCCCAGCTCGGTAAGTGTCGAAAGGATTCCTTCGGCAAAGCGATCCTGTACCATCGACTGCGAAGGGTAGGTGAGATACTGCTCGCAAACATGCACGAAAGTATCGACAACTCCGTTTGCAACCTGGCGTTTAGGCAGCGAATAAGTCACTTCCGGGTCGAGGATAGAAAAAACCGGATTGGCTTTTATACTACCAAAAGCCAGCTTCTCGTGGGTGGCTTTTTTCGAGATAACCGCGTTACCGTTCATCTCTGATCCGGTAGCCGGAAGGGTTAATACCGAAGCCAGAGGAAGTGCATCCGCAATCTTATTCTGGTCTATCAAAAGATCCCATGGATCGCCATTGTAAACAACGGCTGCTGCAATAAATTTGGTTCCGTCAATTACCGAACCGCCTCCTACTGCCAGCAAGAAATCAATTTTTTGTTCCTTTACAATTTCAACGGCTTTGATCAACGTTTCATAAGTGGGGTTGGGTTCAATACCGGCAAATTCTGTTACGGAATGGTTTTTCAGGGCTTCTTTTACCTGATCGTACACTCCGTTTGCTTTGATGCTGCCACCGCCATAGGTCATCAATATTTTTTTATTGGCAGGTATTTCTGTCGCGAGTGATGCGATGGTTCCTTTGCCGAAAATAAGCTTTGTGGGGTTTTGAAAAACAAAATTATTCATAAGTAAGAAAATTATCGATTAAGTTTGGGAAATAGTCTCTCAACGCGGATGCTTTGGAAAATAACCTTCCTGATTTTGTACAATCAGAAGAATTTACCGTGCAAAGATACAATACTTTTTTTAGTGACAATTGTTTGAGAAAAAGGCAAACGGAATCTTATTTTCGGATACGACAAAAAAAGTTAATATGCAATTTCAAATGCAACATTTCCTCAAAATAACCGTCTATTAAACTATATTGTGTTTACTCTTCTCATGTCCTGCTGGAATCAATCTTCAGGTTTGAGAGATATAAATAATTAACCAAACATCAAATTTATTATCATATGAAAAAGCTGATATTTCTTTTTAGTTTATTGGGAGTGTTTTTGTTCTCTTCTTGTAAGATCGGTGCAGGAGATTCTGATTATTCCCCACAAATAAATGTGGCAGCAACTTCGCTAAACGGAGTCAATCTGACAGCCACATCAACTCTCGATACATTGCATGTAGGGGATGTTTTAAATTTCTGTGTTGTGGCTCAGGGACTTTCAAATCCTTTGGTAAGTGTTCAGGTAGCAAATGACACAACGTATTCGGCAATCACTTTCCCTGATATGGCATCAATTAATGCAGGTATCCTGAGCAATAGTAAAACGGATATATCCAAAGGCTATTTGTATCTCTCGGATCTTAATCTCGGCTCCATTACTTTTAATGTACTATATGTTGCTAAGAAACCGACAAAAACATCAGGAGTGACATTTTCTGTAGTTTCTACCTCTCAGTATTCTACAGCTCCTTTAAAACTGGTTATCCCGGTCAAATAGCAGATACATAATATAAAAAACGCGTTGTAAGAGTTCTTCTTGCAACGCGTTTTTTTGTGGAGCCTCTCAAGGGAGTTGAACCCTCGACCTGCTCATTACGAGTGAGCTGCTCTACCACTGAGCTAAAGAGGCTTGATTGGGAGCACAAAATTAATGCAAAAATAATTTCTGACCAAATTTAATCTGTTTTTATTCCGGGTTAATGTGAAGATAAATAAAGGGCGGCAAAAAAACTTATTGCCGCCCTTCCGATTTTGGTTAGATGCCGGCGATTGATGTTTGAGTGTTGGTAATGGTAAAGGTCTTTCGTAATGTTCCTCCCGAATAGGTTCCTCCGGAGTAAACTCCATTCGATTCTGTACCGGAATAAGTTCCTCCTGTATAAAGATAATAGGTAGAGCCACTTTTTAACGCAGCCGATGAAAATACCACATAGTAGTATGCCCGGGATGGTTTGAATGTGATGAGGTCGGTACCACTGGCATCCTGCAAATGGAACAGCGTTCCTGCTGAAATGGTTGAATTGAAGAGGATTTTGAGCGAGTTTTGCGTAGAAGTTGTACTTACGCCCTGAATCATATTTCCCGAGTTCGGACCGGCTGCAATCAGGGTTCCTCCCGAGAGATTGAAAGAGCCGTTATAGTCAAGTGCGACTTCGGGCTGTGAGCTTGGCCCATGTACCGATACCGTACCTCCGGTCATAACCACATTTCCGTTACTGTCAATTCCATCACCATTAGATACAGAAAGATTGATGGTTCCTCCATTAATGTAAATGTTACTTCCGTCGTTAGATTCGGTTCCTCCCGAAACGGTCCCGGCCGTAGCATTCAGCCCGTCGTTGGATGCTGTAATATTAGTCGATCCTCCGTTTATTTTGATGACAAAACTTTCTATTCCCTCCCGCGAGGTGGTAACATTGATGGTTCCGTTATTGACAATCACAGAAGAATCAGCCTTGAGTCCCTGGCTGGCAGTAGCGGCAATGCTGAATGTTCCACCGTTAATGATCACTCTCTTTTTCGCATGGATTCCGTCTGCGGAGGCGGAGGTGAGGTTAAATGTTCCTCCTTCTACATCGATAAAGCCATAACCTTTGTCTGTCTCGTTATTCGATTTAAGGGCGTGACCGGTGTTTCCTTTGGCAGTAATAGTTCCATCTCTGACAATCAGGTAGTCTTTGCCGCGGATGGCATCGTCGGCAGCCGTTACGTTGATTGTTCCGCTTTTAATAATCAGACCATCATCGGAGGCAATACCGTCGTACTTATTCCCGTTGACCGTAAGCGTGCCATTTCCGAAAATGGTCATATCGCAGTTGCTGAAGATGGCGGCATTCGGTTCGTCGGATGAAGCATAGGAAGTGGCATCGGTAACCTTGTTAGTTGTGTTATCAGCCAGAATCAGAATGGTTTTTTGCGATTTTTTGATATAAAATGGAGAGGTACTTGAGTTTGCCATGGTAACTCCGTTCATAATAATCTTGACTACAGCTCCCGAAGCATTTACAATCAGTTGTCCATTGGTGAGCGAACCCGAAATGGAATAAGTGCCACCTGCTGTGATGGTAGCGGTACTTCCGCTGACGGAGACGTTGGAAGAACTGGTGGTGATGGATGTCCCATTGAAAACAATGCCTGAAGCTGTTGAGGCATCGTAGACGTAATCGGATGCTTCTTCATGAGTTACACCGACACGAACGTTATCACTGTCGTCGTCACTTTCTTCGTCGAGAAGACTGTTTTTGCTGCACGAATTGCAGAGGATAACAGCGAATAGGAAAAACGTGAAATAAAGATATTTTCGAGACATAAGTGTTGTTATTTAAGAATTAGTATTTCAAAATGAATAAGTGTAACCGACTCCTACTACAAATCGACGAACCGGATCTTTTACATTTATTTCATTGTCAATTAAATAATAGAGGTCAAATTTGTGCTTTTTCTTCAACGCATAATCTAATCCGATTGTGTATCGAAGGTCTTCAAAAACATTGCCATCCGGATTGTTCAGCTGGTAGAATGTTTCGAGTGACCCGTAGGGAGTGATCTTGCAATGAGGAATGTTGTACGAAACTTTCAGCCGGTTGCGCCAAATCCAGGCAGGGTTTATTTTGTAGGTGTCTATCGCTCCGCTCGATTTGATGCGGTCGCTCTCGTCTTTGGTGGTCAATTGCAAGCGTTCCCGCAACGAAAAATTGAAATGACCCAACTTCTGAGAACCCGTGGCAAATAAACTGAAGCGATGGCGCGGTTGAAAATCGGAATATTTGGTGTCGTTAAAATCGATAAACTGGTAGCTTAAGCCTACTTTCAACGGCTTCCAAAGTGCATACGAAGCGTCAAGTTGTAGGCTCACACGGTTTATCCTGGATGTATTATCCATAGTGCGAAGTTCAAATTCCGTTCCGAGATCCCATTTGCCAAGCTTCTTTTCCAATCCGAGTGAAGTCCATATTCCAAAATCGTTTGTGGTTTGCGAATAGGCAAGAGTTGTGGCTAACAGCACAATGAGAGTTAGCGTGCAAATGCGTAAATGTTTCATAAAGTGTTATGTAAGGTGGATATTGGTTATTCGTAATAGTAAATGGTGATGGATGCCGTGTCCTTCATGTAGTTGAGCTCGTTTACATCGAACCGGTGGATATTCAATCCGGTGCGGTTCTTGAGCTCATTGAGTAAGTCAGTCGAAAATTCGGGTTTTATCATTTCCACTTTTTCGAACAAAACCATCTTAGTCGATTCGCGTTTGATAACAAATTTTGAATCAAGCAGCAGGGTGGCAACGAAAATAATTCCGCAAATCACAGCCAGATCCCAGAGTTCCATCTGAATTGCACTGATTAACCCTACAGCAATGAAGATGAACAGGTAAGTCATATCTTTCATACTGATCCCTG
>CAXXPB010000055.1:0-8654 GCA_963678825.2 uncultured Microbacter sp. | reverse complement strand
GTCAGAGAACTGGCGATGCAGCATGGCGAGCTCGCAACGCAGGGGCGTGATTTGCTGCGTGATCTCGAGTCGATGGTGCGTGGGGAAACCGAAACATGGGCGGGTCTTGCGCCACGTATCGGCGCCTATGCGAAAGCGCTGCGCCTCAACCTGGCCACCGAAGAAGAGCGGCTTTTGCCCGTTGCGTTCGCCGAGGCCCTGAGCGCGCGACAAGACGCGCCGGCAGAGCTGGCCCTTGCCCACGCGGCCGATCCGCTTGAGAGGCAGACCGACGAGCGCTTCGCGCAACTGCGCGCGGTGATCATCGTGGAGGCTCAGTGCGATTGTGCTGCTCGTCCGAACGTCACCTATCAAGCAGACTCAGGCGAAACGGCATCATGAGCGCAAAGGGCTTCGGCGCGGGCGATTGCCTGCCCTGAGTCCGGCGGGCAGGTCCGGAACGCTGATTCGCGAAACGCGCCCCCGCATGTTCCACCGTGCCGGGTTGGCGTAAGCCTTTCGCCGAGCACGCGGCCGGCGCCACCGCCCTCATATCTGCGTCTGCGTCACCGCCTTACGGAATCTGAACAAGGCAATGGCGAAGAAGGCGGCACCAACGCCGGTCATCCACAGCAGATCGCGCCAGATGACGTCAAATCCGGCGCCGCGATAGAGGATGCCTTGTGCGAGGCGGACAAAGTAGGTGGTCGGGGCGGCGAGCATGATGTTTTGCACCGTTTCCGGCATGCTTTCGCGTGGCGAGATGCCGCCGGAGAGCATCAGCAGGGGCAGGATGCAGAGGATCACCAGCAGGCCGAATTGGGGCATTGAGCGCGCGAGCGTGCCGAGGAAGATGCCAATCGAGGCGGCGGCGAAAAGGTAGCCGGCGAGGGCGGCGAGGAAGAGCGGCAGCGAGCCGGCAATTGGCACTTCCAGCACGCGCTCGACCATCACCGTCAGGGCGAAAGTCACACCGACCAGCACCGCTAGGCCATTCGCCCAGATTTTGGCCATCATGATCTCGAATGGCGTCAGCGGCATGACCAGCAGGTGCTCGATGGTGCCGTGTTCGCGTTCGCGGATGAAGGCCGCGCCGACGAGGATGATCGTGAGCATGGTGACGTTGTTGATCACTTCCATGACACCGCCGAACCAGTAACCGGTGAGGTTCTGATTGAAGCGCACACGGGTGGTCAGTTTGATCGGCGGCGCACCGCTGTCGCGGGTGCCGGTGAGGTACTCGTTGACCTCGCCGAGGACGATGGTGTTGATGTAGGTCGCGCCGATGAAGGCCTGGCTCATGATCGTGGCGTCGATATTGAGCTGCATGTCCGGCGCCTTGGCGGCCTGCACGTCGCGCTGGAAATGCGCCGGGATGACCACCGTAAAGTTGTAGCGACCGGCGTCCATGCCGGCATCGACTTCGTTCAGCGCGATGATTTGCGGCGGACGGAAGTACGGGGGATAGAACGCATCGATCAAGCGGCGCGAGAGGGGCGACTGGTCTTCGTCGACGATCGCTATCGGTGCGTTGTGCAGTTCCTGCGAAACGCCGGTGGCCGCCGTGTAGATCGCACCGGAAAAGGCCCAGCAGATGAGCACAAGCAGGGTCTTGTCCGCCCACAGGCTTTTCAACTCCTTCAGGCCGAGGCGGAAGATGTTGCCGAGACCGGGCAGGCGCATGCTATTTCTCCTGCTTCCTGAGCAAGGCCACCGAGAGCGCGGTCAGCACCGGGATGAAAAAGGCCAGCGCGATGAACTCGGGGATCAGGTCGGCAAACGCCAGCGCCTTGGTGTAGGCGCCGCGACTGATGACCAGGAAGTAGCTGGCCGGGAAGAGCTGGCCGATCCAGTAGCTCGGCCCCTCCAGCGCGCCGACCGGCGTGGTCAGGCCGGAAAAGCTCACCGTCGGCAGGATGGTCAGGATCGCCGTGCCGAACAGCGCGGCAATCTGCGTGCGGGTGAAGGTGGACATCAGCAGGCCGATACCGGTCGTGGCGATCACGTACAGAAACGCGCCGAAGCCCAGCGCCAGGAGGCTGCCCTTGATCGGCACATGGAAAACCGCCTGCGACTGGATGACCAGCAGCACGAAGCTGATCAGCGCGACGACGATGTAGGGCAGTTGCTTGCCAAGCAGGAACTCCAGGCGCGTTACCGGCGTGACGTAGAGATTGGTGATCGAGCCCAGTTCCTTTTCGCGTACCACGCCCAGGGCCATGAGGATGGCCGGGATGAAAATGAGCAGAATGGGAATCACCGCCGGCACCATGGCGTAGATGCTCTTCACGTCCTGGTTGTAGCGATAGCGCGAAACGATATTGACCGGGTAGCCCGCCGTGGTGCCGGTTTTCTCGCGGATCATCTGTTGCAGGTACTGGAGATGCATTCCTTCGGCGTAGCCGCGCACGGTTTCGCCGCGATAGGGCATCGCACCATCGACCCACAGGCCGATTTCCGGCGCATGCCCGCGCCTCAAGTCGCGGCCATAGTCGGCGGGGATGTCGATGGCCAGCGCCAGTTCGCCGCTTTTCATGCGCTTTTCCAGATCCACATCGTCGAGGATGGGCGTCTGCTCGATGAAATAGCGCGAACCCGCGATGTTCTGGAGATAAGCCCGGCTTTCCGGCGACTGATCGCGGTCAAGCGCAGCGAAGCGCAGGCCTTCGACATCCAGCGAGATGCCGAAGCCGAGGACGAACATCAGCACCACCGAACCAAGCAGGGCAAAAGCCAGCCGGATGGGGTCGCGGCGCAGTTCCAGGGTTTCCCGGTAGGCGTAGCCGAGGAGACGGCGAAGGCTGAAGGCGCCGGCAGCAGTCGTTTTGCGATCGACCGCCGTCTTCGGGGCCTTTTCTGTCTCGGCCGTGACAACCGCCTTGCCGACGCCCGTTGCTTCTTCGAGATAACTGATAAACGCCGCTTCCAGCGTTGCCGCGCCGCGTGCCGCGCACAGACCGGCCGGGGTGTCGCTGGCGAGGACCTTGCCGGCGTGCATCAGCGAAATGCGGTCGCAGCGGCTGGCCTCGTTCATGAAGTGCGTCGAGATGAAGATCGTCACACCCTGCTCGCGCGACAGCTCTACCAGCAAGGCCCAGAACTGGTCGCGGGCGACCGGATCGACGCCCGAAGTCGGCTCATCGAGGATCAGCAGCCGGGGTTCATGCACGACGGCCACAGCCAGCGAGAGGCGCTGGCGGATACCCAGCGGCAATTCCGCGGCGGCCTGGTTGGCGTAGTCGGCCAGCCCGAAACGCTGCATCAGTTCGTCGATGCGCCTGAGTCGCCGCGCGTCGGGCAAGTGAAACAGCCGGGCGTGCAGATCGAGGTTGGCGGCAACGCTCAGTTCGCCGTAGAGCGAAAAGGACTGTGACATGTAGCCGACCTGCTTGCGCGTCGCCAGGTCGTTGGCATTCACCGGCTTGCCGAAGAGCCTGGCCTGGCCGCTGGTCGGCGGCAACAGGCCGGTGAGCATTTTCATCGTCGTCGTCTTGCCGCAGCCGTTGGAGCCGAGGAAGCCGAAGATCTCGCCGCGTTCGATCTTGAAGCTGACGCGGTCGACGGCGACAAAATCGCCAAAACGCTGCGACAAGGCATCGGCCTCGATCGCAAAACCGCCCCCGTCGCTGGCACGTGGCGGAATGACCAGTTCCTGGTGTGCCCGTCGCTTCGCCTCCGGCAGAAGGCGGACAAAAGCGCCATCGAGCGTGGCTTCGCCGGTCCGGCCGCGCAGTTCGGCCGGCGTGCCGGTACCGATGACCTTTCCGTCGTCCATCGCCACCAGCCAGTCGAAACGCTCGGCTTCTTCCATGTAGGCGGTCGCCACCAGCACGCTCATGCCCGCCCGGCGGGCGCGGATGCTGTCGATCAGCTCCCAGAACTGGCGGCGCGACAGCGGATCGACGCCGGTCGTCGGCTCATCGAGAATCAGCAAGTCAGGATCGTGAATCAGCGCGCAACACAGGCCGAGTTTCTGTTTCATTCCCCCCGAAAGCTTCGCCGCCGGGCGGTCGCGGAAGGCGCTCAATCCGGTTCCGGCAAGCAGTTCGGCAATGCGCTCGTCGCGCTCGGTTTTGCCCTGCCCGAAGAGCCGACCGAAGAAGTCGACGTTTTCAAAGACCGAGAGCGTCGGGTACAGATTTTTGCCGAGGCCTTGCGGCATGTAGGCGATGCGCGGCTGGACGCTGGCGCGAAAATGCCGCTCGCGGATGTCTCCGCCGAGCACTTCGACCCGGCCGGACTGAATCTTCCGCGCCCCGGAAATCAGCGCCAGCAGGGAGGATTTCCCCACGCCATCCGGCCCCAGCACGCCGAGCATGCAGCCGGCGGGCAAGTCGAGATCGAGTCCGTCGAGCGCCACCACCGTCCCGTAACGATGGCTGACGCCACTCAGACGGGCGACGGACGGGCGATCCATGATCGCCTACTTGCCGTCGATTTGCAGGTTGGCCGGCCAGACGGCGTTGGCGTCGAGCTTGACGTAGGCGACGCCGGGCATGCCGCCCTTGGCCAGATCGCGATGCGCCGCCAGCCAGGCCGACTCGGCCTTGACCTTGATGCGGAACATCAGCTTGTCGCGCTCGTTTTTTGTTTCCACCTCGCGCGGCGTGAATTGGGCCTTGGACGCGACGAAACTCACCCGTGCCGGGATCGGCTGCCCCGGCAGGGCGTCGAGCACAATTCGGGCTGCGCTGCCAACGGCGACCAGCCCGGCCTTGTCGGTGGACAGGTAGACGGTAAGGTACATGTCGGAAAGATCGACCAGGGTCAGAACCTTGCCGCCTGCCGCCAACACTTCGCCCGGCTCGGCCAGGCGGTAGAGCACGCGGCCGCTGATCGGCGCCTTGAGCGAGGTGTCGTTGAGCGTCGCCTGCAAGCTGTCGACCTGGGCCTGCGCCGCCGCAATCGCAGCTTCGGCCTCACCGACCCGGCTGTGCGCCTGGGCCAAGCCGGCCATTGCGCCTTCCCTGTCGGTCTGGTCAGCATCGAGCTTGCTGCGGCTAACGAAACCCCTGGCGACGAGATCTTCGGAGCGTTGCAGGGTCTTGTCGGCCAACAACACGTTCGATTTTGACTTGCGCACCCCGGCCCGGCTTTCGTCGGCCGACCTTTTCGCCTGCACCACCTGAGCCTGCGCGGCGCGCAACTGGGCCCGCAGGTCATCGGCATCGAGATGCGCGACCGCCGCCCCGGCCTCGACCCAATCGCCCTCGTGCGGGGTGAGAGCCGCCAAGCGACCGGCGATCTTGGTCGCCACATCGATTTCGACGGCTTCCAGCCGCCCGTTGCCGGCGGCCAACCCCACCGGCAGGCGGCTGGTGCGACCCTGATAAAGATAGAGTGCTCCAATTGAGATCGATACTGCAATCAGGGCAAAAACCAGGGTTTTGCCAAGACTAGAGCGATTCACGGAACACCCTGTCGATTACTGACCGAATGGCCATTAGATGATTCGATTATAGACGCTGGGTTTCCCCCTACCAACGCGGACAAGCCTCTTACGCCGCGAGCATGCGGATCATGCTCACTTCCCGGCCTCGAGGCGCGCGATCAAGGCATCGGCTTCTGCAAGCTGATTCTCGTTGAAAACCTGGACGCCGGCCTGTTGAAGAATTGCCCCGGTGACGCCCGGTTTTGCCACCTTCCTGGAGGAAAAAGTGCCGTCATAAGTGACACCCGAACCGCACGACGGGCTCGCCTCCTTGAGAACGGCAACGCGAATGTCGTTCGTGCGGACGAGTTCCAGTACTCGCCGTGCGCCGGCCACGAACGGAGCGGAGAATTCCTCGCCGTTGGAACCAATGACTTTCGCTTCTCCCTTGAGGACACTCGTGCCGCCCGCTCCGCCGGTGATTTCGGCTGCCGGACGCGGAACGGGAAGGCCGCCGGCGAGTTCGGGGCACGCTGACACGACGCGTCCTTCGCTGAACCAGCGGCGCATGATTTCATGGCTGCATCGCCTGTCGCTGCCGTCATAGCGGACAGGCTCGCCAACCAAACAGGCACTGACAAGGACGAGTTGCATGGTTTCCGATCCAAGGGTTGAAATGCCAGGCCGTTACGCCTTCCGGTCGGCGGCGGCGTCCGGCTGCCGGGCGCGCAGTCCGGAAAAATAGCCGTCGATGATCTCGGTGCCGGTGCCAACCAGCGGGAAGGTCGACGTGTCGAGCGTCCAGTTGGCCACCAGCCCATCCACCACGGCGATCAGTCCGATGGCGGCGGTGCGCGGGTCCACGTGCGGCGACAGGAAGCCGAGTTCCCTGGAAGCCCGGAAAGCCGCTTCGCTGATGCCGAGGAAGCGGTTGCCGCGCTCGAAATGCTTGTCGCGGATCTCCACCAGCTCGCCGACGTATTCGCACTTGTGCCAGGAAATCTCGACGATCCGGTAGTAGCGCGGATCGTTGGCCACGCGGTCGAGGAAATGGAGCGCCAGTTCGCGCAGCAGTTCGGCCGGGTCCTCGTAGTGGCGCGTGGTCTGCAGCGCCTCCAGCTTGGCCTCCATCAGGCCGAAAATCCGCTGCACCATGGCGTCGAACAGATCGACCTTGTTGGCGAAGTGCCAGTACACGGCGCCGCGCGTGACGCCCGCCGCGGCGGCGATCTCGCCCAGCGACGTACGGCTGACGCCGCGTTCCTGGAAAACGATCTCGGTCGCATCCAGAATCGCGCTACGCGTGGCGAGCGCCTCCTCCTTGGTTTTTCTGACCATGCGACCTCCTTCTCTTCCCGATGTGGCGGACGACTGCGCCTGTCTTGTCCTTTCGTCGCCACTGTCATCCGATAAGAAACATATTACAACACATTGCATACATACAAGGATGTATGTCACAATTTGCGCATAATGTGTCGTTCGGTCCCCATAGCCGACCCCCCTTTTTAATGAGATTGAGGCGCCCGTTGCCGTGCATCGCATCGATGTCACGGCAATACCCCATTCGTCATCTGCAAAGGAAACGCCCATGCTTGCCAAGTATCGTGCTCCGGTTGCCGCCCTCGTTTTCGCGCTGTTGTTGACCGCCTGCGGGCGGGGCGGACAAGCGCCGGCCAGCAGCGCTCCCATGCCGTCGGTCTCGGTCGTGACCGTCGAACCGCAGAAGCTGACGCTGTCGACGCAGTTGCCGGGCCGCACGGCGCCGCTGCGCATCGCGGAGATCCGTCCGCAGGTCAATGGGCTGATCCAGCGCCGTCTGTTCACCGAGGGCTCCGAGGTCAAGGCCGGGCAGGTCTTGTACCAGATCGATCCGGCACCGTTCCAGGCAGCATTGGACAGCGCGCTGGCCGGCCTGGCGCGGGCGGAAGCCAACCGGCATTCGGTCAAGGCGCGCGCCGAGCGCGTCAAGGAGTTGCTCGCCGACCGGGCGGTCAGCCAGCAGGATCACGACGACGCCGAAGCCGCCCTCAAGCAGGTCGATGCGGAAATCGCCTCCTGGCAAGCGCAGGTCGCGACGGCACGCATCAATCTCGGCTACACCAAGGTGACGGCACCGATCTCCGGACGCATCGGCAAGTCCAGCGTGACCGACGGAGCGCTGGTCATGGCCTTCCAGGCGACGGCGCTGGCGACGATCCAGCAGCTCGATCCGATCTACGTCGACGTGACCCAATCGACCAGCGACCTCTTGCGCCTGCGGCGGCGGTTCGAAGCCGGCCATCTGAAGGCCAACGGGGCGGACCTGAACAAGGTCAAGCTGATCCTCGAGGACGGAACGCCGTATGCGCAGGACGGCACGCTGCAGTTCCGCGACGTCTCGGTGGAACCGAGCACGGGATCGGTGGTGCTGCGCATGGTCTTCCCGAATTCCAAGGGCATCCTGCTGCCGGAGATGTTCGTTCGCGCCGAGATCAGGGAAGGCACCAACGAGCAGGCGCTCTGCATCCCGCAGCAAAGCGTGCTGCGCAATGCCAAGGGCGAGCCGTACGCGTTCGTCGCCAACGCCGAGGACAAGGTCGAGATGCGCATGCTGACCCTCGAGCGCGAACTCGGCGACCAGTGGCTGGTAACGAAGGGCGTCAAGGCGGGCGACCGGATCATCGTCGAGGGCGTCCAGACGCTGCAGATGCTGCGGCCCGGGACGCCGGTCACGGTCAAGCCGGTGCCATTCACTCCCGCCGGCGCAGCGGCTCCGGCAGCGAAGTAAGGAGCCCGCGATGCTATCGAAATACTTCCTGCACCGGCCGGTATTCGCCTACGTCATCGCCATCGCCATGATGGTGGTCGGCATGCTGGCGATCCGCAGCCTTTCGATTTCCCAGTACCCGCCGATCGCGCCGCCCTCCATCGCGGTCGACGCGTTCTATCCGGGCGCCTCGGCGGAAACCGTGGAAAACACGGTGACGCAGATCATCGAGCAGAAGATGACCGGCCTCGACGACATGATCTACCTGTCGGGCAGCAGTTCGTCCTCCGGCGCGGCGCGCATCGAGCTGACCTTCGCGCCCGGCACCGACCCCGACATCGCCTGGTCGAAAGTCCAGAACAAGCTGCAGCTGGCCATGGCCAGCCTGCCGAGCGTGGTCCAGCAGCAGGGCGTCAAGGTCAGCAAGTCGACCCGCAACTACCTGATGGTCGTCGGCCTCATCTCCAAGGACGGCAGCATGAACGGCGACGACTTGCGCGACTATGCGCAGTCGAACCTGGAAAAAATCCTGTCGCGCGTCTCGGGCGTCGGCGAAGT
>CAXXPB010000054.1:0-62888 GCA_963678825.2 uncultured Microbacter sp. | reverse complement strand
TGGAGGAGGATGGCGAGTGGAGAATTGTTCAAACCCATTGGTCGCTGGTGAAACCGCAATTGAAATAAAAATACAGATCAATTAACTGTATGTCAATATTAAAATAGAATTATGGATTGGAAAGATAAACTTGGAGACTTGAAAAATATTTTGCCCGAAGGCGAAAGCGTGTCGGTGCCAGAGCCTGAAAAGCCGATAGTAAAACGGCAGTCGGAGCCATTACGGGTAGAAATGGAAAAACGTAACGGAAAGCTGGCAACTATTGTATCGAACTTTTTTGGGAGTGACGAAGAGCTGAAAGAGCTGGGAAAGACGCTGAAAGTGAAATGCGGAGCAGGAGGTTCGGCGCGTGACGGCGAAATACTGGTGCAGGGCGACTTCCGTGTAAAAATAGCAGAAATGCTGTTGGCGATGGGCTATAAAGTGAAGAAGATCAATTTTAAATAATAGACATTATACCGGTTAATTCATTTCTTAATTTTCGCATTTGACCTCTCCCCTAACCCCTCTCCCGAAGAGAGGGGAAAATCTGCCAAATGAATTGAATTCTAAATATTTCACTGTCTTGCTCCTCCTCCCCTTGGGGGAGGAGGTTGGGAGGAGAGGTCTGCAATTGAAATTTATATACACTTAATCGATATAATGTCTAATGAGAGTTGTCGGTGCACTTTTATAGTACACCGACAATCGCTTCGTCTTTTTATCTGATTTCAATTAATTTATCGTCAGGGACAAACAGTTTGAGAGATAACCAGCAGAGCAGATAAGCCACGCTCGCTATTCCGAAAACCACATAATAACTACCCGTCAACTGAAGAATAAGGCCAACGGCTCCGGAAAAAACAATACCTCCCACGGCTCCGGCAAATCCAGCCAGTCCGGCCATCGAACCTACCGCATTTTTAGGATAAATATCCGACACAACGGTGAAAATATTTGCTGCATACCCCTGATGTGCAAAAGCGGCTATGGATATAAGAATAACGGCCACCCAAAAGCTGTTGGTGATTGAAGCAAAAAATATAGGAACAACTAAGATAGCCAGTAATAGAATACTCTTTTTTCGTGCTCCAAGTGGTGATTTGCCTTGTTTTATAAAGTATGAAGATAGCCAGCCTCCGGTTATTGAACCTCCGATTGAAACAACGTAAATAATAATGAGAGGCAGTCCAATGTGGCTCAGATCAATCCCGAATTTGGAGAATAAGAATTTGGGTAGCCAGAAAAGGAAAAACCACCAGATCGGATCTGTCAGAAACCGGGCAATGCAGATGCCTAAAGTCTGTTTATGCGGGAAGATCTTTCTCCAGGGTATCTTTTCTGTCGATTCAATGCCATCCTGTAAAATATATTCTTTCTCTTTGTCCGAGAGGTGACTATTGATTTCCGGTCGTTTATAGATGGGAATCCAGAAGAGAAGCCAGATAAACCCTAATGCCCCGGTAATGACAAAGGCCCATTGCCATCCATAATTTGCGGCTATGACGGGAACCAGTAGCGGTGTGATAATGGCACCAACGTTAGATCCTGCGTTGAAGACACCCGAAGCCAGAGCGCGTTCTTTCTTTGGGAACCATTCGGTAACGGTTTTAATGGCCGCAGGGAAATGGGCGGACTGGCCGGCTCCCAGAAAGAAGCGTAGTGCTGCAAATGAAAAAATGCTCCGACCAACGGCATGAAACATGGCAGCTATACTCCATAGTATGACTGCTACAGTATAACCTGTTTTTGTACCAACCTTGTCGAGAATACCGCCAACAGTAAGCATTCCTACCGCGTAAGCTGCTTGAAATGCCATTATAATAAATCCGTAGTCTGATTCGCTCCAGTGAAACATTGACTGGAGTTGAGGAGCAAGTATGCCGAGAATTTGTCTGTCAATGTAGTTGATGGTGGTGGCGAAAAGTAGTAGTGCTACAATTCGCCATCTATAGTTTCCAATTTTGTCTTCCATGAGTAAGGATGTCGTAATACAATGGTTTTTGTGAAATCAGCTTTGTTGTTTTATGGGTTATGCTCCTTTTTCGCCAACAAACTGGTCATTTTTGTTTTTGAAAAGGACGTTGAAGGTTGTGAAGCTGCCGTAGCAACGGGTGATATACTGCTGTAGTTCCACTTTCTCCTCGTCGGTGAGGTTGCTGGCATTGATTTTTGCTTCGAGCACACGCAGGCGATCGCGTACCATCACAATTTTATGAAAGAAAGCTTCGAGCGGTACCTCTTTCTCTTTGGTCTCTTTGTCGCCGGGAATCAAAATCATCTTTCCATTATTCCACCGCTGTCCCAGCTCTGTCTTTTCGGTGATGTCGCTGAAACGTTGTAATACACGGATCAGACTCTTCTCTATTTTCTCGTAAGTGGCCAGATCGGACGGCGTTTCTATAGCTTCAATCACTTCCCAGGCCGTGTAGTCACGGGCAATAATGCGAACACCGCAATCGATGAAGCACACTTCATACGCGTCGGATCGTAATTGCACGATGGTACCTTTGCCAAATTGCGGGTGTTTGATGCGGGAACCGACTCCCAATAATGTTTCTGACATAATGATATTGATTTAGAAGGTTAAGAAGTTTATATTCAATTTAGTAAGGGTTCCGCTCAAAGCGAAGCCCTTACTGGCTGAAACTTATTGTTATTGGTTTTGTTTTGCCAGAATATTGCGTATCTCTGGAATACAACGTCCGCAGATAATGCCGGCATTGAGCGCTTTCTGTATTTCGGCTACAGTGGCGTATCCGTGTTGGCAGATGGCATCGGTAATGTCGTCCTTCGAAACATTGTTGCAGTGGCAAATTTCCAGGTCTTCCATATTCAGAGAGGTTTTTATTACACAAATATATTCTATTTCCTGCAGGAAACAAAAAAGAGACGTGGCATGCCGCGTCTCTTCAAACTATCAGATAAGAATATTTAATGTCCTGCTTCTTTGAATCTCTTTTTTTGCCAACGAGAACGAAAGAGGTGATCGAGCCCGAATAGCACCATCACCAGAAAAGCTATATAGAAACAAAAACCGTATTGCGAGAGAGCTTCGGAAGTGACATGTAGCGTAGGCATGCGGAAGGTTAGTGCTGAAAGCGAATCCCATAGTAGGTAAGCGGCCATGGCGATTAGTCCAATCGAAACGAAAGATATGAGACAGATGTTGAGAATGAAGGCTTGTCTCTTTTTTTTCGCTTCGGCAAGGTAGATCATCTCCATCATCCGACTGTTGAATCCGTCGGGAAGAGCTGATCCGGACTGCTTTTGCAGAACTTTTGCTATTGCTTTGTCTCTCTTCATTGTGTTTGTTGTTTGTTGATTAACACGTATATTTTTTTACGGATACGAAAGAGTTTGATCTTGACATTGTCTGCCGTCAGCTCCATGATGGCGGCGATTTCGGCAACCGGTTTGTTTTCGGTGTAATAGAACGTGATCAATGCTCTTTCTTCCGGATGAAGCTGTCCGAGGGCGACCTCCAGCTTCTGGAGCAACTCTTCGTTTTCGTCTTCTTCGAAAACGGCATCAGCCTCTTCGTCGGCAACACGGGCAAGTATCGTCTCGTCGATTAGGGGAAAAACAATCTTGCTCTTCCGGGTGGCCGACACCGCCGTGTTGTAGGCAATGCGGAACAGCCAGGTGGAAAAACTGCAATCGCCCTTGAAAGTGTCGAGTTTTCGGAACGCTTTCAGAAACGTGTCTTGCGTTAGCTCTTCGGCATCCTCTTTCGATGGAATAATGCGGGCGATCAGCGAATAGATAACATTGCTATAACGGTTGAGGAGATGCGAAAACTGGTTCGTTTCTCCCTTCCGTATGCGTTCGATGATCTGTAATTCGTCCCGATTATCCATATATCCGTTAGACGCAAGGGTGCCGTTTCGGTTACACGTTGTGCAAAAAAATAAATTCGTGTGTAACTAATCGTGCGAAGTTGCGTCAAATATTGCAAAGAACAAAATTAATTGTTTAAACCAACCGATCATGACAAACCTGTTGCTATTCCTCCTTTTTTTGTGGCTTATTCTGACTGGCGCTGTTTGATAAGATGCTAAGAGAGGTTGTGCTGTTAAAGTGGAAAGAAAATTTGCTGAATGTGTAACCGATTCGCAATCGTTGCGTCAAACATAGCAAAGAACGAAAATATTCACCTAAACTTACACGATTATGATGGACTTTATTACAATCCCTTTGGTAGTAGGGATGATTACGCTGGGTATCTACAAACTGTTCGAGCTGTTTGTGAAGAAAAGAGAACGGCTTACGATTATCGAAAAACTGGGCGATAAGCTCGATGTGTCGGTGATGCAAACCAAATTGTCGTTGCCTGTGCGCATTGAAGGTCAGTTCAATTTCGGTACGCTGAAAGTGGCTTGCCTCCTGTTGGGCGTGGGACTGGGGCTACTTGTCGGTTATTTTATCGGTCTGAATACGATTCCCGGTTTTAATTTCGACAATTCCACTCACGAAGCCTATCAGGCCTCTGGCGTTATTTACGGTTCTTCGGTTTTGTTGTTTGGCGGACTGGGTTTGCTTGCTGCCTTTATGGTAGAACTGAATTATTCGAAGAAGAAAAAAGAAGAATAAAAATTTATCAGGCAGAGAGGATAATTTGTTAAATCGAATCGCGGGGACGCCAATGGAGATCCTGCGGTTCGATTTTTTGTATGACAAGGTATATTAAAACTCATTGTCGTCATAAAAAATTTTCATCGTTTTTGTTTCCATAAAAAAAGAATTAATATTTTTCCTACTCGTAAGGCTTATAGAGGTTTCGCCTCCGCGGGTTATCCTGCGTGAGATAGGTAGTTTTTTGAGGTGGTTGTCTGTTTTCACTCGAGGAGTATATCTGAAATACTGCCGTTTGCAGGGGGCCTCTTTCTGCGGTGGGCAATGATCGACATCGTTTGTATTGTTGCTAAGATGTTTTTTAGCTGTGTTTCTTTTTGCCCGGATCATTTCTTTTTGAATTCATGCTTCTTTGGTATAAAATATAGGTGTGCTTTATGACAAAATCCAGATATATTATTCCAAATTTGTCTGTTGTTCTGGGTGTATCAGTCCAAAAAGAGGAGAAGGCTGTCCAAAATAATGGACAGCCCTCAATTGGATTCTAGCTTCTTAAATTTTCTTTACAGAGAAGTCAAGCGTCGTTCCGGAAACTCTGTATGTTGCGGTTTGACCATTGTCTGTACTTACTTGAACAACAGGTTTTCCTTCTTCGTGTTTCCCAAGAATAGCATGAACATACGGTTTAGCCAAAATTGCATCAGCCGGAACACCTATACTCGTTAGAGAAGGGCTTGTTCTCGTTTGATCTATAGGATAATTGCCGCTATTCCAATCGGTAGTATGTTCTTGGCCATTCGAGTCCATCCAACGAATGGAAAAATTCATCACAAAGCCTGCTTCATTTGAACAAGCTATTTTTTCTACTGGTATCATATTGTTTTTTTTAAAAGTCCCTACTCATAAGGCTTTTCGGGTTTCGCCCCGTTTTTTAGAGTGGTTCTCGGGCTCCACGTTTTATATCTTGTATTATTTCTCGGGGGTTACGGGAACATTTTCCACATGCATATTAGCATAATCAAAACCGCCGGTGCCATTCCATGCTCCATCTATTGCCATGTGGGCATCAAATGAAATTTCAATTGGTTGCAAAGGATCACTATGTATAGAGCCTTTTAGACTAATAATCTGTGTGACTTTTCCTAAGCCGGTAGAATAGATTTTGCCGGTTACGTTACCGCTGTAGTTACCCCCCTGGATAGCCTGGGTTACATTTACAATGCCGCTTACTTTGTGCTGAGAAGGCACTACAATTAATGAAAAATGTACGATAGGAGCACCTGGCATCCCTACGTTTCCAATCGTTCCCTTGGCAAGATAAGCACCAATCATTGGGTTTGCTTGTGTTGACATATTTAAATCGTTTTTTTTGTTTTCCCTACTTGTAAGGCTTTTCGGGTTTCGCCCCCGCGGGTTATCCTGCGCGGGACAGGCCGTTTTTTGAGGTGGTTATCAGGTTCCACTCGAGGAAGATATCAGTTCCACTATTGCATGCAGGAGGCCTCTTGCTGCCGTAACCGTGACCGATATTGTTATAATTATCAAACTAACTTATCAACGGAAGGATGGTCCAGGGGCATGATGGCCGATCGTGCAGGAAGGGTTTCAGGTGGTCGAACTGCGGATGTTCCTTTAAAAACACTTCAGCATTCCAGGCCGTGCCACAACTGCTGCCCCAGCGGGCGTTAAGTTGTAACTTTGTTGCCAGAGTTGCATTGATTCCCATTCCATCAATGGCGCCACGGGGCTGAAATGGCTTTGGCCGAGATGGATCGGACATATATTCCCGTTTGTCGAGGTTGTAGTGTGAACAAACGGTACGGCTGTTTCCGTCTGTTTCACAGTCGTTGTAAATGTCGTAGTGATCAGCAATTATTTTACGTCCGATCTCAAGATTGATTTTTCCGAGAGCACCCTGCTTTTCGATCAACCGGGGCAAATGAACCCGTCGTGCGCCCTGATGCCGGCGGATATCGTCGCCACCATCGTTAGAACATTCCAAGTTCTTAATTGGCGGATATTTCGGATAATTCGCGCCAAAGAAATAGGGCTTGTCGTCGGTCGCCAATATCTGCGTTACCTTGTAAAATGCCAACCCTTCTTCAAATTCCCAAATTGAATTGTCGCGGTAATCGGCCAGCAGCCAGGTATTGGCATAATCGCCACTTTCTCCCGTACGCATAATTTTTACAAACGATGTTGGGTCGTTTTCGTCATTGATTGAAGTGAAATGCTGAACGGCACGCCGTATGCGGTCAAATTCAGGTGTCCCTGACTTGTCATACACATTGAAACCTCCTATGGTTGTTTCGGCTATTGCAACACGGTCATTCACTCCTTCGCCCACCTGAACGATGTAGAAATCAGCCATAGAATGAACATATCCGATTTGCGTTTGCATGGTGAATTTATGTCCATTACTAGGTGTGATGGTTGCTATCACGTTTGCATAACCACTTGTTTCAAACACGTTGAAAGAGTTGTGAAACATTACAGGTTTGCCATCGGTGGTGTATTTCCCTGTTGCAACAAATGCAGAGCAATGGTCGCGTCGCGCTTTTAATGGGGCTTCAATGTGTGTTTTATTGGCATCGGAATAATACTGGTAGGCCGCCTTGCCATCAAAAGCATAGCCACTCCAGCCTTCCATCCAGTTGAGGACGGCAATGTCCCAAATGTCATAATGTGATGAAAGTGTATTGTTTACGCCTAAAGCGATGGCGTTCAATTCTTCGCGGATTTCATCGGACAAAGTTTTGTTAATTAATTGCTTAACATCGTTGCGTGCATAATCGTACTTAATGCCCATACATACAAATACATACTGTTTAGTCTCTTCTATGTACTTCGAGATTTCCTCTGCAAGCAGGCATCCATGCTGATACCCAATTTGGGTATTTGTTCCCTGTAGATTCAGCACGTACCAACCGTCGATAAAATCACATGAAATGCCGGCTTCACAACGTGCTGACCGTTCTTTTGGATTAAAATTCTTATTCATATTTTTTTTCTTATAGGTTTATATTCGGGTAATTTTTTCATCGGACGAAAAGCCTTCGTTGTAGAGTTTAATGGGATTAATGATGTCTCTTTTGACGTATTGCAACCACGGTTAATTTGTTTTTGTGGTTGAAAAGGTTGAATATTCCCTACTCGTAAGGCTTTTCGGGTTCCGCCCCGTTTATTAAAGTGGTTTCAGTGTCCATAATCTTAGTGTCGTCAGAATGTAATTTTAAATAGTTTTGCTTTCAATAATAAGGACTTAAAAAAAGCAATGGGAGGCCAAAAAATATAGCTCTCCCATTGTTAATTAGCATTTACCAAATGTTTGGTTGATTACAGTTATGCCTCCAATTTCAACTGTTATTCTTACCCCTGTTGGGATCCCCCATGTGGTACAGATACTTAAACATGCCTTCCCTACGGATCCATCAGGAATACTTACTGGAATACTGAAACAATGCGTTCCAAAACCAAGCGGTAAACTGAGACAAACCTGATGATTTTCAGTTGTAATTGAGATACACTCAGCGCCAACTAGCATACATCCTCCTTTATTGATATCAAAATCAGATTCAGTAGCCTTCAGCTGATTCCCTTCGTGGGTCTTTTTTGCTGCTTCAACTGCATTTAAAATCGCTTCTTCATTGAATTTGTAAGTAGCCATAATAATAGAATTTAAAAGTTTTCCCTACTCGTAAGGCTTTTCGGGTTCTGCCGTTTAGTGTTGTTTTCTTGTAACAGATTGCTCTGTCGTTGTGATTTATTTTTGGGCCCCTCAGTCGGAGTAATCTGTTTTGGCATAATTCGCTATGAAATAGAATAGGCACCATGCTCTATTCAAATCTAAATCGATAATTTTTCGTTCATTTGTTATATGCCAAAAATACGATGTTGCTATTTAACGACTCCGATTCTTGCTTTTACAGGTATGTTGGAGGTGTTCAGGCTTGGGGTTTGTCCGTGAAAGTCAAAGTCGATATGTACTCCGGGGCGGAAGATCAAACAATGGGTGGAGCCTCCGAAGTGGAATGTGCCTATGGGGTCACCTTTCTTTACGCGAGAGCCTTCCTTTATGGTGATCTCGCAGCTCGAGACTTCGGCCATTCCGACAGCAACAAAACACATGAGCCCGATTTTGGGATTGTCAGCTTGAATGAAAACCAAAGCCCGGGCGGCTAACTCTGTTATATAGCCCTGAGAGTCGTTTGGTCCGGCCGGATCATATCCCGCTATAGGAGCTTCTGCATAATATGTTCCGGGGATATTCTCGGTGGCAATAATCGTTCCATCGACGGGGCTGTTCCATCGGTGATATGTTTTTGCACATAAAAATGCTTGATAAACAGTGCTGTTGTTCCCGAACTCAGAGGCGAGTTTATGGTGAGCCATTATATCGAGCAAAGAATATGGTTGCCCTTTCAGCCAGAATTTGTCTCTCGTCTTAGCATTATTTGTGTAATTGTAGGGCGCCGATTCGCACGCATTCACAATGACATCAGGATACTCGTCTTCTGCACTTATTGTGCGAACTCCGGGATTGAATTCGCGCGTAAAGAAATCATCCCAACTTTTGAAGCCGTAATGTGGTTTTGTGGGGTCACATTTGAAATTGTTGATGAAATTGGCCTTTGCTTCGTGCGGGTTTTGTCCAATACCTCGTAATGGATCCATTGCAGCCATAGCCTTAAGTGCTTCGGATGAAAACCATCCCAATGGATTTGGATAATCCGATTGAGGTTGTTCTATTGGGCCGTCAACCAATACATACTGGGAGGCAGAGGAAGATAGGTATGATTTCCATTCGTTTAGAATGACGCTTAGCTTTTGATTGACAACCGGGTGAGTGAAGGCTAAATAACCACCCTTGGTTCCCATTGCCCAATCAAGAATGGCGTTGATCGGAAAACCAACCAATCCAATCTGGTTCTCAATCACACTAAAACAGGGAGCTTCATTTAATATCTGGTTAACGAGCAGAAGCATGGTGTCAAAGTTCTTTACAGGCTCGTGATACCCTTGTGGAATTTCATCATACATGCTGGTAAAGCTCATATACAGAATTGGGTCGGCGTATATTGCGTCTCTTAAAGCTTTCACAGAATCATGCATTTTAAGATTCTTGCTTTGCGCTTGCTTGATTTTCATGCCGATCCAACTATTTATAAACTCCTTGTCAGATGGTAGCCATTTGCCAATTCGATACTTGACATGCTTTGGTAAGGGTGTAGATTCCATGGTAATTGTAATTTAGATTATTGATTAAAAATACCTTTGTGCAAGCCTTAATATATCAGAGACTTTGCTGTTTTTTCAGCCTGGTCTTGCGTTTATTTGCAATGCTCTGTGAGCCGATTATTATGCTGTGATGGATTCTGATTCCATGCATAATCTTCTGCCTCATGCTATGCATGTAGCAGAGTAGAATGTGATAAATGGATGATGGAGGTTAGTTTTCTTTCATTGTGGAGGTGAAACGCACAATGAAATACCATTACTTTCTAAATGGACTCTGTTTCCTCTCAGTTTTGGCGCTGAATTGTTTTCGAATGTTAGAGTAAGGGTCAAAATTTATATTGCCCCTGTATTAGTATGCTCAAACATACGAATCTCATTTAGAAATGGTTGTAGAAGTTTCCGGTCAATTAGTCCGATTTTTGATGGCGTAAAGTTAAAGCGTAAATTGATATTACGTTTATTATTATGTGAAAAAATATATTAATTTAAATATTATTATAAGTGTTAAATGAACGTTTGATTATTTATATGCTTGTTCCTTTTGGGTGGATGGTCTGTGTATTTGTTTAATTTTTTAGGATTAGTCTTTATTAGAGAATGAAAAGAATACTGATTGATGTCAGTGTTTATCTATGTTTTTTTCTTTTTGTCAATGATTTCGGAATAAAAAAGCCATCCTTTTTGGAGGATGGCTTTGCAAAATAGTTATTGATGTTTTTTTATTTCACTGATTTCAAAATTTCTTCGATGTCTTCCACACAAGAACCGCAAACGGTACCTGCATCTAAAGCATCCTGAATTTCTTCAACCGTGGTTAATCCTTTTTGTTGTATTGCATTGATTATATCACCTTTTGTGATTTGGTTGCAATTGCATATCATATCTTCCATTGTGTAATTTTTTTTAGTTGTAATTGAATTTATCTCTAACGTCCGACCTGCGGGCCATTCGTTGGGAGTGCAAATATAGAACACGGAAGAACCATATGCAAATTTCGGGCACAAAAAAACCATTCCGTATATGGAATGGTTTTCTTATTATTGTTTCGCTTTGTCTTTAGATTAGCTCTTTCGACAGCGAAATTATTTCTTGGCCATACGTTTGCGTTCGTTTTCGTCGAGAATGATTTTGCGCAAACGAATCGACTTCGGAGTCAGTTCCACGTATTCGTCTTCCTTGATGTATTCAAGTGCTTCTTCGAGGCTGAAAACGATAGGAGGGAAAAGACGCACTTTGTCGTCGGAACCCGAAGCACGCATGTTGGTCAGCTTTTTCGATTTGGTTACGTTTACTACCAGATCGCCATCTTTGCTGTGTTCTCCAACTACCTGTCCTGCATAAATTTCATCTTGCGGATAGATAAAGAACTTACCTCTATCCTGCAATTTGTCGATAGCATAGGCAAAAGCAGTGCCGCCTTCCATTGCGATGATAGATCCGTTGCTGCGGCGTTCGATTTCTCCCTTGTAAGGTTGATATTCGAGGAAGCGGTGTGCCATGATAGCTTCGCCTGCCGATGCGGTCAGTACGTTGTTACGAAGTCCGATGATACCGCGCGAAGGCATTGTGAATTCGAGGTTCACGCGTTCTCCCTTATGCTCCATGTTGGTCATGTCGCCTTTACGGATAGCAACCATTTCTATGATTTTTCCTGATGATTCTTCAGGAACGTTGATGGTGAGTTGCTCCATAGGTTCGCATTTCACTCCGTCAATTTCCTTGATAATAACCTGTGGCTGACCAACTTGTAATTCGTAACCTTCACGACGCATGGTTTCGATCAATACAGACAAGTGGAGTACACCACGTCCGAAAACGTTCCATGAATCCTGATTTTCGCTTTTTTCAACGCGAAGGGCAAGGTTCTTGTCCAACTCTTTGATAAGGCGGTCGTGAATGTGACGAGAGGTAACGAATTTTCCTTCTTTACCGAAGAACGGAGAGTTATTGATGGTAAATAACATACTCATGGTCGGTTCGTCAATGGCAATCGGTTTCAGCGGTTCCGGATTTTCGATGTCGCAAATACTGTCACCGATTTCGAAATTTTCGATACCCACAACAGCGCAAATATCTCCCGAGCCGACTTTTTCAACCTTGGAACGTCCCAGCCCGGTGAATTCGTTCAATTCTTTAATACGTGCCTTAATGATTGACCCGTCGCGTTTTGCAAGAGAAACAGCCATGCCTTCTTTCAATTCTCCGCGGTGAACACGCCCTACGGCAATACGTCCAACGTAAGAAGAGTAATCGAGCGAAGTGATAAGCAACTGCGGTGTTCCTTCGATATATTCGGGAGCCGGAATGTGTTCGATGATGGCGTCGAAGAGGTCATTGATATTATCTTTTACCACGTGCACATCGTTCGACATCCAACCGTTTTTAGCAGAACCAAAAATAGTGTGGAAGTTAAGCTGATCTTCTGTTGCGTCGAGACTGAACATCAGGTCGAATACTTCTTCCTGAACCTCTTCCGGACGACAGTTGGGTTTATCCACTTTGTTAACCACAACAATGGGTTTAAGGCCCAGTTGCAGGGCTTTTTGCAAAACAAAGCGGGTTTGAGGCATGGCACCTTCGAAAGCGTCGACTAACAAAACTACGCCATCGGCCATGTTGAGTACACGTTCTACTTCACCACCGAAGTCGGCGTGACCCGGAGTATCAATGATGTTGATCTTGCATCCGTTGTAATTTACGGAAACGTTCTTGGCAAGGATAGTGATCCCGCGTTCGCGTTCCAGGTCATTATTGTCCAGTATTAGTTCGCCTACCGCTTCGTTTTCGCGAAAGAGTTTGGAGGCCAACAACATTTTGTCTACCAGTGTCGTTTTACCGTGGTCGACGTGGGCAATAATTGCAATGTTTCTGATATTTTGCATGTGTTCTGATTTGTACCTCGGCCAGTGTCCGGATCGCCCGTATTCATCTCGAACAAGAGCCATCACACTTACAGCCTCAGTGATTGTTATTTGTTATAGTTCAATTTTCAATCCGTCATAGGCTAATCTCACATTCGGAGGCAGCTCTTTTTCAGCAAGCTCATGAAGCCCCATGTCGTGGCTCATGTGCGTAAAATAGGTTTGTTTTGGAGCAAGACGGTTTATCAGGGTAAGAGATTCTTCCACCATCAGGTGCGAAAAATGAGGTTTGAAACGCAAGGTTCCCATCACCAACAGGTCAAGTCCTGTTAGTTGATCCAGAGTTTTTTCGGGTAAGGTTTTGAAGTCGGTTACGTAAGCCATATTACCTATGCGAAAGCCAATTACAGGTAACTGTGCATGCATGACCCGGAGTGGAATTACTTCTACGCCGGCAGCTTCGAAAGGTGTGTATTCTGAAATTTCGTGAAGTTTCAGTTCCGGTGTTCCCGGGTATTTGTTGGCAGCAAAGGAGTAATGCATCGTTTTCATTAACGTGTGGTTTACCCGTTCTTCTGCAAATACGTCTACCGCACGATACGAACGTACATCGTCAAGCCCGGCTACGTGGTCATAGTGCTCGTGTGTGAGCAAAATAGCCGAAAGCGAAGTGACGTGATGGGTTAGCATCTGCTGGCGAAAATCCGGCCCGCAATCGATCAGAATATTTTTTCCGTTGATATTTAGCAGAGCAGAAGCACGCAACCGCTTATCGCGTGTGTCGGTCGAGGCACACGTGTGGCAGTTACAGCACAACTGAGGAACTCCGTTTGACGTTCCTGTTCCTAAAAAAAGGATCTCCATATTAATTTGACTCTTATATCGATTAAACTGAGGTCAGTTCTCTATTGGTTCTTCTGTTTGTTCAGTAGTTTCTTCCAGAACTGTTGTCTCGGGAACCTGTATTGGTTCTGTATTCTCGGTTGTTAATTCAGCTTCTTCCTCTGTTTCCGGAAGTTCAGGTTTGGGCTGTAGCACCTGTTCGATGAAATCTTCGTCTTCCTGAAGTTTTTTCATAGCCACTTTGGCTGCGTTCTGGTGCGATTCTTTTTTAGAATGTCCGACTCCCAGGCCTCCTACCAGTCCGTTGACTAACACGTGAGTTTGAAACGTTAGCTCGTTTCGTCGGTCGTGGAAGGTTTCTATTACCTCAAATTCGACAGGAACCTTGTTGGATTGCCCCCATTCAATCAGTCTCGATTTGAAATTGACCTCTTTTTGAGCCATTTTGTTGACGTCGATACACGAAGCAATCAATTTAGATTCAATAAATTGCTTGCACCGTTCATATCCCTGATCCAGATAAATGGCTCCTATCAGAGCTTCAAAAGCGTTGCCGAAAACATTGTTGCCATGCAAAGCTCCGTTTTTTGACGATAGTTGCATGATCTTCGGAATCCCCAGTTCTATAGCCAGCTTATTGAGTGATTCGCGTTGTACAATCTTCGAACGGGTATCGGTAAGGAATCCTTCTCCTTTGTCGGTAAATTGGTGGTAGACAATATCGGCTACAATAGAGTTGAGGATGGCATCGCCCAGAAATTCGAGGCGTTCATTGTTGACCGAATTCCCCTTTGAGTCTTTCACTCCGGTTGATTTGTGGCACATGGCCATTTCATAGAGGTCGAGATTGTCGGGTATAATGCCGGTCAGCCGATAAAATAACAGATAAGGCTCTTTTCGAGAATTCGTCAAGAGCCTTATCCTTTTATAGAGTTTCTGAATAGTCACTGATTACTTTGCAAATTTCTTTACAATAATACTTGCATTGTGACCGCCAAATCCAAACGTGTTCGATAATGCAGCTCGAACAGTACGCTTTTGGGCTTTGTTAAAGGTAAAGTTCAGTTTGTAATCTATCTCTTCATCTTCATCGCCTTCATGGAAGTTGATGGTTGGCGGAACAATATCATTTACCACGGCAAGGATGCTGGCCATTGCTTCAACGGCACCAGCGGCGCCAAGCAAGTGTCCTGTCATCGATTTTGTGGAGCTGATATTCAGTTTGTAAGCGTGGTCGCCGAATACATGTTTGATAGCTTTCGATTCGGAAATGTCGCCTACAGGGGTCGAAGTTCCGTGAACATTGATATAATCAATGTCTTCTGGACTCATTCCTGCATCTTTCAATGCTCTTTCCATCACTAATTTAGCGCCCAATCCATCAGGGTGAGTTGCTGTCAGGTGATAAGCATCAGCAGATAAACCACCACCGACAATTTCGCAAATAATGTTTGCACCGCGAGCAAGAGCATGTTCCAATTCTTCAACGATAACACAACCGGCTCCTTCTCCCATCACAAAACCGTCGCGGCTTTTGCTGAAAGGACGGGAAGCTCCCTGAGGATCATCGTTACGGGTAGAAAGGGCTGTCAACGCATTGAAACCACCAACACCCCCAGGGGTGATAGCTGCTTCGGCGCCACCGGCTACAATCATGTTTGCTTTCCCGAGACGAATATAGTTGAATGCATCGATGATGGCATTGGTAGAAGAAGCACATGCAGAAGCCGTACTATAGTTGGGCCCGTGAAATCCATAAATAATGGAAATTTGACCAGCTGCAATATCCGCAATCATTTTCGGAATAAAGAACGGGTTAAATTTAGGGCCGATAGACGGGTTGGAATAATATCCGCCAATTTCCTGTTCGAAGGTTTGAATACCTCCGATACCGGCTGCGAAAATTACACCTACTTCGTTTTTGTCAACTGTATCAAGGTCAACCCCACAGTTGGCTATAGCTTCTTTAGCGGCAGCAATCGCGTAAAGCGTATAGCGGTCGCATTTTCTTAACTCTTTTCTGTCTAACAGTTGGCTCGGGTCAAAACCTTTGACCTCGCACGCAAATTGAGTCTTAAATAGTGATGCGTCAAAATGAGTAATAGGTCCTGCGCCGCTCACGCCGTTAATCAAGCTCTCCCATGTTTCAGGGGCAGAGTTACCTAACGGAGTGACAGCACCAAGACCTGTTACTACTACTCGTTTTAATTCCATACAGAGTTGGTCGAGTTATTAAAGCGCGCTTTCGATATGGGAAATGGCTTCGCCCACTGTCGAAATTTTTTCTGCTTGATCGTCTGGAATAGTAATGCCAAAGGCTTTTTCGAATTCCATGATCAATTCTACAGTGTCGAGTGAGTCAGCGCCTAAGTCGTTAGTAAAACTAGCTTGAGGTGTTACTTCTGATTCGTCAACGCCTAATTTGTCAACGATGATCGCTTTTACTTTGTCTGCAACTTCTGACATAACTTTAAAGTTTTTGGTTGTAAATGAAATTTGTTTTATAAATTTGCGCTGCAAAGGAACGAATTTTTTTTGGAAAAGCCATGCTTTTTCTCATAAAAATGAGATGTTTCTGCACAAATCGCACTTTAATGTGCATAAAAATTCTAATTTCCCCTATGGTAAATATTGCTATTTTTGCTTCTGGATCAGGCAGTAACGCTGAAAACATAGTCCGTTATTTTGAATCTCATCCTTGTATATCTGTCGCCTTAATTTTAACAAACAGAACGGATGCATATGTACTCGAAAGAGCAAAAAAACTGAATATTCCTGCAGTGGTTTTTTCAAAAACAGAGATGAATGAGAGCGATTCTCTGTTAAATTTGCTGATTGAGAAGAAAATTGACTGGTTGGTTTTGGCCGGTTTTCTTCTAAAAGTGCCTGACAATCTCATTACGGCATTCGCTGACCGGATTTTGAATATTCACCCGGCACTTTTGCCCAAATATGGAGGTAAAGGGATGTATGGCAGTCGTGTACACGAGGCAGTTGTCGCTGCCGGAGAAAAGGAATCGGGTATTACCATTCACTTTGTAAACAATCACTACGATGAAGGGCAGATTGCCTTTCAGACCACTTGCCCGGTGTTACCTTCCGACACTCCGGATGATGTGGCAAATAAAGTGCATGCGCTTGAGTATGAGCATTTCCCGGCAGTGATCGAAAAGATCATTTCGGACTCGTTATAACAAAAGAAAACCGGCAACTATCATAGGTAGTTGCCGGTTTTCTTTTTATTTTTTCTCTTTCTTGTCTTCTTTTTCGGTTGTCTTTTTGACGCCAATTTGTTTCTTTCTTCCACCGGAGTTCTTGGATTCGTCTTTCGGTATGAAGGTGAAAATATCTTCCTTGTTTTTCGGGCGCGTGGTTTCCTGCCAGTTATAATTTTTTAAAAACATCTGGTCTTTCTTCGTTTTTTCAGGAGGATACAATGTCCCGTTGGATTGTGGCCGGAGGATAATCTTGTCCACTTTTTTATCCTTTATATACATTGTGAGGAAGCTGCTTTGCGTAGTGTTCATCCCGATTAGCGTGCTGTCCTTGTCCCTTGGAAAATAGAGTGATTCGGAGTTGCCGCTTACATCTATCCTGTAAATTTCGCGATTTCTGATGTAGGCTTTCAAATCTTTTCCAGAGAGTTGGTTAAACCGGATACTGTCGCTTTGCTGTATGGCAAAAGCAGCCCGGATGACATGAATATGTTCTATCTCTTTGTTTTTTGAATAGGCATGAATTTCCTCTCCGGAAATTTGTTGCTCGTCCGACCACAGGACTGGTTGACCGAACATCCGCATCACGGAATCGCGATCGGAATAAAAGATCGAGTCGCATTTTCCCTGCAGATCGCTACGGAAAAAGCGTACGTTGTGAAACCCTTTGGCGCTTTTAAATGTCGAATCTTTCAACATTGCCAGAGTATCGGCATGCATGTAGAGCGTATCTTCCTTTGAGCGTTGAACAAGTTGTGCATGTTTGGTGACAAAACCGTAGCTTTTGTTGTCGTCGTAATAGCCGTAGTGCCCGTACAATGTGACTTGCTGTGCCGTGTCGTTTATTTCAACATTGTGATAGGCATTGCCGATGCCCTGTTTTTTGTCATAAAAAATAGTATCGGCGGTCAGTTGCCTTCCGTCAGGGTTTCTTACAATTGAACGGTTCAACAGCTGGGAGTGGTCAGTATGAGTATCGTACCATCCGCTGGTAGAGGTGATGGTAGTTTTGTTCTTATGCACAATGTCGGTGGGGCCAACAATAGTTGCAACACCGCTTTTGGTATCATATTGCAACGTGTCGGAACGCATCACGAAATCGGGATTGACCAGCTTGACCGCCGTTTTGAAGTAGGCTGTATGTGTGGTGGGGTAATATTGTCCTATAAGAGAGGTTAGCACGTTGTCTCCATTGGTAATGCGGCCACCGGTGGTATAGTAACCCACGTTTACTATTCGATCGTACAACAGGGAGTCCGTAGTCAGGATAGTTCCCTTGTTTTCCATCCTTACGTTATATTTGAGATGTGCCTGTTTGCTGTTGCCATCGTAAAAGAGCACGTCGCCGTACAGATTCAGCGTATCTCCCTGTATCATGTGCACATTGCCGAAAGCGTCCAGCGAATTTTCCTGTTCGTAGAAATAGGCGCTGTCACAATACAGATAGGTGTTGTCCTGTCTGAAACGTACGTTTTGGGAAATAATCTGCACTCCCGGGAAGGCTGGTTCGGTGCGCATCACATCAGCTTTCTCGAGGAAGACGAACGATTTGCTGTTTTTGTTGATTTTGGGCAATGGAGTAGGGTGCAACACCTGCTGTGCTCCTCCTTTGAATGCCGCTTCTCGGTCCTCTTTCGGCTTTATCAGCTCCTCCGCACTTGTCAATGTCTGGTGCTTCGGTAAAGGGAACGATAATTTAGGATCGGTTTGTTGTGCAACTAACCAATGCAAAAACAAGCATAACGCACCTAAAAGTACGATATGCCTGTTGAATGATTTTAAAAATTCAGGTTTCAAAATGCCAGCTCGAAATTTTAAGTTCAAAGTTTAAGATTCGATGTTCAAAGTCTTGATAATGAACATGTAACTCTATTTTTTACCCCATCCCGGATATTGGAACTTACAGTTCTGCCATTTAGGATCGATGCTCACGTAAGTTTCCTTTTGTTTTTTTACGATCCAGTTGTGTATGATTTCATTCTTTTGTTTGTTTTCAACAATTGACTTCAAAGTCTGATAATCATCCCCGATATTTGCTTTGTGGCTGGGAGTTTTGGATTTGATTTTGATAAATGCACATACTTCACGGTTGGTCTTGGCGTTGAGCATAACAAAAGGTTTTGAAAGCTCGCCAACACTCATTCCTTCAGCTAGTTTTGCAACTTCCGGCGAAAGTTGTTGCAGCTCGAATTTGGATGTTCCTGTATTGGCGTTCATCATGAGCCCGTTGTTCATACGGGTGTCTTTGTCGTAGGAATTTCTTGCCACAGCTTCTTCGAATGTTTGTTTTCCGCTGCGAATCAATGTCAACACGCTGTCCAAATTGTGAATGGCTTTGTTTTCAGCATCCAGTGAAACTTGCGGTTTCATCAGGATGTGACGAAAGTTGGCAAGTTCGCCTCTTTTTTCTATCAATTGAATAATATGAAAGCCATATTCCGTTTCAACGACACGCGAAATTTTCTTGGGGTCGGAAAGCAGGAATGCAACATTAGCAAATTCAGGTACCAACTGTCCACGACCCATAAAACCGAGTTCTCCACCTCGTTTGGCAGACTCTGTGTCTTCTGAGTAAAGGCGAGCCAGTGTAGAAAACTGCGATTCGCCTGAGGTGATTCTGTCGGAGAAACTGCGCAAGCGCTCTTTTACCCTGTCGATCTCTTTTTGAGGGATGACTGGATCGTTGGTAACGATTTGTACTTCTAACGATGCAGGTACGGTAGGAATACTGTCGGCCTTCAGCGTTTTATAATAAGTACGAACTTCGGCAGGAGTAATTTTGATTTCACCGATCAGCTTTTTTTGCATTTCTTCAACCAACATCTGGTTTCTTGTCGGTTCGTATGATTCGTTCCGGATCTGCGAAAGAGGTTTGTTGAAATACTCTTCCAGCTTTTCTTTGGAGCCGATCTGAGAAATCATGTAATTGACACGACGTTCAACCGAACTGTTAATCTGACTTTCGCTGACAACAATACTGTCGAGCTTTGCCTGATGGAGAAATAGCTTTTGTATAGCCATCTGTTCGGGGAGAGTGCAGCTAGGATCGCCCTCAATTTTTTCTCCCTGAGATTGCATCTGCAGTTTTTGATTTTCAACGTCAGAACGTAGAATGGCTTCTTCACCAACCACCCAAATAACTTCGTCGATAATGTTGTTTTGAGCAGTGGCTAATTGTTGAAAGCCACAAAGAAAAATCAGGATTGCCAGTTTTAATGTTGTTTTCTTCATGTTTATGAATTGGAGTTACGTGTAATCAATTTTCTTTTATGCTTTTAAGTGTTTTCTGATCTATTACGACAGGATATTTGCGTCGTAATTCTTTCATCCACTGATCTTCCAAATAAGCCTGGTAGTCGGATGTCAGGATTCCCATAACGTCGGAATAACTTTCCGGTCCGTTCTTTAATATTTTGCCGTATGTAAACACAACGGGATAAGCTTTGCTCGGAACAAAATCTCCCGACTTAAATTCGAATTTGTCTACCGCATTGTTGTCGCCTTTTACGTACAAACCTTTTTCGCCTTTTGCTACAATAGAGTCTTTGTTGAGCTTTGAAGAAAGGTAATTGTCTAATGAGTCCTTGGGTGCCTTTGCGATCAGTTCCATCGCTTTTGCTTTGATTGCTTCGTTTTTACAAGAGATAACCCATCCTTTGAAACGTGGTTCTGCCCACGTGTAATTACTGCGATAGGTTCTGAAAAAGGATTCAAGCCCTTTGGTGTCACGGGTTGCCTTGTCCCATACTTTCTCATTGCTGATGTTGAACAGCAGGATGCCATCATGATATTCCCGTATCAGGTTCCCAAATTCCGGGTATTCTTTTTCCAGTTGTTCGTCTTTGTAATTGACCAGAGCTGTATTGGTAAATTGCAGGTACTTTTCATCAATCAGCGCCTTTTTATCTGTCTGCTGGCTATTGGGATATCGGTTCAGGAAGAAGGCAAAATCACATTGTGTAAGGTTCTGGTCGGCAAAAGTAGCCATGATGCCTTCCATGTGTTCTGTTGCATTGATAAAAGCCGAATCTTTCAACGAATATTTCTCTGCCAGTTGATAAAAAGGAGCAAGTGAAGCTTCGTTATTCTTGAAATTATATTGGGCTCTCAATTTGTTTATGAATGTCTGAGTGATAATGTTAGCACGGTCATCACGTTGGATGCGACGTTCAATTTCGGCTCTCTTTTCAACCAAAGGTTCCAGTTGTTTCGCGTCAAGCAATTTAATGATGTGCCAGCCATAAGGAGATAAAACGGGACGGCTTATTTCTCCTTTTTGTAGTTGAAATGCAGCATCTTCAAACTCTTTTACCATGTTGCCGGATCCGAACCAGGGCAGAATTCCACCATTGACAGCAGAGCTTTTGTCGTCTGAGGATTTACGTGCTAAAGCCCCAAAGTCGGTGCCGTTTTTTACTTCCCGGTAAAGGCTGTCGATAACCACCTTCATTTTGTTTTTTATCGAATCAGGAGCATCTTTCTGTGCAAATTTCATGATGTGAGCCACCTGTAATTTGCCACGCGAGGGGCGGCGTCCTTCCACTTTGATGATGTGGTAACCATAAGGAGTCCTTGCCGGAGCACTGATTTGACCTGACGGAGTATTGTAAGCTACACTTTCGAAAGGATAAATTGTCATAAATCCGGTAATATAGCCAAGGTGCCCGCTGTTTTCTGCGGCAGACGGATCTTCGGATTCTTTCCGGGCAACTTCATTGAAGTTCTCGGGCTCGATAGTTGTCGGTTTGCATTTGCCAAAAAGTTTGGTGAAGAATCCGCATTTGGGCATGATTGTGCGCGGAGCTCTTGCAATGCGTTCGCGAATAGCAGCGATTTTGTTGAAGGCAGCAAGCGTGTCATCTGGTGTCGCGTTAGGTGCTACTCTGATCAATATGTGACTTACATCTACGTCTTCTTTCAGTCTGTCGTATGCTTCCTTAACCAGCCGGTTTTGTGTTGCGGTATCGGTAAGGTAAACGGAGTTGAGCTGGCGGCGGTATCCATATAATTCTTCAAGGAAAGCTTTAGTCGTATCCATGCCGAGTGATTCCGCTTCAAGAACTTTCATTTTGAAATTCTCGAATAAGACAAGGTATTCGGCTAAAGACTTTTTATCGAGTGTGTTTTGAGTATTGTTCTTGTTGTAAAGATATTCAAATTCAGACTTGTGGATAGGGTTGCCTTTAATTGTCATCAAAACAGGATCAACTCCGTTTTGTGCAACTATGCAGCCTGCCATTGCAAAAAAGGTAATCAACAATAGTTGTTTCATGTCTGATAGGGCTTGTAAAATGCCTTCCTGAAATTTAGGAGTGCAACCGAATGGTTCTTTTAATTCTGTGTTTCGGTTGCTGTTAAAATATTGCCTGCAAATATACGAATTGTTTTCGTTGAGGCAATGTGAGTTTTCTATCTCAATGTGCGTCAATATAGTTCAAAATCACTTAAAAAAGGTAATTCGAAGTGGTAGATAATCTTTGGTTACTTTTTAGGACTCATCGTGACGAACGGGATGAGCATTTCCTCCAGAGAAATACCTCCGTGCTGAAACGTGTTTTTGTAGTAGTTAACGTAATGGTTGTAGTTGTTCGGATACGCAAAGAAATCGTCCTGCATGCAATACACATAAGAAGTGCTGATGTTCGGAGACGGCAATCCGTATTTGGAGGGTTGAGCCATTTCAAACACTTCTCTCGGATTGTAATTCAGGTTTTTGCCTGCTTTGTACCGGAGGTTGGTGCTCGTGTTTTTGTCTCCTACAATTTTTACCGGGTTGGTAACTTTGATGGTGCCGTGGTCGGTGGTGACTATTACTTTGTAGTTGCTGTCGGCCAGCGATTTGAATAAATCGTAGGTAGATGAATGCCTAAACCAGGACAAGGTGAGTGAGCGGTAGGCATCCTCGCTATGTGCCAGTTCTCGTATCATTTTCGATTCCGTACGTGCGTGCGAAAGCATGTCGACGAAGTTCAATACGCAAACATTTAGTTGATTGTTCGAGAGTTGAGCTATTTTTTCCACTAACTTCTCTCCAGCCGTAGTGTCGAATATTTTGTGGAATGAAAAGCTGTATTTTTTTCGAAAACGTTCTATTTGGCTCTTCAATAACTCTTCTTCGTGAATGTTCTTGTGTTCCTCGTCTTCTTCGCTTACCCAGAGTTCGGGAAACATCTGCACAATTTGTAACGGCATCAAACCCGAAAAAATGGCATTACGGGCATATTGTGTTGCTGTCGGGAGTATGCTGTAATAAAGCTCTTCCTTGTCAAAGATAAAAAACTCGCTCAGAATATCTTTGATAAGGCGCCACTGATCGAAACGGAAATTGTCAATCAGAATGACAAAGACTTTTTCGCCCTGATCGAGCAACGGGAAAATGCGTTTTTTGAAAAGATCGGGACTAATGAGCGGCCTGTTGTCCGGATCTTCGAACCATTTGGCGTAGTTGCGTTTAATGAATTTTGCAAAAGCAGCGTTTGCTTCGTTTTTTTGCATCAGCAGCAGCTCGTCCATGTTGTTTTCAGCCTCGCTCAGTTCCAGTTCCCAATAAACAAGGCGGCGGTAAACTTCGGCCCAGTCGGCATGAGAGAAGGAGTCATTTATTTGCATGCCGAGTTTGTTGAAGTCGGAGCGATAAGCAGAAGTGGTTTGCTCGGAAATAATTTCCCTCTTGTGGAGATTCTTCTTCAGGGTAAGTAATATCTGGCTGGGATTTACCGGTTTGGTAAGATAATCGGCAATTTTATTTCCGATAGCCATGTCCATGATATTCTCCTCTTCGCTTTTTGTGATCATCACCACGGGAACAGAAGGATCTATCTCTTTGATAAAGCCAAGGGTTTCAAGCCCGCTTTGCCCAGGCATGTTTTCATCGAGAAAGATGATGTCAAAACGTTGTTGTCGGCACATTTCCACTGCATCGGGGCCATTGGTGGCAGTCGAAACTTCGTAACCCTTTTCTTCGAGAAAAAGAACGTAGCCCCGTAGCAGGTCAATCTCATCGTCAGTCCACAGAATCTTGTCTTTAGTCATAACGTTAAATCGCAATGTTTTGTTTCATCTATTTGAGGGGTAGTGATCTGCGCCTGAATTCGGAGCAGACGATCGCGGTTGCCACAGCAACATTCAAAGACTCGGATGTCTCTCCGCCATTGGCAAAAGAGGGTATTTCCAACCGGTTGTCGATGTGATCTGTAACTTTATCGGAAATGCCGTTGCCTTCATTGCCCATCACAATTATGGCATTGTCGGGCAGACTGGCGCTATATATCGAATTTCCACCAAGGAAAGCTCCGAAGACCGGAATGTTGGTTTTGGCTCCCCGGAGAAATTCGGGTAAATCGACAGCATGAATCATTACACGTCCTAACGCTCCCATGGTAGCCTGAACGGTCTTCGGACCAAATGCGTCGGCGGTGTCGGCTGAGCAGAAAATATGCCGTATGCCAAACCAATCGGCCAGCCGGATAATAGTTCCGAGGTTTCCCGGGTTTTGAATTCCGTCTAATGCCAGATAAAGATTGTTCTCCGAGAAGTCAGGTAGCTTGTCGTTTTGCGGCTTTTTCAACACTGCAATTACACCCTGCGGTGTTTTTTGAGACGATGCCCTTTCAATTTCTTTGGGTGACGCATAAACGGTTTCGTCAATACGCCCATCGTATTTTTCAGTATCTTCTTTTGGAAGGATAAGCAGTTGACAGTCGAAATATTGTAGCAACTCACGTACACTTTTAGAACCTTCCGCCACGAAAAGACCGGAAGCATCCCGCTCCTTTTTTTGAGCAAGCGAACGAATGAATTTTATCTGGGAAGCGGATAACATAGATTTAGACAGCATTAGTTGATGGTCAAATATACGATGGATTTCGGAATGACCAACCGAAAGAGACGACCTCTTAACATTTTATAGAGTTCTGTCGGGTATAATGTGTTATCGGGCAAGCCACGATTCGGGGTTCAGCAAGGTCTTGTTGAGCCACAACATCATGTAAAGTTCTGTTTTTCCGCCGTTTTCATCGTCGATAAAGATTTTTCCTAATCGTTGACGTGGAGAAACGTGGTCGCCTACATTCACATAAATTGAGGTTAAGTTGGCATAGACCGTACGATAATTTCCATGACGGATAATGATGGCATTGTTATTACCCGGAATGGCAAATCGCTGGGTAACAACCCCGTCAAATACGGCACGCGCATCGGAATTACGAGGTGCCTGAATGTAGATTCCTTTGTTATTAGTAGTTACGTGTTTCAGAACCGGGTGAGGCTGAATGCCGAAATGACCGCGTATATAGCCTTTTTCTACAGGCCAGGGCAAGCGGCCTCTGTTTGCGGCAAAATTGCCAGAAACAAGCGCTTCCTCTTTTGTCATCATGTCTACGTAGGCAGATGTTGCTGGAAGGCTCGTCTGTGCGGGTTTTGTGGTTTCTACCGGAGTTTGGACTTTTTCTTCTGTGGCGACTGGCTGTTTGGATTTTTTGCTTTGTCTTTTTGCTGCACGTTCAGCTGCGGCTCTATCCGCTGCCGCTTTTTTTGCCGCTGCTGCTTCTCTTGCCTGTTGTTCTTTGCGTCGGGCAGCCTCCCTGCGGGCTTCTTCACGGCGCATTTCTTCCAGAATAGCTCTCTCAATTCGGGCATTCAGGGTATTTGCCTGACGTTGTTGCTTAGTTAGCTGAGTCTGTAATTCTTTGTTTTTCTTTTTTAATTCGCTGAGTGATTGATTTTCTTTTGATTGCTCGCTCTGCAATTGCTTGCTTTCCTGTTCTTTCTGGCTCAGTGTTACAACTTTCGATTGTTTGGCCTGAATGATTTCGTTTTGTTTGTGTGTGATTGTTTCCTGGACTCCTAAAATTTCATACGTCTGTTTTTTTCTGTAATCGCTGCTCTCCTGAAGATAGCGCAAACGACGGTATGCCTGTCCAATGGATTCGGACGAGAATAAGAAAAGTAACTGGGAGTAAGTGCTTTTGCGAATTTGTGCTTCCTGAAGAAGTCGGGCATAGTCAGCTCTCAATTTAGAAAGGCGTTGCGAAAGTCGCGTTTTTTCTGATTGCAAAGTGTCCATGTGCCGGTCTAAAGCATTGATCTGAAGGCTGAGATTTTCGATCAACACTTTTCTCGACGCAATAGTCTGGCGTATGATGGCGAGTTTTGTTTCTGATGAAGCTGCTGATTTTTTTGTGTCAATAAGCAATTTGTTGGTCATCTTCAGTTCTTCCTGCAATTTCGCTTTTTGAGCCTGCAAATCCTTTATTGATTGTGAAGAAGCAGGGAATGCAATTATTGCGAGTAATAGAAAAATGACAAAATTCCTTTTTGCGTACATCTGACCGGTTTTAGAATGGAAGAATTTGATCGAGTCCTACACGATTGTAGTCTGACAGATTAATTGCGTTGATGTTTAACGGCGTGTTAAATGTGAGCTTGTTGTACGAGATAGTAAATCCGGCTTGTTTTTGATTATGAGATGCTTCGATGGAGCATAAAGCCGGGAAAACAACTGTGTCAAACGTGCCGAAATCAGAGTAGCTGCAATTGAATTTAGCATCCGATGTGGCTTGTTCAAGCGTTGTTTTATCCAGTTGGTATTCTTTTGAAAACTGGTAATCAGCTTTCATGTCTTTATACGACGTAGTCCATTCATAGCCGTTTTCATTAGGTTGCAGGCTGGATGATGCGGAGCTCTCTTCCGGTGAGTTTAGCGGTTGATTGGACAGGAGAGCTTGCACATCTTTAAAGCTGATGGCAACACCAAAACGTTTTTGAAAAAAGCTATAGTCGGTCACAAAATAGTTGTGATTGTTTTTGTCAATGATGGTGACTGAGTCTCGACTCAAAACGGCTCTGTACATCTCGATGCCAAGAATCGGCATGATGGAAAGCTGTATCACGCTGTCCTTTATCATCTTGACAGAAGATGATATGGAGTAGCTTTTTTCGTGGAATGATAGTGTGAACTTACACTTCGCAGCATTCATCGTCGAGAATTGCGGCAGATGCAACTTTGATTGAAAAGCTGATTTTGAAGTGGTGCTTACGGTTGTTGGTGAGGATGCCGCAAGCTTTTTTGCGGCACTGCAGCTGACAATCATTAGCAGTGGCAGTAAAACTGCCATAGTATATCTTACAATAGATGTCTTGGTTTGCATTATGCAGTTTTTAGAAGGTTGAGTAACTACTCCTTAGTAGTTTCTGGCAGTGGCAAAGTCCAAAATAGCGATCAGAGCTTCTTTTTCTTCGTTGTCGGGAAACGACGACAAAGCTTCTATTGCTTTGTTTTTGTAATAAGCCATTTTTTCTTCAGCATACTGTATGCCTCCATTGTCTCTTGCGAATTGCTGGATTTCAGCTATGTATGATTCGTTTGTCGAAATGGATTGTATCTTTAATAAAATCTCTTTGCGTTCACTTTCCGAAGAGGCTTTGAGGGCATAGATCAGGGGTAGGGTTATTTTTCCTTCTCTCAGGTCGTTGCCTGTTGGTTTGCCAATAACATTGCTGTCTGAATAATCAAAGATGTCATCTTTAATCTGAAATCCAATGCCAAGGTTTTCACCGAACTCCCGCATGCGTTTGATCTTTTCATTGTCAGCTCCGGCAGAGATGGCTCCAACTTCGGTACATGCAGAAAATAAAGTTGCAGTTTTGCGTTCAATAACTTTGAAATAATGAGTCTCGCTTACTGTTTCTCCATCTGCTTTGTTCAGTTGCAGGAGTTCTCCTTCTGCTAAAAGTTTTCCGACATTTGCAAGGATGCTCCAGACTTTGGCGTTGCTGATTCCTGTGATGACCAGAAAGCTCGCGGCCAGTAAATAGTCCCCCGATAAAATTGCAGTTTTGTTCCCCCATTGAGCATACACTGATGGGTTTCCACGTCGCTCTTTAGCTTCATCAACGACGTCATCATGCAATAAACTGGCAGTGTGCATAAGTTCTAGTGCTACAGCTGCTTGTATTGCCATGTCGTTTATTTTGCCGCATAATTTGCTGCATAGCAGAGTGAGTGTTGGGCGAACTTGTTTGCCAACATTGGTCAGGAGATATGTATATATTTCGGTTAGCTGTTGATTGTCTGACTGAAACGCAGCTTTGAATTGCTCTTCAAAGCGTTCGAAATCATCAAAAACCGGTTGCTTTATTGCAGCTATATCTTTCATCTACGGGCATTTTCTTAAAGGCACAAAGTTATAAAAAATATCGCTATAAACATTTGGAAAAAATCAAAATGACATTTATGTCCGGATTGCCAATTCTATTCTAAAAATGTGTATCTTTGTCTCAATTTGTGCGTATTGTGCTGCAAAATATTTTGTTAGTATGCCGAAAAGATCAGTAAAACAACAGGTGGTTGTGTTTAGTATATTGTTTGTTAGTGTTTTATGTGTGTCTGCCCAAAATATATTCTCTCATTTGGAGAATAAAGATACATCTGCAAAAGCCGTCGTTAAAGTTCATCAGGATCAAAGAATTGAGTCTTTGGTGTATGGCGTTAAAAAGAAACCGGTGACACAAACACAAACAAATGAGAATTCAGTTGGCACTGTCGAGCCTTTGGCGGTAGTCAACACCGTTGAAGTGCCGGGTTACCGGGTGCAGGTGTATACCAGTAATATACAAAAAACTGCTAAATCGGAGGCTTTCAGGATTGAAGAAGAATTCCAGCAATTACTTCCGAATGTTCCGGTTTATGTGTCGTATCATTCTCCATTCTGGAAAGTCAGAGCAGGTAATTGTCGTACAATGCCGGAGGCTCAGCAATTAAAATACGAGATCGGAGAGGCTTATCCTCAGGTGAAACGGGATTTATACGTGGTACGTGACAAAATTAAAGTTCCGGCAAAGCAATAATATCTTTGTTTTGCATTTAGAAATAACCAAAGTCGTTTTATATCAAGTTGATGCGATTGTGCATCAAATTAATAACCATAATTCATGAGCAATATTGTAGCTATCGTAGGCCGACCTAATGTCGGAAAATCAACTCTTTTTAATCGTTTGACACAAACCCGGAGAGCAATCGTTAACGAAGAAGCGGGTACTACCCGTGACCGTCAATACGGGAAAGTTGAATGGAACGGAAGGGAGTTTTCTCTGATTGATACAGGAGGTTGGGTGGTGAATTCAAATGATATCTTCGAAGAAGAAATTAAACGTCAGGTTTCTATCGCAATTGAAGAATCTGATGTCATTCTTTTCGTCGTTGATATTTTGAATGGAATTACAGACCTGGATCTACAGGTTGCAAGTATATTGCGAAGAGGTAAAAAACCAGTGGTGTTGATCGCAAACAAAGCAGATACTTTTGATTTGCAGTATCAGGCAGCAGAATTTTATGCCTTCGGATTGGGCGATCCGTTTGTGATATCATCCGTAAATGGATCGGGAACCGGTGAACTTCTGGATGAAGTTTTAGTACATCTGAAAAGCGAGGCCGAAGAAGAAGATCTTGAAGACCTTCCCAAATTTACGGTAGTGGGACGCCCTAATGCAGGGAAATCATCTCTTGTAAATGCTTTGATTGATGATCAACGTGCTATCGTAACCGAGATTGCAGGTACAACAAGAGATTCGATTTATACGCGATATAACAAATTCGGACATGATTTTTATCTGGTAGACACAGCCGGAATCCGAAAGAAGAGCAAGGTGAATGAAGATCTTGAATTTTATTCGGTATTGAGAGCTATTCGAGCCATCGAAAGTTCAGATGTTTGTATTCTTCTGATTGATGCTACACGTGGTATTGAGAGTCAGGATCTGAATATCTTCTCTCTTGTGCAAAAAAATCGCAAGGGATTGGTAGTGTGTGTGAATAAATGGGATCTTGTGGAAAATAAAGAGATAAAAGACATAAAGGCTTTTGAAAACTCAATTCGGGAACGTTTGGCTCCATTTACTGATTTTCCGATTATTTTTACATCGGCATTGACTAAGCAGCGTATTTTCAAAGTGGTGGAAACTGCCGTTGCTGTTTATCAAAACAAAACACGCAGAATAACCACGAACAAGCTTAACGAGTTTTTCCTCCCGTTGATTGAAAGTTATCCGCCACCGGCAATTAAAGGGAAGTATATAAAGATAAAATACGTGACGCAATTGCTAGATACACAGGTACCTACGTTTATATTTTTCGCAAATTTACCGCAATACGTCAAGGATCCTTATATTCGTTTCCTTGAAAATAAATTGCGGAACACATGGGACTTTACGGGAACTCCGGTGTTGTTGTTTATGCGGCACAAATAATATTAGAAACAGAACCAAAATCTATAGAGGAAGAAAAAAATAATGAAATTCAGCGAACATGTTAAGATTGTAGCGTTAATCGCTACGATTCTTATGGGGTCATGGTTTAATGTGTCTGCTCAGGGTTATGATTATGAGGCGCATGAACATTCCATCTCTGTTGGAGTTGGCTATGGCTACATGTTCAGTGATGCAGCTGCTACTTATTCAGCGCATGGATTTTTCAAAGATTTTATTCAACAGGATGTGGGGACGATATATACGGTTGAATACCGGAGGTACCTTATGGCCGGATTGGCATACGTGGCTAATATCGGGCTACAAAAATATCAGGGTACCCGCGATTTTACCCGGCATCCCCGCGATTATAAATACTCTGCTTTTATCGGAGAAGTTTCGGGGTTGGCAAATTTAGAAATGTTCTCTTTCTTTTCAGAACAACGAATTCCTATTGACTTGTATTTAGTAGGTGGAGTGGGGCTGATCGGAGCCAGTGTTTCGGATCAGGGCTTTTCTCCGACTTCCGGCCGTCCCAACAAGGGCGATAAGCTTTCAAAAAGCGGGGGAGGAATAAATTTTATAGCAGGATTAGGAATGCGTTTCCCCATTACAAAAATCATCGACTTGAGATTTGAAGGGAAGTATCACTTTGGGACTAGCGATTATCTGGATGGGTATTCACCATATTATTCAAAACACCCCGACCTGATAGTCGAGGGTGTTGTGAAGGTGTCTTATCACTTGCTTGATAAAGCGTGTAATTGTAGATAAAAATCTTGCAGCCCTTAGCGGGTTGCAAGATAATTCAATACATTCTTTTCTATTCTTTCCGGAATGTTTGTGGTGTCGGCTTTGTCGAATGATTCGCCGGTAATGTTTTCGAATAATTCGATGTAACGTTCGCTGATTCCGGTTACAATTTCTTCGGTCATTTCAGGCACATTCTGCCCTTCTTTCCCTTGGAAGCCATTATCCATCAACCATTCACGAACAAACTCCTTTGAAAGCTGTTTCTGAGCTTCGCCTTTTTCAAAGCGATCCTGGTACCCTTCGGCATAAAAGTAACGCGAAGAGTCGGGGGTGTGGATTTCGTCGATCAGATAGATTTTACCATCGTATTTACCAAATTCATATTTGGTATCGACGAGGATCAGCCCGCGTTCTGCGGCAATTTCGGTACCACGGGCAAACAATGCCAATGTATATTTTTCTAAAACGGCATACTCTTCAGCTGAAACCAAACCTTGTTTGATAATCTCTTCCTTCGAAATGTCTTCGTCGTGCAGTCCCAATTCGGCTTTTGTTGTCGGGGTGATGATGGGTTGAGGAAATTTTTCGTTTTCACGCATGCCATCAGGCAGCTTTACTCCGCAAATTTCGCGAATACCGCTCTTGTAAGCACGCCAGGCGCTTCCGCAAAGATAAGCGCGTACAATCATTTCAACAGGATACGAAGCGCAACGGATGCCGACGGTTACCATCGGGTCGGGAGTGGCAAGTTTCCAGTTTGGGCAAATGTCGGCACTGGCATCCAGAAATTTGGCGGCAATCTGATTCAACATTTGTCCTTTGAAAGGAATGCCCTTCGGCAATACAACGTCGAATGCCGAGATTCGGTCGGTAGCAACCATCACCAAAAGATCTCCGATGCTGTATACATCGCGCACCTTCCCGTGATATACTCCCGTTTGCCCGGGAAAATTAAATTCAGTGGCTGTTAATGCTTGTCTCATTATGTTTTATGATTTATACGGTTATAAATGACAAAAGAAATTTACGCGTGGCAAAGATACGCAGTAAATTTCTTTCGTCAATTGTTCATAGTTAATTTTATCAGATTTCCCAGGAATCGAGGCTCTTTAGCAGGTCGTCAAAAGTCTTGATCTTAGATTTTGCCTGAACCTCTTCTATTTGTTGAACAAGCTCTTCGTCATACGTGCTGATGGTGACATTACGAATTACGCCCATTGCAACAGGCATATCAGGACCGGTCATATTCGCCAGTTTCAGGTGTAAGGTGTTATCTTCGGTCGTAGCATCGTGTATCATAATGTCTTTTTCTGTGATGCCGTTTTCTCCCAAAGTAACCACTTTCAGGTTGAAACCGTCTAGCATAAGACCCTTTTCGTTGTCTTTGCCGAACAGCATTGGTTTGCCATGTTCCAGCGTGATGGTTTTTTCAGCACGGGCTTCTTTAGAACTGATCTCTTTGTGAGCGCCGTCGTTGAAAATAACGCAGTTTTGCAATACCTCCACAACCGATGTTCCTTTGTGTTTGGCGGCTGTCACCATTACATCGGTCGAGCCTTTGGTGTCAACGTCAATGGTGCGTGCAAAGAATGTGCCGCGTGCGCCAAATGTCAGTTCAGCCGGACGGAAAGGCCGTTCAATCGTTCCGAAAGGAGAAGATTTGGTAACCAAACCTTTTTTTGATGTCGGAGAATATTGTCCCTTTGTAAGGCCGTAAATCTCGTTGTTGTGCAATACGATGTTGATGTCGATATTGCGACGAACGGCGTGGATAAAGTGATTCCCTCCAATAGCCAGACAGTCGCCATCGCCGGTAAATTGCCATACGGTAAGAGCAGGGTTTGCCGCTTTTACACCGGTTGCAACAGCTGCTGCACGACCGTGAATGGTGTGGAAACCATATGTATTCATGTAATAAGTCAGACGGGAAGAACATCCGATACCGGAAATTACCGCTGTCTGAGACGGGTCGACACCCAGTTCTGCCATTGCTTTGTAAATAGAATTCAAAATGGCAAAGTCACCGCAACCAGGGCACCAGCGTACGTATTGGTCGCTTTTAAAATCTTGAGCTGTATATGTTTGAGTACTCATAGTCGGCAGATTAAAGAGATGTGATGTGTTCTACAATTTCATGAACTTCAAATGGCTGTCCCTGAACTTTATTGAATTGAGAAAAGGAAATTTCAGGAAGTTGCGAACGGAGATAGGAGACAAACTGCCCACTGTTTAATTCGCAAACAACGATTTTCTTGTACTTCGAAAGAACTTCGCGGGTATTCTTTGGCAATGGCATAATGTAGTTGAAATGAGCCAAAGCCGCATTGTTACCTGTTTCGTTCAACTTGTCAACAGCCGAACGCAGGTGACCGCAAGTTCCGCCCCAACCCACGATAAGTGTGTCGGCCGAAGCATCGCCATAAACTTCCAGTTCGGGGATGTAATCTGCAATTTTATCAATTTTGGCCTGACGAACGTCAACCATTTTCTGGTGATTTTTCGGGTCGGTAGAGATAGCACCTGTTAGAAAATCTTTTTCAAGACCTCCGACACGGTGGTTGTAGCCCGGAGTTCCCGGAGCAACCCAGTAACGGTTCAGTTTTTCAGGATCGCGCATGTAAGCTTTCCATGTTTCGGCAGGTTCTGTCGGACGGGGAGCAACGATTGCGGGATATTCGCTCAGTTTGGGCAATTTCCATAAAGAAGTTCCATTGGCAATGAAACCGTCGGTCAAAAGAATAACCGGAGTTACATGTTCAACGGCGATTTTTGCAGCCATATAGGCGTAGTCGAAGCAGTCATCGGGAGTGCCAGCGGCCATTACAACCAACGGACACTCTCCGTTGCGGCCGTAAAGTGCCTGTAGAAGATCTGCCTGTTCGGTTTTGGTGGGGAGGCCGGTTGATGGACCTCCGCGCTGAACATCAATGATAACCAGCGGTAATTCTGCCATTACAGCCAAACCGATGGCCTCGCTTTTGAGTGCTAAACCAGGGCCTGATGTGGAAGTCGCTGCAAGGTTTCCGGCAAAACTTGCTCCAATGGCAGTACAAATACCTGCGATTTCGTCTTCGGATTGAATGACACGAACGCCTAAATCTTTACGGGCAGCCAGCTCGTGCATCACATCGGTAGCTGGTGTAATTGGGTAACCGCCTAAGAAGAGCTGAAGTCCTGCCTTTTCGGCTGCGGCAATCAAACCGAAAGCGGCAGCTTTGTTGCCGCTTATACTTGTGTAGCGGCCTTTTTCTATTTCGGATTTGCCGATATGATAGGTGGAAACGGCAGCATGGGTATTACTTCCGTAGTTGAACCCGTCGATCAATACTTTGATGTTGGCACGAAGAATAGCCGGTTTCTTGGCGAATTTGGTTTCCAGAAAGTGCTGAGCTTTGTCTATAGGACGGTTGAATAACCAACAAGCCAGACCGAGGGCAAACATATTCTTTGAGCGGACAATCGTCTTGTTGTCAAAGCCACTGTCTTCAAGACTCAGTTTGGTCAGGTCGGTGAGGGGAGCGCCCAGTAACTGAACATTTTTCAAGCCGAGTTCTTCGAATGGATTGTTGGTGACAAAACCTGCTTTTTTCAAACCTGTTTCGTCAAAGGTGTTTTCGTCAAAAAGAATTACGCCTCCCGGTTTGATAGCTTTTACGTTTACTTTCAAGGCTGCCGGGTTCATAACTACTAAAACATCGGCCTGATCGCCCGGAGTGTTTATTTTTTGTGCACCGAGGTGTACCTGGAAGCCTGATACTCCGCCTAATGTTCCTTGCGGAGCACGAATTTCGGCAGGATAGTCAGGAAATGTGGAGATTTCGTTGCCAAGAATGGCTGACAAATTGGAAAAAAGTGTGCCGGTGAGCTGCATTCCATCGCCAGAATCGCCGGAGAATCGAACAACCACTTGCTCCAATTCAATTACTTTTGCTGTTTTCGACATGAGGGTTATATTGGTTGTGTAGTTAAATATTTCGTATATAGAGCGTTATCTCTTTGTGAAACAAAGCATTTAATTGACTGCAAAGGTACAAACTATATTGAGATTCGATGTTTTTTTGGTATTTTTATTTCAAAAAAATACACATTTTAATTGCATTTATTGTTTGTTGGAATATGTTTATATTAGACGGTGGTTACTAACAGAGCAACCACCGTCTATCTATCTTATTTTTGGCTTCGTTGTTCCAGTTCCACATAATCTTTCCGGTCTGCAACATTCTTATAAGCCGGGCGGATAATTCGCTTGCTGTCAAAGTTTAGCTCTTCAATCCTGTGTGCCATCCAGCCTGCAATACGTGCCATGGCGAAAATTGGCGTAAAGACTTCTTTAGGCAGACCAATCATTTCGTAAACAAACCCGGAATAAAAGTCGACGTTGGCACAAACGCGCTTGTTGACGTTGTTTCCTTTGAACTCCATAAAGGTTTCTACACCCAATTTTTCTACCAGTTCGAGGAAAGCAAACTCCTCTTCACGGCCTTTTTCTTTTGCCAGATCGCGAGCCATTACTTTCAGAATTTCAGCACGCGGATCAGAAATGGTGTAAACGGCATGGCCGATACCATAAATAAGACCGGTGCGGTTATATGCCTCTTTGCGGAGCATCTTCAGAAGATATTCTTTGATTTCGGCTTCGTTGTTCCAGTCGGAAATGACCTCTTTCAGGTGGTTGAACATATCAATAACCTTGAGGTTAGCTCCCCCGTGCAACGGTCCTTTCAACGATCCGATAGCGGCAGTTACCGACGAATAGGTGTCGGTTCCCGACGAGCTGGTAACACGGATGGTGAACGTAGAGTTGTTACCTCCACCGTGATCGGCATGAAGTACCAGCGCCATATCCAGAATGCGGGCATCGAGCTCGGTGTAGTTATCCGGCCCTTTGAGCATATAAAGGAAGTTCTCTGCAATCGAGAGGTTGTCCTTGGGGTGACGAATTGCCATGGTTCTTCCCTGATAGGTGTGGCGCATGCTATGATAAGCATAAGCAATAATGGTAGGGAACTTGGCAATAAGCGACACCGCCTGTTTCATCAGGTTCTCGCGCGACGTGTTATCAGCATCTTCATCGAAGGTGTACATAATCATCACCGAACGAGCCAGAATGTTCATGATGTCGTGCCCCTGTAATTGCAGGATGCTGAACTTCGACATGTCTTCAATGCGGCGTTGCTCTGAAATCAGTTCATTGAATGATTCCAGTTCTTCTTTTGAAGGTAGATAGCCTGCCAACAGAAGGAATACAGTTTCTTCGAAACCAAAACGATGCGACTTTTGCAATGACTCGGCAATGTCTTCCACATCAATGCCACGATAGATTAACTTGCCGGGAATAGCTTTCAGTGGTGCGCCTTCCTGACGTTCGTAACCCACAACATCGCCGATGGTGGTCAGTCCGACCAATACTCCGGAGTGGTCTTCGTTACGTAGACCACGCTTTACATTATATTTGGTAAAAAGCTCGTTGTCGATGTAACTCGTAACTTTGATAGAGTCAGTCAGCTTTTTAATGATGTCATCTGTACTCATAACCTTTCATGTTATAAAATTAATACTACAGGTCGTTATCTCTGACAGGTCAAAACGGATTCGTTTCGATTTCTGCCTTGTTAAAATGTGGGGACGCCACACGATATTTAGTGTATCAGAATTTTCGTTTATAGTAAATTGATCAGTGCGTCAGCGTATTCGCTTGTCGAAAGCAGGGTCGCATTCTCGGTTTGCGAATAGAGGTCGGCTGTCATTTTACGTTCTGCCATCAGCTTTTCAATTGCATTTTCGATCAATACAGAAGCTTCGTTCCAGCCCAGATGATCGAGCATCATTACGCCCGAAAGCAGCAATGACGACGGATTTGCTTTGCCCGTTCCTGCAATGTCCGGAGCCGTGCCGTGAGTTGCCTCAAAAATAGCATGACCGGTATTATAGTTGATGTTAGCTCCCGGAGCAATGCCGATTCCACCCACGCAGGCAGCCAGCTGATCGGAAACATAGTCGCCGTTCAGGTTCAGGGTTGCAATCACGGAGTGTTGTTCGGGATGTAGCAACGATTCTTGCAGAAAAGCGTCGCAAATCACATCCTTAATAATAATTTTATTCTCTTTGACGGCCTGTTTGTAAACCGCATCGGCAGCTTCTTTTCCTTCGCTTTTTTTGATTTGCTGGTATTCAGCCATGGTGAAGACTTTGTCTCCGAATTCGGCTTCGGCCAGTTTATATCCCCAGTTTTTGAAGGCTCCTTCGGTAAATTTCATGATATTGCCTTTGTGAACCAGCGTTACAGAGGGTAATTGGTGGTCGACGGCAAACTGAATAGCCGAACGAACCAACCGTTCGGAACCTTCTTTCGACACCGGTTTTACACCGAATGATGAAGTTGCAGGAAAACGAACTTTTGTCACACCCATCTCTTCGATGAGGAATTTCTTGAATTTTTCGCAGTTAGCATCGCCGGTCATGTATTCGATGCCGGCATAAATATCTTCGGTGTTTTCACGGAAGATAAACATATTCACCTTTTCCGGGTGAATCACCGGAGAGGGAACACCCTTAAACCAGCGCACAGGACGTAGGCATACGAACAGGTCGAGTGTTTGACGCAGCGCCACGTTCAACGAGCGGATGCCTTCTCCAATCGGCGTGGTCAGCGGGCCTTTGATGCCGATGAGATATTCCTGAAAAGCGGCCAGAGTCTCGTCGGGCAACCATGAACCGGTTTGTTCAAATGCTTTGCCGCCCGCCAGTACCTCTTTCCATTCGATGGAGCGTTTGCCATTATAGGCTTTCGTTACAGCGGCATTGATTACCTTTTGGGCAGCTCCGGTTATTTCGGGGCCAATACCATCGCCTTCAATAAACGGGATGGTAACTATATCGGGTACGGTCAGTTGACCGTTGGTACAAGATGCTTTCATTTTTTTGTTGAATTGTTAGTCGGGACAAGCGACGTCCTTGTCGCTCGTAGATTTTCTCAAGCGACAAGGATGTCGCTTGTCCCGCAAATATTACTTCATCATATTCAGCGCACAGCCCGCCTTAAACCATTCGATCTGTTCCTGGTTGTAGGTGTGGTACGCGGCAAAGCTATCTTCGCTTCCGTCGGTATGATGTAATTTTATCGTCAATGGCTTGCCCGGTGCAAATTCGGTCAGGCCGAGAATATCGATCGTGTCGTTTTCTTTTACTTTGTCGTAATCGGCAGCGTTGGCCAATGTCAGAGCCAGCATTCCCTGTTTTTTTAGGTTTGTTTCGTGGATGCGGGCAAACGATTTACTAAGGATCGCCTTTACTCCAAGGAAACGGGGTTCCATGGCGGCATGTTCGCGGGAAGAACCTTCTCCGTAATTGTCTTCCGCAACAACAATCGACGAAATACTTTTGCTTTTCAACGTTTTTGCCACTTGCGATACTTTCCCGTACGAGTTATCTAAAGGATTGAGTACCTCGTTTGTTTTTTGATTGAATGCATTTACAGCTCCCATCAGCAGGTTATCAGAGATGTTCTCGAGGTGGCCGCGGAAGCGTAACCATTCTCCGGCCATTGAAATATGATCGGTGGTGCATTTGCCCTGTGTCTTTATCAACAACGCCAATCCTTTGTAATCGTTGCCATTCCACGGCGCAAACGGTTGCAGTTTTTGCAGGCGTTGCGAGTCAGTAGCAATTTTAATTTCGATAGAAGAACCATCTGCAGATGGTTTCAAACAACCTGATTCAGCCAAGGCAAAGCCCTGTAAAGGTAGCTCGTCACCAACAGGTTCCTGCAATTTGATTGCTTTTCCTTCTTTGTTGGTGAGGGTGTCGGTTAGCGGATTGAATGTCAGTCGGCCAGCCAATGTTAGAGCCGTAACCAGATTTGGCGATGTCACAAAGTGATAGGTATTCGGATTGCCATCGGCACGTTTCGCAAAGTTGCGGTTGAACGACGAAACGATGGAGTTCAGCGCCTGTGGGTCGTTGGTCTGGCGTTTCCACTGCCCGATGCAGGGGCCGCAAGCGTTGGCCATGATTAATCCGCCGAATTGTTCGAACGGAGCCAGCAAGCCATCGCGTTCAGCTGTAGCACGCACTTTTTCCGATCCCGGGGAAAGAATGAATTTGGCCTTCGTTTCTATATGATTTTCGTTGGCCTGACGGGCAATGGATGCCGCTTTGGCCAAATCTTCGTAGGATGAGTTGGTACAGGAACCGATCAGTCCGACTTCCACCGTTTCGGGATAATTCTTTTCCTTTACGATTTTGACGAACTCGGAAATCGGGTGTGCGGCATCGGGAGTGAACGGACCGTTGATGTACGGCTCCAGTTCGTCGAGATTAATCTCGATTACCCGGTCGTAATATTTTTCGGGAGCGGCAATAACTTCTGCGTCGGCCTGCAAATCGGCAGCTGCAGCAGCAGCTTGCTCGGCAATGTCGGCACGCCCGGTAGCTTTCAGATAATAAGCTGTCTTTTCGTCGAACGGGAAAATGGAAGTGGTGGCTCCAACTTCGGCTCCCATGTTGCAAATGGTTGCTTTGCCTGTTGCCGACAGAGAAGCTACACCTTCGCCGAAGTATTCGATAATGGCATTGGTGCCACCTTTTACGGTCAGGATACCGGCCAGTTTCAGAATTATATCTTTGGGCGAAGTCCAGCCGTTCATGCGACCGGTAAGTTTCACCCCGATCAGTTTCGGCATCTTCAGTTCCCAGGGCATGCCTACCATCACATCGACGGCATCGGCACCACCCACGCCGATGGCAATCATGCTCAACCCTCCGGCGTTTGGCGTGTGAGAGTCGGTACCCACCATCATTCCGCCGGGGAAAGCGTAGTTTTCAAGGACTACCTGATGGATAATACCTGCACCGGGCTTCCAAAAGTCGATGCCATATTTTTGGGAAACGGAGAGTAAGAAATCGTAAACCTCTTTGTTGGTCACATTGGCCGAATGGAGGTCGTTGGAAGCTCCCACTTTGGCAGTAACCAGATGGTCGCAATGTACTGACGAAGGAACGGCAGTCTTGCTTTTGCCGGCATTCATAAACTGGAGCAACGCCATTTGAGCCGTTGCGTCCTGCATGGCTACCCGGTCGGGAGCAAAATAGGCATAATCTGAACCTCTTTCATAAGATTGGAGTTCTTTTGAGTCAAAGAGGTGAACGTATAATATTTTTTCGGCCAATGTCAAAGGACGGTTCAGATGTGAACGTACTTCGGCAAGCCGTTTTTGATATTCGGAATAAAAATTGTTGGGTAGAATGTTGTTTTGCATAAGCGGTAGGTTTTAGTTCCGGAAGGGCTCCGGACGGCAGAAAACACACTCTGATACAGAAAGTAGCTTTATATGAGCCGATCGGGATGACCGGGGAGCTCATATAAATGGTAAGCAGGTATCAGGAACCACCTTCTACTGATAACCTGGTATCTGCTTACCGAATATGCTGAGTGGGAAGTAAATTAAGCCTTCAAGAATTCGTCGATACTTTCGGCAGTGTCACGACCCGAAGCGATGGCACGTACGACCAGAGATGCGCCCAGAGCGGCATCACCGGAAGCAAACACTTTGTTCATGGATGTCTGGTGTGAACCGTCAACCGCAACATTTTTGCGTTCGTTCAGTTCTACGCCTAATTCCTGCAACAAACCTTCGTAGAGCGGATGAACAAATCCCATTGAAAGGAATACCAAATCAGCTTTGATGGTGTCGACTTTTCCAGTACGTTTTAGATTCATGCGACCGTTTTCGTCTTTTGTCCATTCAACTTCTTCTACTTCAACGCCGGTTACCTGTCCGTTTTCGCTGAGGAAACGCAGTGTGTCGAGATTCCAGCGGCGTTCGCAACCTTCCATGTGTGACGATGATGTTTTCAAAACCATCGGATAGAGAGGCCACGGCGTTTCAGGATTTGAACTAACCGGAGGTTTAGGCATGATTTCGATCTGTGTGATCTTTTCTGCTTTTTGACGAACAGATGTTCCAACGCAGTCAGATCCTGTATCACCACCACCGATTACCAGTACATGTTTGCCCTTTGCATTGATTCTTTCTGCATCAGGAATATGAACTCCGGCAATAACGCGGTTTTGTTGTTGTAAGAATTCAAGAGCAAAATAAATTCCTTTGGATTCACGTCCCGGAACTTTCAGGTCACGCGGAACACCGGCACCGATTGCTACGCAAACGGCATCATATTCTTTCAGGATTTCTTTTGTTGTGATGTCGACGCCAATATTGACAGAAGTCTTAAATTCAATGCCTTCTGTTTTCATCAGGTCGATACGACGATCGATTACTGATTTGTGCAGTTTGAAATCAGGAATACCAAGGCGGAGAAGACCTCCGATAGTTTCGTCTTTTTCAAATACAGTTACAGTATGTCCTTTGCGGTTGAGGCGGTTAGCACAAGCCAAACCGGCAGGGCCTGATCCGATTACGGCAATCTTTTTGCCTGTGCGTTGTTTCGGAATGATAGGACTGATTAATCCTTCGATAAATACTCTTTCCGCAACAGCAGCTTCGTTTTCACGAATGGTGACAGGCTGTTCGTGTAACTTCAAAACGCATGATTTTTCGCAGGGAGCAGGACAAACGCGACCTGTGAATTCCGGAAAATCATTGGTAGAAGTCAGTACTTTATATGATTGTGACCATTTTCCTTTATAGGCAAGATCCTGCCATTCGGGCTGCTTGTTACCCAGCGGACAAGCCCAGTGGCAGAAGGGCACGCCGCAATCCATACAGCGTGATGCCTGTAACTTGCGATCTTCAATGTTGAGCGTTTGTTCAACTTCGGAAAAATCGCATACCCGTTCGTCAACAGGCCGGTAGCCGGCCTCTTTACGATCGATACTCATGAAAGCTTTTGGGTTTCCCATTATCTTATTTTCAATTTACTATTTACAATTTTATTTTCCCCGTCTGACATCAGAGAAGAAACGAGTTTTTCGTCTCTCCTCTTTTTACTCAAACCATTAATAATCACGTTCTACACTTGCAATCTTAGCTTCAAGTGCTGCAAGACGTTGTGCATGAAGAACTTTTTTATATTCGATAGGCATTACCTTGATGAACTGGTCAACGTAGTTATCCCAGTCGGCAAGCATTTCTTTAGCAACAACACTGCCGGTATAGCGGGCATGCGCCTCGATAAGATCGTATAGTTCTTTGTTGTCAACAGCTTCTTCCACCAGCGACAGTTCTACCATTTCCATGTTACAGAAGTAGTCGAAATTGCCGTCTTTGTTCCAAACGTAAGCAATACCGCCACTCATACCGGCTGCAAAGTTACGTCCTACAGTTCCCAAAACTACGGTACGGCCACCTGTCATGTATTCGCAGCAGTGGTCGCCGGCACCTTCAACAACGGCGGTAGCTCCACTGTTTCTTACGCAGAAACGTTCACCTACCTGACCGCTGATATACACTTCGCCGGTAGTAGCGCCATAAAGCAACGTGTTACCTGCGATAATGTTTTCGTTCGATTTGAAGGTGGTTCCAACAGGAGGAACAACTACAATTTTACCACCTGATAAACCTTTGCCAAGGTAGTCGTTGGCGTCTCCTTCGAGGCGGAAAGTGATACCCGGAACAAGGAATGCTCCGAAGCTTTGTCCTGCCGAACCGTTGAAGGTAATATTGATAGTTCCTTCCGGTAACCCTTCTTCACCGTGTAATTCAGTTGCTTTTCCAGCCAACATAGCACCAACCGCACGGTCAGTATTGTCGATTTTGTAGTTCAGCTGAACTGCCATTTTCGATTCGAGAGCCGGTTTGCAAACCTTGATCAATTTCAGGTCAAGGATTTCGTCTATTTTGTGATCTTGTTCTACAGCCTTGCGGGTAGCATGTGTTTTTGCTTCTTCCGGGCGATAGAGGATTTTTGATAAATCAATTTTGCTCAGTTTAGAACCTGCCGGATATTGTTTCGGAACGAGCAAGTCGGAACGTCCGATAATGTCGTCCAGTTTGGTGTATCCGAGTTCTGCCAGACATTCACGAACCTCTTCTGCCAAGAAATTAAAGAAGTTAACGAGATATTCATAGCGACCTACGAAATGCTTGCGCATTTTCTCGTCCTGAGTAGCCACACCCATCGGGCAGGTGTTGAGGTGACACTTACGCATCAACACACAACCCAAAACAATCAGAGCACTGGTTGCAAAACCATATTCTTCGGCACCGAGCAGAGCCATTGTTACAATGTCGTGTCCGGTTTTAACCTGACCATCGGATTGCAGTCTTACTTTGCCACGGAGGTTGTTTAGAACCAATACCTGTTGAGTTTCAGCCAACCCTAATTCTGCGGGCAGACCGGCATGACGGATAGAACTCATTGGGCTCGCACCTGTACCACCTTCGCAACCGCTGATCAGTACCATATCGGCTTTCGCTTTCACAACGCCGGCGGCAATTGTACCAACTCCTGTTTCTGATACCAGTTTCACGCTGATACGAGCTTTCGGATTTACGTTTTTCAGGTCGAAGATAAGCTGAGCCAAGTCTTCGATTGAATAAATATCGTGGTGAGGAGGAGGCGAAATCAACGAGATACCCGGTATAGAGTGGCGAGTCTTAGCAATCATCTCGTCAACTTTGAAGCCAGGTAACTGACCACCTTCACCCGGTTTTGCACCCTGAGCGATTTTGATCTGAATTTCGTCGGCATTTACCAGATAGTGGGTTGTTACACCAAAACGGCCGGAAGCAACCTGTTTGATGGCACTTCGCGCAGAAGTTCCGTCAGGTCTTGGCTTATAACGTTCGGGGTCTTCGCCACCTTCGCCAGTATTACTCTTACCACCTACTTTATTCATTGCCATTGCCATTGCTTCGTGAGCTTCGCGGCTGATAGAGCCGTATGACATAGCACCTGTTACAAAGCGTTTGGTGATTTCGCTTGCAGATTCAACCAGCGAAATGTCGATCGGGTTTTTCTTGAATTCCATCATGTCGCGGAGGAAGATCGGATGTTCTTTCTCATTGACAAATTTGGAATATTCTTTGAACTTCTTGTAGCTTCCCAAACGGGTTGCCAACTGAAGTTTTGAAATTGTTTCAGGATTCCAGGCGTGTTGTTCACCTGTGACGCGATAAGCGTAGTTGCCGTAGTTGTCGAGCAAGTCGTTAACCACATCGCTTTCAAATCCTTTTTTATGAGATTTCAGGATGTCATTGGTAATGTCGCTAAGATCGGCACCCTCAATTTTAGAAGACATTCCTCTGAAATATTTTTCGAGGAGATCATTTGAGAGACCAATAGCTTCAAATATTTTGGCACCGTTGTAACTCTTAATCGTAGAGATACCCATTTTCGACATCACTTTCAGCAGGCCTTTGTGAATTGCTTTCAGGAAGTGCTTTTCAGCAGTTGCGAAGTCGAGTTGGATCTCTTTACGGATTACAAGGTCATTCAGAACCGCAAAAGCCATGTATGGGTTCACACCACTTGCTCCGAAGCCAACCAACAATGCAATGTGCATCGTTTCGCAAGCTTCTGCAGTTTCAACGATCAACGCGATTTGTGCACGTTTGCATTTGTCATTGAGGTAATGGTGTACAGCCGAAAGAGCCAACAGAGAAGGAATTGGCGCTTTTTCAGTTGTAACTCCGCGGTCACTGAGGATTACATAGTTGATGCCTTCGTCAACGGCTTGTTCTGCCTGTTTGCAAAGGCTGTCAATCGCTTCTTCCATGCCTTTGGTGCCTGCTGCGGCATCAAACAACATCGGCAGACGTTTGGTTGTGAATCCTTTGTATTTTAGGTTGCACAAAATGTCCAGTTCGGTGTTGGTTAACACAGGAACCGGGAGGCGAACTACTTTGCAGTGTTCTGCCGACGGTTTCAGGATGTTTCCACCGATAGAGCCAATATAGTTTGTGGTTGACATCACCAACTCTTCACGAATCGGGTCGATAGGAGGATTGGTTACCTGAGCAAACTGCTGGCGGAAGTAATTGAACAAGCGTTGTGGCTGATCAGACATTACCGACAAAGGAATGTCGCTACCCATTGATCCGGTCGGTTCAACGCCGGTAACACCCAGCGGCTGAATGATACGTTCGATATCTTCACGATTGTACCCGAAGACGCGCAACATTGTTTCGTAGTTGTCTACGGTGTTTTTTATAGTTCTACCGGATGATAATTTGCTCAAAATCACACGGTTCTTTTCGAGCCATGTTTTATACGGATGTTCGTTGGCCAGTTCTTCCTTGATTTCGGCATCGTATTTTACAGTACCGGTTTCGGTATCCACCATCAGGATTTTACCCGGACGAAGACGACCTTTTTCTTTGATTTGTGAAGCATCAATGCTTAATACACCGGTTTCGGAAGCAACCACCATCACGTCATCTTTGGTGATGAGGTAACGGGTAGGACGCAAACCGTTTCTATCAAGAGTCCCGCAAGCGTAACGACCGTCGGAAACCAGCAAAGTTGCAGGACCATCCCACGGTTCCATGAAGATACTGTGGTATTCGTAGAACGCTTTCAATTCGGGAGAAATCGGGTTTTTGTCGTTGAAACTTTCGGGAACCATCATGGCGAGGGCGTGAGGAATGCTCATTCCGCTCATTACGAAAAATTCCAGTGCGTTGTCGAGCGACGCCGAATCGCTCATTCCCGGCTGAATCAGCGGCTCGAGGTTTTCCATTGCGCCGAGTTCTTCCGGATTTAGAACGCTCTTGCGTGATTCCATCCAACTGCGGTTCCCACGGATGGTGTTAATTTCGCCGTTGTGACCCAACATACGGAATGGCTGAGCCAAAGCCCAGGTTGGGAAGGTGTTGGTGGAAAAACGAGAGTGAACCAATGCAAGTGCACTGGTGAAATATGGGTTTGTAAGGTCAGGGAAGTAACTTCTCAGCTGAATGGAAGATAACATCCCTTTGTAGATAATCTTTTGTGTGGAAAGGCTTACGATATAGCACTGTCCTTTTCCCTGAATATTGGAGTCAAGAATTGCGTTTTCGATTTTCTTTCTCACAATATACAGTTTTCTTTCTAATGCAAGCTGGTCGTTTCCTCCGGTGATGAATAGCTGTTTTACATCGGGTTCTGCTACCAGAGCAACTTCTCCCAAAACTTCGCTGTCAACAGGAACGTTACGAATATGGGTTAATGTAAGCCCTTCTTTTTCAATTTCTTTCTTGATAATTGAAAGAAAAATATTCTGGTCGGATTCGTTTTTCGGAAGAAAAAATAATCCTGTTCCATACTTGCCTTTTTCCGGAACAGGAATTCCCTGCAGAAGAATAAATTCGTGAGGAATCTGCACTAGAATCCCGGCTCCGTCTCCGGTTTTGTTGTCTGCACCTTCCGCCCCGCGGTGCATCATGTGCTCAAGCACTTGCAATCCGTTTTCAACGATATCATGCGATTTGCCGCCCTTGATATTCACCACTAAGCCTACTCCACATCCGTCTTTTTCATTTTCAGGATGGTACAAGCCTTGGGGCTGTGGAAAGTTCGGATAGTTCATTCTTTGTTGTTCCATTTTGATTTTTGGCTTTGCATTATTGTCGTGTAACTATGCCAATGCTGTGTTTTTTTAAGATAGACATGACAATACGTTACAGATTATTCTTTTTTCGGGTACAAATGTCCGAATTTTTTACGTGATGTCAAAATTTTTGACGTGAAAACATGTGATTTTATGCAAAAAAAATGACTTTTGTGAATAAATATACATCAAAATGAGCAGCTCATACTCAAATCGAAATACTGATTGAGACTGTGAAAACAAAGATTACGAAAGAAATTCTGATAATTAAAAACGAAATATATGCTTTAAAAAACAAAGATATTCCGTTTTTATGTATCCTTGAATTCTTAGAGACGTCTTCTCTTCTCTGTCTGTTTTGCGTGCAATATTGGGTGACCTCAAAAATAGCAAATCTCCTCCTGTTTCCTTTATGCAAGGGCTTCATAATTCAGCTCTGATAAGAACGGGTAATGGCATTTGAGTGCATTTTGCGGATTGCAATGTCAATGTCTGAAAATGAAAAAAGGGAGATGTTACCGGTCATCTCCCCCTTGCTTGTAAGAAAACTGCAACTATCAATATTTGCCAGACAATTCAACAACGCTTCGGTATAATTATCATCATCGCTTGTGTCGGATCACAGTCGGGCAAACACTACCTTTATATTCTTAAATGAACATGTTTTTTTAAGGAATAATAGTACGATAAGTTAATTAAACGACTGATAAACAGATTGTATGGTCTGTTGTGTGAGCTTCTATTTCTTTGTAAAATGGCTTATAAAGGTACAACCGTGAAAATCCAAAATCAATTTTATGCAGTTAAAGATGCTCAAAGTATTTTGACTGGCTTTGTTTGGTGGAAATTGGTATTTTATTCAAAAGGTGTTGCCGATCCCATCATTCTTTGGCAACTTTGCACTCTCAAAACAGAAATCGAATGGATCTTTTTTTATCTCTTGAAAACGCTCTTCCCCGAATTCCGGGAGTCTCTTTTAGTACCCCTGTTAACTGGCAGATTCAGAATGGAGAAATTTGGGCTGTTGCCGGTGAAAATGGAAGCGGTAAGTCGCTGCTTGCCGAACTTATAACCGGACAATATGGATTGAATGAAGGTGATATAAACTATCATTTTTTGGAAGCAATACAGCAGGAGTTTCCTGAAAAGACACTTCATGCCTGGGATTTTATAAAATTGGTAAGCTTTAATTCTACCTATTCTATAGTTGATTTTCGACCAATGTATTATCAACAACGGTTTAATAGTACCGAGGCGGCAGATTCTCCGTTTGTGCGGGATTTGCTGCAGGGCGAAGGGCTGAAAACTCCCGTGACGGAAGAGATTATTGCAACGCTGAATATTCAGAAACTGATGGATCGTCAGCTGATTCAGTTGTCGAGCGGTGAATTGCGGAAGTTGCTGATCGCTAAAATACTAATGGGTAATCCGAAGATGCTGATTTTTGACAACCCGTTTATTGGCCTGGATGCGGCTTCGCGCGATCAGTTGAACGAACTGTTTGTTCGGATGAATATGCAGGGTATTCAACTAATGTTTCTTGTGCCTTCGGCAGTAGATTTGCCTGATTGTGCGGAGAGGGTACTTGTAATGGATCAATGCCGTGTGACTTCTATTCTGAGTGCGTCTGAATTCAGGAAACTGCATCAACAAAAGCAAGCACGAGCGTCTGAAATTTGTATCGATTGGGCTAACTTTCCAGCACCTGAAGATCAACCGGAGGCTTGTGAAAATGTTGTGAAAATGGAGGATGTTGAAATTTCGTACGGAAGCCAGATTATTCGTCAGGGCGTGAACTGGACAATACGGAAAGGGGAGAAATGGGCGTTGCTGGGGCCGAACGGTTCGGGTAAGTCGACGCTTCTTAGCTATATTTTTGCCGATAATCCTCAGGCTTATTCAAAAAAGCTGACATTGTTCGATCTTCGCAGGGGAAGCGGAGAAAGTATATGGGAAATCAAAGCGCGTATCGGATTTACTTCTTCTGAAATGCATCTCTACTACAGAGAAAATGTTCCTTGTCTGTCGGTGGTAGCTTCCGGCTTCTTCGACAGTGTGGGTTTGTTTCGTAAATGCTCGGAATCGCAATTGGACATTGCCCTGCAAATGCTTGTTTTGCTTGAATGTGAGCATCTGAAAGAAAAGTCCTTCCTTAAAATATCCTCGGGAGAACAGCGACTGGTGCTTTTTGCCCGTTCGTTGGTGAAGAATCCCGAATTACTGATTCTCGATGAACCGTTTCACGGCCTGGACGCTTCCAAAAAGCTGCTGTGCCGTTGGGTGGTGGAGAGCTTTTGTGAGCAACCAGACAAATCCCTTATTTATGTGACCCACCGCAGGGAAGAGATTCCGGCTTGCGTAAATAAATACATGGAGTTGGGGTGATTTCCAACTTTATCTGTTCCGTTTAATTTTTTGCATTTGTAATTGCAGTACAGCGAAAGTGATGATACTGGCAATCAAATCGCTGGTTGGACCAGCCGCCCAAATGCCGTATAGTCCGAACAGACGCGGTAGAATGAACAATGCCGGAATCATCACGAGTACCTGTCGCAGTAATGAAAGGAAAATGGCTGTCTTGGCCATTCCGACCGACTGAAAAAAGCTGGAGGTCACAATCTGAAAACCTACAATCGGGAATATCGCCATGTTGATCCGAAGGGCATGCGCTGCGATGTCAATCAATTGTGGATTGGAGGTGAATGCTCTGGCAATGGAATGCGGAATCAGTTGAGCAATAATGAATCCGATTGTGGTAGTGGCTGTTCCTGCAATTACCGTTAACTTATATACATGCAGCATTCTGTCGTAAAGCTTTGCTCCGAAATTGTATCCTGCAATTGGCTGCATTGCCATATTGAACCCGAATACTACCATTATAAATAGCATCAGTATGCGGTTGGTGATGCCGAATGCTCCAACGGCCATATCCCCACCGTACGTCATGAAGCTTTTGTTCATGATGATAACAATGACACAAGAGCATAAGTTGAGAAGAAAGGGCGACATGCCGATGGAGAATATATCGCTGATAATCTTCTTTCTAAGTGCGAAATAGCCTTTCCTGAAATGAATGTAGTTTTTAGGATTGATATAATGGGTCAATACCCAGCAGCACCCTGTTATCTGGGCGATGACCGTGGCCGTAGCGGCACCCCTGATTCCCCAGTGAAAAATGAAAATGAATATCGGAGCCAATGCCAGGTTTACACCAACGGTGAGCAGTGACATGAGCATTGCTTTTTTCGGGTACCCTGAGGCGCGGATAATATTGTTGAGGCCGATAAACATGTGATTGAAGACGTTGCCGGCCAAAATTATCTGCATAAAACTGCGGGCAAAGGGGAGAGTCTGGTCGCTGGCGCCGAAAAGCCGCAGGATAGGGTCGAGAAATAGCAGCATCAATATGGCAAACGTCAGGCCTACCGTCAGATTCATTACAAATGCGTTACCCAAGATGCGGATGGCTCCGTCTCTGTCTTTCCTTCCCAGATAAATAGAAACCATGGTAGATGCTCCGGCTCCAACCAGCGACCCAAAAGCAGCTCCGAGGTTCATAAACGGAAACGTGATGGCCAACCCGGCGATCGCCATCGGACCAACCCCCTGTCCGATGAAAATGCTGTCTATTATATTGTAAATAGAAGTGACCGACATTGCTACAATGGCCGGAACGGAATATTCTATAAGTAACTTCTTTACTCTTTCCGTGCCCAGCTGATTCGGTGCTCCTTTATCGTTTTGATGCATTATACCTTCATTTTTATAGCCAGGAAATAGGTTTTTCTACTAAAAACCTGATATTTCCTGCTTTTTTTGCCTTAAAATTTCTGCAAAGTTAATTACTATTTTCTCTATTTAATGCAATGGAGAGAGATGTCCGCTTACTTTTTAGTTTGGTTTGAAACGGTTGCAAATGAAACATTATCAAGCGTTTGTGGTGTGTTTTGGAAGGGTATGTATGCTCATTAAATATGAAAATGTGCCATAAATAATTTGATATTGCACAAATGATGAAAAAATGAGTAATTTTGTAGGCGTAAAAATTAATTAATTTTTAATTTAAGATGGAAGTTCGACTTTTAAATCGGCCTCTTATCTTTTTTAATCTGTAAATAATGACAATTAAAAAAACATGTTTTCTTCTGTTGCTGACTTTAGCATCAAGTTCGGTTTTTGCCGGAGGACTACTTACCAATACAAATCAGAGCGTACATTTCTTACGCAATCCGGCCAGAGATGCATCTACCGAAATTGATGCCGTTTACACCAACCCCGCAGGTTTGTCTCTCCTTACTGATGGTTTTCATTTGTCGCTGACTAACCAGAGTGTTTCTCAGACGCGTGAAATTACCTCAACTTTTGCCCCATTTGCAGCTAACAACAACGGAAGTCCTACTAAAACATACAAGGGAGAGGCTTCGCCTCCGGTTATTCCCAGTTTTCAGTTGGCGTATAAAAAAGACCGTTTCGTGATCTCTGCCGGTTTTGCAATATCCGGTGGTGGCGGCAAGGCAACATTCAATCATGGCTTAGCTTCTTTTGAAGCTCCGATCTCAATGATTCCGGTTTCGTTGACAGCAAAAGGGGTAAATACAACCGCCTATTCGGTCGATGAATTCATGGAAGGCCGTCAGTTTATCTTTGGGTTCCAGTTGAATGGGACTTATAAAATCAACGATATGTTTTCCGGAGCGCTCGGGATGCGCCTGAATATTGTGAACAATGCGTACCAGGGACATTTGCGTAGCATTCAGATCAATCCGGTACATCCGACATTGAATCCGACAGGTGCAACAATCTCGGCTAATACATTTTTCTCCAATGCGGCGACAGCGGCTCAGGGCGCATCCAATTCATTGGCGCCTATTGTTGCTGCCGGATATGGTTCTTCACAATGGCTCAGTTGGTGAGTGCGGGTGTCCTTACTTCGGCTCAGATTACACAGTTGAGCACCGGTCTGGGACAGAATGTAAGTTCGTTGCAGGCTTCGCAAGTGCAGAGTGCTTATAATACGGCCGCTGCGACTTACACTGCCAGTGCTAAGGCTACGGCCGATAAAGAACTGGACTGTACGCAAACCGGTTGGGGTGTGACTCCGATCATTGGCTTGAATTATCATCATGCCGGCTTGAATATCGGTGCAAAATATGAATTCATTACCAAACTGAATATTCAGAACAACACAACGGTAGATGATACAGGTATGTTTGCCGACGGAGTGAATACTCCGAGCGATATTCCGGCATATCTGGCCGTGGGCGCTGAATACCAGTTGTGCAAAAAATGAAAGTGTCGGGTGGCTATCACCATTTCTTTGACTCCGATGCCAAAATGGCCAACGATAAACAAAAGTTTATCAACGGTGGTGTGAACGAAGTTTTGTTCGGCTCGGAATATCAGCTTAACGACATGTTTTTGGTAAGTGCCGGTGGTCAGATTACCCATACTGGCGTTACAGATAATTATCAGAGCGATATGAGTTTCAGCCTGAGTTCGTATTCAATTGGGTTTGGCGGTGCAATGAATATTTCTCCGAAAATGAAATTAAATATTGCCTACTTTTTTACCAATTACAACAAATGGACAAAAACTTCGTCAAATTATAACGGAACAACTCTTGCCGGAACCGACGTGTTTTATCGTACCAATAAGGTGTTCGGTATCGGACTGGATTATAAATTCTGATTTTTTTATTTTTCGTAATATATAAGTAAGTGAAGGCATGGTCTCGTGATGAGGCTATGCCTTTCGTTTTTGAAACGGGTTACCTATCTTTGCAGCCAATTAACTAAAATACGATTCAAACCCCATGATGAATTATTCCATACGTCCGGCTCAGGAAACCGATTTTCCTGCTATTTTAAGTATCATCAAAGAATTGGCTTTATTTGAAAAAGCGACTGAAAAGGTGACTAATTCCGTTGAGCAGATGCTCGAAGAGAAAGATTGTTTTCGTTGTTTTGTGGCAGTGAACGATCAAAACGAAGTGTTGGCTATTTCGCTCTATTTCTTTGCCTATTATACCTGGGTGGGAAAATCGCTCTATCTCGACGATCTTTACGTGCGCGAACCTTTCCGCAAACAGGGAATCGCGTCGGCTTTATTAAAGAAAATATTTGAAGTGGCACGCGAAGAAAATTGCAAGCGGGTGCGCTGGCAGGTGCTTAACTGGAATGTGAATGCTATCCAGCTTTACGAGAAATGCGGTGCCACTATCGATAACGAGTGGTCGAACTGCGACTTCGACCGGCAGGGAATTCTGGAATTCAGTTTATAATTTTTCGCAAGTTTTTCGCACACAGAAAATACGGAATAAGCGGATAATCACGAAATGTTATGCGAATAAATTATCCGTGTAGTTCTGTGAATTCAGCGTTTTCTGTGTGCTAAGACAGTTCAATCACGGAAGCGTTTGGTGATGTCGCCGAAAGCATCGATGCGACGGTCGCGGAAGAAGGGCCACATGCGGCGCACGGTTTCGGTGCGTGACAGGTCAATGTCCAGGATCAGGTTTTCTTCTTTATCTGACGATGCCTGTTTCAGAAATTCGCCTTGTGGGCCGGCCACAAAACTGCTTCCCCAAAACTGAATGCCGTTGGTAACGCCTGACGGATCGGCTTCGTAGCCGGTACGGTTCACCGAAATTACATGCAATCCGTTGGCTACGGCATGAGCGCGTTGCGAAATAATCCATGCCTCGCGTTGACGGGCTTTCTCTTCGTCCGTGTCGGTCGATTCCCAGCCGATAGCCGTAGGATAGATCAGTACGTCAGCTCCGGCCAACGCCATCAACCGTGCTCCTTCGGGATACCATTGATCCCAGCAAACCAGCACGCCCAGTTTGCCAACCGAAGTCTGAATCGGTTCAAAGCCCAAATCGCCCGGCGTGAAATAAAATTTCTCGTAGTAAGCCGGATCGTCGGGGATGTGCATTTTGCGGTATTTTCCGGCAATAGAGCCATCTTTTTCAATCACCACGGCCGTGTTGTGATGCAGTCCAGGAGCTCTTTTTTCAAACAACGAAAGAACGATAACCACGCCCAGCTCTTTCGCCAAAGCTCCGAACTCTTCAGTTGAAGGCCCCGGAATGGTTTCGGCATGATCGAAATTGGCAGGGTCTTCCACCTGACAGAAATAGAGTCCGTTGTGCAACTCCTGCAAAATGATCAACTCCGCTCCCTGACGAGCACAGTCGGTGATGTTCTGTTTCAGTTTCTCGATATTGCCGCGGGTATTGGCGGTATTGGCTTGTTGGATAAGAGCGACTTTCATTTACGATTTTTCTATTTACAATTTACGATTCAAAATCAGTGTTCAACTGTGGCAATGCTGCTCAATTTTTCAAATTGGTACATTGCAGTTGTTTTACTTCAGCAAAGTTCGTAATTCTTCTTCGTTTATCGAAAATTCCGGATTGAATTTTTCGGAGTGCATATAATCGAGGATAGAACGATAGAGCTGATTGGCTTCCGGTTTGTCTGCGATTTTGCCGAGTTGCGACATGCAGATCAGTATTTTTCCTTTGCCCATTTTGAATTCAAAGATAAGGCCGAATTTGTTGTTTCGCTCCAGATTGTCAATCACCTGCACGATGGGACGATAGGATTTGTCTGTGGTGTTCAGGTTGAGCGGATTGCTGTTATGGATAATCGACCACCATTGCCAGTTGGTGTAGAAATCAGTTGGGAAGAGATCGAATAACGGATGCTTCGGATTCATCAACAACCCCATGGTACCCGGCGAAACCGGCTTTTTGTTCGATTCGGAAATGCCTTTGAACATGCCGAAATTCCAGAATTCGGGATTAAATAATCCTTTGACACTGTTGAGCGAAACAGAATCGGGCTGAGGGAACAACAACACGTTGGCTCCGTTTTTTAGCAATTCAATGGTTTTCTTATCCAGCGATTCAGTTACGATTAATGCAGGATCGTTCCCGATGGCTTCGGGAGTCGGATAAAGCCAGAGAGGATAGCTATTCCGGTAGGTTGTACTGTCGATGGTGATTTCCAGATTCAGTTGTTGTGGTGTTTGCAGACTGGAAAACGAGAAACTGATCGTGCCCTGATTGCTCAATTGTCCGTTGGCGATTTCCCGCTTCTTGAGTTTGCCTTCGCGCCACACTCTGCCGTTTTCTCCAGGTTAATTTCCAGGAAATGTTGTTCCGAATAGTTTTATCAGAATAATTGGCAACTTCGACGTTGGCGGAAAATGTTTCCTGATCGCTCCAGCAGTATTTCTCGAAAGACAGCAGCGGCACGACATCGTTGCAAAAATGACTCCATTCGTCGCGACTGATCACCTCCTTGCTGTCCATAAACGCATCCAGAATGCCGACCAACGCCGTTCCCTGACCGGGATAATCCTGTAGATCGAGCAGGTGGAAGCCGGCCATGCCTTTTGTGCGCAATGCGGCTTCGATTTCAGCCCGGTAACAGAGTGCCGCTAATACCCCCGAAGCTTTTGTAAATGCCTGATTTTGGTCGATCATACCGGCTTTGGTCAGACGGTCGCGGAACTCTTCCAGATTGCGGGGCATTCAACACCCCGGTATATTTTGCAATCTCTTTGTAATCGGGATAAACCTGATATTGGCCGATCTCGTGACTGATCAGCGGTTTGCTGATGTGATTCACTCCGTAGTCGTAATTAATTTGCGTCGAAGGTGAAACGGTGTTGAGGATGCCACCATCTTTTGAGTCGCAAAAAAGCATGAATTAGCCGGATATGCGTCAGGATGGAATCGTGCGCAAAGGGGGTGCGGGCTGCTACGTGGTAATCTTCCTCGTCAATGGAGGGTGCATAGCCAATGTTGTTGTTCGATCCCTCCGAATAGAGTGGGCGGCTGTCGGATTGCTTTAACGTCGTCAGTACTTTTTTTACCCGTTCGTGACCGCTCCATATTTCGTTGCCCATGCCGAACATCACAAACGAAGGGTGGTTGGCGTAGCTTTTCAGCAGGGCGATACCTTCTTTAGTGAGCATCGTCGCCGTGCTATCAGCATCGAGACCGCCCCAGAAAGGAAGTTCCGGTTGCAGGTAGATGCCCAGGTGGTCGGCGGCGGTAAAGGCAGCCTCGGGCGGGCACCAGGTGTGAAAACGGTAGTGGTTGATGCCATACGACTTGGCAATGCGGAACACCCGCATCCATCCGGTCGTGTCCATGGGCGGATAGCCGGTGAGCGGAAAGACGCATCCGTCGTGCTTGCCCCGAAGGAATGTTGTTCTCCCGTTGATGGTAAATTGTGTGCCACGCGTGGCAAATTTCCGCATTCCGAAAGTAGCGGTGCGGTTGTCTGCTTGTTTGCCGTCACTGACCACCGCGTTGATTTTGTAAAGCGGCTGGTGATACTCGTCCCAAAGGCTGATGTCGGAGAAGTTGTAGGTAACAGTCAGTATCGAGTCGGATTTCATCGTAAAACCGGCAGGTGGCAGAGCTTCGGGTTTACCGTTTTCTTCTTTTGAAATAAACAGGTCGAGCGATAGATTGCCCGATTTTGGTGCCCGATTCAGTTTGACCCCTGCAAACTGCTTTCTTGTTTTCAATGTCGGGAGTGACTTGTAGATCGGCGATTCGGAGCGGTTGCCGATGCTTCCAGACAGAAGCGACCGATAACACCGTTCCAGTTGGTCTGGGTATCGCTCGCTGTACATGTGTACGCCGCCGTAGGGGGTACGCTTCGCGTTGTTGTCCACGCAAAGGGTAATGATATGTCGGCCGGGAGTCAACAATCGGGAGAGATCATATTCCTGTGGCGATTCCAGTAGCATCGATTCTCCTGCAAATTGTCCGTCAATCCACACTTTGGCCGGTTTGGTGCGTTCCATAAACAGGGAGATCGAACGGTTTTTCCAGTTTGCCGGAATTACAACTTCCTTTCGGTACCATGCCGGACCTTCGTACACGTAATTGCGGTTGAGGTGCATTGTGGTGCGAGTGTCATTTTTCCTGCCTTTGTGGTTGGTGTCGGTAGTGCCGGGCAACAGAATGGAATCGGTAAAAGTCGGGGCAGCCAATTTTTGTCCGATATGACTGTTTTGTTCGTCCGGTGCAAATTGCCAGCGACCCGATAGATCGATGGTTTCGCGATATTGCTTGTCGGCAGCTTTGAAAGAGAACAATGCCGGAATACACAACAAAAGACAAACAAGAGATTTGAGGCGGGGTGTTTTTCGGAGTGAGATCATATCAGGTTAATTTAAGGTTGTTTTTCAAAAGAGAGTGACGGTTTCACTCTGAGTGAAGCCGTCACTAAAACCCTCTCTCATAAATCGTTTACAATACTCCTTCCGGGAACTGCATCGTTACGCAGTGCAATGATCCGTGCTGCTTGATCAGCGAGCGGCAATCAATACCGACAATCTCGCGATCGGGAAATGCTAGTACTCTGCTGCAATTGAGCTTTTGCAATTTCATCTTTCGGCGAATTGTAGGTCGGCATCAGCACCGCTCCGTTCATGATAAGGAAATTGGCATACGTAGCTGGTAGCCGCTCGTCGTCTTTCATTACACAATCGGCCATCGGTAACGGAATTAGGTTGTAGGGTTTATTCTCCATTGTGCGGAAAACCAGCAGTTCCTCTTCCATCAGGCTGAGTTCCTCGTAGTGTTCGTCGGTTTTGTCGTCGCACTTTACATAGGCAATCGTGTCGGGGGTGCAGAACCGTGCCAGCGTATCCACATGGCTGTCGGTATCATCTCCTGCCAGATAGCCGTTTTTCAACCAGAGTATCCGTTTTGGCGCCGAACACCATCAACAGGTACTCTTCCAACTCCTCTTTCGATTTGTGGTCGTTACGGTTGGGCGAAAGCAGACACTCTTCGGTGGTGAGGATGGTTCCTTCTCCGTCCGATTCGATGCTGCCGCCTTCCAACACGCATTGCAGCATGTTTTGGTAAGCCACTGTCGGTTGAAACGTATTCGAATCGTAGAGCCGGCGGGTGATCTGATTGTCAAAGTTGGCAGCGTATTTCATTCCCCAGCCGTTGAAGGTGAAGTCGTACAGATAGGGATCGCCCTCCACCATTACCGTGATGGCGCCGTGATCGCGTGCCCAGGTGTCGTTGGTCTCTCGTTTCGCGGAAAATGATCTGGCTGAAGTCGGTGCCGTCGCCCAACTGTTCGCGTACGGCAGCGCTATCGCGACAAACGATCAGCAGTTTTTCGCGTTTTACGATCTCTTTGGCAAGCGTAATGTAGCATTGGGTTACCTCCTCGAGAATGTAATTCCAGTCGGTCTCCGCGTGCGGCCAGGTGAGCTGAATGCCACTCTGTGGCGCCCACTCGGCGGGCAAAACTATTTGTATTTGATTCGGCATAAGTTGAAAAGTACTCAGTATACAGTATTCAGTACGCAGTGATTGAAAGTCGTAATTAAATTGAATTTATACTCCGTGTTGACGAAGTCATCTGTGTTATCCGTGGACTCAGATTATTTTTACCTTGTGCGCTGCCTCTTCGGCTTTGGCGCGGGCTTCGTCTGTGTCGTTGCCGGTGGCTAACACTACTCCCATGCGGCGACCCGGTTTGCAGAGCGGTTTGCCGAAAAGACGAATCTTGGTATCGGGAACATGAATCGCTTCGGTAATATCAAAAGTGGGATTCCAGGCCTCTTCCGTGGCTTTGATCACATGCGTGGCACCGCATTGCAACAGTCGGGTGTCGACCGGCAGGCCAAGAATGGCCCGAACATGCAGTTCGAATTCCGACATTACTTGCGTGGCCATCGTCACCATGCCGGTATCGTGCGGACGGGGAGAAACTTCGCTGAAGATCACCTTACCGTCTTTTACAAACAGTTTCAACGCCGAAAATGCCGTAACCGCCCAGCGCGTCGGTCACTTTTAGGGCAACCTGCTCGGGCCTGACGAATGGTATCCGGCTCCATGGCGCAGGGTTGCCAGCTCTCGTGGTAGTCACCGCTGATTTGCACGTGGCCGATGGGAGCGCAGAATTTGGTGCCGAAAGCGGTGCGAACAGTAAGTAGCGTTATTTCGTAGTCGAACGTGATAAACTCTTCGATAATCACCCGGCTGCCAATACCGCGGGCCGCTTCGTGGGCGTAGTTCCATGCCTTGTCGATATCGGCTTCGCTCTTGATGGTACTTTGTCCCTTGCCCGACGACGACATGATGGGTTTCGTTACGCAGGGAATACCGATTTCCCCTTCACGGCAGCGCGAAACTCTTCGGCGGTGTCGGCAAAGAGATAGCGTGCGGTTGGCAGTTGCCAGCGTTTCGGCAGCCAGACGGCGGATGCCTTCGCGGTCCATTGTGAGGCGGGCAGCGTGCGCTTTGGGAATTACATGGAAGCCTTCGCTTTCTAATTGTTCCAGCATCACGGTGTCGATGGCTTCGATTTCGGGCACGACCAGCGCCGGAGCTTCGCGTTCGATGACGGCACGGAGCGCCTTACCGTTCTTCATATCAATGACATGACAGCGGTGAGCCACCTGCATGGCCGGTGCGTTTTCGTATGAATCTACTGCGATGGTTTCCACTCCGAGACGTTGCGCCTCGATCACCATTTCCTTACACAATTCGCCACTTCCGAGGAAGAGTACACGGGTGGCACCCTTCTGCAGAGGCGTGCCGATTGAAAGAGTTGACATAGCTAAAGTTTTATGCTACAAAAATAACCATTTTCGGTCGATGGGTAAAATAGGAATGGATATTCGTAAAGAAAATAATGTCGTTATGTAATCAGGATGTCCCTAGAGGTGACTCCCTGACGTTCGCGGCTTTTGCAAAATACAAACAAATAATTTCACTCCTAATGGAGCTCCATCCTGCACGTAATGCTCTTTTTACCATAGTCCTGACTCCTACGGAGCCATTTGCTTTGCAGAAAGACACTCTGAATATTATGCTTCAATTCCCCGGAGGGGTCAAATTATGGTAGGATTGAATGTCGAAATGTCAAATTGCGGCTCCGTAGGAGTCGAATAATAGATTCAATAGAAATGCCGTTATGGAAATAAACCTTTATTGCTATATTTGTCATTATAACCTAATTGACTTGCAGTCTATGCCGAATACTTACACCCAATTCAATCTACATGTTGTCTTTGCAGTGAAAGGCAGGGAGAACATTTTATCAGCAAAGATCAGAGAAGAGTTATTTTCCTATATCGCTGGTATTGTCAACAATAAGCAGCACTACTCACTGGCTGTAAACGGATATAAAGACCATGTTCATCTATTTTTTGAATACAATCCGGCTTTTTCAGTTTCGGATTTGATCAGAGATGTAAAATCGGGTTCAACCGTCTGGATCAACCGTCGAAAGCTTGTTCCCGGTAAGTTTAGTTGGCAGGAAGGATATGGCGGGTTTTCCTATTCCCGTTCGCAGCGGGATGTTGTGATAAAATACATCATGAATCAGGAAAAACACCATCAGGAAAAGTCATTCAAGGAAGAGTATATGAAGCTTCTGGCAGATTTTGATATTGAGTTCAAGAATGAATATTTGTTTGAATTTTATGAATAATTTCACTCCTAACGGAGCTCCATTCTGCACGTAATGCTCTTTTTACCATAGTACTGACTCCTACGGAGCCATTTTTCGCATGGGCATATTGAATCATTTGGTTTAAGGCCCCGGAGGGGTCGAATTATGGTAGTAGGATGGAATGCAGAAATGTCAAATCGAGGCTCCATAGGAGTCGAATAATAAATTCAATTTTTAAGACTCTCAGAGATGGTGGGGTGAATCACGGTAATTCCCCTACCTTTGCCCCTCAAAACACCAATCCTATGCTCGACATCCTTTATCAGGACGAATATCTGATTGCCATCAACAAGCCTTGCGGGCTGCTGGTGCATCGTACTTCCATTGCCGAAGAGAATGAGGTGTTTGCCCTGCAACTGCTGCGCGATCAGGTGGGGCGCAAACTCTTTCCGGTGCACCGCATCGACCGGCCGACGTCTGGTGTACTCGTTTTTGCTTTCTCGTCGGAGGTGGCGCGACAACTCAACGATCAATTGACTAACGGAGAATCGCATAAGAAATACGTGGCTTTGGTGCGGGGTTGGTTTCCCGAAGAGATGGTTTGTGAACGACAGGTTAAAAATGACCGCGGTAATTTGCAGGATGCCATTACGCGTTTCGTCCCCGTGAAACAACTGGAACTCCCGCTGGCCACCGATCGCTATCCGACGGCTCGTTTTTCCGTGGTGGAGGCATATCCACAGACCGGCCGCTGGCATCAGATACGGCAGCATCTGGCACAGTTGCGTCATTACATCATCAATGATCGGGTACATGGCGACGGCAAACAGAACCGCATCTTCACCGAACAACTCGACATCCGCGAAATGTTCTTACATGCGCGCTCATTGCGTTTGCAGCATCCTGTGTTACAAACCGAACTAACGATTGAGGCACCTTTTTCGGCTCATTGGAATAAATTTCTCTGAAAGTGGTTATCTGATATGTATCCTAATTGAGTTTATATTGTCAGAATTGCAAATCGACGTAGTCAAAGGCATTACTTCTTGTATAGTCCGACCTTTCAGGTCGTGTGTGGTCAAGCTATGCTCGCCAGCAGGTCACAGACCTGCGGTTATGAAAATGGGGCTTTTCAAGCCATTAGGCAAAATATCAGATACTCGTTTTGAGAATATTTTAGGGTAAATAGAATTTTGAGGGTCTAAGAGGGAAATATCTCTTAAAATCCTCAAACAATGCAAAACAAACCTCTCCTTTTTCTGTCGGCAATCCTTCTATTTGTCGGAATTTCTTCCCAGTCGCCGCTTTTTGCACAAAAAACATTACCGAAAGATTCGTTGATGAAAGCGGCCTCCGATATTATTTCACAAAACCATTACTGTTCGCTGGTAACGGTCGATTCTGTTGGGCAGCCGCAGATACGCACCATGAACCCTTTCCCCAACCCGAAAGAGTTTGTTGTCTGGTTTGCCACTTCTCGCTACAGCTCCAAAGCCAGAGAGATCAGAAGCAATCCGAAGGTGGCTGTCTATTATGCTGATCATGCGAAAGGAAACGGCTATGTGACGATAACAGGCACGGCAACTGTTATCGACGACAAAGATTTGCTAATGAAGATGAAGCGCGACTATTGGAACGGAATATCCGGTTGGCAGGATATTTTTGTGCTGATTAAAGTGGTTCCTCAGAAATTGGAAGTGATTAATTATACCTACGGTGCGGTCAACGACCCGAAAACATTCCGGGCGCCGGCGGTGGTGTTTTGAAATTACATCTGGGATACGTAGAGACACACGGCCGTGTGTCTCTACAACGTAAAAATAAAAACCGATGTCGGGTTTATTCTGCCAATAATTCGTCTACCAGCGCGTTGAATTCGTGTTGGAATTCCTTGTAGAACAATCCGGTGGCCGGACCGTTGAATCCTGTGTGAATTTTGCGGACCTTCCCTTTTTTATCGATAAAAATCATGGTGGGGTAACTGGCTACCTTCTCCATTTCGGGCAATGCCTTGCCTGTCGCTTCCGAACCCACCTGCCCACCGAAGAGCAGTTCGTATTCTGTGCCGTAACGTTTTTTCATCCGCAACAGGGCTGCTCGGGCATAATCAAAATCGTCTTTCCGCTCGAACGCCAGACCAACCACCTCCACGCCACGGTCTTTGTTGGCCTTGTGCCACGGAGCCAGATATTTCATTTCGTCCATGCAGTTGGGACACCAGCTTCCGAGGATGGAGACAATCACCACCTTGCCACGGTAACGTTCGTCGGCGAGCGAAACCTTCTTTCCGTCGGTATTAGGCAGGCTGAATCCGAGATGATCCTTGCCCGGCTTCATGTGCGTCTGGTTGTAAGGATCGGCCAATCCGGCTTTGTCGTTGCGCGTACCTTCCAGTCGTGTTTTGCCTCTTGTTGTAAAGAATGTTCCCTCAAAATGGTTGTTGTCTTTGAATGAAACCTCCAATAGGTAGGGACTTTGGCCTGCAAAAGCCGAGAGCTGCGCGCCTGTTTGCGTGTAAGCGCCTTCGAGGAAACGCAGGTCACCACTGGGTGTCAGCACCGAGCCGGTAATGATTCCCTTGTCGGTTTGGAAAATGCCCACGTTGTGCTCCGCTTCGCCTTTCGGATCAATGAAGAGTACGTCCCATTTGCCGTCAAGACGAACTGCAGTGGGCGATGCTATCGGTTCAAAACGCAGTTTGTTGCCGAAACTGGCAAAAAAACGAACTCCCGCATCGTTTTTGACGTAGTTCTTCAGAAAGCGTCCGCTGAGAGTTCCCTCTTTTACAGCTGCCCGTATTTGAGCATCGAACGGTTCGATGGGGATAATAACCGAGTCACCTTTGAAGGAAACCCCGTTCAGTGCCACCCGTTCTTCGCCATTCATTAAAGTAACCACCGTCGAGTCGGCTCCGCGGTGGGATACCTCAAAAAGAAAAGGAGCTGAATTGTCTTTCACTTCCAGGGTTCCACGCCAGATGCCGTCGTTCAGTTTCGGAGTGGAGGCAAATGCTGCAATGCTGCATCCGAGTGCCATTCCGGTTATAATAGTTTGAATTTTGCGCATAAGAGTGATTTTTGAATGAAGATGCAAAGTTACGAGGTTTCATTCAATTGAGATTTAGAATGGAAGAAAAGTGATTAGAAAAAGCAATATGACAAACTGATTTTGCAAAATATAGTAAAAATGCAAATATTTTAAATGAATTCGGAACTCTCCTTTCGTTCTTTCTGAATAC
>CAXXPB010000053.1:0-21746 GCA_963678825.2 uncultured Microbacter sp. | reverse complement strand
GAGTAGAGAGAGAACAACCATACTAAAGACTCTACAGCGACCGGTAAGCAGCGAAAACCATATCGACCACACATCAAAATTGGATAGTGACAAATTTTGTGGTTCGCGTTACGCCGGAGATGTTGGCCGCCATTCGCACAGGAAAAGATATGATGTTTCGTTTCTATTTCGGACCCGATATGGCGACTTACAAGATATCGAAAATATCTACGCTTATGTAACCGGTTACTGGATCAGGATCCGCGGAAGAGATAACCCTCAGCTAGGGACAAGCGAATCCCTGTCGCTTGAGCAAACAAAAGGTTGTTTCGATAATTACGGAACAACCTTTTCTGTTTTTGAATATGTCTATTCTCTTGAAGGAGATTTATCAGACAGTATAAAAACAATATGATTATCCGACAACTTGCCTAAACGTTTGTCCTGTAGGGACTCACTATGAATAGGCAACCCACTATGGAAGTCCTCTGGGCTACAATTTATCAGAACTTAACAGCCCTGCCCACTATGGGTTGGTGTCAAATCCGATATTCATAAAAAACAAAAATAGTTATCGGGCTAGCCCGATAACTATTTTATAAATTTATAGTGGTTTTATCCTAATGAAAACTGTAACGCTTTTTTAGGAAACCACATCATTATTACCAACCTGGGTTTTGTTTAATGCTAGGATTGATAGAGGTTTCTCCGAATGGGAAAGGGAACCATTCATGCTTTCCTGCTTTGAACCCAATAGTTTTACCTGCGTTAGGTCTGAATAAGTTACATATGCAACGTGAGTGGTAGTCTTTGTGCTTGATCTGCATCGAAGAAATGTTCTTTCAGTGTTGGAATATGTGTACCGGCAGTTTTTGCCTTGTCAAACTGATTCCAACGTTTCATGTCAATCCAACGTGCGCCTTCCATCCACAACTCGTAGTTTCTTTCTTTCTGAACTTCAGCCAAAGTCAAAGAAGAGCTAACATGAGCAGAACCTGCGCGATTTTGAACATCAGTCAAAGCCTTAAGACCGCTGCCGTCATCTGTAGTTTTAGCACAAGCTTCAGCATACATTAGAAGTATATCAGCGTATCTTTCGATAATGAAGTTGTTGAATCGGTACCAGTTGGTTGAACGGTCTTCGGCAGCAACGATGAATTTTTTCTGAAGGTAGCCACATTGTCCATAAAGACCAGCAATGTCTTTAATACCTCTTTTGTCATCCGCTAGTTTCTGAGCTGTGGTTGTTAAAGTAGCGTCTGTAGCCCAACCAACGGATGGGTCTGTAAGGAACTCATTGTAATTTAAGATCGTAGCTTTGCGACGGTAAGAAGCACCATCGTTTGCAGCAAATTCGTTGGCAAAGTTTTCTTCAATGGCCAAACCGCCCCATCCTCCGTCAGCCTGACATGTTGGCTGACTTGCAAGACGATCGGTTCTCCATCCCCAAAGGTTCGATTCCATCCAGGTAGAACGCTGAATTTTTCCACTCCAGTCACCAATGCTACAGTTGACGATGTTTGTTTCGAATACTTTTTCTGAAGAACCGTCACCGCTAAGATGGAAAAGGTTGGCAAACTGTTCACCAGGAACAAGAGTGTAATTCTTTGAATCAATTACGTTTTTAAGAGCTGTTTTTGCTCCGGCATAATCACCTTTGTACAGAAGAGCTTTTCCCTGAACTGTCCAGGCAAAACCTTTGGTAACTCTTACAGCGCCATCCTTATCCGTAGTACCATTACGTGAGTCAAGGTATTTCACTGCGTCCGCACACTCATCGGCACACCATTGAAGCATTGCGTCATGACCTTTATCATAGTTTCCCGGTTTTTCGGTGGGAAGAACAATACGGTCAACAAGTGGAGGATTATTAAATGCCATAGCAAGCATCATATGGCACCATGCCCGCATTACCCTTGCTTCAGAAATACAGCGATCTTTTATGGCACTCTCGCCATATTTAAAGTTAGTAATAACGAGGTTACAATGATAGATAGCATAGTAGAAACGACGGTACATCGTGTTAACTTCGTTGCTCTGCGCATCGTAACGGAACTCGTTGATTTTGGCGTACTGATCATTGTCTCCATAATAATTACCTGCCGCAAGCACGTTGTCTGCACAGTAGTTAAAAATTATATTAAGAGGAACGTAAGTACCATCGTTACCCCCGATATTTGAGGCAAAATTAGCGTATGCATCAACAAGTGCAGACTTTGCATCGGCATCAGTTATGTAAAACTGGCTTGGTTCAACAACACCCTTCTGTGCAATCTCGAGTTTATCCTCACTACATGCACCAAATAACAGTACGAATAGTAAGAGAAGTATATTATATTTTTTCATATTGTTAAAGTATTTAGATTAGAATGTAAGGTTTAAACCAAATGTAACCTTTTTCGTTGTCGGATATGTACCGTTATCAAAGCCTGCACCAGTAGAGTTGCTAGTCGTAGCAGTTTCAGGATCGGCTCCCGGATATTTGGTAAATGTAAAGAAGTCATCCAAAGAAATATAGCATCTCAGTTTGCTGATGAGTAACTTCTTGGTAACCGATGTAGGAAGGGTGTAACCTAACTGTATCTGTTTGATTTTGAAGTAAGCCCCGCTGAACATAGAAGCAGAAGAACCCCAGAATGTCCAATCGTTGGCAACAGCTTTCGGATCAGGCATAGAAGCTCCTTTGTTAGTTGGTGTCCAGGCATGATCATAGTAGTACTTCAGTGAGTTACGCATTGGGGTATCTGCACGATAGAATACTGTAAAGATATCATTGCCACTTACGCCAGTGCCAAATATGTTCATATCGAATGCTTTATAAGCAAGGTTAACGTTTAGACCGTATGTGAAATCAGGAATTGCTTTACCAATCTTGGTCATATCGGCATCAGATATCTTCCCGTCTCCATTGGTATCCTGGATTTTAGGCTTACCTGTTTCAGAATCAACGCCTAAATACTTGTAACCTCTGAAATACCAGATCGGTTGACCAATCTCAAATGCTGTGTAGATAGGGTTATTGGTACCATCTACACCACCTTTGGAACCTGTAAGGCGAGAAACCGTAGGATCCAGATAAGTAACCTCATTGTGTAAGGTTGACAAGTTAGCTTTTACTGAGTAAGTGAAGTCTTTACCGATTCTATCTTTCCATGTTGCTTCGAACTCAATACCACGGTTAAGAACAGAACCTGCATTCATAATCACACTACCTACGCCACTTTCCGCAATCGGAGTAGTGGTTACGAGAAGGTCTTTGGTCTTTTTATTAAAGTAGTCAACAGAAAAAGAGAGCTTGTCATTCAAAAATCTAATATCAGCACCAAGGTCTAACTGTTCTGAGGTTTCCCATTTTAATTTAGGATTCGCTATACCCGAAGGAGCTGAACCGTATACCGGAGCGCCATCGTCTACGCCATATTGATACCATGAGCTATTGTAACTGATGGTAGATTTATATTGATACCCGTTGAGTACATTAACATTACCGTTTTGTCCCCAAGATCCACGTAATTTCAAGAAAGATATAATTCCCTTATCAATGATATTCGAAAAGAATTTTTCGTTGCTAACGGTCCAGCCTGCTGAGAATGATGGAAAATAACCCCAACGTTGTACATTTGACAATTTAGAAGAGTCGAACGCATCGGCACGGAAGTTAGCCTGAACCATGTATTTGTTGTCATAATTATAAACTAAACGTCCGAAATAGGCCATCTGAGTCGATTTGCCGGGAGCATTACCAAAACTCTTAACGGTTTTGTCATTACTATTTACATAGTCAATATAGCGGAAGTTCGGATAGTATCCTTTCAGGATATCAGGACCCTGAGCGCTGGCACTAACATTGTCCCAATTATTCTCGGTGTAAGACATACCACCCATTGCGGTAATGTTATGCTTATCTATAGTAAAATTATAATTGGCGAAGTTTTCCCATTGATAGTAGTAGCTGGTATTTGCATTTGTCGAGATGTTATAATCGTCGGATTTTGCCTGAGTTGTTGCAAAGTACGGAGTGTTATAACTGTGAGAATTGCTCTGTGACACATTGTAACCAAAGCGAGAAGTAATTACAAGTCCCTTCACTGGTTTTAAGTTTCCGTAAAGTACACCACGAAGGTTGATTCCTTTATTTTCAGAGTCAACACGGTCTCTTTGAAGCAATGGGTTACCGCTATCGTCGTTTATGTACTTAGAGGTAGCATAGTAGAGGCCATTGGTTGGGTCTTTGAGGATATTTTTACCTGCATCATAAGCCTGCTTCATCGATACCGCGAAGTCATCAGGAGAAGAATAGTAAACCGGGGTTAAAGGATCGAGAGTATTCACCGAGTTCATTAAAGAACCATACTGAGACATCTGACTAACTGATTTGGTAGACCATTTCTCGAAAGAGTTGTTGGTGCCTATCTGGAACCATGGTTTGATATTGTAGTCTGCATTAATTTGTGCGGTAAGACGTTTGTAAACATCTTTACTGCCTTTTACAATACCATCGTTGTTGGTTAAATTAAGAGAAGTGAAATAGTGTCCCTGATTATTTCCACCCTGGAAAGTAACGGTATGCTGTTGGCTCAAAGAAGGAGCAAATACTGCGTCGAACCAGTCAGTATCTGTGCCATTATAATTAGCTGTTTTCAACATATCGTCGATAGCAATACCAGACATTCTTTTGTAATTGATAAAATCTTTAGCTCTGAAAATTCCAGGACGTCTGGCAAGGCTTTGTGAGCTCATACTCCCATCATAAGAGATGCTTGAGCTACCTTTTGCTCCCGATTTGGTAGTAATCAAGATAACACCATTACCTGCCTGAGCTCCATAAATAGCAGCAGAAGCAGCATCTTTCAATACTTCCATAGATTCAATCATAGAAGGATCGAGATATTGAATGTTGTCAACTTTCAGCCCGTCAACAATAAGAAGTGGTCCAATACTACCTGAGTTTGAAGAGTAACCGCGTACACGGATAGTTGCACCCGTACCAGGAGCTCCTGAGTTGGTTAAAACCTGAACCCCGGAAACCTTGCCCTGAAGAGCTGCACCGGCATCACTGGTTGCCAGATTCTTAAGAGCATCGGAACGTACCGAAGATACAGCACCCGAAAGGTCACTCTTCTTCATGGTACCGTAACCAACAACTACAACTTCATCAAGTTTTTTTACATCAGATTCGAGAGATACAGTCAAAGTAGATTGGTTTGCTATTGCAACATTCTTTTTCAGATATCCGACATAAGAAAATTCTAAGGTAGCATCCGGAGATACGTTTATAGAAAACCGGCCGTCAATGTCAGAAATAACTCCGGTTTTAATTTTGGCACCCAAAATAATAATATTTACACCTGGAAGAGATTCTCCTGTACTAGAATCAACTACGGTTCCAGTTACTTTATGAGCACTTCCTTGTTGTGCAAACCCTACTGTCATAAACGACAGAAATAGGGTGCACAAAAACAGCCGTAAGAAATGTGTTTTTATGTGATTCATGAGTATTTATAATTTGATCAATTGAAATTAATGATATTGTTCAGAATCATTCAAAAAGAATGAAAGAGAGTTATTTTTACATCAAATCAATTCAGTAAAAATATGATTATCTTTGCACTATCAAAACGATACACCACTATTATACTGTCTGTACTGTCAGTATTATGAAACAAAGAGGGTATTGCTTGATACGGGCGGAGCAATGGTTGCAACATTGTTCCGCTTTTCTTTTGGGCGGGGTTGATTATAGGGGAGTCTCTCTCATTGGCGTATAAATTTTAAGGTTATAATATTTACTATCTAGTCTAACAAAAAATATCTCAACTGTCGTCAGTGCATCTACTTTAATGTCGATGCAATCTCTTCACACACCATTGGTTCGAATAGGCATGTGCTAATTTAATCAGCTCCTTACTTGAAGAAATTGTTTAAATAAATAGGTGATAAGAATTTTATACGACGTCAAACCTCTTCATTGTCGAAGGGGAGTGCTGTCAAATAAAATCAGAATTATCTGTCTGACTAAAATGGGAATGATTCATGCCAAGCATCTCTTGACGTTTCTAAAAGGTAGTGGTTCAAACGTCAGAATCTTATTTTGTCAGACGATAAAGAATGGCTGATCTGTCTTCAAGGTCACGTATTCATCAAGATTATTGTTGCAAAGTTACTATATCTGTGTAATGAAACAACAAGTCTAATCGGATCTAAGAACTAAAAAAGGAGCATTTATAAGCGTTATTTTGACACTTAAATTTTTTATAATGCTGATAAACAGGGAGATATGATAAATTTACAATTCTTAAAGAATACAATAAGGGAGGGTTGAATAATTATAAAAAATTAACAAACATAAAGTAGAAAATTACGCAATGCCAATGCGAAATAGATGTGTCAACATGTGCCGTTCCGACGGAATTCACCCTAAATAGATGGAAAGACAAACAGAAAAGGTTGTTCCAAGCGGAACAACCTTTTCTGTGTTATCGAGTATTTGGTTTACTTGCAGTTTTATTTGTTGTATGCCGGCAATATTTTCCTCAACTCCGTTTCAAAATTCCACATTTCAAATTTGTCGTTCAGTACATCACCTTTCTGGTCAATCACAACATAACGTGGTATGCCGTTGAATTTGAATAACTGGCGCAGCATGTTGAAGTCATCGGTAGAAAGGCGGTAGGTGTTCTTCATCTCCTGCTCTTTCACAAAGTCGTTGTAATCTTTCTCGGGCGAACTTTTTTGGTCGGTAATGAAGATAAAGTCGAAGTCGGGGTTGTTTACATATTTTGCACGGGTAGCTTTCAGTTGTTTAATCCCGCCCACGCATGGGCCGCAGGTAGTAGCCCAAAAGTCGATGAACAACACTTTCCCTTTGAACGGATCGATGATTTTTCGGAAAACATCAGCGTATGTGCTTTGGGGCAATGGTTTTGAAGCAACTTGTTTCTCGGGGAAGGCTTTGGACAGAAGTTCCTGACCTGTTGTTGCCAAATAAGGGGTCTTAATGCCTTGTTTTAAGACGTTCCACAAGGCAGAAGCATTTTCTTTCGATGCTGCGTTTTTGAACGAAAAATTAAGCGAACGGACTTTGGCTATTTCGTAGGCCATATTCGGCTCAAGTCCCATTTCGTTGTTCAGGGTGCAATCTTTTAATTTCCAAATCTCAATCTCTCTTTTGCTGTTATTCGATTGGATAAGTGGAATAACGTATTTTTGAGAATACTTTTGAAGAGGTTCCTTGTACTTTTCGTTGAAAATTTTCGATACCTCGCGCATCTGTTCGAGTTGCTTCCGCTCTTCGTCGGTCTGATGTTCTTTTACTGCGATTGATAGAAATTTCCGGTCTTCAGGTGTAATTTGTATTTTTTCTTCATCGAGATATTCCAGAAGATTCTTTTCTGGTTTGGGTTGGTTTGCATTCTGGCTAGCGTAAAATTGCACCTGTGTTTTCATAAGCAATTCGTTGTATTCGAAGCGATTGATAAACTCGCTGAATTCATTGCATACCAACAGGCTTGGATCGTTGAGCGGCAACTGTTTTAAGAAATCGTAATATGAAACGGGAACAGGTATCTTGAGCATTTTGTTCGTACTGTCTTGCTTAGCGTAATAATTGCGGTCCATCGCATAATTGAAAAGAATATTGGCATTTTCCAGCATAATTCTATTGCGAAGCAGGGTCTTTGCTTTTTGCGACAACGAGTGTTGTTTCACGTACTCACTATATTGAGCCATGTTGTTGTCATATTCTTTCAACTGGTCGGCTTTGAAGTCGAGCGGAGCCATGGTCTTCCTTTTTTTATCGAATACTTCGTAGCTAAACTGGTTGGCAGGGTAAGCCAGAAGTTCCTTGTTGAGTGATGCAAGTGCTCCTCTGTATTCGATATTTTTGAAAGGGTAACGGATATTACGTTTTCGGTCGGCTGTAAGGAATTCGTCCCAGTCGAGAATCATGCACAGGGTTTGTCCGGGTTCGATGTAGAACGGTATGCCATAGCGTTCGTTGAATATTGCATAAGTGTATTTTGGCATATTCATAGGAATCTCTGCCTCGAAACGGCCATCGGCTTCAATTTTAATCACAACAGGGTAATCTTCGCGTGTAAGCTCGTTGGCGACATAAATAATTCCGGTGGAAAAACCCAGCCGGGGGTCGTATCCTTTTATACAGCCAATCAATCGACTCTGTTTGTCAGTAAAAAAGGAGGGCAGCTCATAGTTTCCCAATGTTGTTTTCGGAGCTTTGGCCAATTGCTCCTGTAACCACTTGTCGATGGAGGGTGATACCGCGGCGGGTTTACGAGTTCCGGTTGCGGTTCGGCCGAGCGAGATGCCGAAAATCTGTTTGTTATAGTCGATCTTTTTTACCAATGCCGGGAGAGGAGGAAATACCAGCACAACGGTGCTATCGCCCGAATCGGGCATCCAGATGTATTTGTTAAAGACTCCACCTCGGAGCTCTTTGATCTTGTATTCGGTGCCGGTGGCGCAGTCGCGTATTACATCGGTGCTGTCGTATGTAACCCACCAGTGAGGCACAAACGTAAGGTGCATGGAAAGCAGGGTGGCGGTATCGGTCAGTTCAATTTTAGCCACATTGTCAATTCCTGTCGTTTTTACTTCGTATGCAGGATTTACAATCGTTCTTTTTTGCGCTATTGCGGCAAGAACAAAAAGAACCAAAAAGGAAAGAGCAAGTGTTGTGTGTTTCATGTTTGACGTGATTTGTAGGTTTAATGATTAAGGTGATATTGCTAATTTGTTGATTATATGGAAGAATGTTTTATTCTAGTCTGTTTTTTGTCCTTTCGTCGATACATATTCTGCAATGAAAACCGAGACCACCAACAATTCCATTATTTTGTTTCATATCGATATAAATGGCTCAATTTTTGTCGATAAAGATAAGTCGAGGAATTGTGAGTGGATCGACATTTTAGATATTTAATTCGAGAATTTAGATAAAAATAGTAATTAAACATAGTGTTTTATCAATATGTGTATATGCAGATGTAGTCCAAGATGATTAACTTGTGGTGAAATGACATTATGAAGAGGAAGGCAGAAACAAAAAAAAGGTTGTCCCGTTTGGAACAACCTTTTTGTTTTGAAATATCGTGTATCTACTAGAAACCGCGGATAGCTTCGATACCCGGAAGTACTTTGCCTTCGATCATTTCGAGGAGAGCACCACCACCGGTTGATACGTAGCTTACTTTGTCGGCCAAACCGAATTTGTTGATACAAGCAACAGAGTCGCCACCACCGATCAATGAGAATGCACCGTTTGCAGTAGCTTCGGCAATTGCAACTGCAATAGCTTTAGACCCTACGGTAAATGCATCGAATTCGAATACGCCGGCAGGACCGTTCCACAGAATAGTTTTAGATGCTTTGATAACGTCGGAAACCACAACGGCAGAAGCAGGACCGAGGTCAAGACCCATCCAGTTGTCAGGAATAGCTGTATTGGCTGTTACCTGAGTAGCTGCATCAGGAGCAAATTTGTCGGCAGCAACACAGTCGGAAGGAAGAACAAGGTTAACGCCCAGTTCTTTTGCTTTGGCAATGATGGTGTTGGCCAGTTCCAGCATATCGTCTTCGCAAAGTGAAGTGCCGATTTTACCGCCCTGAGCTTTTGCAAAAGTAAATGCCATACCACCCACGATGATCAGGTTGTCAACTTTCGACAGAAGAGTTTCGATGATAGTGATTTTGGTAGAAACCTTAGAACCACCGATGATGGCAGTTACCGGTTTAACGGCTTCTTTCAATACTTTTTCAACTGAATCAACTTCTTTTTGCATCAGGTAGCCGAAAGTTTTCTTGTCAGCATCGAAGTAAGAGGCGATCAATGCTGTAGAAGCATGAGCACGGTGAGCAGTACCGAATGCATCGTTTACATAGATGTCAGCCAGGTCAGCCAGTTTTTTTGTGAATTCTTTCTGAGAAGCTTTAACCGCTTTTTTAGCAGCAGCTTTTTCTTCGTCGGTAGCATCTTCTGCCAGACCGCGTGCTTTGCCTTCTTCTTCAGCATAGAAGCGGAGGTTTTCGAGCAAAAGAACTTCGCCAGCTTTCAGGGCAGCAGCTTTAGCAACTGCATCAGCGCCTACACAGTCGTCGGCAAACTGAACTTCAACACCCATTAATTTTGAAACGTGAGCCAGAATGTATTTCAATGAATACTTAGGTTCCGGGTTCTTTTTAGGACGTCCCAGGTGAGAACCGATAATTACGCTACCGCCATCGGCTAAGATTTTTTTCAACGTAGGCAGAGCGGCACGGATACGTGTGTCGTCTGTGATTTCAAAATTTTCGTTCAAAGGTACGTTGAAGTCAACGCGAACGAATGCCTTTTTTCCGGCAAAGTTAATGCTGTCAAGTGTTTGCATAGTTATTTTTGTTTGAAGATGATTGTTCTGAATCAATTACAAAAATACGATTTTTTACTGATTCCCGAAAACCGGAACCAGCTCAATTGTGAGTCTGTAACAGTATCTTATCAAGCTTGCTAAAGCTCTTAATATATTGTCATATAACATTTAGTAATATGTAACAATGGTCATCTTTGTATGTGAGCCAAGTTTCATGTCTCCTTTTACTTTTTGTCTTGACACAAAAAGTAAACAAAAAAGTCAAGGCTATGCCCGCTTCGCTCAAAAAACCGGCGTTCGTCGACGCAAATCGCCCAAACTCGTTATCTCCTATAGTCGATAACTTCAAACAAGGACGATTTTTACGTCGCCTCACTTGTTTTTTGGCTCACCGGACAAGGCCACATCAATCTGCATGAGCAAGTTAGATAAACAGAGCTGAGTTATTGTTAAGCATCTCTGTGAAACCAGATCCGAAGGATCAACAAAGATACCAAACCGACGAAAAGCTGTTTGAGTGAGTAGGCCAACTACAAAAATTTGTACGAGAGAATATGTTTCATGGCCGAGCGAACGAGTTCTTTTCTGTGACATGTGTTTATTTTTAAAGGACACATAGAACTCGTTCCTCGTTTCCGTCACTGTTTTTGCTTACTTTTTGCGTCAAAAAGTAAGGTTTGCCGCAGGCAAAGAAAGTTGAATGCCTTATTAGTTTTTAATCAGACTGATAAACTCTTCGCGGGTTTTGGCTACCTCAAAAACTCCCGTAAAGTCGGAAGTGGTTGTGACGGCTCCGTATTTCTGTACACCACGCATCTGCATGCAGGTATGTTGTGCCTCTATTACCACCATTACTCCCAGCGGATTGAGCGTTTGCTGAATGCATTCTTTGATTTGAGTGGTCATACGCTCCTGTACCTGAAGGCGGTGGGCAAAAATGTCGACCACGCGAGCCAGCTTGCTCAGTCCGGTAATATATTTGTTGGGAATGTAGGCCACATGAGCTTTTCCAAAGAAGGGCAGCATGTGATGTTCGCAGGTGGAGTAGAACTCAATATCTTTCACGATGACCATTTGGCGGTAATCTTCGCGAAATTTTGCCGAAAGCAGCACTTCGCGGGCATCCATCTCATAGCCCTGGGTCATAAACTGGACTGCTTTAGCCACACGTTCCGGAGTTTTTATAAGTCCGTCACGTTCAGTGTCTTCTCCAAGCAATTTGAGAATTTCACCGTAGTGGTATTTCAGCTTTTCGAGCTGTTCGTTGTCTTGTTTTTCTATTTCCATCGCGGAATATTTTTGAAGCTGCAAAAATACGAAAACCAGCCCATATTACGGACAGGTTTTTGTCTATCAGTTCAAATAAAGATTATTGTTTGGTGAATTTCAATGCAGCAGTCGGTGAATTGCTCTGTACGATATTCAGTGTAGAAGTAGAGGTAAAATCCCCGTCCAATTTGTCTCCGTTCGATTCTTTGATCGAGATATTGGGACTGGAATAGGTATAAGTAAATGCCACTGAACTACTATTGATCGTGTAAGTACCGGCTGTTGCCGAAGTGAATTTCAACACCTGCGTGCTGCCCGATGCCGAATATTTCCAGCTTGTGTTGGTGAGCGAGGTAGGTGCCGAGTCACTTTTCGAACAAGCGGTTAGCAGAAACAACGATATACAAACAGTCAGGAATAATAACTTTTTCATAAGCCAAATTTATTATTGGTAAAATGTTAAGACGATTTCTTTGTGCAAAAGTAGTGTCAATGGATGGACAGGGAAAAGACGGGAGCTCTTTTTTAGTGAAGTTTCACGCTGAGGCTTCATATTCAGTATTTTTTCACAACTCTAATGATGCGGCAATGCCCCGGGATTACCCTTCGTGCAGTATATTTTCCTACCTTTGCACCGACAAACAAACACAACTAAATCATGGAAAAGAAACAGAGCCGGGAGACTCTTTGCGTTCAGGCAGGATGGAATCCCAAGACGGGCGAACCACGCGTATTGCCTATCTATCAGAGTACTACTTTCAAGTACGATACCAGCGAACAGATGGGTCGCCTTTTCGACCTCGAAGAGAGCGGCTATTTTTATACCCGTTTGCAAAATCCTACCAACGATGCAGTGGCCGATAAAATCGCGCAGCTCGAAGGTGGAGTGGGGGCAATGCTTACCTCCAGCGGACAGGCGGCTTCGTTCTTCTCGTTTTTCAACCTCTGCTCTGTCGGCGATCATATTGTAAGCTCTTCCACCATTTATGGTGGTACCTTCAACCTTCTGGCCGTTACCATGAAGAAAATGGGCATCGATTGTACGTTCGTCGATCAGGATGCTCCGGCCGAAGAAATTGCTGCGGCTATCCAATCCAATACCAAAGTGCTTTTTGGCGAAACCATCGGAAACCCCTCCATTTCGGTGCTCGATATTGAAAAGTTCGCCAAAATTGCTCATTCCAACGGTATTCCTTTGATTGTGGACAATACCTTTGCCACTCCGATCAACTGCCGTCCTATCGAGTGGGGAGCAGATATTGTGATCCATTCAACTACCAAGTACATTGACGGACACGCCAGCACGGTGGGTGGTGTGATTGTGGACAGCGGCAAATTCGACTGGGATGCCCACGCCGATAAATTCCCCGGTCTTACAGAACCCGATCCTTCGTATCACGGACTCACCTATAGCAAGGCTTTCGGCGAAAAAGCCTTTATCACCAAAGCCACCGTTCAGCTGATGCGCGATCTGGGTGCAATTCAGTCGCCACAAAATGCGTTTATCATCAACCTCGGGCTGGAGTCGTTGCACCTGCGTATGGAACGTCATTGTTCCAATGCCCAGAAGGTGGCCGAATATCTTGAAAAGAATGAAAAAGTGGCCTGGGTTCACTATTGCGGACTGAAAGGCGATAAATATTATGATTTGGCACAGAAATACCTGCCCGACGGTTCTTGCGGTGTTATTTCGTTCGGATTGAAAGGTGGTCGTGAAGTGGCTATTCGCTTCATGGACAACCTGCAACTGGCGGCCATCGTTACACACGTGGCTGATGCCCGTACGTCGGTGCTTCACCCGGCCAGTCACACTCACCGTCAGCTTACTGATGAGCAGTTGATCGCGGCCGGCGTGGCTCCGGATTTGATCCGTTTCTCGGTGGGGATCGAAAATGCAAATGATATTATCGACGATATAGAGCAAGCGCTCAATGCTTAACCGATCTGATTCGGTAATGAAAGAGCCTGATTGTCTTTTGATGATCAGGCTTTTTTATTTAAGAAAATGTGACTTGCGGAAATATATCCTGTCAAAATTGTGATTATTTTTGTTCGCAATAACAATTCCACATTCAGTTTTCATGGCAACAATCCGGGAAAATAAAACAATTGTTCTGTATGCAGTGGTATTCACCTCTTTTGTGATTCCGTTTCTGTCGGCAGCCATCAATGTTGCTCTTCCCGATATTGCGCGTCAGTTCTCACTCAATGCCGTTACACTGAGCTGGATTGCTATGTCGTTTCTGTTGTCGTCGTCTGTTTTTCTGGTTCCATTCGGTAAGCTCGCCGATCTGTTGGGCCGGAAAAGGATCTTTATCTGTGGCAATATTATTGTGGGTATCACTTCGCTGCTGTGCGGGCTTTCCATTTCGGAAGGAATGCTTATCGGAGTCCGCGTCATCCAGGGTATTGGGGGTGCCATGATGTACGCAACGGGGATGGCCATTATTACTCATATTTTCCCTCCTAATGAACGCGGAAAGGTATTGGGGATCAATGTTGCCGCAGTTTACCTCGGGCTTTCCATTGCTCCGGTGGCGGGCGGATTTCTTACTCAGCTGTGGGGATGGAGAAGTATTTTTTTTGTGTTGGTGCCGTTTGAAATTGCGATTACTATTGCATCTGCTGTTTTTATTAAATCGGACTGGACAAAAAACCGGCTGGATGCTTTCGATTTCAAGGGCTCTGCCATTTATATGCTGGCAATTTCGGCTTTGATGTATGGCTTTTCAAGGCTGCCCGACACCAATGCAATCATTCTGGCAGTTACAGGTGTTGCATTATTGCTTTGGTTTATTCGCGTCGAACTACAATGTAGTATGCCGGTTATGGAAATCGGTCTTTTCCGTAACAACCGGATTTTTGCCTTTTCAAATCTATCCGCGTTTATCAATTATGCCGCCACGTTTGCAGTAGCTTTTATCCTTAGTCTGTATCTTCAGTATATCAAGGGCATGACTCCCCGAGACACCGGTCTTTTGTTGATTAGTCAGCCTGTGGTGATGATGATCGTGGCAACCATTGCAGGTCGGCTTTCTGACAAGTATGATCCCCGGATTTTATCTTCCATCGGTATGAGTATCATAGTAATAGGATTGCTGATGCTCTCCTTCATTTCAGAAGATACTTCCCGCACTTTTCTGATAATGAGTCTGGTGGTGTTGGGTGCAGGGTTTGGTCTCTTTTCTTCTCCGAATACGAATTCGGTTATGGGTTCGGTTTCCAAACAATATCTCGGAATTGCTTCGGCAACCATAGGCACCATGCGGCTCACCGGTCAAATGATGAGTTTGGGACTGGCAACCCTCATGATTCACCTTTTCATTGGGGAATCTCATATTACTCCGGCGCAACATCCGGCTTTTGTAACCTGCGTCCGGCTTTTATTCGTCATTTTTGCCATCCTTTGTTTTATTGGTGTGTTTGCATCTTTGGCCAGAGGGAAGAAAAACAGTTGATTATGGAGTAGCCAAGAGAGTCTATAACGAAAAAAGGCTGCCGAAGCAGCCTTTTGTTTCTGACCAGTCTAATTATGCCAAACCGGCAAGAGCCGCCTTTACAGCATCTGCCAATGAAGTTGTAGGGCGACCGATCAATTTTGAAAGTTGATGTCCGTCGTCAAAAAGGTCTCCCTTTTCGGTAGGACCCTGGGTACCTGCTAAAAAGTGAGCCACGCCTTCGGGCAAGCCGGCGCTGATAAGAGCTGCAGCGTATTCTGCCACCGGCAAATTTTTATACGGGATATTTTTTCCGGTCTGTTTTGAAATTTCGGCTGCCAAATCGCTCATGGTATAAACTTCATCGCCGGCAAGTTCATACACTTTGCCTTCCTGTCCTTCGCTGGTAAGTACGACAACAGCCGCTTCGGCAAAATCGGCGCGGGCGGCGGAAGCAATTTTTCCTTCACCTGAACTGCCGAGTAAAGCTCCACCTGCCAAAACACCACCGATTGATCCGGTATAATTTTCGGTATACCATCCGTTACGCAGCAAAACATAGGGCACTCCTGAGGCTTCTAGCGCAGCTTCAGTACCAATATGTTCCTCGGTCAGCGACAGTGTAGAGGTGTCGGCGTGCAGCAGACTGGTATAAGCAATCAGCTTTACACCTGCTTTTTTAGCAGCATTAATGATATTGGTATGCTGCGACAAGCGTTGTCCGATTTCGTTTCCCGAAATCAATAACAATTTGTCGATGCCTTGAAAAGCTTTTTCTAACGTTTCAGGCTGATTATAATCAGCTTCGCGGGCTTCTACTCCAAGGGATGCTGCCTTTTGTGGCGAGCGTACAAGTGCCACAATATTTTCAGCGGCCACTTTCTCTTTTAGTTTATTGACAACCAGAACGCCTAATTGTCCGGTTGCTCCTGTTATTCCTATTTTCATAAATGCTAATTTTGAATGATTTATTTATTTTACTTCGTCGTAAATCCCGTCTGAATACGGTCCTATCACCATGATTTTGTTTATATCGGGCAGATGAACGATCTCAGGAATGCTGACGGCATCAAAGTCTATATAAACGAGTTTTTCGGTGTCGGATCCGTTGCGAATCACGTGAGCTCCTTCGGCTCCGGTCGGAAATGTGATGGCGTCACCAGCCTTTACGGTAATGTCTCCCTTTGGAGTACGCACTATTCCGATCCCGCTGATAATATAAAAAACTTCTTCGCTCACTTCGTGATAATGATACCCGAAAGCATAATTTCCCGGTTCTACTTCAATGAAGTTGGCACGACATTTGGTCACGTCGGCAGCAGGAACTACCGGTTTAATAGTGAATTCGTTGCCATTACGGTTAACTTTTTCTCCTTCGGCCGAAATGTAATTCTTTACAGTTATCTCTTTCATAGTTTTGTCTCCTTATAATGTTTATCTGAATTGAGGCTGCGCGCAGCATAAATATCGGGTTGAGTTGTAATTACTCTGCAAATGTATAGCACTAAAGAGCAAGATGCAATATCGTTAGTAACGCACTTGTAAGGTTACTAATATTGATATACAACGTTTTACGTGTGTAATTTTCTGTGAGATTTAACCTTATTTAAGCAGAGAGTGGCTTTCTTCCGGTTATGTTACTCTCTTTTGGAGATATTTTGTAATTTTGAGGCGGTTAAATTTGAAAACGATGCAGGAACTTGATTTAAAATTCCCCACCTGTCCGGTGCGGAATGTGTTAGCCCGTTTCAGCGATAAATGGTCGTTGCTGGTGTTAGTGTGTATTCTTCAAAACGGAAAGATGAGGTACACGGAAATTCGCCGATCAATCCCCGACATTTCGCAAAAGATGCTTTCTTCAACATTGAAGCATCTGGAAGAAGACAACCTTCTGGTAAGGGAAGCGTATGCTGAAATTCCTCCCCGTGTTGAATATTCTTTAAGCGAAACCGGCGAAAGCCTTATGCTTGCCATGCGGTTGTTGCTCGATTGGTCTCTGCAACACTTTCAGGAGGTGGCGCAATAGATGATTCCTTTTTGAATAAATAGGAATAAAAAAACGGCTCATTACAAGAAAAATTCTGTAATGAGCCGTTTTATATTGTTGATTAACAGGACTTAGTTCTGTAAAAACTCTTTCCAGTCTTTGGAGTCGCCATTGAAGAGGTTAATATCCACAATGCCGGAAGCGCCGGAACATTTGCCTCGTTGTGACTTTTGCCACAATGTCCATTTCTGGCTTATTTGAGGAGGAGTTCCAATGGAACAAATCCATATCGGGTTGTTCCTGAATCTTCCTTCAATATATTTCCGGTAGGAGTTTTTATCTGCATAAATAACCACCCTGCGGCTGGTTCTGCTTTCAATGTTGTTGATAAAAGATTGTACTTCAGCCGCTACAACTCCTGTGTTTTTAGAAAAATTGTATTGTCCCCAATCTTCCACGTCAACTACCGGAGGAAGATCCAGTTCACGAACATTTACCTGCGAAAGGAAATTGTCTGCCTGTTCTTTGCCTGTGCGGTGAAACCGAAGAAGTGGTAAGCACCAACCAGAACACCTGCATCTTTGGCTTCTTTGATATTATAAAGATAACGGGGATCAAGGTAATCAGCACCTTCAGTGGATTTGATATACGCAAAGTCAACGCCCTGTCGCTTGATAATATCCCAGTTGATGATGCCTGTGTGTTTAGATACGTCAATGCCAACAATCTGGTCACTGATTGTATATCTTGATATGTCCACGCCGGCAGTTCTGTGACTTGCCTTAATATGTCTGTGTTTTTTTGAATGCTTGCCGTTGACACAAAACGAACCAATAAATAACACCAATATTGCTAAAAATCCTACCCTGTACATGATACTTCAGTCTTACTTCAAATATGTTGCAAAATTACGGCTTAAAAACCAAACAGAGAAATTGAATCGATGTTAAGTGTTGAATTAATCGCTTGAATTATTTAAAAAGAAACAAAACCAGGAATCAAATTGCTTAATTGGTAAGTAAAACGAGTTATTTTGGGTTCTTCATTTTATTGATTTCCAATCCGGCCTGAATAAAAGCGCCAAGTCCATGAGCATCATTGAGCGGAGTAGGGCGTGTGTAATAGAAAACCAGATCGTGAGAAATACCAGTGCCGATGCAGATCCCGGAAACTTCTCCTTTGTCGTTTACCTGTTTGCCAACACCTTCCCATGCACGCAGAGCAATCGTTCCGAATTCTTTGTCGAGCCATCCGCGATTTACCCCTTTGGCAATCGCATAAGCGAACATGGACGAACAGGAAGTTTCCGGGTACGAATCGTTTTTGTCGAGCAGCTGATGCCAAAGTCCCGACTGGCTCTGATAACGCGAAAAACCAAGAATCTGACGCCGAAAAATCTGCAAAAGTTGCGATCGAAGCGGATGATTTTCGGGCAGCACATCAAGCAGATAAGCCTGCGCATAGATGCTCCAGCCGTTGGCACGTCCCCAATGAGCCACGCCTGGTTCTTTCAGGTAGTCGTAATAACAATGAAAATAAAGTCCGGTGATTGGGTCGTAGAGCAGATTGCTGAACAGAATAACCTGTTTAGCTGCAAAATCGAGATACTCACTGTTTTTTGAATAGTCACCCATCTTCGACAGAAAGGAGACGCTCATGTAAAGATCGTCCAGCCATACCGTCTTGCGACCTTCCGGTCCGCGGGAAAGCGTTCCGTCTGCCAGACGTCCCTCTTTGTGCAGGATGTAATCACCAACCCGGTCGATATAAGCTTTGTAATCAGAACGATTGTCGTAATGGACGGCGCCGATTAATCCGGCCGTCATGGCTCCGCAGTCGTCCAGACTTTTCATCGCAGCAAAGCGATAATAGGCCGGATTCTGAATTCCTTTTTCGTATAAATGCGCTGTTATCGAAAATAAACCGGTAATTTTTCAATACAAAATCCTTGTACTTTTCGTCGCCGGTTTGCTTGAAGAGGTCGAGCATTGCCATGTTGAGCACACCATCTACATATCTCCATTCCAGGTATTTGCTCTGAAAAGCAAAATCGCCGTCGGCAGGTAAATTCTTTGAGTCGGCATAAACCTTTCCCGTTTTCTTATCCACAATATTGTAGGAGTGTCCGCTCAGGATATTGTCGGCAACCGAACGGACCATCGACAAATCGTTATTTTGCGCCTGTAAACTAAAGGCAGAATATAGCAATGGCAAAATCAGTAATTTTCTCATAGTGTTTGCAATTTTATTTGACAGCTTTAGTCTGCGGGTATGCAAGAACATCCCAAAGCGATTTGATTTCGCTTCCGGATCCCATTTGCCGCCAAATGTCCAAAGTGCGTTGATTTGTTTCGGGGTGGGCGATCCTTTCGCTTTTTCCAGGTTGTTTTTCATCCATTCGAAATTTCCACCTTCGCGTCTCACGTTGTACATATAAACCCGTTGTCCCCACGGGCACGGATCCAGCACTTGGTCGGTGTACGCATATCCAATCGGATGGTCGATAATTTTGTCGGTCATCGTGCAATTGATGAGAAAAAACTGAGCGTCGTGGTGGTAGCGGCCCAACGTAACCGGACTTTTTGAGTCGAAATGAGAATTGGTTATAACCAGCTTTTTATCGTAGTTTCCGCGTCCGTCATGCCAGATTAACGCCCGTCCATCGCCGTAAAACGAACAACGGGTTGCATAGCACCAACCTCTCGGGCACAGGAAGTCTACTCCCGGACAACGCAGATTGAGATCTGCATGGTAATACATTCCACCTTCTTTGGCCCAAAGCGATAAAGCATCGTTTCCATCGGCCCATATGTTGCAATTAATGACAATTGTACGCGTTGCCGTGCCAAATATCGCCATTTGATGGGCGGTAGTCGGTTCAACGGTACTGCCGTAGTTATTATAAACGGTCATGCCACTGATAATGCAGTCGTCCGCCCCATCTTGCAACACAATTACGCCATTGCCCACTGGTTTGCCCTTATACTCCTTCATCGTCCGTTTGCTCGAAAGTTCGGCGAATATTACCCGGGTGCTGTCACGATTTTCTCCGATCAGAACGATATTCGGTTTGTTGATAATCACCTTCTCTCTGTAGGTGCCGTTTTTAACCAGAATAACATACGGCTTGTCCGGCTTTTCAGGAGCAGCCTCAATGGCAGCCTGAATGCTTGCGTCAGGCGAGACAACTGCCTGGTAACTTTGGGCATGCAAAGAACTAAATAGTGCGATGATGCCGCTCATTATAAAACAGGCAAGTCTTCTTTTCATGGTTTGTGCTATTTTGAAAGATGATTTCTCTTTTGCCATTCGGGAAATCTTGCTAACACTTTTGACGGTTCATAGGTATACCAGCCATAACCGTTTCGGCGTTCGTAACTTATTTCAGCCAATGTATTCCTTTTGATTCCATCACGACTGCAAAAGAATGGCTTCTCTGTTGTCAGATCGTAAAAACGGGCCCAAACCGGGGCTGCATTTTTATCTTCAATGATAATTCTGTTCCGGTTTCCATTTTGGTCAGTTTCGCTTCCAAGTTTTATTCCTTTTATCTCATGATCTTCAAACCAATTCTCTGCCCCCTTTACAGCGGAAATAATGGCCTTTGACGGATGATCGATGTCCATCAATAACAAGGCGATACCTACTGATTCGGCTCCGCTGAAAGAAGCCAGTTCGTAGGCGCGTGCATTAGCCGGAGCAAGTGTTTTTTCGTTGTGTTGAGCACACCAGACGGTAGGGTGGTGGTTAACCTGAATTTGTGTTTTGAGGATACATCCAACCCCTTTGTCAAATGCCTTCCTTGCTTTTTCTTTTGTCTCTTTCCCTATGTTCAAAGATGCAAATTCCTTATTATCAGAAAACAGATCTTTAAGGAGTGTCATTACGTTCACCATAGCATTATCGTTGAAAGTAATATGCATGGAATAAGGTTCTGTTTTGTCCAGAAGTATCTCATCCTTAGCATCTTTCACCGGAAAATACTGAGGCCATCCTCCATTTTCATATTGTGCCATGAAGATATAATTCACCCCTTTTTCGAATGCCTGCTTGTATCGTTTGTCTTTCAAGTGAGAATATACTTTAGCCAGAAATCGCAATTCAGAGATGGTTGAACCATTGTCAAACGTTCCTCCTTTCTCGGTTTTGGTTTGGAGATAGTGCGTCTTCAGGGAGTCGGAAAACGGATGATGATAGGGTTCATTTTTCGCCCATCCTCCAATTCCTTTTTGGCTGATTAACACATTATCAGCCACCTGTTTCGCTTCATCAGTGCCATACCATTGCGATGGCATTCGGGTAGCCACCGTTTCCCATCTCATTTTAAGGTACTCTCCGGGCTTGACTTGTTGTTTGTTTTGAGCAAAAACAAAAGCCATCGGTATGACTAATAGTATTGTAACCAAATAGTTATTTCTCATTTGAAAGTGATTTATTAAAGCGAACGGTTATTTTTTATAGATGAAATTCTGGAAAACAGCTTTGCCATTTCCAAAGGCAAAAACTCCGGCACGCAGGCTAAGAAACTCGGCAAAAACGTTGTGATTGTATCCGGAAATGTCGATACTCCGGTCAAATTTTGTCCAGTTTTTACCATCGGCGCTTTGATAAAAACTCACTTCGTTATTGTCGTTCAGAATCCTTAAAAAGCCATGATTACCGGCTAAAGAAGGATAATGTGCTTTTCTCGATTGCTGTACGATAACC
>CAXXPB010000052.1:0-120840 GCA_963678825.2 uncultured Microbacter sp. | reverse complement strand
TTACATAAAAGAAATTTCACCGCGACCCATGTTGTTGATTGCCGGCGAAAATGCCCATTCCCGCTATTTTAGTGAGGATGCATACAAAGCTGCTAATGAACCTAAAGAGTTATTGATTATTCCGGGAGCCGTTCATGTGGATTTATATGATGGTGGAGCCAAAAGCTACATTCCTTTCGACAAGTTAGAAGACTTTTTTAAAACCAACCTCAAATAATACAAATATGAAGTATTGGATAATTTCGTTGGTTGTACTGATTCCTTTTTCAACAGGGGTGGTAGGTTGCAATAAACAAAATGAACCATCTCAATCCCAAATCAGTGGAGCTAATAGTAAACAAGAAAATTCTCAAGGAAACAAAGTGAAGATGACGATTAATTCAATAAGTTTTACGGCAACGTTAAATGATAATGCTACGGCAAATGCGTTTAAATCCATGCTGCCGATTACGATAAATATGAATGAGCTGAATTCCAATGAGAAGTATTATTATTTTTCAGGCACATTACCTTCCGAGGCGACAATAGTAGGTAGTATTCAATCGGGCGATTTGATGTTGTATGGCAATAATTGTTTGGTGTTGTTCTATAACAGTTTCAATACGTCCTATAGTTATACCAGAATAGGTAAAGTTGACAATACTTCAGGTTTGAAAGAGGCAGTTGGCACAAACAATGTAACAGTTAAATTTGAAATGGAATAACAGAGGTTCAGAATATTTTAATGAAATGGATATTCCAATAAAAATCGTAGTGATTTAATTAATGTATAATATTGATATTTGATGGATAAGAAAAATATGACGATTTTTCCAAAAGGACAAAAAGCTCCTGCTTATTTCACCGGCGATGCCTGGGTGGAGATGTTAATCACCGACGTAGCTACTTACGATCTATTGAGTTATAATGTTACCTTCGCACCCGGATGCCGAAACTATTGGCACGAACATTCCGAAGGTCAGTTGCTCTTATGCACTTCGGGAGAGGGGTATTATCAGGAGAAAGGGAAACCGGCACAATTGCTGAAAGCCGGTGATGTGGTGGAAATTAGATCCAACGTGCTGCATTGGCACGGAGCAACGGCTACCAGTGAGTTTGTGCATGTAGGCATTGCACCTAAAGCCAGTCAAAATCAAGTGACGTGGCACGAACCTGTTAGTGATGAAGAGTACACATCCCTTGTTTGAACGGTTGCATGCTGGTGAAGCGGTTCCGTTTAGCGATCCGGATTACGTTGAAATTCATAAAATAGCTGCTCGCACCAAGGAACTGTCTGTAGCATTAAACAATGCTACAGACTTTGCTACAACCAGAGCAATTCTGAGTGAAATTACCGGTCAGTCGCTGGACATAACGACTACGGTGTCTACTCCATTTCATATAAATCTGGGAATATTTACCCGAATAGGTAAGAATGTTTATATCAATCATGACTGTTCATTTCTCGATATGGGGACAATCACCATTGAAGACGATGTACTGATTGGTCCCAAAGTCAGTCTGATTACCGAAGGACATCCGTTGAATCCATCAGAACGCAAAGCATTGGTTGTAAAACCTATTGTGATTAAACGTAATGCGTGGATTGGTGCTGGAGCAACTATATTGCCCGGGGTAACGGTGGGTGAGAATTCGGTGGTGGCCGCAGGTGCTGTGGTGAGTAAAAATGTCCCCGGTAATAGTGTTGTAGCTGGTATCCCAGCTCAGGTTATTCGAAATTTATAAGCGGAATGGCGCATGTGTTTACGTGTCGTTCGTGAAAAATTAATAATGAATCAAACAGACGGAAAAGGGCTTTTGCCCGAAAAAGCATATGACGCGTTTAATCCGGAATTGGCGGAACAGCGACGAAAAGCTTCTGAGCTAACGTTGAAATTCAACACGACCGGAGATATGTCTTTTCTGGAAGAACTATTCGAGCGGAAACTGGATGATGTAAAGATCAGTGCCCCCTCCATTGCAATTATGGTGGAGACAAAGTTCAATTTGGTAAAAACGTCTTTATTAATTTCAACTGTACATTTCAACCCGCTGGTGGTGTCGAATTCGGAGACGATGTCTTTGTCGGCTCTGATGTGCGATTTTACACAACCATTCACCCTCTCGACCCGGAAGAAAGAACATCAGGCAAAGCCTCAGTCCGACCTATAAAAATAGGATCCAAAGTCTGGATTGGTGGTGGTGCCATTATTTTACCGGGAGTGGAAATCGGGGAAGGTACCACTATCGGGGGCGGAAGTGTTGTAACCCGGAGTATTCCACCCCGTTCGGTTGCGGTTGGAAATCCGTGCAAGGTGATTAGAACATTAGAAAAAGAAAAATAATATTGACAGATAATGAAGAAAGTATTGATATTATCGGGAAGTCCACGTAAGGGTGGTAACTCCGATCTGTTGTGCGATCGTTTGATGGAGGGCGCACAATCGGCAGGCCATCGGACTGAGAAAATTTATGTAAAAGACAAAAACATCCATTATTGTACCGGGTGCGGTGCGTGTTACAATAAGCGGATTTGTTCGCAGAAGGACGACATGACCGAAGTGCTGACGAAGATGATTGATGCCGATGTGATTGTGATGGCAACTCCGGTCTATTTTTATTCTCTGAATGGACAGATAAAGACCCTGATCGATCGCTGTTGCGCACGTTATACAGAAATTAGTAACAAAGAGTTTTGCTTTATTATGACAGCTGCCGATGGCAACAAAAGCTCGCTGGAAAGGACACTGGAATCGTTTCGGGGCTTTACCGATTGCCTGAATGGTGCTACCGAAAAGGGCGTGATATATGGCACTGGCGTCTGGCAAAAAGGAGAGGTTAAGGGCAAAACTGTGATGGATGAGGCTTACCGCATTGGAGCATCGTTATAAAACGAACTTATCTGCTTATCAGAAAAATAATTCCGATTAAAATCAGGATAGTCAATTATATTTGAACCAACAAAACAACACAAATTATGCAAACCAGAATATTAGGAAAAAACGGACCTGAAATCTCTACATTAGGGTTAGGTTGCATGGGTATGAGTTTCGGTTACGGCGTAGTACCTGATAAAAAAGAGATGATCAATCTGATACACAAGGCCGTGGAAAGCGGCGTTACTTTCTTCGATACTGCCGAAGTGTATGGTCCTTTCACCAACGAAGAGTTGGTTGGTGAAGCGTTGAAACCCTTCAAAAATGAAGTGGTCATTGCTACTAAATTCGGCTTCAATCTTGGAGCTATTGCAGGAGGACTCAATAGCCGACCCGAACATATTCGACAAGTATGTGAGGCCTCATTAAAACGTCTGCGAGTAGAAGCTATCGACCTGTTTTATCAACACAGGGTAGATCCTGAAGTGCCGATAGAAGACGTAGCCGGAACGGTCGGCGATTTGATAAAGGAAGGTAAAGTCAAATATTTCGGTTTATCGGAAGCTGGAGTAAAAACGATTCGCCGGGCTCATGCCGTTCAATCTGTAACCGCTTTGCAAAGCGAATACTCTCTGTTTTGGCGTGAACCCGAGGCTGAAATAATGCCTGTACTAGAGGAACTGGGCATTGGCTTCGTTCCGTTCAGTCCATTGGGCAGGGGTTTTCTGACCGGAAAAATTAAGGCAGACACCTCTTTTGAAGCAAACGATTTCCGCAACACGGCCCCTCGCTTTTCTGCCGAAAATCGTGCAGCTAATATGGCACTGGTTGATTTAGTGAGCAGTATCGCAGCTGAAAAACAAGCTACTCCGGCTCAAATAGCTCTGGCCTGGATTTTGGCTCAGAAGCCGTGGATTGTTCCTATTCCCGGAACGACTAAATTACATCGTTTCAAAGAAAACATCGGTGCCTTGTCCGTTGAACTGACAGATAAAGAGTTGACAGACATCAAAGAAGCTGTCTCAAAAATCAACATACAGGGTGACAGATATACTCCCGCCAATGCAAAAATGATTGACAGGTAGCAATATGACCTAACATTGCGAATACTAACCAAGAGATGCCGGTAGTGTATTTTGTTTCAAATACACTACCGGCATCTGTTATATTTCCATTCTCGATGTTTGTATCCGAAGGCTGTAATGCTAATGCTGTAGACACTTCTGAAATTTCAATGTACAATTTGTATCGGATTAATGGATGGAAATGCGGAGTAAACCTTATCTTTAGCCGAAATTTGCACAAAAAGCAGAATAGAGTAAAGCCTATTAAGAATGAGGAATATATTAGCCGGTATTTTAATATGCAGTTCATTTGTGTCAGTGTCAGCACTTGAAAAAGATACAACCAGTGTTTCAAAGCATTACACAATTGATGAAGTAGTCGTAACTGGTACCAAAAACGAAACCGACAAGCGATATTTGCCCATGAGCGTTTCGGTGGTGAACCGTGAGCAAATCAGTCAGCGGCATGAGCAATCATTGCTTCCCATACTAGCCGAACAGGTTCCGGGATTGTTTACCACCAGCCGGAGCATCATGGGTTACGGCGTTTCGACCGGAGCTGCCGGAGGAATGAGTCTGCGCGGTATCGGGGGAAGCCCTACTACCGAACTGTTGGTTCTTATCGACGGACATCCGCAATACATGGGCTTAATGGGGCATCCGCTGGCAGATGCTTACCAGTCGTTGCTTGCCGACAAGGTGGAAGTGGTACGCGGGCCGGCTTCAGTATTGTACGGATCAAATGCCATGGGAGGCGTCATCAATATTGTTACCCGCAAGTCACAAGAGGATGGTGTAAAAAACAGCATTCAAATGGGTTACGGCTCGTTTAACACACTGATGACCGAAGCTTCCAACCTTGTCAAAAAAGGACGTTTCAACAGTGTCGCATCTGTTTCGTACAATCGCAGCGACGGACACCGTGCGAACATGGAATTTGAGCAATTGAGTGGTTTTGCAAAACTAGGATATGATTTCAGTAACCAATGGAAACTGTATGCCGATGTGAATATCACTCATTTCAATGCGTCCAATCCGGGCACAGTTGCCAAACCTATTCTGGACAACGATTCTCACATAACCCGCGGCATGTCGTCGCTTTCCCTTGAAAACAATTACGGCAGTACCTCCGGCGCATTCATGTTTTATTACAACTGGGGTAACCACAAAATCAATGACGGTTATTATGCCGGGAACACTCCCCCAGCCTACCTTTTTCATTCCACCGATCGCTTGTTCGGAATCAACTGGTATCAGAGTGCAAGCTTCTTTACCGGCAACCGGATAACGGTAGGTGTAGACTATCAGAATATCGGCGGAAAGGCCTGGAATCAGTTTGCAAGCAGCAGAACTAATATTGCCGATAAAATTGAACAAGAAGTGGCCGGATATGCCGACGTTCGCCAGACGCTTGGTTCGTTGATCACGCTGGATGCCGGTTTACGGGTCGATCATTATTCAGTCACCGGCACGGAGTTGGTACCACAAGTTGGGATGTCGTTGCATCTGCCACAGACTGCCGAACTGAAAGCACTGGCAAGCAAAGGATTCCGCAACCCGACCATTCGCGAACTGTATATGTTCCCTCCTCAAAATCCGGACTTGTTGCCCGAAAAAATGATGAATTACGAGGTTTCGTGGTCACAGCGACTGCTCAGCAATGCGTTGTCGTATGGCATTAACCTGTTTTATATCAACGGCGAAAATATGATTCAGACGGTGTTTCAGAACGGGCGTCCGATTAATATCAACACCGGTAAAATTGAAAACTGGGGTGCTGAAACAAGTTGCAGTTATCGGATCAATGGGGCATGGATGCTTTCGGCTAACTACAGCTGGCTACACATGAAATATCCGGTAGTGGCTGCTCCCGAACACAAGCTCTTTGCCGGAGTGGATTTCACCCGCGGTAAGTGGATGATGTCGACCGGCGTGCAGTATATCAACGGACTTTATACCTCCGTCAGCCCTGTGAGCCGGGAGAATTTTGTCCTGTGGAATCTTCGTGGAAGTTATCAACTAAGCCGTCAGTTCAGTCTGTTTGTTCGCGGCGAAAACCTGTTTGCACAACACTATGAAATCAACGCAGGGTTCACCATGCCAAAAGCAACTGCCATGGGAGGCTTTAATCTGAAATTTTAGATATTTTTCCTGTTTATCCTAAAAACACAGCAATCCTGACTTAATCTGGTAGAAATCATAATTATATACCTCAACTTTTGGAGGGGTGAGCCGTGCATTCTGGCTGTATATTAATGAAAGACAAAGGACTTGCGACACATATCGTAAGTCCTTTGTCTTTAGACATCTGACTCAACAAACCTCGAACCCAAGCTCCTCTTTTTTACACGTTTCAGTCTTCCGTACAACTCCCACTTTTTCTCCTCGCTCATTCGTTTACTACAGTAAGATAAATATTTTTTTGAAGGGCAACCTTAAGTTGTAATAGTCCGTAAAGTATAACCCGTTTTTATCAATCGCTGTAATCCTGTTTATATTTGTGATTCTACTCAAGAAAATCAATGTAATTATGGAATACGATATAGCAATTATAGGCGGAGGACCTGCCGGTTACAATGCAGCTGAAAGAGCGGCCACAAACGGTCTGAAAACAGTTCTATTCGAGAAAAAAGCCATTGGAGGAGTATGTCTGAACGAGGGGTGTATTCCTTCCAAAACCTTACTCTATTCTGCCAAATTATCAGATAATGCCAAAGGATCATCCAAATATGGCATCAATATTGAATGTGCACCTTCGTTTGCTCTGGATAAAATCATTGGCCGTAAAAACAAAGTAGTGAAGAAACTAACGGCAGGAGTCAAAATGAAACTGATGGCCGCCGGCGTTTCAATCATCGAAGGCGAAGCCTCTATCGAAGACGGGAAAGAGACGATCTGCATTGTGTGCAATAACGAACAATACAATGTACGCTATCTTTTACTTTGTAACGGTTCCGATGTTGTGATACCACCTATCAAAGGGCTTTCCACGGTCGATTACTGGACATCGAAAGAAGCCCTGGACAATACGACAACTCCTCAATCACTTGCTATTATAGGCGGCGGCGTAATCGGAATGGAATTCGCTTCTTTTTTTAATAGCATGGGAGTAAAAGTGCATGTTGTTGAGATGATGCCCGAAATATTGGGTGCAATGGACAAAGAAACATCAGCCATGCTCCGGACAGAATACACAAAAAAAGGTATCTCGTTTTATCTCAATGCTAAAGTAACGGAAGTAAGTGGAACCGGCATCACAATAGAACAACAGGGAAAGACAAACACGCTCGAAGCGGACAAAATATTGGTTTGCGTTGGACGAAAAGCCGTGCTGAACATGCCTGGTCTGGAAAAACTGAAGATCGAATTACGGTCCAATGGCGTGAACGTGAATGAATATATGCAGACATCGAATCCCAATGTATATGCCTGTGGAGACATTACCGGATTTTCCATGTTGGCTCACACGGCCATGCGGGAATCCGATGTCGCTATTAACCATATTTTAGGTCTCTCAGACCGAATGTCGTACGATGCCATCCCCGCTGTGGTTTATACCAATCCGGAAATAGCAGGAATAGGCAAGACGGAGGAAGAACTGATAGCGGGAAATGTAAGATACAGCGTATTGAAATTGCCGATGGCCTATTCGGGCCGGTTTGTTGCCGAAAACGAAGCTGGCAACGGACTGTGTAAGTTGATAGTCAATGAACAGGAACAAATCATTGGCTGCCATCTTATGGGTAATCCGGTATCAGAACTAATCGTAGTGGCGGGCATTGCCATAGAACGAAAATTTACCGTTGACGAGTTTAAACAAATTGTTTTCCCCCACCCTACGGTTGGCGAAATCATACACGAAAGTCTGTTTTTATAGTCAAATAATCCCTTTATGATATGTATAAATAATCCTTATACAGACCCTTATTTTAATATTGCCGCGGAAAAATATCTGCTGCGGCACAGTTCAGAAGGTGTTTTTATGATGTGGCAAAACGAACCGTCTGTCATCATAGGAAAACATCAGAATGTACGGACAGAAGTGAATCTGGATTTTGCAGATCAGCATCGGATAAAAATAGGACGAAGAATTTCGGGAGGAGGAGCCGTATATCATGATTTGGGGAATGTGAATCTCACATTTATTGAGAACAACAAGAAACCCGATTTCAATAAATATCCCCAAATGATTATCGACTTTCTGGCAACAATAGGTGTACATGCGCAACCCGACACACGTTTGGGTTTAACTATAAATGGATTGAAAATTTCGGGGAGTGCCCAGTATATTTATAAAGACAGGACACTGTTTCATGCCTCATTATTGTTTTCGACTAATTTATTCGTGCTTGAAAAAGTATTGGACAGTCCCGAAACCGACCCGAGAACATATCTGAGATCGGTAAAATGCCCGGTAACAAATATTAGTGAGCATCTATCGGGTTCTATGAAGATAGAGCTATTCAAGCACCTGATTATGAAACATTTTTCGGGAGAAAACTATTTATTGAACAATCAAGATATTGCAGAAATTGAACGATTAAAAATGAACAACAATGACAACATTCGATATTAAAATGCCCAAACTGGGCGAAAGCATTACAGAAGGAACGATCGTGGCATGGTCTGTCAAAGTGAGTGATGCCGTTAAGGAAGACGACATCCTCTTTGAGGTTACTACCGCTAAAGTAAATGCCGAAATACCCTCACCTGTGGAAGGAACGGTATTGAAAATCCTTTTCAGCGAAGGCGATACGGTTTCTGTAGGTACGGTTGTTCTGGTAATGCAGATAGAAGGAGAAAATACCGGGGAGCAAGATACATCACCCGATACTTCGTTGGATACGATTGAAATTCCTCCCATGGAGACAAAAGAAGAGAAATGGTATTCGCCCGTTGTCCTTCGGTTAGCAAATGAGGCAAACATACCTATGGACGAGTTGGACAAAATTCAGGGTAACGGGTATTTAGGCCGTTTGAGTAAAAAAGATATTCAGCGTTATATAACACAAAAGAAAGATGGAGTAAATGCACCTTCCGTAACAGTAGCAAAAAAAAACGGAACCTGTTGTGGAAGAAAGGGTGCAACCACCGGTTGTAAGTAGCGACGAAGACCAAATAGTGGAAATGGATCCTGTACGGCGCATCATTGCCGACCATATGGTACTGTCCAAAAAGACCTCGCCACATGTTACGACTTTCGTTGAAGTGGATGTTACCAAGCTGGTGGAATGGCGCAAACGCAACAAGGACACATTCCTTAAACACGAAGGCATTAGTCTGACCTATATGCCTGCCATAGTAGAGGCTACAACGAAAGCGTTGATAGCTTATCCGCAAGTCAACGCCTCGGTTGAAGGGTATCGTATGATTCTGAAAAAACATATCAATATCGGCATTGCAGTGGCACTCGAAGATGGCAATCTGGTGGTTCCCGTTGTGCACGATGCCGATAAATTGAGTATCAGCGGCCTGGCTCATACAATGGACTCTCTTGCCGGAAATGCCCGTGCAAACAAACTGAAAGTCGATGATATTCAGGGCGGGACCTTTACAATTACCAATTTCGGTACTTTCAAGAATATTGCAGGAACGCCGATTATTAACCAGCCTCAGGTAGCTATTCTTGGTGTCGGTTATATTGTTAAAAAACCGGCGGTACTCGAAACTGCCGATGGCGACGTGATAGCCATACGGCACAAAATGATTTTATCGCTCTCATATGATCACCGGATTGTGAACGGTGCTTTGGGTGGTAAATTTTTACTCCATATTGCCGAATATCTTGAAAATTGGGATTCAAAGTAAAGTGTCACGAAACTATCATGTTGATTTTCAACCCAAAGAGACTCCGATAACTATCGGATAATAATTTTAGCAACACGAGGTTTCATGATTCCTTAAACGAAAAAATGATTATCGTATGAAACGACCATGTTTTGGATCGCACCAAAGCGAATGATAATACAGTAACATGGAGTTAGCTTCGCTGATTTATCAACTCCATACGACCTTTGAAAAATAAATTATTATTGTATGAAAACATTGGATATATATAACACAGATAAAGACATACTTCAAAAATGGTATCACCTGCTGACACTGGGACGGGCTATGGACGAAAAAGCTCCGATGTATCAGCGTCAATCGCTTGGGTGGTCATTTCATGCTCCTTATGCAGGACATGATGGAATTCAGTTGGCCATAGGACAGACATTTGTCCGTGGTCAGGATTTTTTATTCCCGTATTATCGCGATATGCTGACTGCGTTGTCAGCCGGAATGACTGCGGAAGAGATCATATTGAATGGTATTTCCAAAGCGACGGATCTCACGAGTGGCGGCAGGCATATGTCCAACCATTTTTCGAAAATAGAATGGCATATCGAGAATATTTCTTCTGCCGTAGGCACGCAAGCCATGCATGCGGTAGGTGTCGCCCGCGCTATGGCCTATTATAACCATATGGGCGTGGCAATCACGTCTATTGGCGAAGCAACCGTTTCTGAAGGATATGTTTATGAAGCAATTAATGGCGCTAGCACCGAAAAACTGCCGGTAATTTTTGTGATACAGGATAATGGTTACGGGATATCGGTACCAAAGAAAGATCAAACGGCGAACCGAAAAGTGGCCGAAAATTTTTCAGGATTCAAAAATCTGAAAATCATTTATTGCAACGGCAAGGATGTGTTCGATTCGATGAATGCCATGACCGAAGCCCGTGCACATGCCATCGAGACGGGTTCACCTGTGATTGTGCATGCCAATTGCGTACGTATCGGCTCTCATTCCAATTCGGACAACCAGTCTCTATACAGGGATGAATATGAGTTGTCGTATGTAAAAGCTGCTGATCCGCTTCTTAAATTTCGCCGCATGCTGGTGCGTTACAATCGTTTCACCGAAGAAGAACTGTTGGAAATCGAAGCCGCAGTAAAAAAAGAACTCAGCATTGCCAATCGCAACGCCATTATGGCTCCCGATCCCGATCCGGCTACCGTACTGGATTTCGTATTGCCCGAGCCCTATCTGCCGACAAAATATCCTGACGGAACACATAACGAAGCCGGAGAAAAGACGAATCTGGTGACGGCTATCAATGAAACATTAAAAAGCGAATTCCGTCATAATCCCGACACCTTTCTTTGGGGGCAGGACGTGGCTAACAGGGATAAGGGAGGCGTCTTTAACGTGACAAAGGGTTTGCAGAAGGAGTTTGGTAGCAAACGTGTATTCAATGCACCTATTGCCGAAGACTTTATTGTTGGATCCGCGAATGGGATGTGTCGCTTCGACCCCAAAATTCATATCGTAATAGAGGGAGCCGAATTTGCAGACTATTTCTGGCCTGCAGTGGAGCAGTATGTTGAATGTACGCATGAATATTGGCGAAGCAACGGGCAATTTACGCCGAATATTACGTTGCGCCTTGCCTCCGGAGGATATATAGGCGGAGGATTGTATCATTCCCAGAATGTTGAAGGGGCGTTGTCAACATTGCCCGGAGCACGCATTGTCTATCCTTCCTTTGCCGACGATGCTGCGGGTTTATTGCGCACGGCAATACGATCGAAAGGATTCACCCTATTCCTGGAACCCAAGGCATTGTACAATGCGGTGGAAGCAGCTACCGTTGTCCCCGATGACTTTGAAGTTCCCTTTGGGAAAGCAAGGATCCGCAGAACAGGCGATGACGCAACCCTGATTACATACGGCAATACAACCCATCTTTGCCTGAAAGTAGCTGAGCGTCTCTCTAAAGAAAACATAGGAAACATTGAAGTAATTGATATCCGCTCTCTCATTCCTCTTGACAAACAGACGTTGTTTGAATCGGTAAAAAAGACAGGGAAGGTGATTGTCGTGCATGAAGACAAGGTATTTTCCGGTTTCGGAGCTGAACTTGCAGCCACGATCGGAACCGAGATGTTCCGGTATCTTGACGCACCCATCCAACGGGTCGGTTCTACCTTTACGCCGGTGGGCTTTCATCCGGTTTTTGAACAGGCCATTCTACCAAACGAGGAACGCATTTATAAGGCGGCAAAAGAGTTGCTGGAATATTAAACCGTAAAAAATAAACACATGAAACGAACATGTTGCTTCACAACGACCAAGAGATCCCGATAGCTATCGGGAAATAATTCCAGCAACATGAAGTTCCTTACTTCCGTAGATTAAAAATTATTATAGTATGAAAAAAATAGGCTTGTTTTATGGAGCAGGTATCGCAACTGCTGCCGTTATAGCAAAGATACAGGATGCGTTTGGCGATTCACAAGTTGATTTAATTCCCGTCGAGACTGCGCGTGGTGTCGATTTTGAAGCGTATGACAATCTGATTATGGGCGTTTCCACCTGGTTTGATGGTGAATTACCCGCACATTGGGATGAGATTGTTCCTGAATTGAAGACATTGAATCTGCACAAGAAAAAAGTGGCAATTTTTGGTCTGGGCGATCAACAAAATTATCCCGACAATTTTGTTGATGCCATCGGTTTATTGGCAAGAGTGGTTGAAGTCCAAGGAGCCGAATTGACAGGACAGACCTCGTCTGAGGGTTACCACTTTCAGCAATCACAGGCAATCAGAGATAACCACTTCTTAGGATTGGCACTTGATGTGGATAATCAGTCGGATAAAACCGATGAACGAATACGAAATTGGGTAGAACAGTTGAAAAGAGAGTTTTATTAAAATATGAATATGAATTGCTCCTGTTCGGAGAAACTGATGTTTAGTATAAAGACAACACAAAGCCATTCATTGCTGAATGGCTTTTTTATGCTCATCGATCCAACAGGGATTGAAATAGTGCTCCTGATTATGTGTGTTGTAAATTATTTATTATCGAACAGTTACTATCTTCACACGAATAAATTTATTGGAGAATTATATGGATAAGTATCGTTTATTTTCATTTTTGTTGACAAGATTACTGCACTGCACTTTCAACAAGCAAGGCTAAATTATTAAATATTAAGGTGGAAACTGGAATGAACCAGCCAATTTTGGCGGTTTTATTATAATAGTAACGATTATTGCAATTTTGTTAGTCTGAATAAAAATCGTTGATTTAACCGAGAGATAATGTTAATGGTGTATTGGCTCAATAGTTGTAGATGTTTGGGGTATCTAATTAAAAAGGGTACATTTGGAATGTTAGTTACAACAGAAACAGAGAAATAAACCAATTTCAAAATGACAACTAATTACATAGAACCTGTTTTTATTTCTTCTCCTTCAATAGAGGGAATAGAGGTTTATGAAACCATCTCCACTTTTCAATCCTATTCTTTGAAAACTGAAAACAGAGAATATCATGAAATAAAATTCGACGATATTATTGCAAAACAAAAAACTATTATTCTTGGGGAACCTGGTTGTGGTAAGAGTGAATTAATTAATCAAATAGAACAAACCTCTAGTAAAATGGGATTGGTTTGTAAAAGATTTTTCTTGCCAGACCTGATTGCTCAAAATGCAAAAAGTGAGCAATCAGGTCTTCTTAATCAAGATTATCAAAATCAAATAATTTGTTTTGATGCATTAGATGAAGTTGATGCAAATTTATTTTTCTCTGCTGTAGATTTTTTATCCTCTTTCTCATTAAAGCATTCAGATACTCGGATCTTTATTTCCTGTCGAACTTACTATATTAAAAATAATCTTTCTCTTATACATAATTACTTATACAATTTTGACTACTTATTAGTGGGGTTATTTGATGAAAAACGGATAGACAATTTCTTGTCCAATTCACTTAAAGATTCCGAAATACGAAAGGTGCTATCGCAAAAATTGAAAACAGATCAAGGGATCATACTAAAGTCGATATTCAAAATTCCCAGATATCTGACTATAATTTGTGCTGTAATAAATGAGAACCAACTTGATGCAGGAACAATTATTGAGTGGAAGAGAAGTGACTTCTTTGAGAAAGCGATCTATCATAATCTCTCGCTTGAGATTAAAGAGAAAAAACGGAATATAATTCCCAACGAAGTGGAATTATCAAAAAAGAATATTAGAAAAGATTGCGTTAGTAATGGAGATAAATCGGACAAACAGAATCACTATTGATGAGTTTGTCACTATTCTTGATGACATAACTTCAAATATAAATCTGGCGTTTCTGAGCAACTTTAATCTCTCAACTTTCATTGACCGACTGATGAAGAAGACAGGTGATGTAATTGAATTTCACAACACAGAATTTCAAGAATATCTAGCTGCCAAAGAACTTATTCGTATAAAATCGATAGATCAGGTTCTTTTCGATTTAATTGTTGATCCAGATTTTTTTACATATCTATAATAACTGGTATGATGTACTTCGATTTGTTGTCGAATTATCTCCCGAACGATTATTAGTTCTTGCCCGGCTATTAAATAGCAAGAAAAAGGAATTGGCAGATGAACAACTTTTAAAACTTTTAAAACAAGCAGATATTACGGCCTTTGATCAAAAACAAAAAGAATCCCTTTTTGAAATTTATTATCTGTATTTTCAATCACATGAGCTTTATATTCACGATTATACTTCTGCAATAGTTTTCTCTTTATACAAAACAGAACTGGCATTATTTTGACTCTGTAATAACCGAAAGAGCAAACGTTTCTTATCATTTCTCGATTTATAATCAATTTTATATTGCATCTCAGTTAATGGGAATGGGAATATTTGACTTATCTCAAATAACTCAATGGAAAGAAACATTTCTACTATCGGCTAAAAATCAAGAGGAGGATTTTTGTCAAATTGCAGCCATCCATGCTATAGCTGATATCAAAGATGAACAATTGCTTCTCGAATTAAATGAGCATATGAAAGGTTGTAAACAATCCAAAGGTTGTAGAAACGTATTTATCTGCATTAGGATCTGTATGCCCAAACAATACTATTTCGGTTCAAATTTTTCTGGAAAAATTCAAAGCTGGATATAAGAGTGCAATTCACGGTCTGATGAGTATAACAGATGTAGATCAATTTATTCTTGTTTATGATGCTATTAGTAATGATGATGAGTTGCTGCATAAATTTTTTAAACAGTGACCATTATATATATGGTTATCAATTAGTTTCTAATTCTCTTCGCGATTTATGGGACTGTAGCCCTAAAATTGCAGAGATTCATTTGCGATTATTGGAAAAGATGGTTACTAGCAAAAAGCATGAGTATACATATTTTCGAAGAGATTTTATTGTACAACTTCTTTTAATCTTGAAGAAGAAAGATCCTCATTACATATTTACTTGCATGGATTTGTTTTCGGATATTTGGAAGCTATATTCGGACATTTGGATTCTGCAAGCTATTATATCTCCTAATCAACTATTGTCGATTAAAGAATATGTAGACGATAAAAAACAACGCCTTTCTGGAGATAGTATTTGCATAGAAATATTGCGAGACATTAAAAATGAAAAGATTGACAATAAAGATAAAGAAATTATATATGAAGAAGGCAGAAGGCTATACTCAAACCGATATAAACAGTGGGAAAGTTCAACTCCTTCTAAAGTTGATAATTTGGGGAAAATATCAAATGACGTATTGAAAAAAATCAAGGCAATTGATATTTCAACAGAAAAAGGAAGATATAATTGCATATATTATTTCTGCGATAAACGGAATAATTATCTATTGTCTGTAATAGAAAACGAGCTAGAAATCAAGAATAAGCTGCAAGAGGCATTAATTGGATTAATTGATACAATTGACTTAAATACACTTATTATTACAAAAACAGGAGAAAATGCAATTACCATTAGTAATCGATTTTCTTATTATTTGAACACTTATATTCCATTAGCAATAGAACTAGGTTTAGCAGGAACTCTTCGTGATAAGTATAAACAAAAAATATTACGCTTCTTACCTTTAGGATTTAGGAATCTAAATTCGAACCAAGAAGAGTTGAATAGTGTATTTGATTTGATAGGAGATATAAGCCCGGAGGAAGAACAAGACTTGCTAGACTTTTTACTGAAGCGGAACGATGATTATATAAATTGGGCTCCATCCAATCTTCTTGATGCTATCGAAAAATTCAGGCTTGTTTCTTTCAAAGGTGTAGTAGAATTATTCGTTCAATCTAAAAATATAGGGTTGTCTGATTCAATTAAAGCTATCGATCTCTTAGTTCAAGAGTTTATGCGAGAAGGAGAACAATTCTTTATCGATATTTTTAATGGTCAATCATTAGATGAGATCAAAGTAGACTCTCTTGAAGAAAGGGCAAATTATCATTTAATATTTCACTTCAATAACGCAACATCTGTAAAATGGAGATTTGATTATTTGAAAAAAAAGGAACATATATGTGAGTTTGATTTATATGATTTTGAAGGGTCAAGGGGGGTATCAAGACAAGAAGCAGAAATGAATCGACCGACTTTCTGCAATTGTTTAATCCAAAGTAAAAGGTCTGATTATGTGAGTGATTTTATTGATCTGGTTGAGTATTCTTTGACAATTAATATCGAACGCAAATACTGGAAATATGCCGCTTATTTACAGTCAATGGCTCTTGACTATTTCAGAGTTTTAGATAAGAAAGAATACGTTTTGGAATTGAAGAATAAAATAAAGAATCACCCAAACCAAATCTCACTTGAAAAATTTTATTCGTTACTAAAAGAGGTAGAACTTAATATTCTCAACACTGCCTCAGTACCAAATATTCAATTTGCAGTTGAGAAATACAATCGAGTTAAAGAGACTCAGTATGCAATCGTTCAAAATGAAACAGAGCTTTTCTATCTAATCAAAAAGGCTCTTGACGGGCTAAATAATGCCATTATAAATGAAGGTTTTTATCGTCCAATAAACAATATAGGGCAAGAACACACTCTCAAAGAGGATTTAATTCAAAAGACGTTATCTGTAGTTTTAGAAAACAATCTCTATAAATTAGGGCTAAGACAAATGGACATAATCAGAGAGGTGAACCTTTACGATGATAAACGTCCTGACATACTAGTAAAATATGGATTTATAGGTCCTGTAGTAATTGAGATTAAACTGTTGCATAACCCTGAGATTAAACAACCAACTAAACGTCATGAGTATAAACAAAAGTTAGTACAATATATGGATGGAAATAATGCTCAATATGCATTCTACTTAATCTTTCAAGTGCATCAAATGAATGGAAATAAAGAAAGTATGGCGTTCGAAAAGTTAAAAGCTGAATATCAGGATATTTCTAATCTTTATCCAATTCTTTTTGATTGTAGAGATCAAAAATTAATCAATGAGAATGCAAAACCAATAATTACCACAGCTAATAAGCAATCGGAGAAGACTATGCCAAAGAAACAAACACGGATTACAAAGAAATGACATGCATGTCCTTCATAATCCAAAGTGACGTCTAATATATTAGTTTCTGGCACTTTTGCAGGCACTGTTTTAATGAAGAATATTGGGTAACAGAATTCATCTAAAAATAAATGAATAATTTGGGTCACAATCAGATACAATTTGATTAAGAAATTACATAGATAGTGTGACCTTTATATTCCTTTGGTATATTTTTCCTTTGTGCTGGCACTTTGTTGGCACCACATAAAAAAAACACCTACACGGAGAAGTGTAAGTGTTTCATTTCGAGGGGTGGGCCCAACAGGGCTTGAACCTGTGACCCCCTGATTATGAGTCGCTTTTAAGCCCTTTTCATCGCATTTCAAAGGCCTTCATTTTGTTGCTTATTTTACTATAAACCAGCGCATAACATTCGTTTTTGTGCACTCTGATTTTTCATCCGAATTCATTCATTTTCCCCTACTTTCACCCAGCTAAGTGCAATTTTGGTGTTCCAAATTTTGCCCCCGGACTATCAGAAAATCCTTCAAATCAAGTTTGAAAAACGCTGTAAATCACGTCTGTTTACCCATTCAATTTATAATTCCTTTTATATGTGGATATAGTATAAGTGTGTGCAACGAAGCCTCACACTTAACTTGAAATTTGGATGAATACATTCGTAAAAGACGGAATCAGTGTGGCATCAATGATCGATACCCGTAAACCTAATTCGAAAGGTGAATATCCGGTAAAGATAAGAGTAAACTTTCAAAGCAAACGGGCTTATTATTCCACGGGCATCAGCATGACCAAGGTAGATTGGGAGAATCTTCCTGTCAACAGGACAGTAACCTGGAAAAATATTCGCGGCAACATAGAAAACAGCTTTTCTCTGGTGCGCAATAATGTAGAGGCACTTGCTGAAAAAGGAGAATTTAATTTTGACCTGTTAAATTCTCGTTTAGGAAGGGCAACAGGTGATACGGTTAATAACGCTCTACGGGCGAAGATAGAGATCCTTAAAAGCGAGGAGAGGATAGGGTCGATGTTTATCCACATTAATACGCTCAAAGTGCTTGAAGAGTTTGGAGGGAAAGACATCCCATTCTCGGCTATTAATGTGGCTTGGTTGAAGAAGTGCGAACAACACTGGTCTCAAACAAAAAATCAGACCACAATCGGCATGTATTTCCGTAATATCAGAGCCATAATGAATGAAGCAAAAAAGGCAGGTGTCATCAAAGAGTCTCAATACCCATTCTGGTAAAGACCGATTTGAAATTAAAACTGGCGAAGGCCATAAAAAAGCTTTGTCTATGGAACAGATAAAACAGATATTTCATTACTCAGACGGGAGGGAAACTACTGATAAATATAGGGATTTATGGTTGTTTGTTTACATGTGTAATGGTATTAATGTAGCCGACATTGTGAAATTGAAATATTCCAATATTCTTGACGGAGAAATTTGTTTTGTACGGCAAAAGACAGAACGGACAGCAAAAAGCCGAAAGGAGATACGATGTGTAATAACGCCACAATTGAAAGCAATTATGGATCGTTGGGGAAGCGAAACCAATCCTGATAATTATATCTTCCCCTATTTAAACGGCAATGAAACCCCTTTGGAGAGAAAAACCATCACAAAGGAACTTACCAAACGAATCAATAAAAGGATGAAAGAGATTGGTAATGTTCTTGGATTTGGTCTTATAACTACCTATACCGCCCGACACTCTTTTGCAACCATATTGAAGCGCGGTGGAGCCAACATAGCCTACATAAGCGAGTCTCTGGGGCATTCTGATTTGAAGACTACAGAAGCTTACTTAGCCAGTTTTGAGCGTGAAGAGCGCGAAAAGAATGCTCTATTACTTACCTGCTTTGATTAAGCGGGTAAGTGTTTTCTTTCCTGATTGCCTTATAATTTTTATTTCTCAAGGATATAGTCTGTATCAAAACACGTTAAATTATATCGTTATGAAAGGAATGGTTGACACCTGCTTGCCTCTATTGATGAGGTGGAGAAAGAGATTGAAAATGATGTATTCATGGCTTTAGTACCTATTCAAGATGCTGTGGAGAATAGAGAGTGTTTATTTGTTGATTAATAGATGCTTGTATATCTCATTTTAAAATGAGTATAATGAATGAAATGAACAAAAAAATAAAAGAAGATTTTGTGGGAGGACTCAAGAAACTGTCAGGGTTATTTAATCCACGGTGGATGCTTTGATTAACCTTGAAAATAAATTGAGAAACGAGCGAGTCACTGTTCTTTATGTCATTCCGATACACAGCATAAAGGATGACCATCAATTAATAATGATGGAGAAAGAAAGTTGCAATTATAATTTTTCTATGTAACTTTGTAACCTCCGTAACGGTTACGGCTATAACATAAATGTAAAGTATTATGAAATTCTATAATCGAACAAACGAATTAGTTGAATTGCAGCGTATTCAAGACCTGTCGTTTAATGACTATTCCCGCCTTACGGTCGTAACAGGAAGACGGCGGATTGGCAAAACAAGCCTCATAATGAAATCGGTTGAAGGCCTGTCGACGGTTTACTTGTTCGTCGGACGAAAGAGTGAAGCCACACTTTGTTCTGAGTTTATTCCTGTTATTACACAATCGCTCGATGTATTTGTACCGAATGAAATCCACACATTCCGGCCGTTGTTCCAATACCTGATGGAATTGGCTTCCAATAAGCCGTTTAATCTCGTTATTGACGAGTTTCAGGAGTTTTATAATATCAATGAATCAATATACAGCGATATGCAAAATATTTGGGACACTTATCGAAAGAAGTCTCGAATGAACCTGATTGTTTCAGGCTCTATCTACTCGTTGATGGAGAAAATATTCCAACATTCGAAAGAGCCGTTGTTTGGCAGGGCGGATAATATTATCAAATTATCAGCATTTGACTTGACGACATTAAAAGATATAATGCATGACTATCGTCCGCAATACATCAATGATGATTTGTTGGCTCTGTATTCTTTTACTGGCGGAGTTCCTAAGTATGTCGAATTGTTTTGTGATAATGGGGCATTAAGTATTGAAGGAATGATCTCCTTTATGACTCGGGGAAATTCCCAGTTTACCGATGAAGGGAAAAATCTGTTGATTGAAGAGTTTGGAAAGAATTACGCTGTCTATTTTTCTATTTTAAGTGCTATTTCAGGGGGTATTAATACGCAACCCGAAATAGAATCTGCATTGGGAAATAAGAGTATTGGTGGACAACTCAAAAGGCTTATAGAAGATTATAATATTATCACCCGACAACGCCCGATACTGGCAAAGGAAGGTAGCCAAACTGTACGCTACGAAATCCAGGATAACTTCATCCGTTTTTGGTTTAATTACTTCGATCGCCATCGTTCCCTGATTGAGATTAAAAACTTCGTTGGTTTACAATCCATTATCAAATCCGATTATCCAACTTATTCTGGAAAACTATTGGAACCTACTACTTCAAACAGCAATTTGCCGAAAGTTTTCGCTATAGAGCCATTGGTTCATGGTGGGAGCCAAAAGGTACACAAAATGAAATAGATATTGTTGCGTTGAAATTGGAGAAAAATCAGGCGGTAGTTGCAGAGGTGAAACGGCAGAAAAAGAATTTTAAACCGGAATTACTGGCTGCAAAAGTGGAACATCTCAAACATAAGTTACTACCTAAATGTAAGATTGAAACGGTTTGTTTGTCATTGGAAGATATGTAGAAGATCTGTCTATTCGCCCAATGAGCTTCTTTTTCGGATTCCCTTATATTTTCTGCTTTTTAAGGATATAGTAAATGTAATACACTCAATAGTTCGGTAAGAAAGCATTAACATTAGGCGGCAATAGTGCCGTATAATAATAGCTCTTTGACATTTTGGTTATTTTTGAGTACGTTCGGTTTAATAGCAAACATTTCAATAAATCTTTCAAGCAATAATGTATTGTGATTGATGGTTTTAATGTTCGAAAGCGAGAAGGTTTTTCTTTGCCCTATTGGCATAGAATACCAGTGCACAATCTTTGCCAGGTTCACGGCAGTAAGAGAAAGATTGAAATGCGAACGTAGTTTTTCTTTGTTTCTAGCTTGACAAGAAGTTAAGCCGGCATGTTGCTTGGCGTCGCGATACACGAATTCGATTTGAAAACGCATTTGATACATTTCAAGAATTTCTATTGCATCCATTTTTATGTCAGTAGAGAAATAGATTTTCGAGGTGGCGACTTTCCCATTGGTGAGGAATTCCACAAAAATCACTCTTACCGTACGCTTGAGAGCAATAGCATAAACCACAGCAGTGTACAAACGAAAATCATCATTTTCTTTGGCTATGTTAAAGTGATTCATGTCTAACATAGGAAGCATTACAGGTTCACCATTTGTTTTGGGACGCCCTTTTTTTTCTGTTCTTTCCCTTTGTATGATATAGCGCAAACGCACATCATTCCTAAAGCGGGAGATAACGTTAAGCCCACAGCTATCAACTACCCGAGAGACAAATGGTTCTTTGGAAAAATATCCGTCCACAACCACCACGTCGGATAACTTTTTTAGTTCTGTGGCTCTTTCTTCGAAAATACGGGCGTAGAAATCCAGCAGGGTCTCCGATTCGCGTGGTAAGGTTTGAATAGCTTCCAGATGCAGTGCGGTGTGATTGTCCAAATCAAGGACCGCTATACCGCCTATTTCCAAGCCCCATTTTGCCTTGTTGGCACAACCCGACCAGAACCAGCTCACGCCATCGGTTTTATGCCCTGACTTGGGGATATAACTGGGGTCGAAGGCAATAGCCCGACGTGCGCCGCAATACTGGCGGACAAGTGCCGCGTTGAAGTTGAAAGAATCAAAGACTCCTTCAAATTGTTGTCGGTAACGCTGTTCTCCGTATTTGCCATATCGGCCTAATTGCAAGAAATTGACAGGTGCATTGATACTCAAAAAAAGCCAAAGAACGTCTTTCATAAAGTCCCTACGCCATTTATTGAGGGGTTGTGATAAAAATTTGAAACAATACTCGCATAGCGAAAAATAGGACAGTTGAGTCTTGGAAATCATGAATTTATAGGAAGTTGAAGTACCTATAAAGGTAATTATTTTCAATGACTTGACCAAATAAAACAGAAGGATATTCAACTTATATTCAAATAGTTAACATAAAGATTAACGAACTATTGATTGAATGACGGTAATCAAACAACTTGAGATGATTGAATCTCATGAAATAGATAATCAATTTATTCATTAATAGACATTTGATAAAACCATATGAGTCGCTTTGAGACAATCACTTCATAAACTCCTCAACATCAAACATCGTTTAATTGATGAATCATCTTAATATTGAATGACATCAATCAAACAATTTGAGATGATTGAATCTCATGAAATAGATAATCAATTTATTCATTCATTGATATTTGATAAAGCCATATGAGCCACTTTGAGACAATCACTTCATAAACTCCTCAACATCAAATATCGTTTAATTGATTAATCATCTTGATATTGAATGACGGTAATCAAACAACTTGAGATGATTGAATCTCATGAAATACATAATCAATCTATTCATTAATAGACATTTGATAAAGCCATATGAGTCACTTTGAGACAATCACTTCATAAACTCCTCAACATCAAATATCGTTTAATTGATTAATCATCTTGATATTGAATGACGGTAATCAAGTAATTTGAGATCAACGAATTATGCATAACGCTGTTAATGTTAAACACCCTGACGTTCAAATGATTCTTGTTTCAAACCTGCAAAGTCACACTAATTCGTATTGTACAATGATTCATTTCATGGCTTTATCAAAACTGATCTAATCGTTTATAGGACAGACTGACAAAATGGAGGTGATTTCAAGTGATTATAATAGGCTTTCTATCGGAATAAATCCCATTTTTATTGCTTCTGCATCTATGCAGTCATCTAAAATTGGTTCTATAATAATATCCGGTAGTTCATATTTATTTTTTGAATCGTCCAGAATAAATCCCGTAGTTTCAATCTTTCGTCCAATTTCGCTTTTTAAACCCTGGTTTTCAATGATTTCAAATTCAAAATCTCCTAAATACATAAGTATGCAATATTTTCTTGGATACCATCCGATAGTAACACGTTGTCCAATATTCAGGGTATTGTAAGCATACATGTTGGTGGTTTGAGAGCCATTTATGTAGTCGTATTTCAGTTTTGCTTTTTCGCAAAAATCATCCCATCCTTTATAATCGACTTTGCGTGCAATGATTGAGCACGTTGTGGCATCATGTGAACCACGATAGGATTTCTTAAACTCGAAAGCCCGTTTTATCGTATCATCGCTTAGTTTTCCTTCATCTTTAGTCCTATTCTCAGATTCCTCTCTCTCATTAAGTCGATTTTCCAATTCTTCTTTTGTTTCTTCATTAACAAGTTCCCTTATTGTCTCAAAATCCTTTTGAGAGGAACAATCGATGTTATACTTATCCTTAAATTCTTGTATGAGTAGTCGAAATACAGTCCTGTCAAATTTTACACTTTTACTTGCCATATATATTTTTTTCTTTCAAAAGTACAAAAAAAACGGGTTAAGTGCATTTGCACCTTATCTGCCTACACATATAGTTGCACCTTCGCGGCGTAAAAATCTGAAACATAAGGTTATAAACTTACGTCTATGCAAACGACTTACGACAATTTACCCCAACAAGTGGATCACTTGCTTGCCGAAATGTTAGTGATTAAAAAGATTTTACTTGATAAAATCGAAAAAACGGAGGAGGTGCCGAAACCTCTACTTTCCTCCAAGGTGGCATTGTCAAAATTGACGGCAATGGGTTATTTATTAGTTGGTCAAAGTTCACCAAAATGGTTGCGGCAAGGGAAATTCCATGCAAAAAACTGGATAACAGATTATTTTTTAGTAGAGAAGAACTTCAAACTTGGTTCAACAACAAATTAAGCCAATCGGAAGAAATGCATGGATTATCAAAACTCTCGATTATAAACTCAAATGAATATGAATTAAATGTTTACAATTAAAAAGATTCATCTTTCAAAGCCTTAAAGAAACGGACTCTATTTATCCATGTTTGGACAATTGGATCTTCTTTAATGCATTCTTGCACGATGAACCAAACGAAAATAATTTACAACCTAATCAATTATTCAAATTATGCCAGAAATTAAACGTACAGTTGAAAATCCACCAGTAAGATTACAAAAGGCTGTGATTAGCCGCAGTGAATCTCAAGAATGGTCTATCGCCAAAAAGGAGTGGATAATGGAAAATACTACTATGCACCCAATCGACGGTGTCCTTGTAGTCCCCGAACAGTCGCTAACCTAACCGTAATCGTAAACACGAAACCTTTAAGAAACTTGAAATTTGTAACTCTTGTGCGGAACGTTATTTTGGAATTACTCTGTCCAGTTTCATTGAAACATCACTTCGGCGAATTAAAAAGGATATTTTCTCTGGGATTAACATACAGTCATTAGATTACTTACTCAACAATCATGTCATTACGGATTATATTTATGAATGCTATCAAAGTGCCCTCAAAAAAACGAAAAAAGCCAATGTCTGCAGAAATTAGGAAAGAGATCAATACCCGGCTGAGTATTTTCACTGCTTATGAGAACAAAGAGGCTTTTGACATAATAGACATCTTCTTAGCAGAGGTTGCTTTAAATTCCCCTGAATCAGTGGATCGGGTAGTCACATTTTGGACAGATATTATAATCAAGAACAGACCTATTGATATTGTCCTGTTAAGGGGTATTTATGAAGAATTACAAGGGAAGAACTATGTGTTATCTGATATCGAAAAGGGAAGAGAGTCTCTTGATAAATATGTTATAAGTGACTGGAAAACAAGACATTCAAAATATAATTTGAAGAGACGGAATCATTTCGATTTAAATACTCCATCAAACAGATTGAAAGGTGATTCTTTCGGGAAAAGTTACCTCGATAATCCAGTCAAGATATATCATCCCAAATGTTTACTATCGGAAGAAATTGAGGATGCTGATGAACCCTACTATAAATCTCCTCAGGAAACCCATACAAAAAGTATTGTTAATATGAATTCTCACATGCTTGAAGGTCTTGAAGATGCTTATGTCCCTTACTATGATGATGAAGATTAATTTACCACAAAAGAATAAACAATGAAAAAGAAGGAATACAATCAACAAGGCTCATTTGAGCAATTGTTTCTGTCTGCAGTTCAACAGCCAGAGGTATTCGTGTCGAACCGGATTCTGCTTGACAGAATCGAAAAGCCAGAGGAGGTAGTGAAAATTGATTTAAGCCAGCGGAACGTTTATCTTGAAAGGGGGCTGAGAAATCCTCTTGAGTGGAATCAATTTGTAACAGCCACTCCAAGGGCTTTTTCATGCTGCAATTTGAAAGATAAACAACCTGATAGTATTTTTTCAATTACAGATGCAATTATGTCGATGATTGGTTCAACCACTTCTCAAGTCTCAATGCATCGCAATATAACGGGAGATACCCAATGGACATGTTCTTCTAGTCAGGATGTCTTGAATGCTGTCGCATTAGTGGGTAATTCGCCATTAAAAAATAATCAATTCAATAATCGGCGGTCAATGGGAGGTTCTATTGTCGTTAAAAAAAAATGGAATGAAAAATTATAAAGTAACTATGTTTCCGGGAATTTGTATCATATATCCGTCAGAACAAATAAGCTTGTGGCAATGGTTATTCCAGGAAAGTGAAAATAGAGATCTGGTTGATCTGGCACGATCGGCAAGAGATGAAACAGACTCATTCAATATTTATGAAGGACTGCTACCTTGCATAACACCAAGTTGTATAACTACTGAAGATGGCTGGAGGCATAAATTAACATCTCCTACAGGTCTTATTTGTATATATATTAATGGATGTGACAATCCTGATATTCCAGATTTGGAAGAATTGAAACAAAAGCTTTCTGTGAAAACATACATTATGTGCTGTGGCCTTTTGTTTGATGGCAAAGGCTTGTATTGTCTGATCCCAATTGCACACCCGATTATGCACAAGGAGCATTTCTATGCCCTTCAGAAGGACTTCAAAGATGAAGGTATCGTGATTGATCCTACATGTAACCAAGAACTTCGATTGTTGTACTCGTATGACAATAAATATTACTATAATCAAGATGCTGTTGCTTACAGGAAGCTTGCAGGTGACATCAAAATGGTGAGATCTGAATCCAATACCCAAGATGCGGTGTAGAGGTTGAGTTGGAATAACTCACTGGTTTCATCCCTTTTCATCGCGTTGCACGGGCTAAGTGCAATTTTGGTGTTCCATAATGAAAAAGCGCTTGCAGAAAATATCTGTAAGCGCTTGATTTTTAAGGGGTGGGCCCAACAGGGCTTGAACCTGTGACCCCCTGATTATGAGTCAGGTGCTACTAACCAACTGAGCTATAGGCCCGTGTTTTGCGAAAGTTTTGTTACCTTTGCAAAGCGGATGCAAAGATATTCTTTTTCGTGGATTTCCGCAATAGGTTATAGTAAAAATTTTAAGGAATGATCGACTTTTCAAGTATAAAAGCACTCTTTTTTGATTTCGGCGGGGTGCTCATTAATCTGGATAAACAACTTTGTCTCGACAATTTATATAAAATCACCGGATGCGATTTCTCTGAAATGGTGAGCAACTACCGGCAATCGGGCATCTTTCTCCGTTTTGAAAAAGGACTGGCGACCGAACAGGAATTTTATGAAGAGATACGCTCTGCTTCCAAATATCCGGTTACCGACGAACAGATTCATGATGCATGGGCTTCATTCCTGCTGAACGTTCCTGAAGAAAAGAAGCATTTATTACTTGCTTTACGAAAGCATTTTAAGGTATTTATGCTGAGCAACACCAATGTGGTTCATGTCAATTACAGCATGAACCGGAATTTCGATATTGACGGGCATTCCAGATATGACTATTTCGACAAGTGCTATTTCTCCAACGAAATTCACATGGCCAAGCCTGATCCTGAAATCTTTGAATACATCCTCAAAGATTCGGGATTCAAACCGGAAGAATGCCTGTTTCTGGACGATGGAGAAAAGAACATTGAGGTAGCAGCTTCCATGGGATTCCAAACCTATCTGGTACAAGCCCCGCGAAGATTTGAGACCTCTTTTCGGAACCGTACTGCATACAGTTAAGACCATATAAATCCAGACTGCATACTGTCGACGAATTACTGTTTACTGACAAAACTATGGCACAACACAACGAACTGGGCAAAGAAGGCGAAGAGGCCGCGACCAATTATTTGATCAAACATGGCTATGTAATTCGCCATCGCAACTGGTTTGCCGAAAAACTGGAACTGGATATTGTGACTGAGAAGGATGGCTGGTTGGTGGTAGTGGAAGTGAAATCGCGGTCAACAGAAACCTTTGAACATCCCGAAGACGCCATTACTCTGGCAAAAATACGTCGTATTGTACTGGCTACCGATGCTTACATACGGCAATACGAGTTGGACATGCCAACCCGTTTCGATGTAATTTCGGCCATTCCTACACATAATGGTTACCGCATCGATCACATTGAAGATGCGTTTATTTCTCCGGTGAATTAAGGAGAGATTCGCTTCTCTTTATCCCATTCGACAGCAATTTTATCAAATTTATCGCTACATCCGTAGTGTCCCGTAAGAAGCAGTTCTACCCTGCGAAGTAACGTTACATTGGAGATGGACTTGACGGCCTGATCTGTATTCATATTGAAAAAGTCGTTGAATGGAACTATTTTCCCATGCCTGAGTCCTAATGCATCACCGGTAAACAACCACCGGTTATTTACAAGATAACACATCGAACCGGGTGTGTGTCCGGGTGTGAGGATTCCCCTGATGCTGGTTGTGCCAAGCATAAATGTTTCGCCGTCATTAATCAGCGTGTACTGGTTTCGGTCAATGCTGTTGTGCATTCCTGCCGCTCTGGCTGTCTTACCATTAATCATCTGTTCTTCCTCTTTCGAAAAACGCAATTCAGCATTCCTGAAGAGTTTCAACGCAGCTGTATGGTCTGCATCCGAGTGAGTCAGCAAAACAGTCGTAACTCTGGCCGGATCTATCTTCAGTTGCTCCAAACCTTTTGCAACAACCGCCGCATCATTTCCGGCATCAATGGCAATATAATTGTCTCCATCTTTCACCAGATACATATTCACAAAAGAGTCGTTGATGGAATACAGTCCGTTTGCCAGTTCCTGCGTGGGACAAGGGCTCATCTTTTGGGTTTCCAATCTGAACTTAAAGAAATATATCAAACCCAATATGATGACAATGAGCAAAACTGCTCCTGTGATGTATGCTATTTTTTTTACCAGCTTGTTCATGCTAAATGAATTTTTCGTTTGAGGTTATATGGAATTAACAAATCAGCAAGCTAACTTCACACGGCTATAATTTCCTAGAATTCTACTATACGGCTTGAAAAGCCTTAATTTCACAACCACAGGTTGTGACCTGAAAGGTCGGACAAGACTCAAAATAATGCCTTTCAGGCATAGCCGTACGGATTAGTAAATCCGGATGCTATTGGCATCCGGTTATGCAAATGATGCCTTTCAGGCAATATAAGAAACACTCAGAGACCAACACTGCTATTCATCCATAATGATGCTATATTTAAAGCAACGAGTGGACTTTCGTTCCACCGACAACAATACAAAGTTCATAAAAATATCGGCAGATTGAACCACAAAAAAAACTAAAACCGCGCCTGTTTTTCAACATGACGCGGTTTATATATCGGGGCAGTTTAATTGTCAATTGCTTTACATTCTTTCCGGCACTTCGATTCCCAGCAGGCTCATGCCGGTTTTGATGAACTTGGCAATATTGCGTGAAAGGGTGAGACGGAAGGCGCGGAGCTGTTCGTTTTCTTCTTTCAGCATGGAATGATCGTGATAGAACTGGTTGTATTCTTTTGCCAGATCGTAAACGTAGTTAGCCACCACGGCTGGAGAATATTCGTCACCGGCTTCTTTTACAACGCCAGGGAAATCGCCCAGCATTTGCACCAGACTAATCTCTTTTTCCGAAAGGTTCAGCGCTGCATCAGCATCTACTGTAGCTACAAGCTGCATGTCGGCTGCCTTGCGGAGTACCGATTTGATGCGGGCGTGAGTGTATTGAATGAAAGGACCTGTATTGCCATTGAAGTCAATTGATTCCTTCGGGTTGAAAGTCATATTTTTGCGAGGATCGACCTTCAGAATAAAGTATTTCAAAGCGCCAAGCCCTACCATGCGGGCAATGTTTTCGGCTTCCTCTTCGGTACAATTGTCGAGTTTACCCAGCTCCTGCGAAGTTTCGCGGGCAGTACCCACCATCTCTTCAATCAGGTCGTCGGCATCCACCACGGTACCTTCGCGGCTCTTCATCTTACCTTCGGGTAATTCTACCATACCGTAAGAGAAATGCACGAGGTCTTTACCCCATTTGAAGCCCAGTTTGTCGAGCAGGATAGAGAGCACCTGGAAGTGGTAGTTTTGTTCGTTACCCACCACATACACCATTTTGTCGATAGAAAAATCGTCATAACGAAGTTTGGCGGTACCGATGTCCTGTGTCATGTAAACGGAAGTCCCGTCGGCACGAAGCAGCAGCTTTTCGTCCAGACCGTCATTGGTAAGATCGGCCCAAACCGAACCATCTTCACGACGATAGAATACGCCTTTAGCAAGACCTTCTTCCACCTTCGACTTTCCTTCAAGGTAAGTCTGAGATTCGTAGTATATCTTGTCGAAGTCAACGCCCATTTTCTTGTAGGTTTCATCAAAACCGGCGTAAACCCAACCGTTCATCGTTTTCCAGAGATTGCGCACCTCTTCGTCGCCTGCTTCCCATTTGCGAAGCATTTCCTGCGCTTCCACAATCATAGGAGCATTGCGTTTGGCATCTTCTTCGCTCTGTCCCTGCCCCATCAGTTCTTTGATCTGCGCTTTGTATTCCTTGTCGAATTTCACGTAATAGTCACCTACCAGGTGATCGCCTTTTTTGCCCGAAGAGGCTGGTGTTTCACCTTTACCGAATTTTTGCCAGGCCAGCATCGACTTGCAGATATGGATTCCGCGATCGTTCACGATGTTGGTCTTGACTAGTTTCTGTCCGTTGGCCTTTACAATTTCGCCGAGGCTGAAACCGAGGAGGTTATTACGGATATGGCCGAGGTGAAGAGGTTTATTGGTGTTTGGCGATGAATATTCGATCATCACCAACGGAGATTCTTCTGTGGCACTTGCCGTACCGAAAGTATCGTTGGCATTGATAGCAGCCAGCGTTTGCAACCAGTAATTCTGAGCAATACTGAGGTTGAGGAAGCCTTTGATTACGTTAAAAGCGGTAATCAGCGGCTCGTTGGCTTTGAGGTATTCGCCAATTTCGTTGGCTGCCTGTTCAGGGCCTTTGCGTGCCGCTTTGGCAAACGGGAAAACAACTACCGTGAGGTCACCCTCAAACTCTTTTTTTGTTTTCTGTAACTGAACCGTTTTTGCATCGGTATCGGCTCCGTACAATTCTTTTACGGCAGTGATAACCGCCTGTGTTATTTTTGATTCAATGCTCATTGTTCGATATTTTTTTCGGGTTGCAAAGGTACGAAAAACAATTAATAATTAACAATACCTAAATCGGGCTTCAATCCTTCAAATCTTCAGATTTTCCACATATTCTTCCAGTTCGGGGAAGAAGCCGGCGAAGCGTTCTTCCAGTTCCCGATGGTTACGTCGGAGAAAATCAACCGTATCATCAGGGCGAAGTGCCGGTACTTTGTAATTAGACATTATGGTAAATGACTCGTTCAAACCCTCATAAGTAGCATAACGCATCAAGCGGTTGGTAGAGATAAAATGCCAGATAAATCTTTTCACCCGCGAAGGCAGATGCGGATAATAGCGAAGCATGGCATAGTAAAAATTGACCGACACACACCGTAGCGATTTCCCGTTCGAGTAGTGACGAAAGCCGGAAGCGAGCAGGTGATCGAAGAAAACATCGGTAATAATTGCGGAATAGCGTCCGAATTCGGGCCGAAGCATTGCCACGGCATCGAGAACCAGCGGATGGGTATCGGTAAAGCTGTCAATTTTCCGGTGCAGCAGGATTCCTTCGCGTATCTTATGCGGATAATCATCGTAACGATTTCCCTTTACAAAATCACCGATAAAGTTGCCAACCTGACACTGACGATCATCGCCCGAAAGATAAATATGCGCTAGATAGTTCATTCAATAGTAAATATTAACCAGCAATAAGACTGACTGACTGCCGGAAAAACAGGTACAAAGATAACGAGCATTTTCCGTAACATGATATAGCCATCGCGCTGACACACCTCCGATTTTACAGAATTAAAGAACCGTTACAAATTAAAAGAACAAGGCCTATTTTAGTATCTATTTTCCACAAAAAGAATCACCAAAACGAACAAATACAAATATTACTGTACAATTACTATTATTTTGAACATCAAAAACGACAATAATAATCATTTTGTCAGCAAAACATACACCATTCCACCATTATCGTTATCTTTTATTGCAATAACGATACCGCAACCACGCAATAAATATCATTATGACATTTTAAAAGCCTTTTTCTTTCATTATTTCATTATTTGTGGCTTTTTTATATCTTTTTGCTTTCTAATTCAGGAAATATCTTCTATTTTTGCAACGTCTTAGAAAATACTATTGTCTTTTACTTTTTCCCGGCTTGCTACCATACAATACATAGCAGAATTATCGCTCCGGGTAACACAAAGCTCCCTTGTGCCTTAAAAATTTACACGTCTAAGTATGAAGAAAATCGAAGCAATTGTCCGCAAATCCAAATTTGAAGACGTAAAACAAGCCTTGTACGATGCCGGAATCGAATGGTTTTCCTACTGGGACATCACCGGTTTGGGTAAGTCCACAGAAGAACAGGTCGTTAGAGGTCAGGTCTTCCAGTCAAAATACATCCAGCGCCGCATGTTGTCGGTCGTTGTCCGCGATGTGAACCTCGAAAAAACAATCAACGCCATCATTAATTCGGCACGAACCGGTGACGCCGGCGACGGTAAAATCTTCGTTTCCGACATCGAAGGAACCTATCGTATCCGTACAGGTGAAAACGGTCCCGAAGCATTATACAACAAAGAAGAATAATGCTCTCCAGGGAAATCTCCCGCACTTTCATCCAATTCCGGTAACGCTGTGTCGTTATTCCCTAAAACAGTAAATTAGTTTTATTCAACAATGAAAAAATCAATCCTGATTGCGGTAGGACTCCTTATCGCATGCACTTTCCCTGCACTTGCACAGGCAACAGCAACCGTTGCCAATGTTCCTGCTCCTAAAGTAGATACGGGTGATACCGCCTGGGTTATCATGTCTGCCGCGCTGATTCTTTTAATGACAATTCCCGGTCTGGCACTGTTTTACGGAGGCCTTGTCCGTCGTAAAAATATCCTGAACGTGATGATGCAATGTTTTATCATCACCGCCATTGTCAGCATCGAATGGATCGTATGTGGCTACAGCCTCTCCTTCAGCAGTTCAAAAGGCGCATTGGCTCCGTTTATCGGAGGCCTCGACTGGTCGTTTCTTAACGGCATAGGCATTGGTGACCTGAGTCCCTACTTCATCTCCCACGCGCAGGCAACCGGCAAAATAGTGAACGGAGCCCCCGAAATGACCGGCACCATTCCTCACATTGTTTACATCATGTACCAGTGTATGTTTGCCGTCATTACTCCGGCCGTTGTCATCGGAGCATTTGCAGAACGCATCAATTTCAAGGGATTTCTCGTATTCATATTATTGTGGTCTATCTTCGTTTACAATCCTATTGCTCACTGGGCATGGTCGGCTGACGGCTGGCTTGCCAAACTGGGATTGATGGATTTCTCGGGCGGTACCGTTGTGGAAATCAATTCCGGTATCACGGCTATCGTCACCGTTTTATTACTCGGACGTCGCCGCGACTATCAGGGACACGCCATTCCCCCGCACAATATTCCTTTCGTAGCCATCGGTGCAGCTCTGCTCTGGTTCGGATGGATCGGCTTCAACGCCGGTAGCGGATTGAGCGCCGACTGTCTGGCCGGCAACGCATTCCTGACTACTCACATGGCTACTGCCGTTGCTGCATTTGTATGGGCTATCCTCGACTGGATTGTCGGTAAAAAACCAACTGTGGTAGGGATTTGCACCGGCGCCGTTGCCGGTTTGGTGGCCATCACTCCTGCCAATGGTTTTGTAGATGTAAAAGGCGCTATGATCATCGGACTGGTTGCTACCGTAATCTGCTTCCTGATGGTTGCTTTTGTCAAGGCGAAACTTGGCTACGACGACTCGCTCGACGTATTCGGTATCCACGGAATAGCAGGTATTGTAGGCACTCTTTGCACCGGATTGTTTGCCACTCCGGCCGTAACCAAATATTTTGCCACCGCAGGCAGCCACCCCGGCGCCGGACTCTTCTACGGCAATGCACATCAATTTCTGGTACAGCTTATGGGCGTAGGCGCCACCATCGCCTTCTCCGCTACCGGAACCTTCATACTATTCAAACTGGTACAGCTTACCATCGGCATCCGTGCTACCGATAAGGAAGAAGCACTCGGTCTCGATGAATCGTACCACGCAGAGACAGGGTATACCTACTTCGATTGATACCAGAACCAGTTTTGCTTTTGTTAAAAGCGCTTGTAGCACATGCTGCGGGCGCTTTTTTGTTGCCGGCAAGCTTATTTCCAGGTCGTTACTTCCAAGTACCTACATGCCATTACTCCACTGAAACTACCCTCTCCTATGCGGTCTTCCGGCACAAAATCAGGATAAGCCGTTCAGTCCAAATTAATGTCCATTCGCCAAAGAGAATATTAACAAAAAACTTCTTCTTCTGAAAACTAATTTGTAGTTTTGAAGCGGAAATGGTTAAACTGCATTTTCGGCAATCTGTATATTAAAACGATAGGAATAGAACTGACCAAACCGAAAAATCCAAGCCATAAAACGACCGAGATATACCCACATCACCAACAAAGGTTTTGATCAGATCAAGAATCATTTAGAACGGTTGTATCTAAAATGAAATACACATAGATTGCTTAAAATAAATATGAGCACCTATATAGAACACACAATAAAATTGCAATCTATTATTTATCTGACACTTAACGCAAATAAGAAAATCATGAAACATTGTCCAAATTGCAACTCGGAAATCGAGGATAATTTTGAAGTATGCTGGAACTGTAACTTCAGCCTGACAGAAAATAAAGTGGTAGAGTTCGAAGACCCATCTGATAAGAAGAAAGAGATTGATTGTCTGCGTTGTAAAGTTCCGCTAAATTTTTCGGGGAACTTTAAATTTCATGAAGGAACCAGATTCGGTATATTTGGGAACCTCCTTGAAGCATTTGTAAATAGAGAATCATTCGATTTATACGTTTGTCCTAAATGTGGAAAAATTGAATTTTTCTCTCCTACCCTTGGCGTCGAAACCGACACAAAATAAGTCAGACCACACTACGTCAGACTATTCAGCCAACTATCAATATTCCCGCAAACACCCAATACCTATAACCTGACTTAATCAACTGCGCAAAAATATTTCCTAATGTTTTTGCGCAGTTTGTCGTTAAAAAGCTTCGTAGAAAAACGTGAAATACCAATTAGAATTTGTCTTCCAAACAAAGAGCTTCTTGTTATTTTTATTTTTTGCATCAATATCACAAAGCTTTAGTCTTCAAAACTGTAACATTTCGGATACTGTATTTACAGAAGAAAAAGATGTAATTGCTTTTATTTCAAGCAATAACACAGCCCGGAATTTAAACCCTTACGACATAAATGAGTCTTAATGACTAACGTCCGGTTTGCAATGTCAATCCACGTTATGACAACCTTATTTTTAATCCATAATGAAGAGACTAACACTTTTATCGATTGCCGTAGTATTATTGGCAGCATTCAGCCATTCTTCGGCTCAGGAGTTAAAACTCAACAATCTTGAGTATTTCGAAAAGCAGGGCGTTAATGTTCTTGTGTACAGCAATCTTTTTACCGGAGGCTTTAACGATGAGAAGAACGCCGGTATCGAATTGATTCACCATGGCGTCAGAACGGCGCAAGGCGGTGCTATTAGACTCTCCAATACTCCGGAGCAGTGGGATCTGGTGCCTTCGGTCTCAAACCGAAAGGTCGACCGCGCCACCAACTCCATTGAAGTCTCTTTGCACTATAAAGATTTCGACTTCGACTCGCGCGTGGTTGCAACGGCAAAAGGCAACAGCGTTGAAATATCCGTTTACCTCGATAAACCGGTTCCAAAATTTCTTGAAGGCAAAGCCGGATTCAACCTTGAATTTCTTCCCTCGCAATACTGGTCGAAAGCCTATCTGATGGATGGACGCTTCAACCGGTTCCCTCGCTATGCGGTAAGTAATACCACAACAAAGCCTAACAGTGAGAAAATTAAACAATACAAAGGGTATGTAACCGCCGACGACAGAGGCACCGGCAAATTTGTCGATCCGCTTCCGCTCGAGACAGGCCATACCTTGCTTCTGGCTCCCGACGAACCGAGTCGTTTAGTGAAAATCACTTCGCCGAATGCCGATCTGATGCTCTTCGACGGCCGTATGCTGGCTCAAAACGGGTGGTTTGTAGTTCGTAGTTTGCTTCCGGCTGGGAAAACAGGTAAGGTGTTGACCTGGACTGTTGAACCCAATGCCATTAAAGATTGGGTACGCGAACCAAATATCGGGTTCTCTCAGGTGGGTTACACTCCTTCGCAACCGAAAGTATCGGTTATCGAACTCGACAAGAATGACAAACCGCTTGCAAAAGCGTCGTTGTATAAAATTGACGAAACCGGTAATGCGTCTGAAGTATTCAGCAGCAATGTGGTATCGTGGGGCGATTATTACAAATATCACTATGCAAAATTCGATTTCTCTTCGGTGAAAACTCCGGGCATTTACTATATTCAGTACGGCAACACTAAAACCAATAATTTTTTAATTGATAACAGTGTTTATAATTGGATAACCGATGCTACGAGTGACGTATGGATTCCGATACATATGGATCATATGTACGTAAAAGAGGGTTACAGGGTATGGCACGGCGAACCCTTCAAAGATGGCTATCTTCAGGCTCCACCCAACACCGATCACTTCGACCTTCACTCTCAGGGGCCTACCACCGATACCAAATATAAAGCGCTGGAGCTGATTCCCGGATTAAACGTAGGCGGCTTTTTCGATGCCGGTGACTTTGATATCGAGACAGAGTCGAACATTAATGTGGTGGAGAATTTTGTTCAGACATGGGACTATTTCAAACCAATGCGCGATGAGACCTTCGTTGACGAAAAGCATCGTTACGTCGATCTTCATCGTCCGGATGGAACGCCCGACGTGTTGCAGTTCATTGAGCACGGCACACTGAATCTGGTGGCTCAGGCCGAAAAAATCGGACACATGGCACAAACACTCTCTAACTCGGTGCTCGACAATTACCATCACCTTGGCGATGCCGCCTCCATAACAGACGGTCTTCCGTATAATCCGAAACTCGGCTCTTACGAAATAGCCCCCGACGGCCGTTCGAGTGGCGTAAAGGATGATATGTGGGCATTTACAAGCCGTAATCCGCGTCTCGATCTTCAGGCGGCAACCATGTTTGCTGCGGCGAGCCGGGCATTGAAGGGATATAACGACAATCTTGCAGCAAGAGCGTTGCAACAGTCGAAACGATTGCAGAAAGAGGCAACGGAACTGCTGGCAAAACAGCCTGCGAATGGAATGCGCAGAGGAGGTTTCGGAACAGCGGATGCAGCCACAAATCTCCAACTCTATGTTGCAACAGGGGAGAAACAATACATCGATAAATTTCAGGAACTTTTGTGGCCGGCTCTTGATCGCAACGTAACGTTTGGTCTGCTCACGGCGTTGGATGCCATACCACACCTGGATGCATCCTACAAAGAAAAGCTTCGTCCGTATGTTGTAAAATACAACGAATACATCAAAGGGCTTGAAAAGCAAAATCCTTACGGAGTACCTATTGGTCTGGGTAACTGGGCAGGTAACGGACTCTTGTTGAATTTTGGCACCACCGTTTGCTTTGCCAACAAGTATTTCCCCGATATTGTAGATGTCAGCAATATCTACAAGGTATCCAACTGGTTGTTTGGCTGCCATCCGTACCACAACTATTCGTTTGTAGCAACAGTGGGTGCCACGCGTCCCAAAGCTGTCTTCTATGGCAATAACCGGGCCGACTTCTCTGCTATTCCGGGCAATGTAGCTCCGGGGGTATTATTCAGAAATCCCGATCACTTTGAAAACTACGACGACTGGCCATTTTTGTGGGGAGAAAACGAGGGTACCATTGCCGGAAATACCAGTTATTTGATTTTTGGATCAGTATTTAAGAACCTGGCGAAATAAGCTGTCGTCGCTTATCTAGCCACAATGATAGCAACAAAAGAGCAAAACATATTTCTTCTGGAAAACCCGGCTGTTTTTGACGATACATTTCAGAGTAAAAACAGCAAACCCGGATAAGAAAAAGAACATCTTATATAAAAATTCAAACAAACAGACTATGAATAGACAACTCAGATCCCCCACATAGGAATACACTTCCGGGACAATTTGAAAAAACCAGCAACTGTTATTCTGAGAGGGAAGATATCCGACAGGTTTGTATAATCAATGACAGAAGTATTTCACTAATGCAAAACGCCAAAACATTACCATACAAATTCTTACAAAAATATACTCTACCTGACTTTTTGTATAAATTAACGATAGAGAAATTTAATATATCAAGGCATATCCCCTTCAAAAACAGTCTGTCAATTTTACAATAAACCAACACGCATATTACTACTAATCAAAAAATTTACTACTTCAGAAGGCAAAAATCATGCCGTACGAAGCAAAAAAAATTGTAGTTTTGTGATGTGAGTAAATTCATATTTTTAAGAACACCAAATATAAAACTGTAAAGATCTACCATGAACATTAAACGAAAAACATTATTATTAGCTGCAAGCTCAGTAATTCTGGCAGGATTAGGATTACAAGGAAGCTACGCTCAGTCAAAGGCTAAAAAGAGCGGTACCGCACAGAGCAGTACCGTGCAAACCAGTACTGCAAGCGATACCGCACGAAGCATCTCAGGATACTTCACTCCGGCCACAGCTGCAAAAAAGACTCCGGATGCTAAAGGATTCATCCAACGTTGGTTACTTTTAGAACCAATCAACAAACCCAACCGTGGCAATACTGTTTTTACCGACAGTTATCTCAGAACAGCATTTTCAACCGAGTATTTTCCCAACCAGTTTACTGTTCTCCCCAAAGATGGAGATAAAGTAAAAGTGGGTGAACAAGAGCTAAAATGGCATGCTTTAGATAGTAAAAACTACAATGTCAAATTGTTCCGTTTTGCCTATGGCTTAAGAAAACAATTTTACGGAATTCTGTTTTGGTCGGTAACCGTGGTTAACTGTCCGCGCGAAATGAAGAATGTAAGAATGGCTGTAGGATCCAATTCGGCATCGATGTGGTGGCTCAATGGCAAGGAAGCCGTGTTGCTTTCGGGAGACAGACGTATGGTTGTGGACGATTGCGTGTCGCCCCGCCTGACGCTGAACAAAGGAAAGAATATCATTCGTGGAGCCGTAATCAATGGCCCCGGAATGAGCGATTTCTGCGTCCGCTTCTTAGATGAAGACGGAAAGCCTGTTAAAGATCTCACCATTAGTTGCGAATAAAAAACGACCTTACAACAATCATATACACATGAAATGAACATGTTGCTTTACAACGCCAATTGACGATGAAGATAATTTGCAGCAACATTGAATTCCATTTGTTTTTTAAAATCAAAATTATCTACAAATGAACTTTAAAACTAAAATAATGGGCGTAGCAGCCCTGTCATCCGTACTGTTAGCCGGAACCGTGAAAGCACAAATCGGAAAACCATTTATACATGATCCATCAACCATCACGGAGTGTGACGGAAAGTATTATACGTTCGGTACCGGCGGCGGCGGATTAATATCCGAAGACGGTTGGACATGGAACGGTGGTGCTGTACGCCCCGGCGGCGGTGCTGCTCCGGATGCAATAAAAATTGGAGATCGATACCTGGTTGTTTATGGCTCTACCGGCGGCGGTCTGGGAGGCGGACACGATGGTAGACTAAATACCATGTGGAATAAAACGCTTGATCCGAAATCTCCTGATTTTAAGTTCACAGAGTCCATCGTAGTTGCTTCTTCCGAAAACATGGAAGATTGTGACGCTATCGATCCCGGACTTCTTCTCGATCCTACCGACGGCCGCTTATGGATGTCATACGGCACCTATTTCGGGTTTATTCGCCTTGTAGAACTCGACCCGAAAACCGGAAAACGGGTTGTAGGTAACAAAGCTATCAATATTGGCATTGACTGCGAAGCTACCGATTTGATGTATCGTGATGGCTGGTATTATCTTTTGGGCACCCATGGAACCTGCTGCGACGGTGGAAACTCAACCTACAATATCGTTGTTGGTCGTTCCAGAAAAGTAACAGGCCCTTACCTCGACAATATGGGACGCGACATGCTGGAAGGTGGCGGTAAAATGGTGGTTGCTGCCGGTGGACGCGTTACAGGCCCCGGACACTTCGGCCGTTGGATTTTGGGCGACGGTGTAGAAAAAATGTCGTGTCACTACGAAGCCGATTTGGATCAAAGCGGCCGTAGCGTATTAGCTATCCGCCCGTTGTTGTGGAAAAACGGATGGCCTTTTGCCGGAGATAATTTCAAAGAAGGCACTTACGAAATTGAATCTGAAAGAAGAGGATATGCTTTGGAACTAATAGTTGATTTTACAAGAATGCCGGGTGGTATGCGCGGATTCGGACGTAACACCGACGAACCCATCAAACCAGTTGCATCGCAGGAATTAGCAGATGTAATTAAAACCTGGCCAACCGGCAACACAGGCGTGAGAATAGGAGACTACATGTTCCGCCCTCATCAAAAATGGACTATCACAGCTGTTCCCGATGGCGGTGGATATCCGGGAGGACCCTATTATAAAATTGTAATCGCAGGAACTGATCGTGCATTGGCCGCAACCGCAGATGCCGAATTAATAACAGTACCGACATTTACGGGAGCCCCCGAACAATTGTGGAGAATTGATCAACTGACCGATGGCACTTACAGAATTATGCCTAAGGTTGTTCCTAATTCCAAAGAACATTTGGCATTGATCTCTTCGGGCGACAGTACACCCACACTTGGCAAGTTTGACATGAACAGTGACAATTCCAAATGGAACTTTAAAGCTCACTAAACAGACTATTTATCAACGAACACTTTAGAAAGACGCAGGTTTAATGCACTGCGTCTTTCTTTTTTTCGATAAAACCCTTCTCCAACTTTCCCCCAAAAACAGGTTAGTGAAATTTTGATTATGAAAGAACTAAACAACAAACAAGCTGATTTCTATTCCAACTGGGAAGAACGGAGAAAGAAAAAATTTCAGTATATTTTTCTATATGGAACCGTTTGTTGGGGCATTCCGGCCGGAATATTATTATTCTTAGTCGACAGTCATTTCAACAGAGCAAATATGGATTTGTCCTCATTTATAATTTCGATAACTTTATTTGGTATCGGAGGATTATTCTTTGGACTAAGCCAGTATAAAAGACTCGATAATATATACTTAGACCTGGTTAAAAACAAGAAAATTTTAGAAGGAATAAAAAAATTGGAAGCAGGAGATGTTTGGAATTATGAGAACTTAGTAATCCAAAAGGAAGACAACGAAACGCTCATCGTGAAGAACAAATTATTTTGGCTTGAAGATGCCGATGCTTTATCCGGACATTTGGACGAATGCTTAAACATGGTGACAAATGACTTTGAGCGACTAAAAAAGAACGCTGATTTTGATCTGTTTTCGAGTGAATACAAGGTAAAAGCGCAGGTATACAACAACTCAGACAGCGAAAAACCTCTAATTGAAATAACAATATAAAAAGCGGGTCTTCGGCATTACAGAACACAGTTTGAAACCAGTTAAGACGTCAAAACCGCTCTTACAAGTTTCGCACAGCATCCCTGAATTTTTCATTCTTCCAGTATTTTCGAAACAGCTCATCCTTTTTAGGATCTGGAAATTCATTCCCCTGCGCCATATTCTTCTTATACTGAAAAGCCTTAAACAGGTAAAAGATCGTTTCTGTGAGATCATCCGCCATCGCATATACTCCGGCAAGATTATAGTAAAACATCGGGAAATAAGGATCTGTCCGGATGCCATAATTAAGCGTGGTCACGGCTCTCCCTAATTGTCCTGCAAAGCCATATGCAAGTCCCATGTTCGAAATCAACCAATACTGCTGATCTTTACTCAATAGTTGATCGCTTTTATTTTCATCCAACGCCTTTTGAAGAATTTTTGCGGCAAGCTGATAACTTCCATTATTGAAATAAGCAGCTCCATCTATAAAATGTTCGAGAGAGACATGCAAATAAGGAGCTATCAGTTTCATGCTGCTCAGAATTTTATTAAAACCGTCAACGTCTGCATCTTTATAATTTGATTTTATTACCTGAACAGTGACACAGACGTTGTTGTGAAACAGATAAACAATAATACTGCGCTGATTGACAACATTTCCATAGATAGAAGAAACGAAAAAATCAGAGAAAGCACAATTTCCCGACTCATACCTGACAGAATCCAGCACGACTGCCTGTTTTGCTTGAAAAAAACTCTTGAGTTGATTCCAGCTGGTATCTCTCATCGCCTTCGAACTTTGCAATTGCAGGGAATTATCCTGCATACTGACAGACACATCCGTAGCCAGCGAATCATTGTATGCCGAGATATAACGCCCTTCCATCTTGAGATCCAAATCTGAACTTTGCAGTTCGAAGCCGGGAAGATTCAACTGAAATGCCCAGTGGAGACTGGGCAGTGAGACCTTCAGTGTATCCAATCCGACAGCAAAAACAGAGACGGAAACCGAACAAGCCAACACTATGAGAATCAGACTTTTCTTCATAAACAATGCTTAAAATGAAATTTTTCCAAATATAACGATTTTACGGTTATCTACAGAATGTACTCGTCTTGACTTTTCATAATTACACTCCTAACGGAGCTATTGATTATTTAATTTTGAATGACTCTACCATAATTTCGCTCCTAACGGAGCATTTTTTCTGCTGTTGAAAAAACTACCGTATCTTTGCATTCCAAATCTGAAGTCCTGTTTATGAAGAGATCTATCGAACTACTATCGCCTGCAAAGAATGCCGAAACCGGCATTGAAGCTATTAACCACGGTGCTGATGCCGTTTACATAGGAGCCCCGAAATTCGGAGCTCGCTCTGCTGCCGGAAACTCCATTACCGATATTGAAACACTTACTACTTATGCCCATCGCTTCGGTGCCAAGGTATACGTGGCACTCAACACCATTTTGCACGACGAAGAATTGGACGAGGCCGAACAGATGGTCTGGCAACTTTATCGTGCCGGTGCCGATGCCCTGATTGTGCAGGATATGGGACTGCTGAATCTTAACCTGCCTCCGATTGAACTTCATGCCAGTACGCAGACAAACAACCGCACTGTAGAGAAAGCAAAGTTTCTGGAAGAGGCCGGATTCGCTCAAATCGTTTTGGCCCGCGAACTATCACTGGATCAGATACGGACTATTGCCACAAATACCAAAGCGCGCATCGAATGCTTCGTACACGGAGCTTTGTGCGTGAGCTACAGCGGGCAGTGCTATGCCAGTCAGGCCACGCGCGGCCGCAGCGCTAACCGCGGCGAATGCGCGCAACTCTGCCGCCTGCCCTACTCCATTGTCGATGCTACAGGTAACCGGCTCACGTCCGAAGGACACCTGCTATCGCTCAAAGATCTAGACCTCTCGGCTCACCTTGGATCCATGATGGATGCCGGTGTTTCTTCGTTCAAAATCGAAGGTCGCCTCAAGGAAACGGACTATGTGAAAAATATCACCGCCTACTACCGTCAACGGTTGGATGCCCTTCTCGACGGTTCGGAAAAATACACCAGAGCTTCGTTGGGCAAGACAACACATTTCTTTAGTCCCGATCCGCAACGAACATTCCAGCGCAGTGCCACCACCTATTTTTTGAATGAACGCACCACAGGACTGGTGCAAACCGCCACCCCAAAATCAATAGGACAACCCATCGGAATTGTGAAAAGAGTGGAGCGTAATTCATTCACAGTAAAAAGCCTTGTTCCGTTGGCCAACGGCGACGGATTGTGTTTCCTCTCTCCCGACGGACTGTTTACCGGCATCCGTGTGAACCGCGTGGATGGCGACAAAGTAACGCCGCTCAAGATGCCCTACCTAAAAACCGGCACCATGCTCTACCGCAATTTCGATCAGGAGTTCGACAAAATGCTGACAAAGAAATCGGCAGAACGTAAAATTCAGGTCAACATTGCCCTCAAAGACACGGCAAACGGCATCTCCATCGAAGCCGACGCAGAAGGGAACCGCATTCAATTCTATTTAGAGTGCGACAAAGAGCTATCTACCAAAGGTTTTTCGGAGGTAAAGGAAAATATCCGGGTTCAGTTTGCCAAGCTGGGTAATACCGATTTTGAATTGAACCAGATTCACACCGGATTTTCATCGCCATGGTTTTTTCCGGCATCGAAGGTAAGCGAATGGCGCCGACTGATGGTCGCCAAACTGGAACAGATAATCCGCATCAATCAACGCCCTCCACTGCGTCAGGCGAGAAAAAAGATACCTGTCTATCCCGAAAAGTCGCTCACTTACCTGGGCAATGTTGCCAATGCCAAAGCACGCTCGTTTTACCTCGATCACGGCGTGGAAAAGATAGACGCAGCACTCGAAACAGAAGGCAAACTGCAATCTGGTCAGCCGGTGATGATTACCAAATACTGTCTGAAATACGAGATGGGCTGGTGTCCGTCTAAACAACACCCGAAGCAGGCTCCCCGTGAACCATTCTACCTTCAGGGCAAGAACGACCGCTTTTTACTGAAGTTCGACTGCAAAAATTGCGAAATGCAATTACTGATACCATAATGTCATTATCTAAAATTGGCACCCATATGTCGCCCAATGCTTTTAATACAAGTAAAGAAATTCTGAGCTATAAGGATAAAATTATTCCTATGCTGAAGAACCTGCTGGAGACAGAGATGAAAGAGTATATTCAGTTGGTTTCGCTAAAGAAAAATGACTTTCTGGTCAGGGAAGGTGAAGTGTGCCACTATTATTACTTCGTACTGGAAGGTATTCTGCGCAATTATTACATCAAGGACGGGACAGAAATTACCACCAACTTCGATTTTCCGAACGACATTGCCGCCAACTTCACAAGCCTGATGTTGCAGCAAAAAAGTATCGGCTATATACAGGCAATGACCACTTGTAAAATATACCGGATGAAGGCTTCTGATTTAGATGATATAAAGACGCAAAAGCCATTAATCCAACAAATTAAAGAGATTCTTATTTCGGGCTATGTCATCCTGCTGGAAGAACGTCTCTATTCATTGCAATTTTGCACAGCGGCCGAACGCTATCATTTTATGCTGGAAAGATACCCTCATTTTCTTCAGCAAATACCCTTAACCTACATTGCCTCCTACCTTGGCATCAGTCTCGAAACACTTAGCCGCATCAGAGCAAAATAGCACTATCCCGCTTTTATTTGACATATATCAAATGCGGCCTCGAAGCAGCAGCCTACTTTTGCAACGAAATCAAAGGCAAAAGTAGCATTTATGAACTTAAAGATTGAAAATTCCGATTTACGACTGGCAACCCGCCGGGACAAACCTACCATCAAAAAAGTATTGATCGAATCGTTCAAAAACGATCCCTGCATCCAATGGCTCACCGCACAATCGAGGCACAAGAACAAGCTGGATGTGATAATGGATTATACCATTGACGAAACCCTGGAGAACGGATATATTTACGTTACCGAAGATAATTCGGCCGTTGCCATGTGGAAGAACGAAGCAAAAGAACGTTTCACATGGAATTTCATCCAACGCAACCTGATTTTTCTCTTCAAAATGGGCATTCCATGCGTGATCCGGAACCTGAAAAGCAAGGCCGATTCGTGCCGTCAATTTCCCAAACGTCAAAAATACTGGTACCTCTACACCATTGGTGTACTGCCCGAAGCTCAGGGTAAAGGGCTGGCAAGCAAACTAATGAATCCCGTTATTGAGAAATGCAAACACCTGCATCTACCTCTCTTTCTGGAAACTGCAAATACCCGCAATGTTGAAATATACCGCAAAAAAGGATTTATTGTGACCGAAACGCTGGCTCACGGTTCAACAACGCTTTTTTATATGAAACATCTGCTGACATAGATGAAACTCTTCAACTGGTTTGTCGTTTTTTTTCCTACAAACATATCGACGTCGTCTTTACTTCTTATAGATTATAATTTCGCTCTATCGGAGCTCTGTATCACATCTTAATCAATATTTCTACCTCCCGATAGCTATCGGGAATCGCTTCTCCGAAGCTAAAAAATGCTCCGTTAGGAGCAAAATTATGGTAGAACCATTCTAATCTAACAATCAAGAGCTCCGTTAGGAGTGTAATTATAAAAAGTAAAGATGACTTCTCTATCTATTTCTCCCGCATAGAATGCTGATTATATTGAATTTCCTCTATCTGTTTCATTCGCATCTCTATCCGTGAGTCTTTTTACGCTCCCGTTTCGTCGATAGAATTCCAGTTTGCATCGGCAAAATCAGCCCCTTCCTATAATATAATTGTAGCCGGCATATTCCGTGTCGTAGTTTTGTATCGAAAACTGAAAACAACAATTATATGTTTCGAACAAAAACTATTCTGGGATTGCTAATCGGCATCAGCTGTTCTCTACAGCTTTCCGCACAACAAAAACCCGCGCAATGGAATCTGAAAAGTTGCATCGACTATGCTCTGAAAAACAACATTCAGGTTCAGAAATCTAAAATCAGCGTTTCGGATGCAAAGGTGGATCTTCTCACTGCCAAAGCCGCCCGCCTCCCTTCGCTCGATGCTTCTGTTTCTCAAACGTTCACCAATAGCCGGATAGCCGGACTTAGCGGTTCGTACCACAACAACAGCAATGTAGCAGGCCGATACTCGGTCAGCTCGTCGATGACACTGTGGAACGGTGGCAGAATCTCCAAGAACATCGAACAACAGGGTTTGCAGGTACAACTGCAAGAGCTCTCGTCCTCGTCAACCGAAAACGACATTTCCACAGCCATCACACAGGCTTACCTCAACGTATTGTATGCGAACGAAGCCGTAAAAATCAACAAACAGACCGTCGAATCGTCGGAAGCTCAGCTGAAACGTGCCAAGCAATTACTTGATGCCGGTTCTACCGCCATGAACGATTATGCTCAGGTAGAAACACAGTTGAGTAGTGATAAATACACGCTTACGACCGCTCAAAACACTCTCAACGAAGCTAAACTGACCCTAAAACAGTTGCTCGAACTCGACATCAACGAAGATATTAATATCGTTTTCCCGGAAATCAAAGACGAAGAGGTGTTGCAACCCGTTTCCGACAAAAGCCAGATTTACAACACTGCCCTTTCAAGCCGTCCCGAAATTAAAAGCGGACAGATGAATATTAAAGTAGCAGAACTGTCGCTCGACAAAAGCAAAGCAGCTTACTATCCCACCGTTTCGCTTGCGGGAAGTATCGGCACCGGAAACCAATACAATAGCAACGAGAAATTCACCAGCCAGCTCAACAACAGCCTCAACCAAAGTCTCGGTGTAACGGTCAGCATTCCGATTTTCAACAACCGGCAAAACAAATCGGCAGTCGAAAAAGCCGAATATGCTATCAAAAGCGCGCAACTGGATTATACGGCTGCCCAGAAGACATTGCTAAAAAACATCGAAACGACCTATCAGGACGTTGTTTCATCGCAAAGCAAATACGCATCGGCCAAAGACAAGGTGAAATCGTCGGAAATAAGCTATTCTCTGGTCAACGACCAATTCAACCTAGGAATGAAAAATACGGTAGAACTATTGAATGCAAAAAACACCTACCTATCGGCTCAAATGGAGCTGTTACAGGCTAAATATTCGGCAGTTCTGAATCTCAAACTATTGAACTTCTATCAGAATATTCCTATACAATAAACGACAAATTAACTTCTAAAACATACTTTCATGAACAAGAGAACTAAAATATGGATCGGCATCGCAGCCATACTCGTGTTGATCCTGATCGGATTTTTTACCTGTAAAAAGGAGAAACAGCAACCTGCCATTCCCGAAACAACTAAAGTTGCTATGGGAACCATATCGGCATCGGTAACCGCCACCGGCACCGTCTCGCCAATTAAAACAATCACTGTCGGTACACAGGTATCAGGTACCATTTACAAAATTTATGTCGACTACAATTCAGTTATTAAGAAAGGCCAACTTTTGGCAGAACTCGACAAGACAGTGTTGAGTTCGACTTACCAAAGTGCCCTCACCGACCTGAATGTCAACAAAACTCAGATGGATTATCAGGAAAAAAACTTTAACCGGGTAAAAGATCTTTACGCAAAGCAGGCTGTCAGTAAAACCGATTACGAAACGGCTGAATACAACTACAACACCGCTAAGTTGAATTACAAAAGATCGCAATCGGATGTTATTAAAGCAAAAACCAATCTCAACTACGCAACCATCTACTCACCGATTGACGGAGTGGTACTTTCGCGTGCCGTTGAAGAAGGACAAACCGTAGCTGCAGCCATGACTACTCCTACGCTTTTCACCATCACCAACGACCTGAGCCACATGCAGGTATTGGCTAATATTGACGAAGCAGACATCGGACAGGTAAAAGAGGGTCAGAACGTCACTTTCACCGTTGACGCTTATCCCAACGATACATTTAAGGGAACAGTGACACAAGTGCGCCTTGAAGCTACTACTACCTCAAACGTGGTGACTTACAAAGTGGTAATAATGGCTCCCAATCCTGAATTCAAACTCAAACCGGGTCTGACCGCCAGTGTAAACATTTATACGATGGAAAAGAATAACGTACTTGTTATTCCCAACAAAGCGCTCAATTACAGCCCAACCGGTAAAAAAGTCAACAAAACAGGCGGAAGCGAAAAACAGGTATGGATTCAGCAACCCACAGGGTCGAAAGCCGTAAAAATCATGATCGGATCCACCGATCCCACACATACTGAAGTCCTCAGCGGATTGAAAGCCGGCGACGAAATTATTATCGGAGAGAAAGTAATAGCAGCCACTCCTGATGCATCTCAAAAATCGGAAGGTAGCAGCCCGTTTATGCCAAAACGGCCTGGAAGCGATAGTAAAAGAACCAAAACAGCAAATTAATCATGGCAAAGAATATTATAGAAGTAGTCAACCTGAAACGCGAATTCATTGTCGGTACAGAGAAGGTGCACGCCCTGCGAGGCGTCTCCTTCTCGATATCGGCGGGAGAATTTGTTACCATCATGGGTACCAGCGGTTCAGGGAAATCTACGCTGCTGAATCTTATCGGATGTCTCGATACTCCGTCCGAAGGCGATTACAAGCTCGACGGAATTTCGATCAAGCAGATGAATAAAGATGAACGGGCAATGCTTCGCAACCGAAAAATCGGCTTTGTTTTTCAGTCGTACAATCTGCTGCCGAAAACCACAGCCGTAGAAAACGTGGAGCTACCGTTGATTTACAACAACGAAGTATCGTCTCGCGAACGGAAACGCAAAGCCATCGAATCGCTCAAAGCGGTTGGACTGTCCGACCGGCTCTATCACAAATCTAACCAGATGTCGGGCGGACAGCAACAACGTGTTGCCATTGCCCGTGCTTTGGTCAACGAACCGGTGATAATTCTGGCCGACGAGGCGACCGGTAACCTCGATACGCGCACCTCTTTTGAGATTCTATCTCTCTTTCAGGATTTGAATCAAAAAGAAAAGCGCACAATCATCTTCGTAACTCACAATCCAGAACTGGCATCATTCAGCAGTCGTAATATTGTGCTCAGAGACGGGTTGGTACTTGAAGACACCGTTAACACGAACATTGCTTCGGCTCACGAAGCATTACTTAAACTTCCGAAACTCGATGATTAAACGATATGTCAATTTCAGCAATTTGTTCAAAATCGCTCTGCGCGCATTGAACAATAATAAATTCCGGGGTTTCCTCACCATGCTCGGTATTATCATCGGTGTAGCTTCGGTGATTACCATGCTCGCTATCGGACAAGGATCCAAACGAAGCATTCAGGGTTCGCTGTCGGAAATGGGATCTAACATGATTTTTGTAGAACCCGGACAGGGAATGATGGGTGGCGTTCGTCAGGATGCCAGCAGCATGCAAACCCTGAAACAGGCCGATTATCAGGCATTACTCGACCAGAGCGAATACCTGTCGGACATTACTCCCATTGTGAGTGCCAGCGGTCAGGCCATTTTCAGTACCAACAATACGCCGACCTCCATGTCAGGGGTGAATGCCAGCTATCTCAATATTCGTAAGTACACGATTGCCGAAGGCGATATGTTTACCGATCAGGATATTAAGGCGGCTGCCAAAGTGTGTGTGATAGGAAAAACCGTTGTGAATAATCTCTTTACCAACGGGGAATCTCCGGTGGGAAAGGTGATCCGTTTCAAAAATATTCCGATGCGGGTGGTGGGCGTTTTAACCGAAAAGGGCAACAACTCCATGGGACAGGATCAGGATGATGTGGTACTTGCTCCCTACACGACGGTGATGAAACGTATTGCAGCTATTACCTACTTTAACAATATCTCGGCTTCTGCACGCAGCGAAGCCGTATCGGATGCCGCTCAGGACGAAATGGAAACCATATTGCGCAAATCGCACAAGCTGGCCGAAGATGCCGACAACGACTTCAACATTCGTTCGCAGAAAGAGCTGCTCACCATGATGACCTCTACCAGCGACATGATGACCGTGCTATTGGCTGCTATTGCCGCCATTTCGCTTCTGGTAGGTGGTATCGGTATTATGAATATCATGTATGTCTCCGTCACCGAACGAACCCGTGAAATTGGTCTCCGTATGTCGATCGGAGCCCGCGGTATCGACATCCTGTTGCAATTTCTGATAGAAGCAATTCTGATTAGTGTTACCGGAGGCGTGATCGGTGTCCTGTTTGGAGTCGGAGTTTCGTTGCTCGTAAAATTTGCTATCGGATGGCCGATCTTTATTCAGGTCTACACTGTCTTTCTGGCATTTGCGGTATGTACGGCAACCGGCATCTTCTTCGGATGGTATCCTGCCAGCAAAGCAGCCAGCCTTGATCCGATAGAAGCGTTAAGATATGAATAACAGAAACCGGTTTGTTTTATAATTTTTATTCTATAAATATTTTGTATTTTTACAAGCAATCGTATCTTTGCACATTAGCATGATAATCAACACAAAAAAACACGGCAATAAAATTCAGGTCTGTATCCATCTCCTTGTATGGACATTACTCTTCTGCTTTCCTTTCATTTTCATGAATGACAGCCGTCATTTCAGAATGGACATGTATTTTGGGTATTTTGTTTATATAGGAGCATTTTTCATAGTGTTCTATCTGAATTATTTATACTTGATAAACAGATTTCTATTTGACAGAAAGGCCGTCCGGTTCATTATTGTAAATACGCTTTTAATCGTTGTTTGCTCTTTATTGCTGTACTGGTATCGCACCGTTGAATTTGCCCATATCTGGCAAGGACCGATGCACGGCAGGATGCATATACCTCGTCCTCCCGATCCATTTTTGTTCAGAGACATTACCTCTCTCGTGCTTTCCGTGGGGCTTAGCGTTGCGATTCGGGTTACCGGCAAATGGTACAAAACCGAAACAGAGCGCAAAGAAATGGAAAAAGACCGTTTCGAGACGGAACTCAAAAACCTGAAAAATCAGCTGAACCCTCATTTTCTATTTAACACACTCAACAATATCTACTCGCTCATACCGGTTCATCCCGAACAGGCGCAGGAGACAGTTCACCGGTTAAGCCACTTACTGCGTTATGTTTTATACGAAAACAACGATAATTTTGTGCCAATCGACAAAGAGATCGACTTTCTGAAAAGCTACATCGAGCTCATGTCGCTACGCCTGTCAGATCAGGTACAACTGACGACCGAATTCAATATAGAATCGGGCAAGGATCGGATAGCTCCCATGCTCTTTATTTCATTGGTAGAAAACGCTTTCAAACACGGAATCAGCCCTGTAAATCCATCTTTTGTACGTATCAGCATTACATCAAAAGAAGGCCAGGAAGTGGTTTGCACCGTAGAAAACAGTTATTTTCCCAAAAACATGCAGGATAAAAGCGGTTCGGGCATCGGACAGGAGAACCTCAAAAAACGACTTGAATTACTCTATCCCCACCGTCACAATCTTTGCCTCGAAAACAGAGGCGACACTTACTTTGCGCAACTACAAATTAAATTTTAATATTGTATGTCTTTTTAATTATCCTTTTTATTAACAACAAAAAACTATTTTGAACTATGAAAACATTAGCTTCAGTAGCATTTATGCTGCTTTTTGCATTACAGGCTTATGCCGGTAAAGTAGACGGAACATGGAAAGCCACATTTGGCGCACCGGATGGCGGACAAGGTATGGAAATGACCTTCAAATTTACAACTGATGGTGACAAAGTTACCGGTGCCATTGCAACTCCTCAGGGCGACATGCCGATTTCAAACGGTAAAATCACAGAAAAAGGCTTTTCATTCGAAATCGACTTCAACGGCACAACAATGAAAAATACCGGCACATTCAAAGATGACGATACTATCACATTGAAAGCTGAAGGAATGCCGGCTCCTGACGGTCAGGAAAACCCCGGATTGGTTTTGAAACGTCAAAAATAAATTTACAGAAAAAGCCGTTCTTCCGAGCGGCTTTTTCTCTCTTTCCTCTATCTTTGAGTTCCATAAAATCAACCTTTCCCAACCCTGTACAACAATGATTAACTGCCTGATAGTTGATGACGAACCACTCGCATTGGATCTGATAGAAAGTTATGTACGCAAAACCCCGTTTCTCAATCTTGTAGGCCGCTGCAACAATGCCATCGCAGCGATGGAAGCTATCCATGGCGGCGGTATTGATTTGCTTTTTCTGGACATCCAAATGCCCGAGCTCAATGGGCTGGAGCTCTCAAAAATGATCAGCGACAAAACCAAAATAATTTTCACAACCGCCTTTCAACAATATGCTCTGGACGGTTATAAGGTGAATGCGCTCGATTACCTGCTAAAACCCATCAGTTATCAGGAGTTTCTGCAAGCTGCCAACAAAGCTGCCAAATTATTCAACCTGCTCCGCAACCAATCCAACGGTGAAACGGCCAACGATTCCATCTTCGTCAAAACCGAATATAAACTGGTACAAATATTCCTCAACGATATTCTCTACGTTGAAGGATTGAAGGATTACGTGAAGATTTATCTCGAAAATTCTGCCGAACCTATCTTGTCGTTAATGAGCATGAAATCGGTAGAAGAACGTCTTCCCTCTGATAAATTCATGCGGGTTCACCGGTCGTTTATCGTTCAGCTCGACAAGATAAAAACCATAGAACGCAACCGCATTGTCTTCGGGAAAATCCATATTCCCATCTCCGATTCTTACAAGGATCATTTCATGGAATTTCTCAACAAACGGTTTTTCGCTTAAATGAACAATCGGGATTGCCGGAGCAAAGATGCAAACGCGGTGTCTTATTCTTTGCGTTTCAGCAAATTTAACGTCCATCAATTATTTCGGACTATTTCAATCCCGAATATTACCTATTTTTGCCATCGTAACAATCAACCATACTATAAGATATGACTAACCTCAAAAAAGCGATTCTTCTCCTTATCGGAGCTCTGTTTGTATTCGGTGGAAAAGATGCAATGGCTCAAGCCAATAAAAGCAACACAGCTACCTCCGGCGATCAGACAAAACAAGAAAAAGCCACTCCTTCCAAGACCAAAGCAAAAGGCAAGAAAGCTGCAGAATCCACAACAAACACGAACAGTAAAGCAAAAAGCGCAAAAACTGTTGACAAAGCAGGAAACAAAAGCAACGCTCAGGCATGGGCTACGAAAACAAAAATTGAAAAAGATAAGCCAGAAAAAGCCTCTTCTACAAAATAATGGCGTCATCGCTGCTCTATAAAACCCAAACACGCTGGTTGTTTCATGCTCATATCAAGCTGAAGTTATCCGCATTTTGGGACGAATCGGTTTTTGATGAGTTGTTTGCCGTGATGGAAACCGTCAACGAGCGCTACAATTCATATGCCGAAGGTTCATTTATAGATCAAATCAACCGACAAGCAGGATCGTTTGTCAATACCGACTCCAGCACAGCTACATTACTAAAGCGCTTGAGTGACCTGTCCGATGATTTGGCAGGTGAATATGACATCACCGTGATGCCGCTGATTCGCTTGTGGGGTTTCTACAAAACATCCGCCTGGCGCATTCCTTCCGACGACGAGATCCGGACTGCACTGTCGCAGGTCGGTTACCGACGCATACAAACCGAAGGTACAAAGGTTGCCATTGAAAAGGGACAGGAAATCATTACCGGCTCGTTTGTCAAAGCTTTTGCTGTCGACGAGGTGGCAAAACTGATGCGCGCTACCGGAATAACCGACGCCATTATCAATGCCGGAGGAAGCAGCATTTGCGCCATCAACAACGACTCACATCCATACTGGCAGGTGGAAGTAAACGATACGGAAGATGAGGACAACACACTCTTTTTGCTACAACTTGCCAATCAATGCTATTCTACTTCTTCGAACGAAAACACTTTTCTTGAAATAGAGGGAAAACGCTACGGACATATTATCAGTCCGAAAACCGGCTATCCTTCCGAAAATCGCCAGATAGGTATCATCAGTCAGGATGCATTTACCGGCGACGTTCTTTCCACCGGCCTTTTCAATTGCGACAAAGCAACATTTCTCCGGAGAATGGAATCCCTTTCCGACAAATACGGTGTGGAAGGGTTCCTGATGGACAAAAACGGCGATACTATCTTCTCCCGTAATTTCGAAAAACATATTAGCCGTTAGCAATTATTCTGTTTTCCTCTCTTCCATCCTTCCCGGTCTAAATCAGTCCGCATCTGAAACACACGAATAACGTGAATCAGCCCGGTCTTCGCTAATAAAGTACGACCAATACTTTACAGACAATTTACATCTAAACAATTACACCCTGTGCAGATTGCGGTATTTGCGTAGTTTGCGTTCCTCATCCGGTTTCCCAACAAGTCTGAAATTGTATAAAACATCAGTCGGTCATTCCACTTTGGCAAACTACCACCTTATATTTGCAACAGCAAATACAATAATCGCACCATTGCCTTTGGGCAAAACAAACAACGCTATGGATACAAAAAACATTGTCAAAGAATATAGTAACGGAGAAATCACCATTGTATGGAAACCCGGTTTGTGTATTCATTCCACTGTTTGTTGGTGTGATGAAGAGGGTCTACCCACTGTGTTCAACCCACAGAAACGTCCCTGGATAAATCCGAACGGAGTATCTACCGGACAAATTATAGCACAAATAGAAAAATGCCCGAGCGGAGCATTAAGTTATTACAGAAACAACAATACCGATACTAAAACCTAACTATTATGCAACCCGTTACATACAACCGGTTGGCTCATGCAGCCAGCCCGTACCTCCGCCAACATGCAGCCAATCCTGTCGATTGGTTCGAATGGGGAGAGGAGGCACTAAACAAAGCAAAAGCAGAGAACAAACCCCTTTTGATCAGCATCGGTTATGCCTCGTGCCATTGGTGTCATGTAATGGCTCAGGAGTCTTTCTCTAATGTAGCTATTGCCGGGCTGATGAATAGGCACTTTGTCTGCATCAAAATAGACCGTGAGGAACGACCCGACATTGATCAGATCTACATGGAGGCCGCTCAACTTATCAACGGACGGGGAGGCTGGCCCCTCAATGCCTTCGCCCTACCCGACGGACGTCCGTTTTATGCAGCCACCTATTTTCAGCCTCATCAATGGAAAGAACTGTTGCAACAACTGGCCGATTTGTATGAAACCGATTTCCCAAAAGTAGAAGAAGCCGCAGGTTCCTTAACCTGTGGATTGCAAACCAGCCCTTTGTCCGTAACATTCGATGAAGAGACCGAATCGGACATTATCCTGCAATCCGACTATCACGAAGCATTCGAAAGCCTCATTTCTCAGGTGGATTTATTGTCCGGGGGCTTTAAGGGGACTCCCAAATTCATGCTGCCCGTGGGATGGGAAGCTCTGTTGCAATATTATGCCATTTCCGGCAAAAAAAACATACTGGCTGCTGTTACCTACACCCTCGATTCGATGGCACGTGGGGGCATTTACGACCAGATAGGCGGCGGTTTTGCCCGTTATTCTACAGACGGGCAATGGAAAGTCCCCCATTTTGAAAAAATGCTTTACGACAATGCGCAGTTGATTACGCTTTACGCACATGCCTGGCAGGTAACACGCAAACCAGAATATAAAACTATTACAGAACAAACTATTGCCTTTGCCGAAAGAGAACTCCGGAATCCGGAAGGGGGATTCTATTCCTCTATCGATGCGGACAGTGAGCACGAAGAGGGCAAATTTTATGTATGGACAAAAGATGAATTTGAACATTCACTGGAATCAAACAACATAGGATTGCTTTCTCATTTTTACCACATTAGTGCGAACGGCAATTGGGAGAAAGGGAAAAACATCCTGCATTACACGGTCGACAAAGAGGAATTTGCCCTTAAAAATGGAGTAGATCCCGTTGATTTTGATAATCTTTTGCAAGATGCGAACAAAGTCCTTTTCAACACAAGAAGTAAACGGGTTCGCCCTTCAACCGACGGAAAAGTCATCACGGCCTGGAATGCTCTGATGATTGCGGCTTACGTATCTGCTTACAAAGCGTTCGGAAATCCGTCATACCTGCAACGCGCAACAGAACTGGTCGGTTTCGTGAAAAAATATCTGCTTCACGATGATATTCTTTACCGAACCTGCATGGATGGTCAGGTTTCCACCGAAGCTTTCCTGGACGATTATGCTTTTCTGGCAGACGCAATGCTGTCGTTATATGAGGTCTCGTTTGACATCAGTCACGTGCAACTCGCCGATAAGCTGACTAATTACGTGCTCCATCATTTTACGGACGAAGAACACCGGCTCTTCTATTACACGTCTGACAAATCGGAACCTCTTATTGCCCGAAAATACGATTATACCGATAATGTGATGCCTTCGTCAAACTCCAGGATGGCGCATGTGCTGTTAAAACTGGGGCGGCTTACCGACAACCTCATTTACCAACAACGAGCAGAATTGATGCTAAAAACTATTGGGCAGCGCTACATACAGGGCGGAGCCTATTTTGCCAACTGGACGATATTGGCCGGTAAAATCACCCATCCGTCAATTGAGATTGTAGTTACAGGCGAAAATGCGCTGTCGGAAGCTCTGCGCTTACAACAACATTATTTGCCGTTTACTGTGATAGCAGGAGGTAATGATGCAACATTGCCGCTTTTGAAAGAACGTGCAAACAATAAAAAATTAAGCTTTTACGTTTGCCAGAACAACACATGCGGATTACCGGTTCATTCGGCAGAAGAAGCAATAAAAATGATACATAACGCCATATGACCTTAGAGGAAAAGATGACTTAAAGAATCAGACGTTCATTCTGTACGAATTCAGGTATCGCTTACTTTCGTTTTCCAATCACAAAATGGGGATTGAGACCGCTGTATATTGCGATCCGGCTCCCCCATTGTTCATGGTATCAGTTTTTCGTTTTTCTGCTTAGTGAACAGATTTATCTGACAGTCAGCTTTTCGATAGAAAAACCTGTATTGATTTTTATTTTCACCAGATAAACACCTTTTGGAAGAGACGATATCGAAATCGGGGTTGAACCATGAATTTCTTTCTCCAAAACCGTGCAATTATTAAAAGAAATGATTGATACAGTGGCTTCCTCTGTAGTATTAACTGTAAAATAGTCAGTCGCAGGATTCGGCCAAATTGTTATACCACTTTTATTTTGTGTCACCTCGTTAACCCCGGTTGAAATATTCACCAGATATTGCGCCTGATAAGAAGTGGTTGGGGCGGATGAATTAATTACTGTTCCATGATAAGTCGTTTGAGTATATGAAGTAATCGTCCCAACTGTAGCCAACGGATAGTTTACATCTTGCGCATACCATTGATAATCGTCAACAGAGGTTATTTTCTTTGTAATAAATCCCGCCACGAATTCTACTGAATCTTTATAATTATTACTTCTGTGGATTCTCAGCACATTATTGTAGGTAGATCCATTCGGCAAATTTAGTGTGCCATAGCCATCTACATTTGAGGTTGATATTCCTGCTTCTAAATAGTTATATCCGCCGTAACTAAAACCAGCTGCCCATGGATCTGAATACGAAGCATTGTAAGTCACCGGATATCTTAAATATACTTCAGGAACAGTGTATATTATCGAAAGAGTATCCACCACAATACCCATTAATTGCCGGATAGAAGGTGAATCATAAAAGCACTCTGCATCATACTTTGACTGGTAAACCAGATTTGTAGTTCCAATTGCAGTTGAGCCGGATGGATTGCTAATTTGATAATTAACGATTGAGTCAGTTGCTAATGTAGTCAGGTCCCAAATCTGATTTGCTCCTGAATTGCCTGAATTTGCCTGAGCGCTTGACACACTAACACTGAATATTTGACCTATTACACTAGTTGGATGCGAGATTGTAACCTGACACATCATTTGCATTGACGTACATAAAAAAGCACAACAGAGACAAAGTGCATTTGTTTTCATTGTTACAAGTATTAATACTCATGACTGACAATTAGCCATTAAAATTACAGAACAGGTTGATTAAGGCAAAAAAAAGAGAATTCACACTATATAGACAATGTGAGAAGATCGGTCGAAGGTGTAATTTTTTAAAAAACCGGTTGCAATTCTTTTAGTAATTACTACATCTTTATGAACTCCACCCTTCGATTGAGTGCTTTATTCGCGGGTGTATCATTAGGAGCTACAGGTTTGGTTTCTCCCATTCCATCGGTTACCAAACGATCGGCATTTACACCAAACGTATTGGCTAATTCTTCTTTCACCGATGCTGCTCTTCGCTTCGACAGGTCCAGGTTGGCTGCATCAGCTCCATCATTATCTGTATGCCCCACAATTTTAACCTTAACATCCGGAACTTCGTTTAATATTTTTGCTATGTCCTTCAATGTTCCGTACGATTCTGGTTTTACGACATCTTTATTAACGTCAAAATAAATACCATAGGTAACTAATTTACCTTCTGTCAGGAGCTTATTACGTGTATCGGGTGATGCTGTTGTAATTTTGATGTTCGAGATGTATGAACCTGAAGATGCTCCACGGTAAAGTTTGAAGCACAATCGCGAAAATTTGCTTCCTTCATAGATATTGGTCGGTACATCCAACACCTTTCCTCCTGCATTATAAATACGGACTCTACGATTTTGAACCCATATTATTACATGATTCACCTTTCCCGGAACAACCAGATTATTTGTCGACGAGCCGGTAAGTCTCTCCTGTGCACCACGCTTATATCCTCTTGTTTCCCAATCTGATTTAGCAATAAGAACATGCAAGCCGCAAGTACCGGGATCTCCGTTTTTATCCATCTCACTATGCTTTTCTTCGCCAAAAAAAACTATATCAGCGGCATAGCGGGGTGCAGCAGGTTTGGGAACAATATCCATTTCAAGGATAAAATTCTTTGGAAAGTCAATATCTTTCATCAACCAGTAAGTGCCTTCGGTGCTGTTCAAGTTGAACCAATTTCCGGGGGCAATATTCAGTGTATTAATTTCTCCTGCCACATCGGTTGTCCACAGAGCCGGGAAATCGCCCACCGCGTCCTGACTGAAATCCTCGTATAACAGAATTTTATCGCCAGGCACAAAGTCATACTGTGTAAACGATCGTAAGGAAGGCGAATTTTCTTTATTCACAGTGGATGAAGAAGTTACAGACTGATTCTCATTTGTTGCCGGTCCGGCGTCAGTGCTGTTGCCGGTTTGCTGTGGCTGGCTGCTTTTTTTCTTGAACAGGCTCTTAATTCCCGATTTAACAACGCTGTTTACACTATTCACACCGCTATTAACAGTTTGATTGACATCCGAGTTAGCAGCATTCGAAACGCTTTTTTCCGTCACTTTTTTCGGATCAACCACTTTTACCTGCGCATTGGTCGTCCAACCAAAGAAAAGCGCAATTACCATAAAAAAGATTTTCTGTTTCATACGCTTAATTTTTATGTTTCCACATGTGGTATTTTTCAAATCAAAACAAATAGTGTGTTTGTCTCACAACAACTATATATCATCTCGTTTTCAATTGACGCCATACATCATAAACAACTATATATATGAATATTATATTTCATAGATTTAAAAATAAAGATACGTTATTTTAAAACAGTCAAAAACCCCCAAAAGGGGGTATTTAAAGCCATTTTCGTTATTATATTTGCTGAGAATAATCTAAGAGAAAACGACGCTCCTTCCATTTTATTTAGCAACAGAGGTTTGCAATGGAAACAATTACAAACTGACCGACATGCGATCTTTACGATGGGTTTGACTGAAATACGAGCAGAAGTTCAGACGTGTAAGCAAACAAAAGAATGATCAAAGTTGCCATTGCAGACGACCACCCCGTACTGGTAGAAGGGTTAAAGCAATTAATCACTTCATCGGGCATCGCTGAAGTCCTCTTTATGACGGCTAATGGCAAAGAATGTATGCAAAAACTACAGATCAAATTGCCCGATGTATTGCTTCTTGACACCAATTTACCCGACTATAACGGAATAGCCCTTTGCAAAGAAATATGCAGGCAATGGCCTTCGATCCGTATTTTAGCAATGACCATCTTTAACGATTATGGCATCATCCAAAAAATGCTTGAAAGTGGAGCTTATGGTTACCTTTTGAAAAACGCGATGCCCGAAGAAATAATGCAAGGAATAGAAACGGTCTTTCATGGCACACACTTTTTGAGTCATGATATAGATCTCCACCATATCAATCCAACAAATCAGAAAAGTATTCTTACCCGACGCGAGACCGAAATGTTGCGACTGATTGTTGAAGGTTATACCAATGCTGAAATAGCCGGCAAACTGTATTTGGGAGTAGAAACCGTTAACAGTTATCGCAAGAACCTGCTTTGCAAACTACAAGCCCGCAATACAGCCGTTCTGGTAAAAATTGCTATTGAAAACAAACTTATTTAATTGCACAAATCATTCAGATAAGCTGCTAACTCTGCTCAAACAGGACTTATATTAACTTTAAGTTGTAATAAACAACTATTTTTACACCGTGCCTTATTTAACGCACAAAATATATAAACGACTTTTTGTAACTTTGAAGCGAAATTAGACAACAAACGTTTGCAGACACAACTTAAATCTATCTAAAAAAACTGTATATGAGCAAAGTAATTATCAGCAGTCATCAGGATTTTGAACCGTACATGGGAAAAGAGCTGGGTGTATCAGATTATTTAAAAATAACACAGGAACAAATCAATCTTTTTGCCGACGCCACACTCGATCATCAATGGATTCATGTGGATGAAAAAAAAGCGCAAACGGAAAGCCCTTATAAAGCAACCATTGCTCACGGTTATCTCACCGTATCGTTGCTTCCTGTATTATGGGCACAAATCGTTGACGTGCAAAACACGAAACTGCTGGTGAACTACGGTATTGAAAAACTCAAATTCAATCAGGCCGTCACTGTAAACAGCGAAGTAAGAGTTAGAGCCATATTGGTATCGGCCGTCAACCTGCGCGGTATTACCAAAGCCGAAATCGGGGTTACAATGGAAATTAAAGACAGCAACAAACCAGCCTTTCAGGGTTCGGTAATATTCCTTTACCATTTCAACTAAGCAGACAAACACTATTGTCTATGACACAAAATAACCCGGTAACTATCGGGATTGTGGGTGGCATCGGTCCCGAATCAACCGTTGAATATTACAAAGGCATTATCAACGGTTACCGTTCCATATCAAAAGACGAAAACTATCCACGTATTATCATCAACAGCATCAACATGACTGAAATGTTGTCGCTGATTGATAACAAAGACTATTCAGGAGTGACCGACCTATTACTCAGGTCGGTCATTTCTTTGAAAAACGCAGGAGCAACGGTAGCTGCCATTGCTTCAAACACTCCACATGTCGTTTTCGACAGGCTTCAGGCACTCTCCCCGCTTCCTCTCATCAGCATTGTTGAAGCCACTTGCAATCGTGCCGCGCAATTGAAATTGAAAGACGTCCTGCTGACAGGCACCCGGTTCACCATGCAACACTCTTTTTATCAGGATGTGTTTGCGCAACACGGCATCAACGTTATTGTGCCTCCCGCAAAAGAACAGGAAACGATTCACAATATTATTTTCCCCGAACTGGAAGACGGTATTGTCATTCCCGAAAAGAAGGCAGAAATGATTGCACTCTGTAATCACCTTATCGAAAATGAATCCTGCGACGGCATCATACTCGGCTGTACAGAGCTTCCGCTGATGCTTAGCAGCAAAGACTTTCGCATTCCGGTACTGGACACCGCTCAGATTCACATTCAATCGCTTGTAGAAAGATTGTCCGGCAAGTGACTTTTCCGCATTCTGTCTTATCTTTGTACGTTTGTTCTCAAAAATATTTATTGCAGGTAAGATGTGTCTCACAAGAGAATACCGGGCTTGATGTCTTGTCTTGTCCGACCTTTCAGGTCGCATGATATAGGGCACATACTCCCTCAGGTCTGTGACCTGAGGTTATGAAGTTAAGGCTTTTCAAGCCATCTGGTAAATAACAAATAATCATTAGTCATTATACCGTTTAATTTATTTCTTGTTTTTAGTATTTGACCTCTCCCAAAGAGAGGGGATTTAAATCTGCATTAATGAGTTTTATCTCATATCTTTACTGTCGTGTTCCTCCTCTCCTTAGGAGAGGAGGCTAGGAGGAGAGGTCAGAACAAAACAGTGTTAATCAGTAATCTATTCGATATAAACTCTATTGATATAAGCAAAACACAATACTTGCAACAGTAAAAATTCATACATATGAAAACTTTTCTCCGAATCCTGACACTGGTGTGTTATTTTCTTCCCTTCACCTTCTTTGTAAAGACGTGTGTTGGTTCGGAAATGAAATTGGCTTACAATAAAAATGAGGTCGTTGTCAACAAAGAAGCCGCGTTCACTTACGAAAAGCAGAAACACATTCAGGATAGCATTGTGTCGCTGCATATGTCGGACACCTCACAAGATCATTTGAGTCAGGCGCCCGCAATAGACACACTGAAAACTGATACTGCTCAGAAAAGCGCCTCATCCAACGTTCCGCCCGAAAAGCAAAACAAGTTCAAATCGAAGCTCAATAATTTCGCATGGTCACTCTATAGCGTATGGGAACGCGTAAAAACGCCCACAGACGCCTCATTATCCGGTATAGGAACCATTTGCAGCTATAAAAACATATTCGGGAAAATCCTGATTGGCCTCAGCTTTATCATCTCGCTGCTGCTGTTATTCAACACCAAATACATAAAAGTCGGAAAAAGAAAGACTATTCTTCTTGCCTCAAACATCTTATCATTAATCATATTTCTGGTTGTCAGTCTGTTGTCATCCGTTTCTTTACTTTGGGGCTTCTGGCTGCTATTGATACTTGAGTTTATCCAGCTATACCGCAGTGTGGTACTTAAAAAGGAATGATTAGTTACATTCCGAAATCAACTTAATGAAGTACAAATCATTTTTCCACGTCTTAAATTCCTGTTTATAGGATGAGCATTTAGCGATATGAATCGAATCAGAATTTTATTTGTTTTACTAATTTATTGTAATTTAATCTGGGCTCAGGCTCCGACCGATTCTTCCATCATTGTAAAAGTATTAACTTTCAATATTTTGCATGGAGCCACAATGCAAAAAGACTTCAATTACGATGTTATTGCCAAAGTAATACAAGATGCCAATCCCGATTTTGTGGCACTGCAGGAAGTCGATTTCAAAACCAGCCGGTCATCCGGTAAAGATTTGGCCACGGAATTAGGATTAAGATGCAAAATGGTACCGCTGTTTGCCAGAGCCATAGACTTTGACAAAGGCGAGTACGGTGTGGGAATTTTATCCAGGTATCCCTTTTTGAGGACCCAAAACAATCCTTTGCCATCCACTTCGGGACATGAAGCACGCACATCGCTGATTGTCACTACGAAAATATCATCCGGCGATATAATCAATCTGGTATGTACACATATCGATTATTTGCCGGAAGGAGATAGAATTGCTCAGGCAAAACAAATTAACAAGCTATATAGCAAGGAAAACTACCCTACTATTTTAGCCGGAGATTTCAATGATATTCCCGGCAGTGATCCGATTAAACTGCTGGAGAAAAAATGGGGTATCACCTACGATAAGAGCAATCCTGAACCTACATTTCCATCAAACAAACCTAAGGTGAAAATTGATTATGTAATGTTTGCGCCGGTTTCTCGATGGAGAGTTATCCATCAGGAAGTAATTCACAACGACATTGCTTCCGACCACTGCGCTTATCTTGTAACGCTTCAACTTATAAAATAAATCACCTACATACTATGCAAGCCATCAATACTGCACTATTATCCTACGGCATGAGCGGAAAGGTATTTCATGCCCCTTTTATCAACCTTCACGAAGGATTTCACCTGTTGGGCGCGTGGGAACGCAGCAAGAAGCTGATTCAGGATGCCTATCCGGGAACACACTCTTACGCTTCGCTGGATGAGTTGCTAGCCGACGATGCCGTGGAGCTGGTGGTGGTCAACACACCGACTTACACGCACTACGAATACACCAAACGGGCGCTTGAAGCCGGAAAGCATGTCGTTGTCGAAAAGGCCTTTACTTCGACGATTGCCGAGGCGGAAGAGCTGAAACTACTGGCCGATAAACAAGGCAAGAAGCTGGCCGTTTACCAGAATCGCCGTTGGGACAGCGACTTTCTGACCGTAAAAAAGGTGATCGAAAGCGGCAAGCTGGGCGATCTCAAAGAGATGGAGATACACTTCGACCGTTATAACCTCGACCTGAGTTACAAGATGCATAAGGAAGAACCGAATTCCGGATCGGGTATCGTCAAAGATCTGGGGCCACATGCCATCGATCAGGCGTTATACCTGTTTGGTATGCCGCAGGCGGTGTTTGCCAACATCCGCACCATCCGTCCCGTTTCCATCGTCGACGATTGCTTCGACATATTGCTCTACTACCCCACTCTGCACGTCAGGGTGAAAGCAACGCTCATCGCCAAAGAACCGGTTCCGGCCTACATTATCCACGGCACCAACGGCTCTTTCCTCAAATCGCGCGCCGATATTCAGGAAGGCGTTTTGCTGCAAGGGGCAAAACCGGGTAGCGCCGATTGGGGCACCGAACCAGAATCGGAACAGGGCACCCTCAACTACCTGTCAAACGGGGAAACCATCCGAGAGAAGGTACAAAGCGAACAGGGCAACTATTTCGAGTTCTACAAAGGCGTTTATACCGCACTGGCAGACAACAAACCGATGCCGGTCACTGCCGGCGATGGCATCTGCGTAATGCAGATTATCGAAGCCGCCTTCAAAAGCCAGACAGAAAAACGGGTAATTGAGCTTTGACATGGAAACATCACATAATTGGCTTTCATAATATCACTCCTACGGAGCTCCAACAATTACGTTTCAATTATTTTCTACCTACCGATAGCTATCGGTATTAGCTTCTCCGAAGCAAAAACGATGCTCCGATAGGAGTATTATTATGGTAGGCATTGTCATTTCTCATGAATAAATAGCTCCGTAGGAGTGATATTAGATTGAATAAAAAAGCCAATACAATTTCATTATTAAAAGCCTAGACATACAAAACAATACCATAAAAACCGAATTAACGTGAACGACGAAATGACATTTGGCCTTTTGTGCCTGACTTCCTTTTTTACCCTGATAAATCCTATCGGGACGATGCCTATTTTCATGACCATGACATCGGAGCTTGACTCTCACAGCCGTGGTAAAATTGCACAAAAAGCATCGCTTGTCGGCTTGCTCAGCATCCTCTTTTTCGCCTTTTCGGGACAGCTGCTGTTCAAGTTTTTCGGCATCTCGGTCAACAGTTTCAAAATTGTGGGCGGGGTTATCTTTTTCATTATGGGAATGGACATGTTGCAGGCACGGCTCGGACAAGTAAAGGTAAAAGATTCGGAAATAAAGAGTTACATCAACGATATTTCCATCACGCCTTTGGCCATCCCCATTATCTGCGGACCCGGCGCCATCACCAATGCCATCGTGCTGATGGAGCAGGCCGTTACGCTGGAGAAAAAGCTGATTCTTATCGCCGCCATTGTGCTGGTTATGATCCTGTCGTACCTTATCCTGCTCAGTTCTTCCCGCATTATCAAACTACTCGGCGAAACAGGCAACAACGTACTGATGCGGCTGATGGGGCTTATTGTGATGGTGATTGCCGTTGAGTTTTTCTTCAGTGGCCTGAAACCCATCCTCCACGACATTCTGCATTAAAACTACAGCGTTCTGATATAGAAGCGACCAGCCTGACTCCCTGGACAGACCCAATCTTAGATTCTTAATGACAAAATATATTTTTGCGTAAAATATATTTTGTCATTTCTTTTTTAGTAAAAAATAAAATCTTTAATTTTGGCAAGCGATTATAAACACATTGTGTGTCTGTTCTGATTGTCTCTGTCAATCCAAGTTCAAACTCCAAATAAGTGAATAAAATAAGACGAGAATAAATCTGATTAATTTAATATACGATCTTGACCTTAAATACGAGTCACACAAACCGAAACATATCTTCATATTGAGAGTATACTTATACAAGCATCGACAAAGAAGAAAATTAAATGAAGCTCAACATATAAATGCGCCCAAATTTCAGATAATATGCAATTAAATCGTCTAATAATTCACGAAGTAATTAAAAATGAGATAAAATTAAATACCGCAACTATCGAATTATCTCAGAGTTTACTGACAATCACTCAAAATGAAGTTGATTTCGTTAACCACTTAAATAAAAGATATATTGACGCGCGGCAATCACATGGCAATTTCAAAGCGGAGGAAAAAGCTTATTTTGCAAATGAATTTTTAAGATACAAGAACAGTCCGACGGATTTAGAGTTTGTAGATTTTTCCAAAAACGCAACTAATGGATTAATGGATATTTTGAATCTTACGGCAACTGCGAAAGGCGGATTTCTAGTGTACGCAGAATATGAGGACTATGGCGTTTTTGCAGCAGTCTTTCTGATTCGAAACAGAAAAGGAAGTAAATTAGTCAAATCAGATAATATGTACACTATTGCAGAGCAAATCCATGTAGATGTTGATAATCTGGCAATGGCTTGTCGTATCAATGTAAAAAGACTTGATAATGGAGAAAATCATTACCTCAGTTTTATCAATAAGAAAAGTGATGATTCAAAATTCTTTATAAGTTGGATATGCGCAAATGAAATTATTCGAGACAAAGATGATACTAAAGCACTAATCCAATTGCTTCGAAAAGTTACCCCACCTAAAATAAATAATATAGATATGACTCATTCTGAATTATGTGATTCAATCTATAGTCATATTAGAAATAGTCCTAAACGAGAAGTTTCACTAGAAGATATTGGCCTTACCTTTTGGGAAGATAGTGCTTATCTTTTGCAAGAATCGAATAAACACGGAGTATTAATCAGTTCTATTTTCAAACCAGATAATACAGAACTAAAAAAAATTAGTGGATTTAAAAGCAACTGCCGATGCTATCAGTATAAGTTTTCCTCAGGAACTCCTTAATAATATAATAACGGTTAATGGAGATACAATTGTGATTAAATCACAAAACCTTGCAGATAAGATCAATAGCGAAAAAATATACTAATGAAAATATGAGCATTCTAGAGGATATCAACAAATTAATTATTTCGAATAGTGATAGTGTTACTTATAAGAATAATTGTATCACATTACCCATTACTACTAGCGACGGAAAAGATAGTACATTAAAAGATAGCATATTAAGATATAGTAATCATAATATTACTTATTCCGATAATGTATTAGAAATTAATTTGAATGGGGCTATTAAATGACACAAATGTTTATTATAATGAAATTGAGTTTATTCGCAACAATAAAGAATGTGATTTTAATTCCATAGAGAAGAATATTGCTATTTTATTTTATAAAAGGTGCAAATTACTTACCTACGATAAGACAAATAATAATTCCACAAATTACTTCATTCCCAATCAAATTGCCTATAACCAATTTGTCGAATTACTAAAATCGAGAGTCTTTGCTGATGATTATAATAATGTATCTCGTCAGCTACTATCATATTCTCTAGACAAAGGGGTATATAAAATTGAGTTACCAATATTAGCTCCCATTTTAGATGATAGTAAAAACTTTCAAGAACAAGTAAAATTATTCTCTATTAAATATGCTTCACCAGACTTTATTCTACATTTTAAAAACCAATTATACAACTTACCTGTCATTGCGGAAGAAAACAGAATACAATATATCGTGACTGTATTATCAGAATTGATACATAATGCTGATATGGAATATCAGCTATTTAGTAAAAAATTCTCATTTAAAAAACTCAGAACTGAGCTTCGACAAGAGAAAGAGACTTATTTTAAGTCTCTAACAGAAGTTCTATCAAAGATAACAACTCAAATAATAAGTGTACCAATCTCTATCTCTGCAGCCCGTATTAGCTTCCTATAAAAGTGAAGGTTGGTTACAAATTCTAATCCTTATTATTTTTTGGGGATATACATGTTTTGTTCTAAAAATACACAGCATGTATCTAAATGACATAACTGATTTAGAACGTACTTTAGAAAAAGATTTTAAAATAATCAATCGTGATTCTGGTTATAATACGCAAGAAGTAAATAGAAGAAAAACAATCGGTACAAACCAGAATAGATAATATAAAGAGCATTATTAAGCTATTTTAAAATAAGTTTTATTTCTATTGCAGCTATATTAAGTTGCTATATAATTTGGAAATTTTGCGTGAAAACAAATCTTAATCAACCTATTGTTACTCTCAGATTATTGGCATATTTTCAAGTTGCTGATGAGATAAAAAACAATTTCCTTTTTTTTGCACAAGTCTTGGAGATAGCCATAAACCCGAAAAGCGATAGTTTATTTCTATCGCTTTTTTGTTTGGAAGAAATATTACTACTTTTGAAGGAGGTTAAAACCTAGAACATTTCTATCTTAAAAATCTATGTGTAAGGGTATTATATTACCTTCGAAGAAGCAGGATATTGATAGAAGATATTCAGAAAACGAAAAGCAGGTATCTGACATTTTGCCAAATGGCTTGAAAAGCCCTATTTGCATAACCGCAGGTCTGTGACCTGTGAGAGAAAGTAGCCCTCGACTGAATACGACCTGAAAGGTCGGACAATATTCAAAAATGATGCCTTTCAGGCAGAGAAGAATGGTGCATTAGCGACCGTACGCCATCGGCATACGGTTATGAAAATAATGCCTTTGACTACGTCGATTTCCAATTCAGGCAAAATAACGGATAACCACAAAACGAAATTATATTGCTATAAAGTCAAGACGGGTTCCTAACCGACTCATCTTGCATCCTGATTATGAAGAACAAGAAAACACTCTTACTGTTGAGTTTATTGCTGCTCAGCTACAGTTTATACGCCGGTGATTTTACACGCGACTGGCTCAACAACAAACTGCCCGACAACTGGAAAGTAAAAACGGAGAAAAGCGTCAAATTCATGCCATTCGCCGGCAAAAACAAGGTCGGATCGCTGGAATTCAAATATGATACCGATTCGGCAAAACACACAGTGAAATACTTAGTGTTTGAATATCCGGCCAAAGATACCGTTCTGGTAAAGAAACTGAACGATTATGCCCTCCGTCAGCTAAAAGTACAGGAAATAGACATCGGCAAACCATTCCTGAAAAATTTCGTGCGCAATGGCTTTTACTACTTTCTGTTTCCGCGGCCCGATTTCGCGCTGGAAGATTACAGGGAATGCCTGCAACTGGCGAAGTTACTTTTCGAGTATTGAGGAAAGATTGATCCACGGATAAACTGAAAAACTATCTCGTTTTTCTACCCCTAATTAGCTTCGCTGATCTGCGATTCCCCTAAAGAGAACTTTTACGCCAATAAAAACAGCAGATTTACAGCCCCTTCAGGGGTTTGGGGCAAATTAACCAAGATCGATTTTAGATTCATAATAAAAGAGGAATGCGTATTCTCGGCTTTAGCCATGACTCCTCCGACTATCGGAAAACTCTGCATTCAGGGCTTTAGCCGTGTTGATCACTGGCTTCTTAATCTCCGTCCTGAAGAACGGAGTTATGTCAATCGGCTGTAAGAGCTTAACAGGTCATTTTGCGGATAAGCATTAAGGATCAAAAAAGTCCGGAGAGAAAGGTTCTTTCCGGACTTTTTTGTTGTAATGAATTTATCAGAATCTTATTCCGACACTTCGATTTTCAGGATTACATCGCCACGACGAATCTGGTCGATCACTTCCAAACCTTCCACTACCTTACCAAAACAGGTATGTTGACGGTCGAGGTGAGAAGTGTTGGTTCTTGAATGGCAGATAAAAAACTGTGAACCACCGGTATTACGTCCGGCATGAGCCATTGACAAAACGCCTCTGTCGTGGTACTGATTGCCGCCGGTAAGTTCGCAGGGAATGGTATAACCGGGACCACCTGCACCTGTTCCGTCGGGACATCCGCCCTGAATCACGAAATCAGGAATTACGCGGTGAAAAGTCAAGCCGTCGTAAAAGCCGCTTTTAGCCAGTTTAATAAAGTTTGCTACAGTTTTGGGAGCATCCTGTTCAAAGAATTCAACCTGCATCTCCCCTTTTTCGGTAATAATTTTAGCCGTTGCCATAGATAAATAATTGTGTTACTTTTATGTGTGCAAAGGTCGTGATGTTTTGCTTTACTGCCAAATTTCGGGAGAAGATTTCCATACAAAGTCTCTAACGTATAGCATGACGATTTCAACACAAAGACTCAAAGACACGAATGTATTAATATAATGATCTGTATAATGATCTAACGGTCTTCCTACGCCAAAGGGCGTAACCTAATAATAACGCCCCGATAGTCAATATCCACCCTAAACCGCATAGGGGTATCCCGTTTGCAGGGAAACACTTACAGCGTTATTTGAAAAATACGACTATCCTCCACGCCGGGATAAATCCCGACGTTATTATTGGGACAACACCTCCGGTGTTTAGTGGTCGCTTTGCGGATAATCATATTTATTAATCGCACGCGAATTATGAGAATTTTCGCAAATCAAACACAACCCAATACACGATAAATAGCTACTTTTCGTCCAATTACAATTTGTGTAAATTTGTGATATTCGTGTCTGTCGGATTTTTTGTGCGCATTTGCGTTCCATAGTTAATTCTCAACAATTATTTGTTTATTTGCAGACCTAAAACAATAACGCTCATTCCCGATGACTCCACATACTTACTATACAGACAGAATTCTTGCCCTCGAAAACGACCTTGCACTTTTGAAGAAAAAAAGCCGTTTGTTATCATGGGCCCGCCTTGTTGCTTTTATAGGATTTACAGGCTTTATGGTACTGTTTTTTACCGTCGGACACCTCGTTCCGGTTATAATAGCCTCTCTAGCATCTTTAGTGGCATTTGCCATCCTCGTCAACCGCAACTTCCGGCTCGAAGACAAAATCACCTTACTTTCGAACAAGATTCAGATCAACAAAGACGAACTGCTCTTTCTGGATCACAACTATCAGCAACGAGAAACAGGCAGCGAATTTGCGGTAATCAATCCTTACCTGACGAACGATTTTGACCTCTTCGGAACAGGATCGCTTTATCAATACTTCAACAGAAGTGCGACCCGTGGCGGTAAAGCGGCATTGGCAAAAGCGCTTTGTTCCCAAAACACTGATGCTGTTGATATACTTCGCAAACAGGTCGCTATCAGAGAACTGTGTCAAAAGAACAATTTCATACAGGATTTTCAGGCAAACGGCAAATCGTATCAAGAAAACGGGCACGAAGCACCGGCTCTGCAATCGTGGCTGGCCGAACCGGACGTAAACTATTCGGCTGTGGTACGAACCGCAACGGTGCTGGCATTCGTAAACATATTGTGGACAACGCTGGCTGCCATCAATATCCTCACCTGGGCTTCGTTGGGCTTTCCTCTTTTTGTTTCGATACTTGTTGTAGGCAAGCAAAGCAAGCGCATCATAAAAGCACATTCTCAACTGGAGAACATATCCAAAACCTTCGCGAAATACAAAAACCTGTTCAGTCTGATCGAAGAAGAGGCCTTTTCGTCGGAATACCTTCAAGCCTTGCAAAAAGCGCTGTTTGTCAAAGAGCGTAAAGCCAGTAGTGCACTGAATTCCCTTTTTCGCGTTCTGGCATTTTTCGACATTCGGGACAACGTATTGTTGGCGGCATTACTCAACGCTTTCTTCTTATTCGACATTCATGTTTACTACCGGCTACTGCGCTGGAAATCGATGTACAAGCAAGACGTCAACGGCTGGTTCTCAACGATGACCGAAATAGACAAATTAGTAAGCTTTGCTACTTTTGCTTTCAATAATTCCGAACTAACCCGTCTACCCGACCCTTACGCAAAACGAATTTAAGATAGCAGCATCCGATATGGGGCATCCCCTGCTACCGCCTGCAGGTCGTGTCAATAATTCCATCACCATGTCGGGCACACCTTCGGTGGTGATTATAACCGGCGCAAATATGGCAGGCAAAAGCACGTTTCTGCGCACCGTGGCGGTCAACCTGATACTGGCAATGAACGGAGCACCGGTGCCTGCAAAACAGTTTGAATTTACCCCCTGCTCCATCTTGTCGAGCATTAAAATACAGGATTCACTCGCAAATCACGAATCCTACTTCTATGCCGAATTGGTTCGTCTGAAAGAAATCATTGAACAGGTAGAACAAAATCCACGCACGCTGGTCTTCCTCGACGAAATACTACGCGGCACCAATACCAAAGACAAACAGACGGGGTCGTTAGGACTGCTGGAGAAACTCATCAGTCTGAACACGATGGTAATCATCGCCACCCACGATCTGGTAATCGGCAATATGGAGCAGAAATATCCGGATTACGTCTCCAACCATTGCTTTGAAGTAGAACTAACCGACGATCAGCTGTTTTTTGACTACAAACTGAAGGACGGCATCAGCAAAAAACTCAATGCTTCTTTCCTGATGAAGAAAATGGAGATAATCGATTGATTATTAGAAATTATAACGATTAATTCATTTCTTAATTTTCGCATTTAACCTCTCCCCTAACCCCTCTCCCGAAGAGAGGGGAAATCTGCTAAATAAATTGAATTCGAAACATCTCACTGTCTTGCTCCTCCTCCCCTTGGGGGAGGAGGTCGGGAGGAGAGGTCTGCAATTGAGATTTATATACATTTAATCGATATAATGTCTAATATTATTTTTTCTGCATTTAAACTTTTTCTATCCTGCCGAGTCTAATATCTATAATAATTGATCGGTGTTAACGTTATAGTAACATCGTTCAATATGTGCCAAACGAGAAGAGAGTTTTTTTAATATTTCTAATCGCTTAACAAAAGAGTATGAATGCCTTTTTGCTTGAATTACCTTATGTTTTGGTACCTTTTGCAATGACAATGATTTGTCGCAATGTGAATTATTCGCTCCGGGAATATACCTTTTATGGTACCGGCATCCTGATTTTTTTATATCCGGCCTTGCTTGTATTAGTTGAGAACATGCTGGAGGTTAACACTTCCTGCCCGTTAATCGACCACCATTTAGTCGGGTATTTTCTTATAAACACATTGTTCTTTGTTCCCCTCACTCTGCTATTGCAACTAATTTTCAACGCGATTCTTCTGCGTGATGAAAAAAATGAATGGAACGAAATTGAGTAATGTTTTTCTTACACAAAACGACAAAGGAGCTGCTTTTGCAACTCCTTTATTGTTTTAAATTTCCTGATTGAACTCAGGGACACAAGCTATGTTCAACTCAAAACGTATCTCCGGTTAATTCTTCTTTTTATAGCTTAATACTGCCCAGATATTAAAGGCAAGAGCAAAACCGACAAGCGCCCCCAACTGAGGCAGCATATCCACAATCCCGCTTCCTTTGAGATAAACAAGCCGCATTACCTGCATAAAATATTTCAACGGGTTAAATATCGTAATGGTTTGAGCCCACTGCGGCATACTGCTAACCGGCGTAAACAGTCCACTCAGCATAATAAGCACCATGATAAAGAAATACATCACAAACATGGCCTGTTGGATCGTATCGGAATAGTTGGAAATTACCAGTCCAAATCCTGAGATAGCCAACACGTAAATGGCGGCAAAAAGGTAAATAGTGCTGAAATGTCCCGCGGGTACCAGTCCGTACACGAGCCATGCAACCCCAAAACTCACCGTAATCACCAACGACCCTATAATCCAGAAGGGCAACAATTTTGCGACAATAAACGTAAACTTCGGAACCGGGGTCACGTTGATCTGCTCCATGGTACCGGCCTCCTTTTCATTGACGATGTTGAGAGCAGGCATAAATCCGCACAACATAGTAAGCACCATCACCATCAGCGCAGGAACCATAAACACCTTGTAGTTGAGATTGGGATTGAAGCGATAGTATGGAACGATATCAATCGTCGGTGTAATGGAAGCCCTGCTTATTTGTCCCGATTCCCTGCGCAAATCGGATGCAAATCCATTGATGATATTGGCCAGATAACCGGTGCTCAGACCGCCCTTCGTTCCATTCACCGTATTGGCAGCCACCAGCAGCTTGGCATGCTGATCCCGCTCCAGTTCCTTTTCAAACCGGGGCGGTATTTCCAAAACCACATCGGATTTGTTCTTCTCAATACTCTTCACAGCCTGATCATAACCGGGCGAAACGTCAGTCAGCCGGAAATAGCCGGAAGAGACGATCTTCTGTGTCAGCCGTTGCGAAAAACTACTATGATCGTGATCGACAATACTGAGATTAATATTGCTGATTTCGAAGTTGGCGGCCCAGGGAAACACCAGCAAAACCATGATGGGAAACATCACAATCATGCGTGGCAAAAAGGGATTGCGCAACAATTGTTTGAATTCTTTTTCGATTAAAAAACGTAGCATATCAATTATTCTAATCTGATTTTAAACTTCTTCATACTGACAGTGATCAGGACAACTACCATCACAAAAAGCACTGTCACCTCTTTGCCCACAGCTGCAATTCCCACACCTTTAATCATCAGGCCTTTTACTGCCGAAATATACCAACGTGCCGGTATTATATTGGAAATACCCTGCAGGATCGCCGGCATGTTTTCAATCGGATAAATCATCCCAGACAGAAGAATAACCGGCAGCATCAATCCCATGGCAGATGCCAGCATAGCAGCCATTTGAGAACTCACCAGCGTGGAGACGAGCAACCCGATGGACAGAGAAACAAAGATGAATAACAGCGAAACGACAAACAGCCAGATAAGACTTCCGGCAACCGGCACATTGAGGACAAAAACCGCCAGCAATAACACTGTAATAAGATTGATGGCCGACAAAGTGAAATACGGAACGGCCTTGGCCAGAATAATATAAATCGGTTTCATGGGCGATACCAGCAGAATCTCCATTGTCCCCATCTCTTTTTCACGCACAATGGCTATAGAGGTCATCATGGCACAAATCAGCATCAAAATCATCCCCAACACTCCCGGAACAAAGTTGTAGGCGGCTTTCATCTGAGGATTATAAAGCAGCTTAACTTCCGGTTGAATCTGATACGGAACCTTGTTTTGCTCCATCAATTCCTGCTGATAGTCGCCAATAATGGAGGAGGCATATTGTACCAACTGCGTAGCCGTATTGGGATCGGTAGCGTCAGTCAGCAGTTGCAACTGGGCTTTACCGGTATGGAGCAGGTTCTCATTGAACCGTTCGTCAAATACGACGGCCATACTGATATTACCATCCTGAAAAGCATGTGTCAGCTCCTGTTGACTTTTCACATAGCGTACAACGGTAAAATACTGGCTTGCATCAAGCTGATTAACAATTCGCCGGGTTGCAACATCATTCGAAGGATCGAGCACTACAACTTTGGCATTTTTTACTTCGTTGGTAATAGCAAAGCCAAACAGAATAAGTTGAATGATAGGCATTCCCAACAAAATGAGCATGGTTCGCTTGTCACGAAAAATATGGTAGAATTCCTTCCTGACAAAGACAAGAAAAACGCTTCGGTTAATTAATCGCGGAATGGGTTGAAATATGTTTTTTAGTGCATTCATTATTCACTATTCTTTGTTAATTATCAGACATTTCATCTAATTTAGAACATTGGATATCCGGAGTATATTTGATTTGAGACATTTACAATAATATTGAAAGGCAACAAACAAAGAGACAAAAATTAATCATGACTTTTACCATTTCCAGCGACTTGGAAGTCGCTGCACCCGAAAAGTGGGTGATGCGAGTTCCAACTCGCATTATCTAAAACAATATGGACTTAAATATTATGTTGATTAAAAACAAACACATCCAATTTATTAATTATCAACTACTAATTATCTCCTCTCGTGGCATTGCGGGCTAAGCGGTGAAAAACGCTATCCATAGTATCAGCTTCAAATTGCCGTTTCAGATTACCGGGGGTGTCGAGTGCCTTTATTTGGCCGTCAACCATAATAGAAACACGGTTGCAATATTCCGCTTCATCCATATAGTGCGTTGTCACAAAAACAGTTATTCCCTCTGATGTTGCTTCATAAATCAACTCCCAAAACTGTCGGCGTGTCACCGGGTCGACACCACCTGTAGGTTCATCCAGAAAAACAACTTTCGGCTGATGAAATATAGAAACCGAAAACGCCAGTTTCTGTTTCCAGCCAAGCGGAAGCTCTTTTACCAGCGTATTCCGTTCGGAGGTAAAATTGAGGCGCTGTAATAACGCATCTGTCTTTTGGACAATCTCTTTATCGCGCATCCCGTAAATACCGGCAAACAAGCGAATATTTTCCCATACTTTCAGGTCGTTGTAGAGCGAAAATTTCTGACTCATGTAACCAATGCTGGCTTTCACCTGCTCTACTTCTTTATCTATATCGAAGCCGGCCACACGCCCATGACCCTCGGTGGGTTTACTCAGTCCGCAGAGCATTCGCATGGCAGTGGTCTTACCTGCACCGTTTGCCCCAAGGAAACCGAAAATTTCACCCTGATGTACATCAAAAGTGATGTGGTCGACGGCTGTAAAGTTGCCGAAGCGTTTTACAAGGCTGTTAACCTGAATCACTTTAGTTGATTGATCTATCATAATTTCTTTATTTCAGCAAATCCATAAAACAGTCTTCAATGGTAGCGCCGGCAGGTCTGATGAAAATGTCTGTGTGACCTTTGCCTTCCAGATACGTTTTCAAATTATCAATCGTCAATTGTTCGTCGTCAATTGTCACGTGGTGAGTATCACCAAATGCAAAGCAGCTACCTATTGCCGGATGCTCCCTCAAATCACTTAACAGGGTGTGCATATTGCGACTTTGTACCGTCCACAGGATTTTCCCAAACTGACTGGTAATATTTTCAGGAGTGTCTATCTTCAGAATTTTTCCGTTGTTAATGAGCGCGATACGATCGCAAAGACTCGCTTCATCCATATAAGGTGTCGAAACAAGAATCGTAATTCCCTCTTGCTTCAGTTTTTTCAAAATCTCCCAAAATTCTTTTCGGGATACAGGGTCGACGCCTGTAGTCGGTTCGTCGAGAAATAAAACCGACGGCCGGTGAATCAAAGCACAACTTAATGCCAGTTTCTGCTTCATTCCGCCCGACAATGCTCCGGCACGGCGTTTTTTGAAGGGTTCAATCTGACAATAAATGTCCTTAATGAGGTCGTAATTCTCTTCAATGGTGGTATTGAACACAGAAGCAAAAAAAGTAAGGTTCTCTTCCACGCTCAAATCCTGATACAGCGAAAACCGACCCGGCATATACCCCACCCGCTTGCGAATTTCTTTGTAATCCTTCACCACATCGTAGCCATCTACGGTTGCAGAACCGTTTTCCGGTAATAAAAGAGTGGTAAGAATGCGAAACAAGGTAGTTTTTCCGGCTCCGTCAGGTCCTATAATTCCGAAGAGCTCCCCGGGATTCACCTCAAAGCTGACATCCTGCAGCGCCGGTATCTTCTTATAGCTTTTATTCAACGAGCGACACTGAACTGGAATCATTGCTTGCATATTGTTTTGTAAAGACATAAAAGATCAATTTGAAAAATCCAATCTCTTCAAATTCTCAAATCAGTTGAATTTAACCTCTCCGTACATGCCTATTTTTATCAGGCCGTCGTTTTTTACGGCAATCTTTACGGCATAAACCAGATTCGCACGTTCGTCTTTCGTCTGGATGGTTTTGGGCGTAAATTCTGCTTTATCTGAAATCCATTCAATTTTTCCGGAATACTCTTTCATATCACTGTCTCCCTTATCGATATACACTTTCACTGTTTGCCCCAGCTTAATTTCTGAAAGCTGACCATTTGTGACATAAGCACGTAATTTCATATTGCCCGTGTCCGCAATTTTATAAAGAGGCTTACCCTGAGCTGTCACCTCATTCGGTTCCACGTATTTGGTAAGTACCGTGCCTGAAAGGGGATTCACAATACGGCATTTTGCAAGCTGATCGTTCAGCTGGTCTATCTGTGCCCGGAATGCAGACGCATCTTCAATCATACCACGGTCGGAAGTGGAAAGCGATGACTGTTGTGCAATCAGCTGCTTTTCCAGCACGGCCAATCCGGAATTAATGTCGTCAAGTTGTTTTTGATTCGCTGCACCTGCCTTTACCAGATTTTCAAAACGGTGCTTCTCGTTTTTTTGCGTTGCAATTTGCTGCTGGAGTGAAGCGATTTGCTTGCTGATTTCCGGGCGTCGACTCTGTACAGCCTGCACACTTGCAAGTAATTGCTTCTTTTTCAGGTAAAGCTGCGTACTATCAATTGTACCGATAACCTGACCGGCTTCCAGAGAACTGCCTTCTTCCCCAGTAAAAGAGAGAATCTTTCCGTTGGCTTCGGATGAAACAATCACTTCTGTAGCCTCAAATGTTCCGGAGGCATCCGACTGGATTTTAGAACCATGACACGATGTGAGTCCCGTTGCCAAAGAAAGGGCTGCAACAAGAATGTAGAGTAACTTCTTAGTTTCCATATTATTCTATTTTCTATTGTTTATTTCAAAAGCAAAATATAAGCTTAGTTATTAGTTGTTTCTTTCAGATTGTAAATAGCCTGCAAGAGCTGTACTTCGTGAAACGCTTTATCCTGCTTCGCCTGACTTTCGGCGTTGACATCACGAATTAAATCACTCACAGACAGGGTGCCGTTAAGAACTTTTGCCTGCGACGCATTTTTAATATTGGTTCTCAATCTGATAATTTCGTCGTCATCCGCAATAACCGCCCCAATTCTGGCAATTTCGTTTTTCTGCTGGAGTGACTTCAGTTGGCTATTGAACAAAAAGGTCTCTTTTTGGACACTCACGCTATGTTTATTCAGCTCTATCTTTCGCAGATTGTTTTTCTGTGTATAAAATCCGCCGAAATTCCACGAAAGACGAACCCCTCCGATATAAAACGGAGAAAAATCATTATTAAGCATATTTAATCCCGGCCGACCTATACCGCCCTGTACGAACAGATTGAGTTTTGGCATATTACCAGCTTTAACAGAACTGATTTGAGAATCGAAGAGAGAGCTTTGGGCATCAAACAATTTTAATTCCGGTCGGTTATTGGTGTCGTCCACCATATTTTTTTCCGGTTTAATCAATGTACTGGGTTTCGTAACCGGATCGCCAATAAAAGCTGCCAACATATCGCAAAACGACTTTTGAGTCGCTACCATTTCCGTTCTCCTTTGTTTTGCTTTGAGCTGTTCTACCCGTATTGCATCGAGATCCGCCTGATTGCCGATACCACCTTGCATATAGGCGGAAATCTTCTCGTAATTAGTTTGTAATTCTTTTTGAAGTAAATCATTCTGAACCAGTTGCTCGTTAAGTGACAATATTCCGAAGAACAATTGGTTGACACGGTCTGTCAATGCGTAGAGGTCAACTTCATTTTTTTGAGCATCCACCGACGAGGATGCTTTTGTAGTCTTTTTCTGCGATTTGATTACGCCCCCGTCCCATATAAGCTGGTTCAATTCAGCTGTTGCCTGATACTGATCCTTACTCAGACCCGGCACTGAAATCCCCGGAAGTTTAATCGGCAATTGGGTTACCTCCGATTGATAGGTCGCCTTCCCCGATAATGAAAACTGAGGTAAATATCCTTTGTTTGCATTTGAAAGCGAATACTCTTCTGTCTGTCGAATCAGATCATATTGCTTGATTAGCGGATAGTTTTCCTTCGCTTTCAGCTGGCAACTCTCGATTGTAAGCTGAGCCATTACCGGCTGAAAAGCTCCCCAGATTAAACCTGCAATTAAGATAAATTTCTGCTTCATAATATAGTATGCTATAATTAATTACTTATGGTCTGAGACTTGCAAGAATTACCTTTACGTGTTCCTGTTTGCGATGCTCAATCATTCGTTCATACTGCTTATCATCCAGTTGGGCAACCGATTTAAAAATATTGCCTGCCAAAAACAGCATTGCATTTAACGAGACAACATTAAAAATCACGTCCATAACCGTTGTTTCACGTATTCTCCCGGCGTTGATCTCTTCCTGCAATTCTTCTTCAAACTGTCGGAATGCCGTATTGGGAAGAGCCGATAATTTTTTCTTAAAAGCCTCTATTCTATCCGGGTTGGTAGTAAATTCATTCATTACCAAAAATGGAAGACGGGGATTCGCCCGTATCAGTTCAAAGTGAGATTCAATTTTTATCTTCAATTTCTCTTCAAATGAAAGCCCCGGAGCTTCTCTTTCCTGATAGGTCGCCACAACCAGTTTTATCTTTTGTTCAAAGATCGACTGGAATAAGTTCTCCTTCGTTCTGAAATAATAATGCACCAATGCCTGATTACAACCTGCTTTTTTTGCAATTTCGGTGGTCGATGTCATGGCAAAGCCTTTTTCCAGAAACAACTGTTCTGCTGTTTCCAATATCTTTTGTTCTAATCCTGTTTCCTGTTCCTGTATCATAGCTAATACATCTATTTAATATTATAATTTAATAGCTCTATTAATACTCGCAAAGGTATATATGATTTACAAAGACAACAACATCACAAACAATTTATTAGCTTTTTTTAACACACAAGACACTTTCAAACAAAGAAAAGCCCTCAATATCAAATAAATACTGAGGGCTAAATTCATTACCGAAAATGAGTAAAAGAGGTTTTAATCTTTGGAGGACCTGTCGATGTGGTATCTTTATTAGTACACAGGAAAATCGTACCGTCATCAAAAGAGTGCAACACCTTCAGTTTCTTGCTTTTTTTTACGTCTCTCAGGGAAAGAATTTCCGGATTGGGATCTGTATAAAACCAGATAAGCACGATAGGCGATTCGTCCTTAAACATCTTCACATCATCCTTATATGCTTTTTCGGGGATTGCATCGACAGCGTAGTTTGTATAGAAGTAGACAGCCTGATTATGATTGGAATATATAACAGAATCCGCATCAAAATAGATACGATTACGCTGAAGAAACGTTACCGTTGGGGATTGCCGCCAGCAATCTTCTGTATATCCCGGAATGCCCGATTCGCGCATAAACGAGTAGTTATCAGCATTAATAGCATAATAATTTGAACATACCGCCACCGCAATTACCGTAAAAATAATTCCAACGCCCCACTTATGGCGTTTTCTTTTTAATGCTCTGATCCACGCCGGAACTTTGTACGTAATTCCCCATAAAAAAGGCAGGAATGCAGCGGAAAGCAAGCGGTTGTTTATTTTCTCATAACGTGAAATTGTCGACGAAAGAATGATAAATCCTACATAAACTATAAAAAAGGCAATGACAACATTCTCATACGAATGATAATCCTGTTTCTTCTTTAAATTCTTAACGAATAACCAAACGAATAATGCAAGAACCAACAGCCCCACAAGAACAAAGAAGATATGACTGTCTCCCCACAGCGAAGTCCAGTCGGAAAGCACATTGCCCGAATAGGCAATATTATCCGACAACGGTGTGATTCCTTTTTGCCTTTTGCCGGTTACAAGACCGGTTGCAAATGCATTATGAATAAGATTAATGGTAACAAGCGAACAACCAATCACTCCGAATGTAACCAGATGTTTTACTTTTTGCTTCCATTTCAGTTGTTTATCAAGGAACAACAATAGCTCACCCGCCGCCACGAAGGTAATCCCTGCATATCGGGTATCAAAAGCAATCGCCGCTACTATTGCAGGCATCAGCAACGATCTTATCGAATGGTTTCTATAATAACGATGTAGAGAAAAGAAGAAAAGCAGAGACAATACAATGAACAGCGTCTCAGACCATAACATTGAGTAGACCTCTATCAGCGAAGGGCTAGTTGCAATAGCCACCAAAAGAATTCCTTTATACCATTTCGAACGACGAATAAAACGCTCCATGATTACACCACTCAAAAAGATCACAACCGAGAACATCAGGCCATTCAGAACCGGAGCGCATGCAATTACATCAAGGCCGGTCACAAACATGGCAAAGGAAAGAAAAAGAGGATAAATCACGGGAAAATCCACTAACGGATGCCCGCCAAAAATAAGAAAGCCCTTACCGGCAATAAGATTCCTGGCTGTACTTGTATAAGCGATAGAATCAGGAGAAATACCTATTCCTCCATGTTTTGTAAAGAGGTAAATGATTATAAACCCGGCCAAAGATGCAAGCAATGAATCTCCGTGTTTTTTGAACCACTGTAAAAGAAGCGATACATTCATGAGAAGCAAAGTTGAGATTGGTTATGGTTTTAGTTATAAATCAGATTCCTGTAAGCAAGAAATACAAAACAGAATCCTGTTAACAATTACAGTTGCAAAGTTAATAAGAATGTATAAGATTTGATCCCATATTTTGTAAGCCGGGTAACAAAAAAAAAACGACCTTCTCAAAAGAGAAAGCCGTTTTTAAGGTGCGACAAACAATTAATCACTCTCTTGTTCGTCAATGTAAAAAAATCAGTCTGTGGTTAGCCTAAGAAACTTTTCAAAAGTTTACTTCTCGAATTTGAGCGCAATCTGCGAATAGCTTTTTCTTTAATCTGGCGAACACGTTCACGGGTTAACCCGAACTCATCACCAATTTCTTCCAAAGTCATTTCTGCACGTCCTATTCCGAAGAACATTTTAATTATTTCACCTTCCCGTTCGCTAAGCGTAGAGAGGGCTCTGTCAATTTCCATCGAAAGAGATTCGTTAATCAAACCACGGTCGGCATGAGGTGCATCTTCATTGATGAGCACATCCAGCAAGCTGTTGTCTTCACCTTCCACAAAAGGAGCATCCACCGAAATATGACGGCCGGACACCTTGAGAGTTTCAGCAATTTTTTCAACCGGAATTTCTAACTGATCAGCCAACTCTTCGGCCGATGGACGACGTTCGTTTTCTTGTTCAAAACGAGAAAACGCTTTGTTGATTTTGTTGAGTGAACCTACCTGGTTCAGCGGTAAGCGTACAATACGCGATTGTTCCGCTAATGCCTGCAAAATGGATTGACGAATCCACCATACAGCATAAGAAATAAATTTGAACCCACGTGTTTCATCGAATTTTTCTGCAGCTTTAATCAAGCCAAGATTCCCTTCGTTAATCAGGTCGGGCAAACTAAGCCCCTGATTTTGGTACTGTTTTGCAACTGAAACGACGAAACGCAGGTTAGCACGTGTCAGCTTTTCCAAAGCACGGCGATCGCCTCTCCGGATACGCTGAGCTAAATCGACTTCTTCTTCAACGGTAATAAGCTCTTCGCGGCCAATTTCTTGTAGATACTTGTCCAACGAAGCACTTTCGCGATTCGTAATCGATTTGGTAATTTTTAGTTGTCTCATTGATTTTTATGACGGAAAAATAAGCTTGCAAATTTACTCATTTTTTGAGCCAAATGCAAATTTTTCTTGCTAAAAGTTGTTGCAATATATCCTAAAGTGAATAAATATAAATCTATTTACATTTTCCTTATCACTAAGCAACAACCCTTCTCCTTTTCCCACTAAACCGAACCTGAACTTTACGTTCTTTTCAATCAGCTCAGGTTCGATTCTTTATATATCATTCTTTTGTTGGATCTATTGCGTAATAAGCAACTTTTCCGTTAGGATAAATACCTGTAATAAAGAGAGCTCTGTCTTGTTCGTCGGCAGAATTATTTGCTTTCACTGCATTTTCCAAATCAGTTACTTTCCGAACCGGTTTATTGTTGATTTTGATGATCACAAACCCTTTCTGAACTCCGGCCTCAGACAACAAACTATTCTTCTGCAAGCCGACAACCTGCACCCCTCCAGAAATACGCAGTTTCTGCTTCAAATCATCGCCCACCTCTTCGAGTGAAGCCCCAAGCACTTCCATGCCCTTATTCTTCACAACTTTTGTATCGCCTTGTTGGTTTTTCAATGTCACTTCCACAGTTTTATCTTTGCCTTCGCGAACAAAAGCCACTTCAATCTTGTCGCCCGGACGATGACGTCCTACCTGCTCCTGAAGCTCAGCAGATGATTTTACGGCAACCCCGTTTATTTTTGTAATAATGTCACCTTCCTTAATTCCGGCATCTTTTGCCGCACTCAGGTCATTCACTTCAGCCACATACACACCGTCAAGCACTTTAATTTTCTTTTCTTTTGCGAAATCATCATCAATATCTCTGATCTGAACACCCATCAGCGCACGTTGTACAGCTCCGTATTGTTTGATATCAGCAACCACTTTGCTCACGATACTTACCGGGACAGCAAAGCCATAACCCGCATAACTTCCTGTTTGAGAAGCAATAGCTGTGTTTATGCCAATCAATTCACCCTTGGTATTCACCAAAGCACCTCCACTGTTGCCCGGATTGATGGCCGCATCAGTCTGGATAAATGATTCAATCGGTGTTTTAGAGGAAATAATATTGATATTACGCGCTTTTGCACTGACAATACCAGCTGTCACTGTCGAGGTAAGGTTAAACGGATTACCGATAGCCAAAACCCATTCTCCAAGTTTGAGATCATCGGAATTTCCAAAGACAAGAGTAGGCAGATCCTTGGCGTCAATCTTGAGAAGTGCAATATCCGTATTCGGATCGGTACCGATTACTGTTGCTGTAAAAGTACGTTTGTCATTCAAAACAACCTGAATATTATCCGCTTCACTAACCACATGGTTATTGGTCACAATATAACCGTCGGTAGAAATAATTACACCCGAACCCGATGCTTTCTGGGGTTCAAGCTGACGTTGCGAACCACCACCACCGTTAGGGCCGAAAAAGAAATTAAAAAATGGATCGTCATCCATATCTCCCCTCATCATTGTCCTTTGCTTGGTTTCGACTTTGATATGAACTACCGCATTTACCGAATTTTCTGCGGCAACAGTTAAATCAGGAAGACCCGAAGCACCCCGAGTTGGAGTATATGCAACATTCGTAATGGGAGTTTGGATAAAACCTCCATTGGCAACTATCTCTTTCTTTTTGGCAGTTCCATTTTGCGCATTCACCGCCAACATCCCCGCCAACAAAAACATAACACTTACTAATCTCATTTTCATAGCAATAATCGTTTTATTAAAGGATTGAACAACTCTGTTTTAACTTAAAACCGATGACAAATATCTGCAAAAACTTCGACATGTGTATCGCTGCAATTACTAAACTATGTTGACTTTTGCCTCATTTAACATTTGAAATTGTCCGCTTAAATGTTATTTGCTACCAAAATATCGAAATGTTAAAATCAAAGAAATTAGTTTGATTATTAGAGAGTTCAAACTGTCAGACGGCTGACAAAGTGGCAAACACGAAAAACAGTCATTGCACAGTTAAGGATTTGACAAGGGGTTTCCACCCCTATAACCCCGACTTACTTTTTATCTTAAAACAAAAAGTAAGCAAAAAATTCAAGGCTATGCCCGCTTCGCTCAAAAAATTGGCGTTCGGAAGCGGAAATCGCCCAAACTTGTCTCCTCCTTTCGTCGGAAACTTCGAACAAGGGCGATTTTTTCCGCTCCCTCTCTTATTTTTTGCTCACCGGACAAGGCCGTTCCTAATCTGGCTCAGCAGCTTGTGAAAATTCACAACTATCTCTTTGCCAATCTTTTTGAGGTTTAACACCGGAGGCCACAAAATTATCGCTTGATAGCTGACAGATTTTACCGTACCTTTGCATGAAAGCAGGCCGGCTTGTCGCTTTTTCGTTTGTGCGGAGAAGAGGAAAGTCCGGGCAACGCAGAGCACCATATTTCCTAACGGGAAGCTGTTCGTGAGGGCAGAGTAGCGTAACAGAAAATAACCGTCACGACTCGTTCGTGATAAGGGTGAAAAGGTGGGGTAAGAGCCCACCGGCGCTGATGGCAACATCGGCGGCCGTACGCCTTATGGGTTGTAAGGCCATGTAAACCGGCGCTTGAGGGTTGCTCGCCCAAGCCGGAGGGTAGGCCGCAAGAGTTGATTGGTGACAATCTTCCCAGATAAATGACAGGCATCCCGTTTCGGCGGGATACAGAACCCGGCTTATAGGCCTGCTTTTTTATCCGTATAACTACTATCAAAATAAAACGGTTAAGCAATGATTTGCTTAACCGTTCTGTATTTCTATCTTAATGCCTGAAGGATATCCGCTTTCAAATCGTCTACATATTCAAGCCCGGTCGAGAACCGCAGTAAAGTATCAGAAATACCAACCTTCTCTTTCATTTCAGGTGAGAACGTGCCATAGATGGTAGACAACGGGTGGATAATGAGTGATTTATTATCAAAAAGATTTGTAGCTCGCCGCACCACCTTCAGTTTATTCATAAAGGCATAACATGCAGCCTTATCAGCCAGTTCAAAAGTAAACATTGCCGTACCAATTTTACCAAACTGCATTGCGCTTATGGCATAAAACGGATTACTTTCCAAACTATTATGACTAACCTTTTTCACTTCCGGCAGAGTTTCCAGCCATTGTGCCAATTCAAGACCAGTATTTGCCGCTTGATTAAAGCGCAACTCCATAGTTTCAAGGCCTAAAGTCTGCTGGTATGCCGTTTGAGGCGACATGCAGGCTCCGAAATTTCTAAAAATTTCTCCCTTTAACTTGGCATGGAACGCCATCGGCCCTGATTTTGTCGCTTCAACGCTCAATCTTTTGGAATGGCTCCAGTCAAAGTTGCCATGATCAAGAATCAATCCTCCGATACTGGTAGCACCTCCCGAAATATATTTGGTACTTGAAACCACTTCGATATTTGCGCCGAAATCACGTGATTTGAATGCACACCAGGGAACTACGGTGGTGTCTACTACCAAAGGAACCTGTTTTTTTCGGGTCAATTCCGAAAGAGCTTTCAGATCGACCACTTCAAGATGGGGATTGGTGATTACTTCCGTAAAAACGAGAGCTGTATTCTTATCAATATTTTTTTCCACATCGTCGAGGTTCAACAAATCGCAAAAGCGAACCTCCACTCCAAAGTTGGCCAAAGTAAACTGCAAAACAGAAAACGTATTACCAAACAAATGCGACGTGGTCACTATATTTGCGCCACTATAAGCCAACGTCATAAATACATTCGAGATGGCTGCCATTCCCGAAGACACAGCCGTTACAGCCATCGCTCCGGATGTTTGTTGTATCCGTTTTTCAAAAAACTCAACGGTTGGGTTCGAAATGCGGGTGTAAGTATGAAAAGCCGATTTTCCGATAAATGCCGCCTCCATTTCTTCTGCGGTAGCAAATTCATAGGCAGCAGTATTGTACACAGGCATTGAAAGCGGATTATTGAGATCATTTTTTGCAAATGTGGTCTCCAAAATTTTAGTAGTAATATTTTCCGACATCTTTAATAATCTTATAGGCAGGATGTTTCTAAACAACAGAGCATAAAAACAAGCGCGAAGTGTATTTGTTATTTGTAGATACAAAGTTGCAAGATTTCCGTGACTATTCAAAATCAGCTTCATTTTCACGTCCTACTTGTGATGATTGCTAACACAAAGGTCTGTTTTCTCCTATTTTTTTGTACTTTTGCTTTACATTATGGTTATATTTATGACCTATGCAGCACTATTGTAATTTTGCAAACCCTTATTTTTATGACAAAGCATAAATCCTTTATTATCTTATTATTGGTCGTATTTTCCAGCGTTGTACTTGCGCAATTCAAGTTGGATGAACAATCTGCCAAACTGGTTTACACCCTCAATGCTGTCAACAGTTTATATGTCGACTCTGTAAAAGAGAACAATCTGGTAGAAAGTTCTATCGTTGGAATGCTGAAAGATCTCGATCCTCACTCGGTATATATACCAAAAGACGAAGTTGAACGGATGAATGAACCGTTGGAAGGTTCTTTTTATGGAGTAGGCATTCAGTTTCAGATGCTGGAAGACACGCTATATGTTATACAAACCATATCGGGTTGCCCTGCCGCCAAGGTTGGCGTACTACCCGGCGACCGTATGGTTTTTATTGAAGACACGCTTATTGCCGGCGTGAAAATGCAAAACACGGCTATCATGAAAAAGCTACGCGGACCGAAAGGCACTGTCGTAAGAGTTAAAATGCTTCGTCGTGGAGTACCCGAACTGATTGATTTTAGCATCACACGAGATAAAATTCCAATTTATAGTGTTGACGCATCTTACATGATCGACAAAGAAGTCGGATACATCAAAATAAACAGCTTTGGGGCAACAACTTATCGTGAATATCTTGAAGCATTAGATAAACTTAGAAAAGCCGGTATGAAAGATTTGATTATCGACCTGCAGGATAACGGAGGTGGATATATGAATGCCGCAACGGATCTTGCAAACGAGTTTTTACAGCAAGGAAACCTGATTGTTTATACAAAAGGAGTAAAACAACCACGCACATCAATCAATGCTACCGGTAGAGGCGGATTTTCAAATGGAAGACTCATCGTCCTGACTAATGAATATTCAGCATCGGCTAGTGAAATCTTCTCCGGTGCTATTCAGGATTGGGACAGAGGTGTGGTAGTTGGCCGCCGCACATTTGGTAAAGGACTGGTACAAAGACCGGTAATTTTGCCCGACGGATCGATGATCCGATTGACGACAGCACGTTACTATACTCCATCCGGACGTTGCATTCAAAAATCATACAAAGACGGAGTGGACAAGTATGAAAAAGATATTTTGGACAGGTACAAACGAGGAGAGTTTCAACACGCAGACAGCATTCATTTTGCCGACTCGCTCAAATACAAAACCTTGCGACTGTCGCGTACGGTTTATGGAGGCGGAGGCATTATGCCCGATATTTTTGTTCCGCTTGACACAACCTATTATACCGATTATCTCAGAAAAATCATAGCAAAAGGCATTGTCAACAAAACCACCATGCAATACATTGACAAGAACAGAAACGCGATTACCGAACAGTATAAAACCTTCGATACTTTCGCTACATCATACTCCGTTCCACAATCACTGTTAGACGATTTGACAAGTGCTGCCACAAAGGAAAAAATCACCTTCAATCAAGAACAGTTCGATAAATCAAAGCCTTATTTGTCCACACAAATAAAAGCCATGATTGCAAACGACATATGGGAAAGAGACGCTTTCTACCGCATTGTGAACACGGAAAATGCAATCGTAAAAAAAGCATTGGAATTATTCAAACAACCAGGAGCTTATAACAAGCTAATATCGTCATCGACGAATATAAAGAAGACAGGCAAATAATCATTGCCTGTAGGATGCGAGACAACATTAAGCAACAAACAGCATGAATTCATCTGAAGTCATAACGGAAGCCATCCGTCAATTATCAGACTACAAGCAATTCAAAACATTAAGCCATCAGCAGAAGGAAGGGACACTCCTCCCCTCTGTTGATGTACTTGAAGAAATTGTACGACTGACACGATCCATTTTATTTCCCGGCTATTTCGGACGCTCGGCAATTGACCGGCACACGATAAAATACCATATTGGAGTTAGCGTTGAGGAGCTCTACCATTTACTAACGGAGCAAATCATGGCCGGACTCTGCTTTTCTACAGACACAGAAGAGCCCAAGGCAAAAGCCATTGACATTGCCACTCAATTCATAACACATCTTCCCTGCATTCGGGAACGTTTGGCAACGGATGTGGAAGCTACTTATATCGGCGATCCTGCATCCAAGAGCTTTGGAGAAGTGATTTTTTGCTATCCGGCTATCCGTGCCATCAGCAATTATCGCATTGCCCACGAATTACTGGAACTGGGAGTACCGCTTATTCCACGAATTATCACCGAAATGGCTCATTCCGAAACAGGAATAGATATTCACCCGGGAGCCACCATTGGCAATGGCTTCACCATTGACCACGGCACCGGTGTTGTGATCGGAGAAACGGCCATCATTGGAAATAACGTAAAATTGTATCAGGGAGTAACGCTGGGAGCAAAAAGCTTTCCCCTCGACGAAAACGGAAAACCCATCAAGGGGATTCTGCGACACCCGATACTGGAAGACGATGTCATTATTTATTCCAATTCCACTATACTTGGACGTATCACCATCGGAAAAGGAGCCGTTATCGGTGGAAATATCTGGGTAGATCAGGATGTACCGCCCGGTGCCCGCATAGTGCAGAGCCAGCCGAAAAAATAATGAAAACAAAAAAGCAACCCGGAAGAGTTGCTTTTTTTTTCACCCGAGATTACACATTTAAGAATTAGATAAGGGGCTTTAGCTTCGCTGATCTTCGATTCGCCCCTGTGACCCCGACTTCCTTTTTGTCTTGCCACAAAAAGGAAGTAAAAAAGTCAAGGCTATGCCCGCTTCGCTCAAAAAACAGGCGCTCGTCAAGCTAAATTGTCCAAACTTGCCCCTTCCTTTCGTCAGGAGCTTCAAACAATGGACAATTTTACGCTTGCCTCCCTTGTTTTTTAGCTTACGCTGACCGTTGGTTGGCTCACCGGACAAGGCCGTTCTAAATCTAACGTAGCATTCTTTACAAATTTAGCGTCTATTCTTTGCCAAAATCTTAAATGCGTAATCCCTGTTTTATTCACCCTTCCTTAAATCTACTTCGAAATTTAAGTTTATATTTTGTCTTTCCGTTAATTACAACAAGTCACATTTCAAAATAAACGTAAATATGATTAATTGCAATCTCTAAATAGCATTTTGTATGTAATTTTGCAACATCTATATAGCAAAATAAGACTTTCTTATTTTGAATTCACACCTAATCATTCTGTATGCAAGAATCGAAAGATCTGAAATTTGAAGAAATTAACGAAGGATTTTCCGCCAAAGAAGCCATAGATGAAGCAAAACGCTGCCTGAATTGCAAAAACCCTCTTTGCGTTAAAGGATGTCCCATTGAACATGACATACCGGGGTTTATTCATCAACTTTCAATGGGAAATATTGGGAACGCCCTTCAAATCATCAATGAAAAAAGTAATTTACCTGCCATATGCGGTCGCGTATGTCCGCACGAAAAACAATGCGAAGGTCATTGCATTCTCAACAACAAAGGGAAACGCATCCGCGTAGGAAAACTGGAACGCTTTATTGCCGATTTTGATGGAGAAATGGGTCTGATACGCGAAAAACTCCCTCAAAAGAACAGAGGCAAAGTAGCTGTAATAGGTTCAGGGCCTGCCGGATTAACCGTAGCCGGCGATTTGGCCCGACAGGGGTTCAATGTTGTCATCTACGAAGGCGAACAGGAATTGGGTGGCGTACTCATGTTTGGCATTCCCAAATACAGACTTCCTAAGAGTGTGGTAAAACGCGAAATAGAGAAGATTGCCGGTTTAGGCGTTACGTTCATCACCCATTGCATGGTTGGCAAAGACATAACAGTAGACGATATGTTCGACCGTGGATTTGATGCCGTCTTTATCGGTACCGGCACCGCCATCCCCAAATCACTATCCATCCCCGGATCGGATCTGGTAGGAGTCGTTCAGTCATCTTATTTCCTGCGCATGGTCAATCTATACCAAAATGAGAGTATCGACCGTAAAGACGTACCGCTACGGGTTAACGACGAAGTTTATGTTATTGGAGCAGGCAATGTTGCCATGGATGCTGCCCGGACAGCTTTGCGTATGGGAGCCAAAAACGTATCTGTGCTTTACCACAAAACCGAAGCCGACATGCCTGCGCTCCGCACCGAATACGAAGAAGCCGTTGATGAAGGAGTTCATTTTTTATGGAATACTTCCACTGTTGAATTAATTGGAAAGAGAAAACGGTTGTCCGAAATAACGATTCAGACACCGGAAAGCGAAAAAACAGTTCCGGCCGACCGGGTATTACTGGCAATTGGTTCACGGCCTGCAAACCGCATTGTTTCTACCACCGAAGGAATTGAAGTAAACGACACCGGATATGTAATAACCAAAGAGAGACCATACGGAATGACAACTAAAAGAGGCGTTTTTGCCGGTGGTGACGTGGTACATACTCCTCAAACCGTAGTACTTGCAATGAAAGAAGCCAAGCAAGTAGCGAAAGGAATTGCTCAGTTTGTTGATGCAAAGAAACTTCTGGAAGAATAAACCTCCGGAGTATACCCTAAGTAAGTGTTGTAAATGTAAACGAGGATGTCTCTTGCGGGACACCCTCGTTTTTTATTGACATTCAATTAATTTTTTGAAGCAGGCTTTAGCAGGTGATCCGTCACATAACGGGTTCCAGTTGCCAGTGCAACAGCAGAAAGCCATGTTCATTTTTTAGTTTCTTCTTTTTATTCCTTTGTTGGATTAATAATTAGTCAGTATAAAACTGACATTTAGAGCGATATTTCTGCAACTGTGAGGTTTCTTCCATAAGCGTCCTTTTTTAGTTCAACAATAAACCTCAGAGGGAATGGCCAATTCCATGACATCACAAATATATATACTGAAAGTCAGAATTGTTCTCATTTCGACATTTTTTTATCGCAAAAATTATCAACTCTACGGAACAAAAAGAGAATGAACCGGTTAAGACTCCTGATTCATAATTCCAAGTTTACGAAAAACCCAGAAAAGAATAGAAAGAATAACTCCCACGATAGCTGCAAAGGCCATACCTTTGAGTTGAACAGAGCCTATATTGATGGCAGCACCTGATACACCTACCACAAAAGTAATCGCACCAAGAACCATATTGCTATTCTTACTAAAGTCAACTTTCTGTTGGATAAAGATACGGAAGCCCTGAACGGCAATCACACCGTACAGCAACATGGTCATCCCGCCGAGAACTGCTGTTGGAATCGTTGAAATGGCTGCGGAAACCTTGCCTACGCATGAAAAAGCAATGGCAAACAAAGCAGCTCCACGAATCACCCAAACCGAATAAACGCGTGTAATAGCCATCACACCGATATTTTCACCATAAGTGGTATTTGGAGGAGAACCGGCAAAACCTGAAAACAGGTTACTCAAACCATCGCCTAACAATGAACGGTGCAAGCCCGGATTTTCCATCAAATTATTACCTGTTACTTCTCCTGTAACGATAAGGTGGCTGATGTGTTCGGCCAAAACTACGATACATGCCGGAGCTATAATAATCATCGCGTTGGTATCAAAAACCGGTGCGCTGAATTTAGGCAATGCAAACCAGGAAGCATTGCTGATAGCCAACGTGTCGACCATTCCCATACACAGAGCCATAACATACCCGGCTACCACGGCAATCAGGATAGGAATAACCTGCAAAAAGCCTCTGAACAGGACGGAGCCAATAATGCCGACACAAAGAGTAAACATAGAAACCAGTACCACATTCGAATTCACCACAAAAGGCTGTACTACCTGTCCTACAGCGGTAGAACCGGCAGCCAAACCAGCTTGTTGCGCAGCAACAGGTGCCAGTTCAAGACCAATAATGGCTACCACCGCACCCATAACGGCCGGAGGCATCACTACGTCAATCCAGCGAATACCCCATTTCTTCACCACAAATGAGATTATGACAAAGAACAATCCGAAAAAGATAAAACCGGACTGAGCATGAGCAAATCCCCCATAATTACTAACAATTAGCAGTGTAGGAGCAATAAAAGCGAAACTGGATCCGAGGTAAGCCGGAATACCACCCTTGGTCACCCACGAATAAAATAAAGTGCCGATACCGTTCATCAATAAAGCAATAGCGGGATCGACACCTAACAAAATAGGAACTAAAATTGTGGCACCAAACATAGCTGTCAGGTGCTGAAGACTGAGAGGCATGCTCTGCAGAACCGGTAGTTTCTCATGAATACCAATTGTACGTCGTTTTTCCATTTTTTGAAGTTTATAGTAGAGATTAATTAATGATATGCGGAATAAATCTGCTCAAATTATCTGTAATCAGCGTATTGGTTTCTCTTATACCTATACCAGCCGGTTCGCAACCAATTACCCACGACCCTATTACCGGATAGTTGAACTTATAATTTGGCAACTCACAATATTTCTGATAAATATATCCTTCCGATCCGTATGAGCCTGCCGTTTGAGCGATGGTTTTTCCATTTCTAACAATAGTAACATTCTCCCCTTCGCGTGAAAAAAGAGGTTTCTTGACATAATCAAACGCCATTTTCGAGTTGTCGAAATAAGCTTCAAGCAAATTGGGATGATTTGGAAATAACTGCCATAAAATGGGTAGGATCGCTTTGTTGGACAAGATCATTTTCCATGCAGGCTCTATCCAGACAGTGCGTTCCGGTGCTACCAGCAGGTTGTCTGCAAAAGCCTCCCGGATAAGCCATTCCCAAGGGTATAACTTGAATAAATTGGTAATATTTTTCTCCTCTAAATCGACAAAGGTAAATGAATATTGATTCCATCCAATATCTTCAAGATAAACGAAATCCGTCTCTATTCCGGCCTGAATAGCGCAATCTCGCAAATATTCCACCGTTGTCAAATCTTCGAGATTATCTTTCAGGCAACTGAAATGTAGCTTTCCTTCGTTCATGTATGGAATCAAGTTTTTCCAGTATCCGACAAGCTTTTCGTGAATGGAATTGAACTGATCTGAGCCGGGTTTAACATCCTCGAGCCAATACCACTGAACAACGCCTCCTTCAAATAAAGAGGTAGGCGTATCTGCATTAAATTCGAGCATTTTGGGAGCATGCCTGCCGTCATAAACCAGATCAAAACGTCCATAAATAGACGGAGCATCGTCATTCCAGGACGACTCAATCAACGGAACGAATCGCTGATCGATTTTAAAAAGGTCGTAAAGCTTATGATCAATGACATGCTGAACGGCATCCAGACAACGATCGAAAAGCTCAGCTGTTGCGGCTTCAAGTTCATTGACTTCGCGCATGGAAAACTGATAATAAGCCGATTCGTCCCAATAGGTTCCGTCAATGGTATGAAACACAAAGCCAATTTCTTCTACACGTTTTTTCCAGTCGTTTCTTACAGGGCAATTAATTCGTTCCATAATCTCAACTTCCTACATGAATACCGGAAGAACCGAATCCCCCACGTGAAATATGACCGGAAGCTTTACTTGCAAATCCTGACGATTCGTAACCTCCATGACTGTAACCTCTATAAGGCGAGTACATACCATAAGGACTGCAATAAAAAAAGCCTCCTCCATGTGTTCGGGGTGTTTGCGAATAACTGCTGGCACTGTCTCCTCTCACGAATAAACGGCTGTTTTTATCCTGATCTTTATGCTGACTACACGAAACAACAAGGCCGGCCACCAAAACCAGATTGACAAATTTTGATTTCTTCATTCTGCCGTTATTTTATGGTTACAAAAAATTCGTACTCTTTGGGAATTCTTGCCATCGTCTGGGACTCATCCTCTTCAACGGTTTGAAGCGAATCGCCCAACGCAGGTAAAGTATCCATCCGCGCAATGCTTTTAATCAATTTCCCTTTGATGTAAATATTTTGATTCTCAATTAGCAGAACTGTGCTATCGGACAACGGTTTGGTTTCGTAAGTAACAGCAATAGCATGTGTTTTATCGAGGTTTTTGACAGCTGGTTCTTTGTCGTCGTTCGACAGTAATATGGCCACCAAAATGACTATAATTACTATTGTGCCTCCAAGAATAAGCGTTAAGCGCAAGTTCTTGTTTGATAAATCCGACGTTGTTTTATAACGTTGCATGTTTGATGTGGTTTAGATCGTTTAGTTGATAATTATACTTTGATTATTTGTTTGCAATAAAAGCGTCCAGTAAAGGACATCTATAATCGTGATAGATTTTTGTATCGGCGTAGTGAGCATAAAATTCGCGCAACTCTTTTCCTACCGGATATTTGGGTTTATTGTCGTCATACCACGAATAGTTTGTTACGACCCAAGGTAAGTAGTTGCACTCATGCAGCATCAACAAAGCATAAGCCCGTTGCTCATTGCTTGCTTTGGGATCGTCGGCTGCCAGATGAAAGTAGTGAGCCGCCAGTTTACAATTATAATAGTTATCGTCTTTCAACGGATTTGAAACCACCCTGACCGGAGGGAGCTTAAATGCCAGAAACTGACTGAAATAGCCCAAACTATCAGTAGGCGAATGATATTCAGGTTCGGCCCGACTCCAGCCATATTCCACCATCATCCACGAATTACCAAAATAAGAGCAATTGAAATAGGCATTTCCCAAAAGGATTGCATTCTCGGCAACTCCGGTTTTCTTGTGCGTCTTATCCTGAAGATCGAGCAGGCGTTTTACAAATTTCGCTTTATCGAAATGGTAAGAAAAATTCCTGTTCTTACACAACACCTTAGAGACAAAGGGATCTTCATTCAGACAATCTTTGTAAGCATAGCTTATACGCCAAAAGGAAGGATCAATTTTTCTGAAAATCGAATACGCCGTTTTAAAGTCGTTTTGCCTGAATGCCAATGTTCCCTGCAAATCGCGATAAAGATTTACACTTCCCAGAGGTTGCTCGGTAATATAATCTTCAAAATCGCTTTTATCTGTCTTCGACAAAAGACGAATCAGATTGTCCATATCACCAATGCCCGCACACTTATCAAAATATCTTATCTTTTGATAGTTATCATCGGAAGTTATTGAAAAATCCTCTGCATAAGCTGCATCATACCGACGCTTATACTGATCTGCTTTCATGGTGAGCAAACCGGCTGTAGCAAAGTCAAAGCGCTTTTCATATTCGCCAGCCACACCAAGCAACAAAGAATAGAGCGTTTTGTTGATCGTATTGTCACTTTTAGCCAACCGGTGAAGCTTGTGACAATAAATCACAAACTGATCCTTGAACACGTTGTCGGTTATATCGGTGGTTTTCGCCATCACCCAGGCCGTTTCAATATTCTTCTGTATCTCAATAGAACTATTTTCGGATAAACCGATAGCATTCAGATAATCGAGACCTTCTTTCGTATTGTCGTTTATCAGACATAGATGCGCCAGGGCAAGCGTCAGGTATTGATGAAGCTCTCCCCTCGCCTGTTGCTGCTGTTGTTTTACAAAGTCCATGAACGACCCAAGATATTCCAGATCAGTTTTCATGTTCTTTGCCATCGCCTGCGAAAAATTCCATTGCGGCGATACCGCCGGTGAATATGCCGTAAAAGCGGGTGTACAAATCCAATCCTCCAGTTTATTGATTTCGCGAGCCAGCAAAAACGTCATATAGGAAGATTTCGGGTCTAGCGCATAAATTGTTTTCAAACTATTCAATACAGGTCCCGGATTATTAATCACCCTCATCACCCACATCACCGCCTTTTCGTGAGCAGTTTTGGCCAGCTTCAATCCAGCCGTAAACGTTGCTTCATCGCTATTAAAAAGCTGATGCGCACGTAATTTTTTACTGTCGCAATTATCAAAAACAAGGCTATAGTAGTAGTTTGCTTTTGCCTTCTTCTTCGTTGCATTAAGCGACTGCGCGTAAAACAAAGCACTCCACACATTCATCAGTTCGTTACCATTGAACTTTTTGAAATAACGATCGTATGTGGCTATGACGTCTACCGGACGTTGAAGCTGATACGACAAGCGACACAACTGATAAGCATATCGTTTTTTGAGAAAATCGTCTTTCACAGTGCTCAACCGCTTTTTGGCAATCACGAGCAATGCAAGTTTTTTTTGTTTCACCACAGCCATCTCGTTGGCATCACTGTTCCACGACTCAAATCCTTCTGACCAGGCAGTCTCGGTAGCTTCTGCCTGTTTTGAGAAAAGCAGGTATTCCAATAACAGTTTGGAAGATGGACGGAGAAGAAACTGAATAAAGCTATTCTCTTCAAAGACAGCTTGCAGCTTATTATGAGAGTAAGCAAACTGAAGAGAATCGGGAGAAGTTTCGTACTGAATGGCAAGAATATCTTCGAGCACAACGCCATTGCCGGTAACAACCTGCCATTCTTTGGCATTTCTTACCCGATCGATACCTTCCGGATCAGAATTATAACTTGCATAAAGAGCTGGAGAGTAATTGAAAATCTGAAGTGGGGAACTGTTCCCGGTTCTGGCCTGAAAAAACATCATCCTGTAGGTATCGGGAGATTCCATCACCACACAAGCTGACGAGTAAAAAGGAAGTATCAAAAAGAGGCTAACGATCAAAAAGCGTGTAAAAACGCCCGATTTCTTCCATTCCATACCGGTTAACATTTTGTCTATCTAACGAAAAGAGGGTTAAACGTGAGCTGCCACGCAAAGATACTTGTTTTTTAACAACGTCTATCATTTTTTCTATTTCGGCAGCACTGATTTGTTCTATTCTGATTTCATCCCCGTAACGAAGATAATGTTTCCCGACAACCGTGTCTTTCATCAACATAAAACGGTTAGTAGCTATCTCTTTATAATGCATTCTATCACGTCGGAATCCCGTTGCATCAGCACCTTTCATCAAGCCCAGCCATTTTCCACGGTGAAATACAACACCCCATCCGAAAATTGGCAATGCAATATCCAGATGATGTGCATAGTTACTTTGCGTGAGATAGCTTTCCAGCTCTTTCGCACTGCCGATGGAATTGGATGTTGCCTGTTTTTGGGGATCGGAAAGATTATAGCACATCAAAAGACAGCGGTTAACCGGCGGAATACCGCTGACATCACGGTGTTTATACTGCCATAAACGCAACGTAGCCGATCGTTCTTTTTTGGGGAAGAATTCCTCCATTTTCCTCAGAAAATAGAAATAGCGATCTCTGGTAGAAACGGTCCAGTCGCAGTCGAAAAGGACTTCCGTCCAGCCTCTCACTACCGCAGGAGCAGTTTTATTGCCACTAAGACTGTCCTTTATTGCCATTTCAAGGAAACGGCTATTCACCATCGCAATACGACGGCTTACCCGTGCAGCCAGCGAGTCGATAGCAGCATGGGTAGCGTGGTCGAAAACTTTGTTGGTAATAAAAACTGACGGTGTAAAATTGCACGGCGGAACGGAAGCAACAATTAAAGTACCTACAGGCTTTGGCTCTTGTCCGGCTTCGTCCCAATCGACATCAAAATAGCGAATATACAAATGATTGGCTCCTGTTTGCTGTAAAGTGGTCTTCTCCTCTTTCGTAATTTTGAAAGTACGCTGCCAGTAGCAAAACGAATGCCGGCCTGCGTCAGTCCCACACGAAACAAGCAGTGACACTCCAAACGAGAAAACAGCCAACCGGAACCAAAACATGCTTATTTCAATTCAATATCTTTGGGCAATTGCTTAATCAGCGCATCGCGATCAATTTCAAAATAATGATAAGGGTACAACACTTTGGGGTGTATCATTTTTGCGGCAGCAACAAACTGTTCGTCCGTCATGGTATAAGGCAGGTTTTTCGGTAAAAAAGCAATATTGATTTTACCAAGCTGACTCATCTCCGGAATATTTTCTGTGTCACCGGCAATGTATACCCGGAAACTCTTAAACGAGAGAATATAACCGTTTCCAATGCCTTTCGCATGAAATGGTTTCCCGTCAGGACGTTTGTGCTCGATGTTATACGCAGGAACAGCTAAAATTTCAATATCATTCCAGGAAGCATCTTCATCATTCTTCAACACGGTTGCATTTGGAATGCCGGAAGCCGCCACGCTGTCAGTAGTAATAATATAAGTATCGGGAGTAACAATCTTTTTAAGCGCTTTTTTATCAAAATGGTCAGAGTGCTCGTGCGTAATCAAAATCAGATCAGCTTTGGGCAATGTGCTGTAATCCACTGTTTTTTCATACGGATCCACGTGAATTACTTTTCCCATGATTTTGAGCATGATGGAGCCGTGGTTAACCGGAGTAACGACTAACGGTCCCATTGGGGTGGTATACACATCGGGATGTTGCTGAGCCATAGCCATAAAGGGCAATAAAGCAATGAATGTTACAAGTAAAGTTTTCATGTGTTTATAATTTGATTTGTACTATACATTATACCGCTTAATTCATTTTTTATTTTTCGCATTTGACCTCTCCCCTAGCCCCTCTCCCGAAGAGAGGGGAAAAATCGGCAAAATGAATTGAATTCTAAATATTTCACTGTCGTGCTCCTCCTCCCCTTGGGGGAGGAGGTTGGGAGGAGAGGTCTGTAATTGAAATTTGTAAACACTTAATAGATATACTGTCTACTGTATTTCACAAAATAAGCAATAAATAGCAAGACTATCAAGAATGAATTATGTCAAGCGGTTTTCCAGCCTGATCTGTTTGGACAAACTTTCCGGCAATTAGAGCAAACGGTGATTGGAGCGCCTTTTACTGTAGAGCCTTCCGAATAAGTCCGACATTTCTTTTGATCAACACCTCCATCCTGCAATGCTCCCGAAGGACAATTAGTGATGCAGGCATTACATTTTTCAGAGCATATATTATTCTCCATTATAGGATCAGGCTCAAGTTGAACATTGACCAGCAAAGCTCCGAGTTTTATCAAATTTCCATATTCAGGTGTACACAGCAAAGTATTGCGGCCAATCACTCCCATACCAGCCAGATATCCGGCATGTTTCAACGACAGCAGCCCCTTGCCCGCCATGGTTTCCTTATCCCAGTATTCGTAAGGCTCGGACGGAACCGGAAGTGCGGAAACATTCTCCCGTTCCAGCCTGACGGCAATATCGAACGACAATTGCAATACTTGTTGCAAAGCCATATCTTCTATAAACGAATAGGGAATCTGAGATTTGGAGTGCAAGATGCTTTCGGGTATTTTCTTTGCGAAAACAACAACCGACTTCGTATCGGGAAACAAATCCTTTGGACGAAAACCTTCCGGCGCAATATCAAAGCTGTCAACCGATGCAATACCACAAAGATCGGCCCCAGCCGCCAAGACCAGCTCTTTTACAAAATCTGCATTTATCATCTCTCAGTTAAGTTAATCTTTACACAAAGGTAAATATTCTTATTGAGTAAAAAAATGTATTACAATTTCCTGTTTCGACTGAACAAAAGAAAACCGGAGAGTTCGCACAAAACGACCTCCCCGGTATCAGTCCGGGAGCTGACTGGTCACCCGAACATCCATAAGCACGATTAATATCTTATTAAACGTTGAAACGGAAGTGAAGTATATCACCATCCTGAACAACATATTCTTTTCCTTCAATTCCGATTTTTCCGGCTTCGCGACAGGCTGCTTCCGAGCCCAAACGAACGTAATCGTCGTATTTTATTACCTCAGCACGGATAAATCCTTTTTCAAAGTCGGTATGAATAACGCCGGCGCATTGCGGAGCTTTCCATCCACGACCGAATGTCCATGCGCGAACCTCCTGCACACCGCAGGTAAAGTAGGTTTGCAGATCGAGCAAGTGATATGCTGTACGAATCAAACGAGCCACGCCCGATTCGGTAAGGCCGACCTCTTCGAGAAACATCTGACGTTCTTCGTATGTTTCCAGTTCGGCAATTTCCGATTCAATTTTGGCAGCAACTACCAATATATCGGCCGATTCGTCTTTCACAGCTTCACGCACTTGTTCTACATATTGGTTACCACTCACAGCTGAAGCTTCGTCAACATTGCACACGTATAACACCGGTTTATTGGTAAGCAGGTATAGGTCTTTTGCCAAACGTTGGTCTTCTTTGCTGTCGAAAGTCACTACGCGGGCAGATATTCCCTGTTCGAGCACTTCTTTGTACTGCAGAAGCACATCCACCAAACGTTTTGCCTGTTTGTCGCCACCGGTCTGTGCCTGTTTTTGCACTCTTGACAAACGGCTTTCCACCGTTTCCAGGTCTTTCAACTGCAACTCGGCATCTATAATTTCTTTGTCACGAATAGGATTTACGCTACCATCCACATGCACCACGTTATCATCGTCGAAACAACGCAACACGTGAATAATGGCATCCGTTTCGCGAATATTTGCGAGGAATTTATTACCCAAACCTTCGCCTTTGCTGGCACCTTTCACCAAACCGGCAATGTCCACTATCTCAACCGTAGTAGGCACAACACGTTGGGGATTTACGATTTCTGCCAGTTCGTTAAGACGATGATCGGGAACGGTAATAACACCCACATTCGGTTCTATTGTACAAAAAGGAAAGTTCGCCGATTGCGCTTTTGCATTCGACAAACAATTAAAGAGAGTTGATTTACCCACGTTAGGCAAACCCACTATACCACACTGTAATGCCATAAAAGTATATTCAATTTCAAAATTTCAGGTTCCAAAATTCCATATTCCGGATTTCCGGATTTAGCACCAACAATCTTCAATTCAAAGTTCCATTCTACCCTCAATAGTTGGAATCCTGGAACTTCCAATCATGAAATTGTTTGAGCGCACAAAGGTACGAATTATTTCCTGCCCGACCGCTTTCAGTCAACAATTAGCATTTTTGCGGCCAAAAAATCGAAGACAAAACCGTATCTTTGTACTTAATTTGAAAATAGGGACATATGCCAATTGGGCAATTCTATTCTTGCTAAAGAATCCCGTTATCATTGTTTTTTCATTTTCAAATCTTCAAATTTTCAAATCTTCAAATTAAAGTTCATGGCTCTTGATAAATCCGGCGTAGGCGACATGTTCGATGCAATTGCATGGCGATACGATTTCCTCAACCATTTTCTCACTCTCGGCATCGACAACCTTTGGCGCAATAAAGCAGTAAGCCTCATCACGGCACCCAAAGGCAGTTCATTTCTCGACGTAGCCACCGGCACCGGCGATCTGGCAGTTACTCTGGTGCGCAAAAAAGCTCCTAAAAAAGTATTCGGCATCGACATTTCGGAAGGAATGCTCAGTTTCGGACGCAAGAAAATGGAAAAACTCGGCCTCTCTGAAATGGTAACGCTCACTCAGGAAGATTGCGAAGCCCTCAGCTTTACAGAAGGAAGCTTCGAAGCAGTCACCGTCGGGTTTGGCATCCGCAATTTTCTCCATCCGGACAAAGGTCTTTCCGAGATGTACCGCGTACTGAAACCCGGAGGAGAAGCCATTATCCTTGAATTTTCGCGCCCCAAAAGTAAACTACTGTGCAAATTGTTCGACATGTACTTTTGCTACGTACTGCCTCTGATCGGTAAACTTTTCTCCAAACACTCATCGGCCTATACTTATCTACCCGACAGCGTGAAAGAGTTTCCTTACGGAGAAGGCTTTGCTCAACTGATGCGCGAGGCTGGCTTTACAGCGGTAGAATACCACCCGTTGACATTCGGCATTGCCACTGTATACAAAGGAGTGAAATAAATTCAACAATTCCTGATTCCGACCGACAACATTGAGATAGAACGAAGCGGATGGAATTTTGGAGCCTGAAATTCTGGAACTAATATCGGAATAAGAATGAAATCTTCAATATTGAAATGGATACATATTGTGCGTCCAGGCACGCTTGGCGCAGGTTCAGCGCCCGTTTTTGTGGGACTAATCGTAGCCGCCGAAGAACGTACGTTCGACTGGGTCATTGCATTAGTCACCTTATTGGCCGCATTAACCATCCAAATTGCCAGCAACCTGATTAACGATTACTACGATTTCAAGAAAGGACTCGACAAAGCAGGACGGCTTGGACCCCGCCGCGCCATTGCCGAAGGAGAGGTCTCTCCTCAAACCATGAAAAAAGCCATCATTATTGACATTGCCATTGCAGTGTTGTGCGGCTTGTACCTGACTTTAGTAGGCGGGCTGCCCATATTAATGATCGGTTGTGTGTCATTGCTTTGCGCCTGGCTCTATACGGCTACCCCCTACTCTCTCAGCTATCTGGGCATTGCCGATTTATTTGTGCTGGCGTTCTTCGGCCCTATTGCCACACTCGGCACTACCTACCTGCAAATAGAACAATTTTCAGGAAAAGCATTCTGGCTTGGAATGGTGAGCGGTCTTATTTCTATGGGAATACTCACTATCAATAACATTCGCGACATCGACTCCGATAAAAAAGCCGGGAAACGTAGTATCGTTGTCCGCTTCGGGAAAAAATTTGGTGAATGGGAATATTTTTCTCTCTTTATGCTAATCATTCCCTGCCTCTATCTGGCCAACTCAGCCGGTCTGTGCTATGCTGTCGTGGCAATGGGTATTGGGTTATTTATTCAGTTACGCAAAGCAAAAGGGAAAGCTTACAACCAATTATTGATCCGTACCGGACAGGCTAACCTGTTGTTTGCGTTTTTGCTTTGGATAGAATATCTTGTATTCTAACGATATTTTGTTCACATTTAATTGTCTCACAGAATACGCTTACTAAAAAATCATACCTGATTGTAAACAATTTACACATTTCTTGTATACTAAAAAACTGATCCTTCCGTTGATAATGTATCTCTTCTATTTAAAAGAAATGAAAACACTAAAAATTCATCGTCAACACATCAAAAGCTATAGCGAAAGAAAAATTTCGATACTAATTAATGGTAAAGTCGTTGCTCATTTAAAAGATGGAGAAAGCAAAATTATTGAAGTTGAGCAAGAAGATCCATTAGAATTACAAGCCAAAAGTTGGTGGTGCGGTAGTAAAAAGACAATGGTTCCCATACAAGAATTTATGTCTGTTGAAATTATTACCAACCCTAATTTTTATAACCAGTCTTGGATACTATTAGGATCCTTAATGACTCCTATCTTAGTTGCAATATTTAACAACCATAAAAGTCTCATATTCCTAATCTTTCTATTGATTTGCAGCTGTTTATTACTTTACACGGTTACAATTGGCCGCAATAAATGGCTAACCCTCAAAGTCAAGTAATATATTTACCAGCAGATATTCATGTTTATTATTTATCATTGAACTTGACTTTTAGAGATATGCAAATCTTGGCTCAATTTCACTCACCAAACCCTACCCCCTTTCGGGTACTCCTTTTGAAATCAAGGAAAGATATATCTGCTTTTTTACGACAATCATCATAGCGGAGAAGGTAGATGTGACTAAAATATAAATGATTTAGATCAAAGATTTATGACATCTTTCTCAAATACACTTCGTGGATTAATATTATTCATATTCATCTCTAGTATTTTTCTTTGGGTTGGATGCTCTGACGAAAATATTTCATCCAATCCGAATTACAAACTCAGTTTTTCAAGAGATTCTCTTTCGTTCGATACGGTATTCAGCACCATCGGCTCCACTACCAGCGGTTTTGCTATTTACAACCGTAATTCAAAAGAGGTATCCATCAGTTCAATCACTCTCACCAACGGAGCTACCACCGGCTTTCACATGGTAGTAGACGGAACGATCCCTGCCAACAATCAGCTTTCCAATATTGAAATAAGGGCACACGACAGTCTTTATGTTTTTGTCAGCGTTACCGTTAATCCAACCAAACAAGATAATCCGTTATTGCTAAAGGATTCTATTATTTGCATCACAAACGGCAACCGGCAAAGTGTACAACTTCAGGCTTACGGGCAGGATGTCGAGATTTTCAGAAGCAAAACCATTCATAACGACACTACACTGTCCGGAACAAAACCTTATCTCATTTACGATTATCTGGCCATTGACAAAGACAAAACACTAACCATTAAACCGGGCAGTACGCTCTACTTTCATAAAAATGCATCGCTGAAAGTTATAGGAAACTTAAAAGCAGAAGGAGAACCAAAAGCAAGAATTCTATTTCGGGGTGATCGGCTAGACAAACTTTTTGACAATGTCCCTTATAATTATCTGTCAGGACAATGGAACGGCATTCATGTGTTGGGTGCTCAAAGTACGGTTTCGCTTGACTTTGTAACTATGAATAGCGGGAAAACGGCCATTCTCATCACCAACCCGTCTGCCACCCTGTCTCCGTCGATTGTAATTAACCACACCAGAATTCAAAATTTTGATTCGTGTGGAATTGCATCACACAATGCCAATCTTACTTTATGGAATAGTGAAATTTCCAATTGCAGAAGTGGTTGCCTGAGCTTAATGGGAGGAAATTACGCATTTGTTCACAATACAATTGCTAACTTTTACAACGATATTTACGCAGGAAAGAGGCGCGACGGAACGCCTTCGGTAATGTTATTCAACTACAATAATGACAAGCATGCACCAGTTCCAACTCCTGTCAGTGCAGAGTTTATCAATTGTGTAATAACCGGGTCGATGCCTAACGAAATAATGATTTCCGATACAACCCGCAGTACGCCGTTGAAGTATTCGTTTGATCATTGTTACCTGATGTCAAACCCGATTCATTCACCTTTCATCAAAAATGTAGTGTGGGGAAATACAAGAGACCAATTGTTTGTAAGAACCACAATCAACAAGGACGGCTATTATGACTTCCGTCCGACAGAAGAATCGTTACTCAGAAAAAAAGCAGATATACAGATTAGCCGTCTGCCCGCATTCTGCTTTGACTTGAACGACATTTACCGTTTGTGGGAAAATGCGCCGGATGTTGGAGCTTACCAATGGCAAGGTAAATAAACCACTTTTTATTTCCGGCCAAAATCAGCAGGTATTTCGCCCCACTCTGTCGTTGGCCATTTCAGCAGTTTGGTAGAAAAGGAATTTTGCTTCAACCAGTTTTCGGCTCTCTCTATCAGCTGAAACAATTCCTCATTTTTAGCACAGCGTTCCAGCTTCGTTCTGCAATGTTTTGCCTTTACCCAGGCCAAAGCATTGACACTATCAGAATAAATAGGAATATCGCTATTCTGGCTCTTGAGAAAAGCCAGGCCATGGACTATTGCCAGAAATTCGCCAATATTGTTCGTTCCAAGCTCAAACGGCCCCTGTCTGAAAATTTCTCTTCCGGTGGATGTTTCTACGCCACGATATTCCAGTTTCCCGGGATTACCGCTACAAGCTGCATCTACAGCCAAACTTGGAACAACAGGTTTTGCTCCGCCTTCTCCAACTGCAATCACAGCTTGTTTCTGGTTGGCACCGACAGCCTTCCAGTAGTTCATTTTAAAAGCAGCATTTGCAGCCGCCTCTGTCGGGTAGCCTTTGTACTGGGCACCTTCAAATCCATTAACCTGCTCTTTGCAGCTTTCCCAACTATTGAATACTCCTGTTTGCCGGCCTTTCCAGACCACATAGAATTTATTTTTAGCCATATCCGGTTTATCTGTTTCAGTAAGTAAAATTACAAAAAAATCACATCGTACCCAAAAGCCTCATTCTGGAATATTGTTGTGTTTTTTTGAACTATTTTTTGCTTTTTCTTAAAAAATTCTTCCGTCTTTTGCAGATACTTTTTCGTACCTCATTGCACAAGCAAAACCAAATGCAAAATTCAAATAAAGCAATCATTTATGCAGGTTTATCCGTATTAAGCTGGTCAACCGTCGCTACCGCTTTTAAACTGGCATTGCAACTGCAAACGCATTTTGAAATGCTGCTCATCGCCAGTTGTACGGCACTTGTCATTCTTGCAATAGTCATGACCTTTCAGTCAAAATGGAGTTCACTGACATCACTTTCCGCAAAACAGTGGGTGCTTTATGCTCTTATTGGCCTATTGAATCCAGTAATCTATTACCTTGTTCTCTTCAAAGCCTATGCCCTGTTACCGGCACAAATTGCACAACCGATTAATTATTCATGGCCAATTCTACTCTTGATACTGATAGCAATCGTCAGCCATCAGCCCATTCCGCACAAGAAATACATAGGCATGGCACTTTCACTGGGGGGAGTGACACTCATTTCCTTTGGTTCCGGGCAAATCCAACAATCAGCCATTCCTGTTTCCGGGCTACTTCTGGCCTTATCAAGTGCCTTGTTGTGGGCCGGATTCTGGATCGTCAACAAAATGAATCAGAACATCGACAATACAGTGAATCTTTTTGTTATCTTTCTGTTCGGATCTGTCTATCTGCTGGTTGCCTCATTGTTTGTCCCTGTAAACCTTACATCAACCAATGGATTTCTGGCCAGCATGTATATCGGAGCATTTGAAATGGCCATCCCGTTTATCTTTTTCAGTCTTGCACTAAAAAAAACGAACAATCCGGTACTTATCAACCAGCTGTGTTACTTAGCACCGTTCACTTCGCTTTTTATCATACACTTAGTTTTGAAAGAGCATATATACACAACCACCTTTGTCGGCTTAATACTGATTATCGTTGGCATTATTTTCAATGAATATTTTGCCGGCTCAGGCAGAACAAAATAACAGAGGCTGCCTCATAAAATGAAACAGCCTCCGTGATTATTTTAACCGAAGTTTATACATCCGTTCCGGCTCCGCATTGGAGCGTCGAACGAACAGGAATCTTATGGTTTTAAGGGTTCGCCCATGCCTGAATTTTCTTTATCGCTTGCATCGAGCTTAAAGACCATGAACTTGGGATTTTCCTTCGTATAAGGCGCCCACTTTCGACCAATATTTCCATTAGGATTACCGTATTTGGCAAAATTCGACCAGGCAGTCAGCATCTTTTCTGAAAGATCCCAGTCACCTGCGGTCCATGGTCTCCAGCAATGCTTGAGAGACTTGAACACAAACCAAAGATCGGAAGAGTGAAATGCTCCCTTGAGCACGTCACTTCTGCCATCGGTTGGCAAAGGACGGGCAAATTCATACGCAAACGCCTTACCTCCCAATTTTTCACGATTCAGACAGAATTCAGCGATACCGGGAGCCATGCTACCCATATCGTTCAAGGTGTAACCAATCATATACGGAACCTGAGCCAGTTTATTGTCAACAGCAGCAGCATCGAAGCTTTGAAGCGAAACATAACCGTCAACGACAGGCATAGCAGCCATACGGGTACGTTTTCCGGTCACTGAGCTGTACAGACTTCCAAGCGTATAAATAGTTTCAGTAGAAGCAGCACGCATTTTGTCAAGGCTTGTAAGCCCGGCCCAGTCCATAATTTCCTTTGTTTGTAGTTCCGACTGTTCAAAAGTCATAGGGGCAAACGCCGACATAGTAGCAGGAGCACCCGGAGCGGTAGCAGGAGGCGGAGTCGTTGTTATGCCACCACCACTCATAATAATCGCTTTTTTGAACAAGCCTCTTGCAAGAGGAGATTCGCAAAGTGTTTTTACGCTACCTGCACCGGCGCTCTGACCAAATATGGTAACGTTATCAGGATCACCACCAAACTGTGCGATATTTTTCTTAATCCATTTGAGAGATTCTATCTGGTCGAGGATACCATAGTTTCCGGAAACGTGATTAGGGCTTTCCTTCGAAAGTTCCGGATGTGTCAGGAATCCAAAAACACCGAGACGATAGTTGATTGACACAAGCACTACGTCTTTGTTACCCCACTCTTGTCCATCAAATTCAGGCTCTGAACCCCATCCTTCCCTATAACCACCGCCATGAATCCACAGCGCCACAGGAAGCTTCTTCCCAACATTACCGGGAGCTTTTGTCCATACATTCAGGTAGAGACAATCTTCGCTATAAGGTGATTCATCGCCATAACCCCACTCTGTAGTATAGCCACCGGGATAGTGAACAGCCTGATAACCGGGATGCCCGAATTTATCGGCAATTTTTACGCCTTGCCATGGAATAACCGGCTGAGGAGCTTTCCAACGGAGGTTTTTAATGGGAGGTGCCGCATACGGAATTCCACGATAAACAGTCACACCTTCAATCCCGGCTTTTACGCCCTGAACCTGTCCGCCTTCTATAGTCAGCACAGGATTTGCTGCGTCACAATTGTAATATCCAACTACAAATGCAACCAATAAATAAAGTAATTTCTTCATGATTTTTTAAGGTTAATAAAACACACAAATGTAAATAAACAAAACCAGAAATCAGAAAAAATAGCCCACGGGCTTACTTGTTTTTCCAACATTTTTGCTCCTTAAGGTCAAATTAGCAGCACTGTGTGCACTTTATCCGTTCGTAGTCTGGAATTTCTCCGCTCCAAACCAAGAACAAACCACTTCCCTTCCCGACCTTTTCAGCCAGTTCAGTTTGGCGTTACCAATTCATTTTATGTCATAACAATTACTTCATTTATACCTTATCGGGTATAACCATAATTTGAAATATACAATTCAAAAAGAACGTACCAACATAAAAAAATCTCACAAAACATTTGGATTGAAAATTGAGAGGAAAGTGAGTGATGTGCAAACAGCGAAAAGCAATTATTTTGTAGACGGAGCACGATCAGAAAATCTTTCCTACCGTAAGATTATAATTATTAGAAGGAACATAGATTACACTAAATCAAAGTCTGCTTACTACAAATAATTATATCCACTAGCAATCAGGCTAAGATCCAAAATCTATATTTCATAAATTCCTATTTCCTTGAAATAATTGTATGTTGCATCATAAAACTCGGGTAATCTTGTATGATCTTCTGGATTTCCCTCTGGGATAACGATTATCATCCCTTGCCTAGCCCTCGTCAATAATACTCGATAAGCATTAAGCTGATATTTTTTTCTCTCTTCCTTTTTTATATTTTGCCATTTATTTCCAACAAAAGAATAGCTTTGCCAACTTGTATCCGAAAATCTTAAGTCGCCATCCCAAGTTACGCAAGCCCAGTCTAATTCTAACCCTTGCACTTGAAATTCAGTAGCAACATCTTCTAAATAATAGGAAGAACGAACATCGTCCCTGTCATTCAAAAACCAGTGAACCGGGTCAACCGGAGTACGAACATCAATTGCAAGAGGCTTTAGTCTTTGAGCTTGAGATGAAACAACTATGCCGTACCTTTCTGAACCTCTGGCCTTATCTTTAATCCATTTTTTTGCCTTATGAATATCTCTTGTCAATACAATAGGATATTGATTGTGTAGTTGTTGCAATGTTTTTTGGGCTCCAAGAATGTCAATATCTAATACTTGCTTAATAAACAAAGAAAGATTTTCTGCTCTAAATGACCGCAAAGAGACCGATAAATGCAAGTCTTTATTAAAAAACACATTACAGGTTTCTTTCAAATTTTCAATAGTATCAAATGCGTTATATTCTTTGTCTTTTAATTCTGGTGAAACATGTACCTCCCAACTAGGAAATTTACATTGAATGGCATTTAGCCATTCCGAAATACCGGCTTCTCCTGTATTAATTTCCTGCCCACCTCCAACTAAACAGACTACAACTGCCCAATCTTGATGTCGGTCTAAACACGATATTAAAAATTCAGGCTCCGAGGAATCAAAATTATCCTGACCTTTCTTCGCCTTCATGAAGGCCACCGTTTGTTCCTTATGCCAAGCTCGTTGCGCCTCATCAAAAATAGCAACGTGATCATCTGGTGCTTTTATGTCAACTAAATATGCATCTCTGTAATGATGAATAATTTGGATAAAAGCTTTGACACTGTTTCGTGCAATTGCTTTAGTTGTTCGGATATTAAGTTCTTTATCTCTCTCAACCTTGTCACGAACAAGCGCTTCTTGCAAAACTGCAACTAAAGGTCCATTCCCTGATAGAAATACGGCAGAATTTCCATTTGATCTGTCAAGATGTTCTGTTGCAACCTTAAGTCCAACCAATGTTTTTCCAGCTCCAGGCACACCTGTAACAAAACAGATAGCCTTCTTATTTTCAGCTTTAGCGTAATCAATTACCTCTGCAATATAAGACGTTGTTGTACTCAAATTTTTAGCACCTGAATCACTTCTGGTAATTTCATCCACCCTGTGACTATTGTACAAAGAAATAGCAGCCTCGATAATCGTAGGTGTTGGTTTATAACTTCCTGATACATATTCACCACTATTGATTATATCATAATGACCACATAATTCAACAACAGCTTCAAGAAGCTGTTTGAGCTCTTTTTTATTTGTCTTTAAGGGATTTGCAAGATTATCATTGTGAGTGAAACAAATCTCGTGAAATGATTGATTAGACTCTGTTGCAATGAGCACTGGAACTATCAATGCATCATGGCTCGGCTGATGGAAATTCTTTAAATCTAATGCATAATCCCAGACCTGTATTAAATTATGATGGAGAAACTCCTTTTCACCAACCTTGAATTCAATAACAAACACAACATTGTTTATTATTAATAAACAATCAATTCGCTTACCAAGCCGTGGAATAGAAAATTCGAATATGATTGTTCCGGAAAAATCGTTAACAATAGGTTTTAAAATTTCAATTTGTTTTTCCCAAGCTTTATTTTGATTAAAACTAGAATCGAATTGATTATTGAGTGTTATTTCTCCAATAATAGTTTCGACATTCTTATCGCAGAAGCCTCTAATCGTATCTTTATAATAATAATTCAACATCGTCAGTTACTTTCTATTACTTCTACATTCTAAATATAATCATCTATGAGCAAATCATATAACAACGTCCGTATAATATCAAACGAGCCTATCGCCCATCCTTTATAATAATTGCACTCCTGGTTCAAAAACATTACATAAGCTGTACAAATCTACAAATTCCCTTTGAAATAGTCTGCTTTTATGTTAACAAATTCAATATTGAATGACAGAATTTAATTGCATTGAGTTTATCTCTTGCAAGCATACAACAAAATACCCCAACCTAAATTCATTAGGTTGGGGTGATTCTTATTCTTAAGTCCCCTTCAGGGGATTTAGGGGTCTTTTATTTCACTTCTTCAAAAGTTAGGTAATCTATATATCAGCATTTTATAAAACACATGTAGCAAATATGAGTTATTTTAAATATCTTGCACATTGTCTTTCACACCACTGAATATCAATTAATTACACAGACAAAAACAAAGCATTTTAAATGAGAAATCTGATATAAAACTCACTAAATATCAGTACATTAAAAACGTCATGTTGCAAATATAAAATAATAGCCCCACATCATAATTTCAATTTCGACCGAAAACAGCAGGTTGATATCTGTTTTAGATAATCTCAAATCATTGAAAAGGGTTATTTATACTTCTGAAATTCTTGCAAATCGATCTTGAATCAGTTGCGTGTACTGACATTTAAAATCCTCACTCAAAAAGCTCATTTGAATAAAAGCAAGCCACTTTTCTTTCACTTTGTCCATCTTCGAAAAGATATTGGCTTGTTGTTTTGCTTCTAATTTTAATGTAGTAAATGCATATTCAAAATCCTTTCGCTTAATCCGCTTCTTTTTGCCATTCAATGTCAATGCGGTATCTTCGTCATCTGCCGGGTTTACTAAAACCGTTGACAACATATCGTACGCAGGTGCCAGGACTGGCATGTTGGATGCATTATAAATTAAGGAAAAGTTTTTAAGGTGCATATCTGCATTGCCCGTAAGGAAGGAAAACAAAACAATCTCGCAAAAGTTCACTATATCCAAGCCTGGATTAGTCGAGTATTTCAAAATAGCTTTACCTATCTGTTCGTAAGAAGCCTGATATTTATGCTCTGTCAGCCGCTCTGTTAACTGACACATATCTTCCATGTGCAACTTTTCAGCCCCTACCCGATCGACACGTTTTGTGATGTAAGCCAACTGACCTGATTTCAAACGAATCAGAGAATGGGGAACAATGTTTATTTTCGCAATTCGTGCCAGATGCATGGTCAAATCTTCCACCTCCGGCATTTCAGGATATGTTGGTGTAGGTGGTTTCAATATGTAGTTTCCCCATAAACCTACGATTGTAAACCGTTTCGGATCGGTTTTCCGTTCTCCATCTGTAAGGTTTAATGAAAGTTTAGGTTGAACCCCGGTAACAGTCGTTTGGTTTTGAATTATTTTCCATGCAAGCTCATTCATTTGACTCTCATCAAACGGCAGTTCCGGAGGTGTAGCCACTCCGAATATCTTCTTACAACAAGAGGCATGAAAATCGACCTCATGATCCGATAATGGTTGATAGCAATACAGACATCGCATACTTAAAACCTATTTAGTCTCTGTTTCCAACGGAATAACACTAACTGCACCAATACAATCTTTACAGCAAGCCATAAGCAATCCCATTCTATCACGGGGATCGAGTTTCCAGTTTGTCTCGGCAATGTTTAATAGCCAGCCTTCGGGTATAAGTCCATCGAAGAAAGGGAAAAAAATTTGACTATCATACTGTTCCGTTCTCAAAGGCAAAGTAAGGCTTACGGCAACCGGGTTTTCATTAGCAAGGTAATGTTGATCGTACACAAAATGGAATCCCTCTTCGTCTTGCGTCAACCAACCGGCAAACTCGCTTTTGTATCGTATTTCAGCTCTCCTCATGTGCATTAAATTAGAGTGTATCGTTAGCATTAAACTTAACAGGCCCAAGTTCATGTCCAAACAATCGCAATACCTGGTTTACCTTATCCAATCGCAATGTCGGTTTTCCCTGTTCCAGGTCACGCACAAACCGCAGCCCCACCCCGGCTTTTTCAGCCAGTTCGGGTTGAGTCAGCTTTGCACTGCCCCGTTTTTGCTTCACAAATTCACTTAAAGTCATAGCCATTTGTTATATTTATACCCTATCGGGTGCAAATATAGTGATTATTTCCAAATTATATCCTATCGGGTATAAATTTAGCTCAAGAGTAAATAATTGCACCCTATCGGGTATAACAAATCATGTAAAACAGATTAAAATACCTGTGACAGTTTCTTGGCTTTTATCAATTTGTCCAACGAAGTATAGCGGGGTGCTTGAGGTGCTATGCCTTTTTTATCTCTATCTAATGGTATCGGGGTGATAGCTTGGGGAGAATCCTTAAATTTCAGGATGTATTTATTGGTATCTTCCCATTTTTCTATCGATACAATTTCGGCATAGTGGGTAATGGCCGAGATCGGTGCTACCTGATACGTGGCTATGTACTTCAGCTTGTCGATCATAGAAGCATTGATACGAATGGCAAACCAACAATGATTACCCAGAAACTCTTTTTCAAAGCCTTCTTCACGTGCAGGAACGATCACTGTATTTAATTCTTCGGGACGCAAAGTCGCCGTCTGATTCTCGGATACTTCTCGTACCTCTGCATTAAACGGGGTATATTTGTAGATAAATTCATCACCGAAGCGAAATGCCTGAAACTCTATAATATCGGTATCCATAGTAAGCTGACTCAATACATTTTCTAGTTCTGGAGTTGATTGGTCAATCACTACAATAGCCGCAACGGGTTTCTCAAATATCAAGCTTTCAAGGAAATCATCAATATTGCGGTAGCGACTATGTTTTATCTTTGCTTCTGCAAAAGCTAGTTGGGCAGTAGTTACCAAGTGTTCATACAAAAAGGCTTTGATTTTACGCCCCGTTTCTCTATACGAGATAGCAAATTTCAATATCTGTGAACCAATATGTTTATAGGGATCGTGACTGGAAAGCTCATTTTCGATGATATACAGTCTCGGATCCGCCTGAAATGAAAAATCAATCAGGTAACCATCGGGTATGGTGATAATACTATCCCCTATCCGCTTCTTAATATCAATATAGATGCTGTTTGCTCCGAATATCTGAGCCGATTTATCTACAATAACCTGCTCAAATTCTTTTTCGGTTGCATATTCGTAGTAGTTGTATATTTTGTTATTGAAGAGGAGTTTTTCCATAAATCAAAGACTTTTGAAAAATATTTATTTTAATTTTGGGGTCGATAGGTATTCTGTTGACAATTTCTGATAATCTTGTATTCTTGACAATACTTTTCCAATTATATCATCGTCAAAATCAAACCATTCGTTATTTGTTCTGTAATTCACAAATTCTTTTTTTAGATCGTATTCCCATGCTCTTGCCTTAGGATGCGGGAAAAATGCTACAAGATCGAGATAAAAAGGATTATGGGCACTCAACTGCTTTATTCTATTTTCCAAATTTGTTGTATAGCCAATTTTATAACGGGTTGTCGACCTCGCACGAATAAGATATAGCAGAGGTTGTTTGTATATTTCATGCGTTAGTAACACTGACGTATAATGTGTACCTTCTGTATAAATCATGTCATCTTTTCGTACCCGACGAGGACTCTCCTCTTGAAGAAACTCAAAGCCCAATATCTTCAATGTCTCCTTTCGAGGCCAACAAGCCTCACTTTCCCAGAAAACAGAAGGAATATCACAAATAAATTTTGCTTTTGCATCGCCTTCATTAAAACCCTCCTCGCATTCATGTGATTCAGCTGCTTCTTCTCTGGAAGAAGCTTGCATAAACCAATCCTCCTCATGAAATTCGGTTGTACACCAATATAGTTGCTGTGGCTTAATCCTGCGTGCCATTTTAATTTCTATTATATTTTGAAATTTGAATTTACGCCCTATGGGGTGCAAGTAAAAAGCCATTAAATAGCGTCTGACTTTTACCATTTCACATCACTGACAAACATTACTATACCACAAACTCATTCAACTCATTCTTCAGCATACGCCAACCTGGTATATGGGCATCCAGAATAGCGGTAAAACGGGAGTTATGCAGTCTTTCTACTAAATGAGTCATTTCGTGAGCCACAATATATTCTATACAGTGTGTTGGTTTCTTGATAAGTTCCAGATTAAAAATAAGTCGTTGCGTTTTATGGTTACAGCTCCCCCACAAGGTTTTCATTTGTTTTACTTCCCAATGATTCGCCTTCACCTGTAAAATTTCCTCCCATTTGCTTATCAGCATTGGAAGGGTGTCCTTCAGTTCTGCACGATACCACTCCCGCATTATCTCTGCACGTTTTTCGACCGTTGCACCTTCCCTGACATACAGGTTAATATATTGAGTACCACTAACGACAACAGCAGGCGGAGCCTGATGATAGATAACATTGAGTCTGTAACGTATACCTTTATAGTAATGATTTTCGCCCGATACGTATTCACGATCAGTTTGTCTGTCTTGTTTTTGTATCATTTCTCTCCGCTTGTTGATCCATTGCATTTTAGTAATGATATACAAACGCACTGAGTCTTTTGGCATGGATAAAGGTGCGGAAATATGCACTCTTCCATCAGGAGGATATACGGTTAGGTGAATGTTTTTAATTTCTTTCCATTCAACTTCAACGGCTAAATGATTGACAGTGATTACTTCCATTAATACTCCTTATCGTGAGCAATAATAATATTCATTACTTCGCTCAATTCTTCTTCCGATTTTTCAGACAATACCTTTTCGACGGCTTTACGGACTTTTTTCATTTTGGCAGGAACGGTATTATCTCTCCAACCATGTGTGGCATAGGTTTGTACTGCGTCGTGTACCGATAATGCCAATTCTTCGTTTTTGTCCAGATTATCGTATAAAGCCTGTTTGCCTTTTGAATCTATTTTAGTAGGATAATTTTTCTTTTTCGTACCTCTTACTTCTTTTACTTTTTCAACCAACTTAGATATCAATACTTTATAATCAAGTTTACCATCTTTCTGCTGCTGTATCAACTGATTAAGAAGTTCGGATATTTTATCATAGTAAGCCGGATTATTCGGACGCTCATTAATAATCATTTTACGCATGTTAGCTACCAGCGTTTCGGCTACCGCACGTTGATTATTTTTTATCTGGTTAGGTAATTTATTGAGAGCTTCCTCCCCTTCTATTTCAATAAGTTCAAGAAATGAAATATCTTCCAGTTTGAAAATTTCTTCGCTATCTTCAGCACGTACGTAATTATCGATCAACTGTCGCATGGCCGGATCGTAAAACTTCAAATCGAGTGCATCCCCGCTTTTCAGCTTTATTTCGTCTTTCAGTTTGTTGTAGTCGTCTACCTGACGCTTAATTTCAGCAGCTTCAGCAGCACCGTAACCCGCTTTCGCCATATCATTGGCAATATCAATATAGCGGCGCACCAGAGTTGAAACCAGTTTGTATAATTTCTCACGCTTTTCAGCATTCGCCTCGCATTCTGCATTTTGATTTTCCGGTGCTGTTGCTTCATTGTAAACAAAGTAAGCATAAAATCCTTCACGGGTTTGAGGCTCTACCACTTCACAGAGTGTAATAACAGCTTGCAGAGCCTATCTTCCAAACCTTTCCGACCTTCAGTAAGTCTGTTAGTAAGAAGATTAGTTACATCTTCTTTGTCGTAACCTTCAAACGCTTCGGAAGTATAGTCTTCAATAGCTGTGCGTATATTTCCGAACAAATCCTGATAATCGACTATATATCCAAAATCTTTCTCTTCGCTATCTACACGGTTTACCCGACAAATAGCCTGAAACAGATTATGATCGCGCATCGGTTTGTCGATGTAGAGATAGGTAGCAGCCGGGGCATCAAAGCCTGTGAGCAATTTATCCACCACTATGAGTAACTTCATAGACGCCGGATGATCGACAAACTCACTCTTTGCCCAAGCTTCAAATTGCTCTGGCATTTTGTCTCCCATCATCCGTTTCGTAATCTCGTATTTCACTTTTTCTTCCGTATCTCCGGCTCCAGTGGCTTCATCTTTGATATCAGAAACATTGGCTTCGTAACTGGTTACTACCGCACAATGACCCTTCAGGTCGGTGTCCTGAAACAATTCCCAATAACGACAAGCCTGATAAATGCTGTCGGCCACCAACAAGGCATTACCATAGCCGCATTGAAGTGAACGTTTAGTGTCCATATCCTGACAGATATCGGCTACAATGCGCGGCATTCGCTCTTTACTACTGAATAGTTTTTCCATCCGAGCCCAACGCTCTTTCAGTAACGCCTTAGCCACATTCGACAATGCGGCCGTTTTGTTTTCAAACCAATCGTCGATTTTATCTTTATTTCCCAGATATTGAGGTACATCACGTGCTTCGTAACGCAGATCAAGGACAACCCGGTCATCCACCGCTTCGTCAAATTTATAGGTATGAATATAGGTGCCAAATGTTTCGAGTGAATTCTTTTTGTCTGTTTTCAAAAGGGGAGTACCCGTAAAACCGATTAACATCACCTGCTCGCCCATAATGACCTTCATGGCTTCGTGAAGCATACCGCCCTGAGTGCGATGACATTCGTCTACAAATACATAGATATTTCCCTTGGGACTGAAATCCTGCGGCAGTTTTTCCTGCACCTCTTTCAGGTATTGCTCGATCGATTTGGCTGCTTTTTTGTTTCCTACTTCCGGACGATCACCATCCGACTTGTTGCCGAACTTATGTATCAATGTACAAATAAGCCAGGGGTTGGCATTGTTGAGCATCCGTATCAGAGCTTCGCCCGAATTAGCCCTCTCTATTTTTTCATCCACGCCTTTAAATCCCGCTTCAATCTGTTTGTCCAGCTCATCGCGATCGGTAATCACTACCACACGGGCATCGTGTTCGTGTTCGCGTATCCATTTGGCCAGCCAAATCATGGTCAGACTCTTACCAGAACCTTGCGAATGCCAGATAATACCGCTCTCCTTTGTTATGATACGAGGCTTAGCAGCTTGTATGGCAAAAAACTGATTGGGACGAGCTGCCTTCTTCACTCCACCATCGTAAATCAGAAAATCATGAATAAATTCAAGAAAACGCGATTTATCAAAACATTGCAGCACACTGCGATCTAAGTCATTGGCCACATCCGAATTCGGCTCTTTCCAGCGCAACCAGAATTTTTCCGGTGTTTCTATCACACCATAGTGTAAGCCTTCCGAGTCGTTTCCGGCAAATAGCAGTTGTATGGTAGTGAAAAACTGTGGGATAAATTCTTTCGACTGATTATCGAGATTTTGACGAATGCCGTGATGTACAGAAACCGTACTGCGCTTCAGCTCTATCACTGCCAGTGCAATTCCATTGACATAAATCACCAAATCGGGACGTTTGGCATTGTGTCCTTTTACGGTAACTTCTTCGGCTATATAAAAATCGTTGGCATACGGGTTTTTCCAGTCAATCACATGGACAAACTTTTTGTTTTCGGAAGCTTCACCGCTTACATTTATTCCGTAGCGTAACAAACCATACACCTCCTTATTGGCATGGTATAGCCCGCCACCGATATTGCCCGTAGCTCGTTTTAATTGATTGATGGCACTACTAATCTCTACCGGGCTGTATATTTGGGTTGCTTTAAGGTATTTTTCCAGATACGCATCCTCAATATTGCCGTTATCCCTGTCTGTCCAATCGCCCAGATACGAATATTGCAGCGACTTTTCAAAAAGCCGGATAATGCGCTTTTGCGTAACGATTTCTTTTAAGCCAATTTGTTCCATAATCCTATTCTGGTTTTATGTAATATCCACCATTCTTAGCGGCCCCTTTGAACTCAATTTTACCTGCATCGGTAAGTTGTTTCAAATAACGTTGAATCGTACGTAAGCTTTTCTTTAAAGTACTTGCTAAAACAGGAGCATTCATTCCCGGCATGGTTTGAATGGTTTGATAAAGTTTATTTGCAAGTGGATTTGCACCGCCATTATTCAATGTATAATCGCCAAATGCACCGCCATTTTCTCCATTTACACCGCCATCACCTAATAGCCGAAGCAAATCCATTTGCGTGGCAATTACTCTGTCGGCAATATATTCTTTAATGGCTTATCATCGGAATGAGCCAGTTCCAAACAGGCAATATATTCATGACGCAATATGGCTGGAATCAATGCTATACTATACTCATTCCGTAATAACGTCAGATTCATCAACAAGCGGGCAAGCCGACCGTTGCCATCAATAAACGGATGAATAAATACAAATTTCTTGTGTGCCAAGGCTGCAAACTCAACCGGATGCAGTTTTTGTTCCTGTTTATTGAACCAATCCACAAACTTTTTCATTTCCGATTCCACTTTCTGAGGTGGCGTCACCGGATACTGACTTCCGCTAATAAATACCGGCACTGTCCGGTATTTCCCGGCCTGACCAGAGTCGATTTGCTGATAGAAC
>CAXXPB010000051.1:0-64963 GCA_963678825.2 uncultured Microbacter sp. | reverse complement strand
TTTTACATCGAAAAATTTAATAACTATACAACAAACCATTGAATTATGAAAAAGGATGCTCAGATAGAACTTAACTATCAGGTTGCCAAGGAGAAATATGCATCTGTAGGTGTCGACACAGATAAAGCATTGAACCAGTTACAAAATATATCCCTCTCTCTTCATTGCTGGCAAACGGATGACGTTACCGGGTTTGAAAATGCAGGAGGATCTCTTACCGGTGGTATTCAGGCTACAGGTAATTATCCGGGCAAGGCTCGCACTATTGCTGAAGTGCGTCAGGATATTGAAAAGGTGAAGTCGTTACTCGGCGGTGACCATCGTTTGAGCTTACATGCTATTTATGGTGATTTTGGGGGTCAGAAAGTGGATCGTGACCAGATAGAGCCCAAGCATTTCCAGAGTTGGATCGATTGGGCGAAAGCAAACAATATGAAACTTGACTTCAATAGTTCAAGTTTCTCTCACCCGAAAAGTGGCGATCAATCGCTATCTCACCGCGATAAAGGCATTCGCGATTTCTGGATCGAACATACCATCCGCAGCCGTCGTATTGCTGACGAAATGGGTAAACAACAAGGTAGCAAAGCTTGTCACAACCTTTGGGTGCACGATGGAATGAAGGATGTTACCGTTGATCGTCTGCTTTATCGTCAGAACCTGAAAGACTCTTTGGATAAAATATTCGCTAATAAATTTGAAAACGTAAAAGACGCAGTGGAGTGTAAGCTGTTCGGTACAGGTCTCGAAAGCTTTACCGTAGGTTCTCACGAATTCTACATGGGTTATGCTGTTCAAAACGGCTTGATGGCAACTCTTGACCTTGGACACTTCCATCCGACAGAAGAAATCTATGACAAAATTTCTTCACTGTTGCTTTACACCGACGAATTGTTGTTGCACGTCAGCCGTCCCGTGCGTTGGGATAGTGACCATGTCGTAATCCTTAACGAAAGCGTAGCAATGCTGGCTCAGGAAATTGTTCGTGCAAACGCTCTTGGCCGTGTGAATATTGGCCTCGATTATTTTGATGCCTCTATCAACCGTATCGGGGCTTACATTGTTGGGGCTCGCGCTACACAGAAAGCGTTCCTGATGGCAATGCTTGAACCGATTGCCAAGCTGAGAGAATACGAAGCAAACGAACAATACTTCCAGCGTCTTGCATTGCTCGAAGAATGCAAAGCATTGCCTTGGGCTGATGTGTTCGATTATTTCTGCCTGAAGAATAACGTTGCTGTAGGCGTTGATTTTATTACTGAAATTGAAGCTTACGAAAAAGAAGTTACCGGCAAACGTTAACATTGAAGTCATAAACACTTGAGTTGAGTTTCATCTTCGATTCCGGGGGATGAAACTCTCTCTATGTTTTAGAGTACTGTTCATTATAAACCTAATCTTGATACATCAAAACGCATAATTTATGAATACGATTATAGGACTTATTATTATCGCCATCGGTAGCTTGGGTCAATCAAGCTCGTACGTGCCTATCAATAAAGTAAAAAGCTGGTCGTGGGAGAGTTTTTGGCTGGTTCAGGGCATTTTTGCATGGTTATTATTTCCTTATTTGGGAGCGTTACTCGCTGTGCCGGAAGGATCAACTCTAGGAGCGCTACTTGCAAGTGGTAACGGAGCTGCACTTAAAGCAATGAGCTTTGGTGTGTTGTGGGGCGTCGGCGGCTTGACCTTCGGCCTCAGTATGCGCTATCTTGGCGTGGCTCTCGGACAGTCTATCTCTTTGGGTACTTGCTCTGCATTCGGCACTTTAATCCCGGCTATTATCGCAGGAACAGACTTGTTTACGGGCAAGGGACTTGTGTTGCTGGTCGGCGTAAGTATTGCTATTGCCGGTATCGCTATCATCGGCTATGCGGGCAGTCTGCGTGCCAAAAACATGACCGAAGAACAGAAAAAAGCAGCAGTCAAAGATTTTGCGCTTGGAAAGGGATTGTTGGTTGCTCTGTTGGCAGGTGTGATGAGTGCCTGTTTTAGCCTGGGACTGGAAGCTGCGGAGCCGATTAAAGCTTCGGCTCTCGTTTTGGGAACAAAAGCTCTGTATGCCGGGTTGCCTGCGGTTTTGATGGTGACTTTAGGAGGCTTCTTTACCAACGCTGTTTATTGCTTGTTCCAAAATGTAAAAAATAAAACCGCCAAAGATTATTTCTCTGTCCCGGGATCGGTGTTGGTTAATAACCTTTTGTTTTGTGGATTGGCGGGAGTACTTTGGTATTCGCAATTTTTCGGTTTAGCCTTGGGTAAGAGCTTTTTTACCGAAGGAAGCATCATGATGGCTTTTTCCTGGAGTATTCTGATGTCTCTCAATATCCTTTTCAGTAACTTTTGGGGGATTATTCTGAAAGAATGGGTGGGCTGTGCTAAAGCAACTTTTATTTGGCTAGGTATTGGCCTCCTTATTTTGATTTTCTCTTGTATTTATCCTTCTTTATAAATCTCGGACTTCTATCTACTATAAAATCATTTTTTTTGAAATGGAAAATAAATCGTTTCTGGCTGTTGATCTGGGGGCTACAAGTGGTCGCGTTATTTGCGGCACCATTGAGAATGGAGTGCTCAAAATGGAAGATCTTCATAAGTTCCCCAACGGCATTATCAGCATCCAGGGTAGCTATCACTGGAATCTTTTTGAACTTTACCGTCATATTAAAGAGGGTTTGACTGTTGCTGCCCGTAAAGGTATCAAGCCGGTTTCAATCGGTGTCGATACATGGGGTGTAGATATTGCTTTTGTTGGTGACGACGGTTCGTTTATGGGGCTTCCTTACGCTTACAGAAATTACACTGCAAAAGAAAATACGGAACAATTTCTTAGTGAATTTCCGCTGGAAGAACTTTATGCTAAAACGGGTATTCAAACGCTCGATTTTAATACCGTGTTCCAGCTATACGCATTGAAAAAACGCAATTCCTCGCAGTTGAAGGCTGCAAAAGATATTTTGTTTATGCCTGACGCGATCTCTTACTTGCTGACAGGTGAAAAGGTGACGGAATACACCATCGCGTCAACTTCCGAAATGCTCGATCCCAATACCAAAGAGTTCGATCCCAAGATCCTTGAATTTCTGGGCGTGGAGAGAGAAAAATTCCCGGGTAAAGTCATTATGCCGGGTCAGGTAATTGGTTCTTTAACGAAAGAACTGGCTCAGGAAACCGGACTTGGTGAAATTCCTGTGGTAGCGGTTGCCGGTCACGATACCGGATCTGCTGTCGTGGCGGTTCCTGCTTCAAACAAGCATTTTGCTTATCTGAGTTCCGGAACCTGGTCTCTGATGGGGCTTGAACTTCCGGAACCAGTTATCAATGAGACTTCGCGTATTGCTAACATCACCAATGAAGGTGGAGTTGATGGAACCATCCGTTTTCTGAAAAATATCACCGGGATGTGGATTTTGGAGCAATGCAAGAAAGAATGGGATATTGAGAAGGTATATTCGTATGAAGAGCTGATTGCGATGGCGCTTGAGGCAAAACCATTCGAGTTTCTATTCAATCCCGATAATGATGCCTTTGGGAATCCGGGCAGCATGACAAAAGCGATTGTTGAGGTATGTAAGGCCAGTGGTCAGGGGGCTCCTGAAAGTATAGGCCAATTTGTGCGTGCTATTTTTGACAGTCTGGCGTTGCGTTATAAGCAGATTTTTGAAGCTTTGAAGTCGTTTGCGCCGTATGATATTGAAAAATTGCATGTTATTGGTGGTGGCTCTCGAAATTCATTTCTGAACCAGTTGACGGCAAATGCCACGGGAGTAACGGTGGTGGCAGGTCCGGCAGAAGCAACTGCAATCGGTAATATGATGTTGCAGGCAAAAGCGGCCGGCTTGTTTGCTGATATTCAGCAAATAAGGGATTTCGTTTGCTCTTCAGTTGATTTGAAGATCTTTATTCCGCAGGATAAGGATGTATGGAATGATGCTTATCGTAAATTTTTGAGCTACTCTGGGAGCTTATAAACTGTATTTTATTGAAGTGAATAGCGGGGGCAAATCAGAGATTTGTCTCCGCTTTTTTTTTAGTTTTGTAATATGTTAAAAAATACAATAAGTAAGATTAAAATAGTTTGGCAAAATAATAAAAATTATGTATTATTAATTAATTAGATTTAACACTTTGAATTGATGTGATATTGTGTGTAAGTTGCAAATACATAGTGATTTATGTTGTGTCTGTTGTGGTGCGAATAAAAGATGGAGCGCTTGCGGGTGGTGATTGATGTGATTGGGGTCTTGACTTTTGGAAATCAAGATATTAAATTCGTAGTAGAAAATAATAGAAACAAAATATTTCTTGTTTGGATTTATAGCTTGTGAAAGTGAATAATCCCTAACTAATTTTCTCTTTAGATTTTGGAATGAAGGAACGATGCGACATCGTTCCTTCATTGTTTTATACGGGAAGCCAAGTTCAAATCAGATTGTTATTTAGCGCTGTAAAAACGGCTTCTGACATGTTTGATACGTGAAACTTCTTGTATATATTTTTTTTGTAATAGCGAACTAAATCCAGTTTTATGTCAAGCTCTTTTGCAATTTTTGTTTCTCCGAATCCTTTTGCAGTCAGTCTCAATATTTCATTTTCAACCTCTTTTAATTCCAGGTTTTCTTTTTGGACATATTTGTCGGAAATTGATGAGTAGTATAACGTCTTATCCTTGTTGTGAACTGAAATTGAAAACCGTTCGATTCCAAGTTTGGCGGTTGGTGTCAATAAAGCGAAGCAAGCATAAGGAAATTTTGAGTCTGAGTGAAAAATAGGGTGTATTAGTGCGGAGAAGTTTTTGAATTTTCCATCTTTGGTTTTTAGCTTCAGGTAATATTTGGCATCTACGTATGGAATCCGTGAGTTGCTTTTGTACAGTTTTGTGTAGAATTCCAAAGTTTTGATATGCGCCTTTTTGATTATGTTTAGTTCTTTTGGGTGTAATATTTTAGTGAATGTTTTCGATTGGCCTTTGCTGAGGTCTTCGTTGGATATGTCAATCAGTTGAGACAACTTGTCCGGGATGTACAAAGCTTTTAGTGTTGATAGGCTTAAGAGGGCGATGTCTGCAGACCAGAGTTCTGAAAAGAGATCGCAAAGTCTCTTGTATTCGTTTATGGGGGCGGTTTCGATATTTAATGGCATTGTAGTCTTAAATTAGTCCTTGTTGATAGAGAAGCGTAATTGTTTGGGCTGTTGACTGCGTATTGAGATACATCATGATAGATGACTTAATTCGTTTGAGTGTGCCGGTGCTGATGGCTAAGTTGTCTGCTATTTCTGTTTCAGAAAAACCCTGGCAGGCAAGTTCAAAGATTGCAAGGTCACTTTGTTTCAGAGTCATAAAATCGGGCAAGTGAGCCGATTCGTTGGCCAATAAATAGAATGTTTCGGATTTATCTTTGAGATTATGGAGTGTCAGTCGTCCGGGATTGGAGCTGCTTGTTTCTGAGCACTGATAATAGGTGATCCAGGGTGATTTTGAAGTTGTCAGGTCTGTATAGATATAAGGTAAAACATTAAATTCGACCATGAATGAACGATTTAAATTGTCGGTCATTGGAATGTTAAAGGAAAAATAAAATACGTCCGACTCATCGTCCTTGTGTGAGAGGATGTAGTCATTGATGATGAGGAATATATGAGCAAGCAGACTCTGGTTTGAAATTGGGATTCTGTCTGTTAGCTTTTCTTCGCTGTAATATTCCGTGTTGTCAGCTCCGTCAAAGATGTTTTTAAGCATGGGATTGTAGTTGAAGATCCGAAGCTGCTTTTTGTAATGGTCTGCTAATATGAAGGTCTTTTGTAGGTGATATGATGCTGAATTTAGATTCTCTGCCCGATGATCAAAATGTGTGTAAGAAGGAGCATTCTCAAATCTGATTAATTTGTCAAATAAAATGGGCGCTTTTGTCATGTTATTGTTAAGGGGTTTGTTGTGTTGAAGCCTTACAAAAGTACATTATTATGAGTAAAAAACAGCTTTTGTTTCGAATTTTTATGTAGTTTGTAAAGAAAAAAACGGGGATTGTGAAGCTCTGTAAGGAGTGTGGAATTATTCGAAATATTTGCTGTATTATGCTAAAATTAACTAATGACAAAATAAATACTAATAGTCTCACCTGGAATGTTAATATTGTCAATGTATGTTTTTTGCCATTAACAAATGGGTGCGTTCTCCGTAATATAAATATGTAGGAAAATGAGCAATTGCGGGTGGTTAAGCCGTTCGTGGATTTGTAAAATTGAAATTTTCATATTATTTTTGTACATGAATCCTGTGGGGAGATGCTCGTTTATCAGAGTTCCCTTAACAGTCTTACTAATGAATTAAATTTTGATTATTCAATAAACAGAGATGCGTAACTTGTGAAAGTAAAACAGACTCTTTATTTTTCTCTTTAGATTATTGAAAAAAATGGGGCGATGGAGATCGCTCCATTTTTTATTTTAAATTGGTTGAGCCTGAACGTGGAATACAAAAAAGACAACTAAAGGAATGAAAGGTATGGCTCTATTTTATTGATAAGATCCTTGTCTAATATATCAATTGTTCTCAGATCGTTAATCGATTTGAGAGAGCCTTTGGAGAGCCTTAATTCATAAATCGCTTTTGCGGTGTAAAAATTAAGGTATGGATGGTATTTTAGTTTTTCTATACTTGCTTTGTTTACGTTGATCGTTTGTACTTGTCTTTTGTCTATCGAGAAATGCGGAGCCAACGCCGCATACATGTCCGGGGTGATTCCCCATACTTCTCTTAATTGATCAATTCTCACAAAACCTCCTAATCGTTTCCTGTAACCGGCTATGCGTCGCGCAAATCCCGATCCAATGCCTTTGACTTGTTTTAGTTGAGTTGTGTCAGCGCTGTTAAGTTCAACGATAGCATCGGTCTTTGTTGTTTTATTGAGAGGAACTGTCGCGATAGGAGGCGTTTCTTCCGGAATGTCAATGTAGCGCAATAACGTCTGCATTTGCTCTTCGTTGATTCCCCATATTTTCTGAAAATCTTCTGCTTTTCTGAATTTACCACCCTTCTTTCTGTATTTTAAGATGTTCGATGCGATTTTGGGTTTAATGCCTAATCGTACGAATTGTAATGAATCTGCTGTGTTGGGATTGAATCGGGATAAAACAGGTTTGGGCAATTTTTCAAAGTTCAACTCATGCCTGTTTTCTGCATAATTGTTGTAGTGGTAGCTTTGGGTGTAATTGCCATGAGGAAGGCTTTTTAGAGAGTCGAGGAATATGCTTGCCTCGGCCTCAAAATTGTCTTTTTTGACTGTGCGGGCAGGTAATGACGGGAGTATCATTTTGGCGGCTAAAAGCGCTAAAATGATAACGATTAAAATGATAATCCCAATTTGTTGGCTTCTTGAAAAGAAGAACCAATCTTTCCACATAAGCAATTGGTGTTTGGTGTTGAAAGTTTGGCATTTGATTATTTCCGGATATCCGGCTTATCCCAATGTCATCTCACCGCAAATGGGCGTTTGCATCAGCTCTTTTATCTCTGTCTGGCTCAGATTTTGCCCAAGCAGGAACATTAGTTTTGTAACCGCCGCTTCGGTGGTGAGGTCGTACCCGCTGATAACGCCGGCTTTAAGCAGGTTCAGACTGGTTTCGTATCGTCCCATTTGTACCGAACCGGCATCGCATTGCGATACATTGACAATGATAATCCCCCTTTGAACTGCCTCGTGCAGGCTTGTGTAAAACCAATCGTGACGAGGTGCATTCCCGGCTCCATAAGTTTCCAAAACGACTCCTTTTAGCCCTTCTGAATGTAAAATGGCTGTCATTATTTCGGGTGTTAATCCGGGAAATAATTTTATAATAGTAATGTTCGGATTAAATGCGGTAGAAACCTTCAGTGGTTTGTGTGCTTCGTTCTTGTGAATGAATGAACTTGAAAAGTTGAAGTGCACGCCTACCTTTACTAATGCGGGGTAGTTATACGATCCGAATGCGTTAAATAATTCAGCATTCTTTTTGGTGGTTCTGTTACCTCTGAACAGCGAATTTTCAAAGTAGATACAAACTTCGTGTACTGTTGATTCTCCGGTGCTGTCAATATTTGCGGCAATTTCTATAGCCGAAAGTAAATTTTCTTTCGCATCGGTACGCAACATGCCTATCGGGAGCTGGGCTCCCGTGAAAATAACCGGTTTGCAGAGGTTTTCCAGCATAAAGCTTAGTGCTGATGCAGAATAAGCCATTGTGTCGGTGCCGTGAAGGATAACAAACCCGTTATAATTGTCGTAGTTTTCCTGAATCAGAGCTGCCATTTTAGCCCAGTGGAAGGGCTGGACATCCGAAGAGTCTATCAAAGGGTCGAAGGCGACGGAATCCAGAGTGATATTCAGCTGTTTGAGTTCAGGAATATACTCTTTCATGCGGTTAAAATCGAGTGGACGCAATGCTCCTGTCTGCGGATTTTCCGCCATGCTAATGGTCCCCCCAGTGAAAATAAGTAAAACGGAAGTCTCTATGTTCATGATGAATAAATGGCGTAACAATCAATATTGTTGAAAATTACGTTAGTGTGCCGGATTTGAATTTGATTTCTCCGAAGAACAGTGCAAAGATAATCTTTCCTCTGATATATTTTATTGTAATAGATGGTTTTCTGCGTGATAGGATGAGCGAACAAGCGGTGCGCTTTCTACTTGCCTGAATCCTTTCTCTAAGCCAATGATTTTGTACCGGGCGAATTGTTCCGGTATAACATATTCTGTTACCGGAATATTCTTGCGCGATGGTTGCAGGTATTGCCCGATTGTCAGTACGGTACATCCGGCTTTCAGAAGGTCGTCCATGGTTTCAACAACTTCGCTTTCGGTCTCTCCAAGTCCCACCATTAATCCTGATTTTGCAGTGATGTCGCTTTGGGAAATACGAGCCAAAACGCGCAGACTGACATCATATTTGGCAGCGCTGCGCACAAGGGGTGTTAATCGTTGCACCGTTTCAATGTTGTGGGAAATGATTTCGGGACGGGCGTTTATAACCAGATCGATGAACTCATCCTTCCCTTGAAAGTCCGGGATCAGGGTTTCAAGTGTTGTGTCCGGATTAACTGCTTTGATAGCCCTGATGGTTGAAGCCCAGTGCGAAGCTCCCAAATCGTCGAGATCATCCCTGTCGACCGAGGTGATAACGGCGTGTTTCAGCTTCATTAGTCGGATTGATTCGGCCACGTTAGCCGGTTCGTTGACATCTACGGGTAAGGGTTGTCCTGTTAATGTGTTACAAAATTTACAACTGCGGGTGCAAATTTCCCCGAGTATCATAAAGGTGGCGGTTCCCCGCGCCCAGCAATCACAAATGTTTGGGCACTTGCCGGAAGTGCAGATGGTGTGCAGATGGTGCTGCTGTACGATCTTTCTTACTTCGGAAAAATTTCCGGTCGATGCCAACGATACTTTTAGCCAATCTGGTTTCTTTACTCTGGTTGTCATTTATCGGATTGTTATCATTGTGGCTCCAAAACCATATTCACGGAACGATGCATCCTGAAAGTAGAATGTCGGATATTTAAGCTTGAGTTCTTTCAGTATTTCCTTGCGCAGAACACCTTCACCTTTGCCGTGTATAAACACAATTTTCTGTCCTTTTTTGTTTTTATGCTGTTCCAAAGTTTCCCTGAACTTATCCATTTGGTAGCTGAGAATGGCGGCGTTGTCCATTCCTGCCGTAGAGTCAAGTAATTTGTGTATGTGGAGGTCCACTTCTACGATGGGGGAAATACGTGCTCTTTTCTTGTCGGGAGCGGCGTTTTTCGGAACAGCCGGCATCTCTTTCTGTAGCATGGCCTTCTTTATTTCTTCGGGATCAGGTTTGATAAACGCGGCAGGTAAATCTTTCTCCATAAGGGGGATTACCATGGCTTGTTCGTCAAAGAAATCATTTTCGGAAAAACAATGCAGCTTGTTGAAGTCGGCGATTGGGAGCTTAACCGCAAAATCCAGAGTGGGCTTTGGGGCATAGGAGCCGCTTTTTTTGAAAGCAATTGCCTGTACGGTCACTTGCCGTATTTTATTAAGGTCTTCCCTTTCTAATGTTTCCAGAAAAAACTTTGTGTTAGGTTGCATAGTGCCGTTGTCTCTGCATGTGTGCTCATTTTTATGATTGACAGTAGCATAGCAGAAGCCGAGAGCATAATTGCTGTCATTGACCAGAAATACGTCAAAAGCCGAATTGAAAAGATTTTTAATTTGTGAAGGAACAAAAGCAAGGTAAAAGTTTATTTCATTACCATAATCCGTTTCTTCAGACTCTTCCCATTCTTCCGGTACCGGAGTGACGGGTGCCTTGACGGAGACTGGTTCAGTTTTTAGTTCGGCCTGTACGGTTGGCTTTTGAACCGGAAAGTTCATTTTGTTTACTTCGGCAATCACCACACATTCTTTGGTCAATACCGGAATTTCAAATCCGTCATCATCCAAAACTCCGACTAAATCTTTCTTTATAAAACGTGCAACAACTCCTCCGCCAACGGCATTCAGAAAGCGTACACGGTCTCCGGGTTTTATCATAATTATAATATTACTTACGTATCAGAATTCTAAATTGCACCTGCAGATAATATTTTTTGAAGTTCTTCAGGTGAAATGTTAATTGAAATTTTGCCATCCATGGCATACGAAATAGTGCCTTTTTCTTCCGATACAACAATGGCGGAAGCATCAGAACGTTCAGTAACTCCGAGTGCTGCCCGGTGGCGTAGTCCAAGATGCTTGGGGATATGCTGGTTTTCCGATATAGGCAAAATAGAAGCTACCGATACGATTTTTTTATTGGTAATTACCATTGCGCCATCGTGCAACGGACTGTTTTTGAAAAATATATTTTCAATTAGCGAGGAATTGATATTTGCATCGATTCGTTCTCCCATATGAACGAATTCTTCGAGCTCGCTTTTGTGAACCAGCACGATGAGAGCCCCGGTTTTGCTTTTAGCCATGTGGCTGCATGCAATTACCAGTTGGGTAACGCTCTTGTTGTCGGTTTCTTCTTCCTTTTTGTTTCCAAAAATCTGGGCGACCTTGTTGATAAACCGCCACTTGTTTCGCGAGCCGACCATAAAGAAAAATCGACGGATCTCATTTTGAAAGATAACGATAAGTGCAACAATCCCGACATTCATCAACTGGTTCAGAATAGAACCCAAAAGTTCCAGTTGGAAAATGTACACAACAAAGAACCACACAACAATCAAGGAGAGAATCCCGATGAAAATATTGTTCACTCCGGTGCCTCTGAACAACTTGTAAAGTTGATGGAAGAGAATTGCCACCAAAAGGATGTCAATAATATCTTTAATTCCGAATTCTAATCCCATTGTTATTGTGAATGAGTGTTTACGTTATTCTGTTTTCGGATAAGTGTGCCTGAAAATACCGATTGTTTCCACAGCCTCCTTTACATCGTGAACTCTTAATATGGAAGCTCCGCCTGCCAGCGCCAGCGTGTTTGCGGCAATAGTGGCAGTCAGCGAATGTTCGGCATCTGTATTCAGGCTTTTATACAGCATCGATTTTCGGGATAATCCGGCTAAAACCGGACGATCGAAAATCCGGAAGTTCGACAACTCTCTGAGCAGCTCAAAATTTTGTTCGGTTGTTTTTGCAAATCCAAATCCCGGGTCTAAAATAATATCACTGACACCCATTGCTGTCAGATCACGGATTCTTTCTGCAAAAAAAATGCATGATGTCCTCCATAAAATTGTCGTATTCTGTTAACGATTGCATGGTTTGAGGAGTTCCGCGCATGTGCATCAGTATATAAGGAATGTTGTATTTTGCAATGACCTCAAACATTTTCTCATCCAGTGTTCCTCCCGATACGTCGTTAATGATGTCGACTCCGAAATCTTTAATAACAGCCTCTGCAACCGAAGCTCTGAAGGTGTCGACAGACAAAATTGCCTCCGGAAACTGTTTTTTGATAATCTCAAGAGCCCAAAATAGCCGTTCTTTTTCTTCGTTTTCGCTGACTGAGTCGGCCGTAGGTCGTGTCGAATAACCGCCAATGTCTATTATAGAGCCGCCTTCCGACAGTATAGCTTCGCATCTGTCCAAAATATCTTCTTCCGACTGAATCCTGCTCTTGCTGTAAAACGAATCGGGAGTTACATTTAGTATCCCCATTACTACAGGACTTGAGAGGGTGTATAATTGATTTTTTAGCCGGATCGAGATACTATTTTGAACCATGATTACGTTATACTGTTTGTTAGTACAAAAATAGGAAAATATATTTGTAGTTCTAATTTTTGACGGTTGAGAAAAAATTAAATAAAATGAATCATAGCTTGGATAAAAAAAGCTATATTTGCACCCTGAAAACGTGGAATTTTGCAATTTTAACCGTTTGTAGAGATGTCAGGCTGTCAGAATGATAGCATCCTTATTTCGTCTGATTTTAAAATAATAATATAACTCAAACTTCTTTCGCATGAACATTCGTAGCATGTCAACTATCGGAATCATAATGGCCTCAGTGGTTGTTTTGGTATCGTGTGGCGGTGGTAGTAGTAATAGAATCTCAACTGCTTTTTCTAACACAACAGGCTGGGCCTTAAATGGTAAGAAAGGTGGGCTGAAGATAAACAACAGATATCACGAGCGTATTCCGCCGAACATGGTGTTGGTGGAAGGTGGAACTTTTACAATGGGTAGAAATGCAGAACAGGGTGCTCAGACCGCTAACAGCTTTCAGCGCCGTGTAACTGTAAATTCATTCTTCATGGACCAGTATGAAATTACAAATGAAAACTGGCGTGAATACCTCGAATGGACCAAACAGGTGCTTCATAACTCTCCTGCAATCATTGAAAGAGCGAAACCCAATGTGGCTGTTTGGCGCGAAAAACTGGCTTACAATGAGCCTTACGTGGAAAATTACTTTGAACACGTCGCTTATCGTCACTATCCTGTGGTAGGCGTTACCTGGGAACAGGCAATGGATTATTGCGAATGGCGTACCGACCGTGTCAATGAAAAGATTTTGATGGATAACAGAAAAATTCAGGCTCCTGATTTGGCTTCTATAAAGAAATCGACCGATCCGAATGAAGTAGCTGCAAAATATGTGTTTAGCACTAAAAAATACTACTACACCGGCTACAATAATCGTAATCCGAAAATGAAGGATACGACTAAAGTGGCAATGGCTGATGGTATTTTATTCCCGTACTTTCGTCTCCCGACCGAAGCTGAGTGGGAATATGCAGCTTATGGCGTAATCGCTGATCAAAAATTTGGTGAAGCAGAAAACGGACATATGTATCCATGGGAATCTACCCAGATGCGTAGTAGTGCTAAAAAGCATCAGGGTGCTATGATGGCCAACTTTGCACGTGGCCGTGGTGACCTGATGGGTGTAAGAGGTAACTCTGACAAGAGCATTATCCCTGGTCCGGTGAACTCGTATTATCCGAATGATTATGGCTTGTACAACATGGCAGGTAACGTGAACGAATGGGTGCTTGATGTTTACCGCCCGTTGAACGATCTGGATGTGGAAGAATACAACCCGTTCCGTGGAAACGTTTACGAACCGATTCAGTTCTATCGCCACACGGAAGATGCTCCTGATAAAACCGTGGTTCAATACCGTGTCGACAGTCTTGGTCGTTTACGCTACAAAGTTGTTCGCGAAGGAAAAGATATTGAGAATTACGTGAACGATGTGAAGAACTTTAAAGATGGTTCGTTGCAGGCTTCCAACAGTCCTGACCTCTGGAAAGATTCCACAGCTGCAAAACGTAACATGTCTACAAAACAAATGTATAACCCCGAAAGCGATCAGCTGGATATTCTTGCATCTAAGGTTTCGGATTACTCAAGAGTTTACAAAGGCGGATCATGGAAAGATCGTCCTTACTGGCTGAATCCTTCCACACGCCGTTACCTCGATCAGGGTAAGTCGGCGAGCGACATTGGTTTCCGTTGCGCAATGACACGTTTGGGAACCCCTCTGAAAGGGAAATAAATGGATTGCAGGGTGAAAGTCATGAGAAGATCGTTGGATTTACTTTCACGCAAAGAAATAATTTTATAAATAAGAAAAGCACTTACACGAGATAAGTGCTTTTTTATTAAGAATATAACATGGCAAAGTTACAAAGAATCAAAGTAGTGGATGTTATGGCAACACCGGCTCTGGTGTCGCAGGAGATTAACGTAAAAGGCTGGGTAAGAAGCCGTAGAGGTAATAAAAATGTTAGTTTTATAGCATTAAATGACGGTTCGACTATTAATAACCTGCAAATCGTGGTTGATTTGTCTGTTTTCTCAGAAGAAATTCTGAAACCGGTAACTACCGGCGCATGTATTAGTGTGATTGGTCAGTTGGTGGAATCGCAGGGAAAAGGGCAGACGGTTGAACTAATTGCCAAAGAAGTGGAAGTGTACGGTACTGCCGATCCGGATGTGTACCCTCTTCAGAAGAAAGGTCATACGCTGGAGTATTTGCGCGAGATTGCTCACCTGCGCCCACGTACCAATACGTTTGGCGCCGTATTCCGTATTCGTCACAACATGGCGATCGCTGTTCACCAATTTTTCCACGAACGTGGCTTCTTCTATTTCCATACGCCGATTGTTACCGCATCTGACTGCGAAGGTGCCGGACAAATGTTTCAGGTGACTACCATGAACCTATACGACCTGAAAAAGGACGAAACCGGTTCTATCGACTATTCTAACGACTTTTTCGGCAAACAGGCAAGCCTTACCGTTTCCGGTCAGCTGGAGGGCGAACTGGCTGCTATGGCATTGGGTTCGATTTATACTTTCGGTCCTACTTTCAGAGCCGAAAACTCAAATACACCGCGTCACCTGGCTGAATTCTGGATGATTGAGCCGGAAGTTGCCTTCAACGAAATTGAAGAGAACATGCAGCTTGCCGAAGACTTTATTAAATACTGTATCAAGTGGCGCTTGACAATTGCAAAGACGATTTGAACTTCCTCACTTCCATGTATGACAAGGAATTGCTGGAACGCCTGAACTTTGTGATTGAAAATGAATTTATTCGTCTGCCGTACACTCAGGGTGTCGAAATTCTTGAAGCTGCAGTGGCTAAAGGTCGCAAATTTGAATTCCCGATCTTCTGGGGTGCCGACCTTGCTTCTGAACACGAACGTTACCTGGTGGAAGAACACTTCAAAAAACCGGTAATTTTGACCGACTATCCGAAAGAGATCAAGTCTTTCTATATGAAGCAGAACGATGACGGCAAAACAGTGCGCGCTATGGACGTTCTTTTCCCCAAAATCGGGGAGATTATCGGTGGCTCGCAGCGTGAAGAGTCGTACGAGAAACTAACGCGCAGAGCGCAGGAAATGGGCGTTCCCGAAAAGGATATATGGTGGTACCTCGATACCCGCCGTTTCGGTACAGCACCGCACTCCGGCTTCGGGCTGGGCTTTGAACGCCTGTTGCTTTTCGTTACCGGTATGACCAATATCCGCGACGTGATTCCTTTCCCGCGTACTCCTAAGAACGCAGAATTCTAATCCGAAAGCGGCTAATAATACAAACGAGGCTGATTCAATTGTGATATTGAGTCAGCCTCGTTTTTATTTATTGAAGAATGTGATAACCCTGCGCTGAACGATTTTAGGTTCGCGTGGGAGCGGATTTAATGGTGTAACTTTCGAAATATTTCATCCATTGTTTCAGGATCAATACTTTTCATCTCAATGAGTTTTAATGATTTCACCATTTTGATTGTTTCGGTCTTGTATTTTAGAAACTGGGGAGATTTAATATGATTCTCATAAGCCTTTTTATTCGCGTATATCTCTAATATGCGAATCTGATTAGGATTTTCTTGTTGATACATTGGGAAAATGGCAATAACTCCGGGTTCTTTGCTTACGGATGCTTTAGATTCAATTTGTAGAATATCCATATATTCATGAAGGTAGCTTGAGTCAATTTCAATCTCAGCAATACGTATCATCATTTTGTTTGTCTGTGCTGACATAGTGATTGATGTTAGAAGTAATAAAGCACAAAGAATATTTTTCATACGATTGTTCTATTTCAAGATTACGCATTATTGCTCTCTTATAAGGTCAAAATTCTCCCCGCCGCTGGCGCGGGTCTTCTGCCCTAGCTGCCGCACGATTGCATCGTGTGGCTATGCCTTGCCTTGCTGTTTCTGCTGGCCGGTTGTTCCTATTTCGTTTTGCTCTACCGCGTGGCTATGCCTTGGTTTCTTTATTTCGCTGGCCGGCTGTTACTATTTCGTTTTGCTCCAACGCTTGGTTTGCCCACGCGATGCAATCGCGCGGGAGCGGCGATTGCGGGCTTCAAACTTATCAAACCGTTACAATGTTGAAGAGGGCTACAACTGTTGATTTTACTACTGTCTCGCCTATTTTGTATATACATTGTTGTGTGGCGTAGTTAATTACAATATTTTAGTTCATACATTTTCTCTAAGCAGTCATTATATATCCAAAAATCGGATGTTTCAAAATAACCTTTTAGATTATCCTTGAATTTGTCATCTATATGTATCCGACCAGCAAGCCAATAATATTCAAAACTATTATTTGACATTTCTTTAAATCCTCGATATTGTGACGATGGAATCTCAACATGTCCAAAACGATTTAAAGTTTCAGGAACCTCAAAATATTTACTCGCTTTAATAAGATTATGCTTAACATTTATTATTTCAAAATCTTGAAGTGAAAACTCAATTATCATTGAGTGAATCGTATTCGAATCAATTGGAAGATTACTACATAAAAATTTAGAAACGCTATTTTTTAAGATCTCTTTAATATTTACATATTTATCCAATAATCCATCCGTTTTCAAAGCTTCAACCTTATCTATATGCCCTTTACAAGTATAATAAAAGTCTTCGTCATATAAGCTTTCCATAATCTCGCGACCCCAATGTCCATAAGTGGCACTTCCTAATTCAGAATCCAGGTCTTCAATTTTAGAAAATGCTTCAATTGGGTCTATCTCTTCTGCAATAGATTTTAAGTCTAAATACAAAGTCTCCATTTCTTTCATTGCCTTTAAAGCATTTTCTTTAATTCTTTGAAATTCGTTAGGGATGTTTCCCCAAGAATTTTCAATTGGCTCATTATAATCAGGAAGAATAGCAGATGGTATTGATACTGTTTGAGGGAGTTTCCAAGAAATAAATTTTCTATTTCTTAAAAAATCAGATAATGCAAGCTTTCTTTCTATTCGACTGAGAGTGTTAGCTTTTGAATGAACTAGGTACTTTTTCGAATTTAGAACTTTAGAGCCTGCAAGGCTATACTTTCTTATTCCTGATTTTTCAATAATCCCAAAATCAGACTTTATCATTTCTGCAGTAAGAAAAAATATTTGAGCATTCTCCTCAAATCCCGTATGACACAATAGAAAAAATTCATCTCGTAGATTACCTTCTTCATCGATTATATAAGCTTCAGGAATATATTGTGTCGTTTTCTCTGATTCAAAAAATTTAACTTGCACGAAACCTAACTTTGGTGGATTTTTGTCCAATAAGTTTTGGTTGGTTAATCTTCTTTGAATTATCAAATCGGCTCCATCAATATCAACGGAACGTTCTAAAATCCAAAATCTGTCCATTAAGAAAGCTTTTGCTCTAGCTTCACCTAATGCACCATTTTGCATCGCTTTTAACCAACCTGGAAATTTTTCGTCCATCGTTATTTTCAATTATAGCACTTCCGCTGTTTCTATGCCACACAACGCATTATTTACGAAGTAAATTTACAACATTTACAAATGCGAACCTTAATAAAAAAAGGAATAATTTTGTAAACAGACAATTTTCCTGACAGAAAACAAAAAAGGCTGATTCAAACCTGTGTTGAATCAGCCTTTTTGCTTCTATTCTATTGGACTACAACCATTTTACAAAGTTGAGATCCTGACGGTGCGGCAGTTCTTCATTTTTAGGGAAGAGACGGAATCCGATCTTGAATGTTCCGGCTTTGGTTAAGCGGTAGTTCAATGCGAATGTCAGTCGGGTGTCTTCTGTTTTTACAAGGTTGAATTCCTCGGTATCCAGAATGTGTTCCGCGTTTTTGGCATCTCTGTAGGTCATCATCAGTTCCAGACCGATGTTTTTGCAATCAGGTGTCTTCACATCGATTACAGCTTTCAGCTCGTACTCCGAGTTAACGGTTGGCGACATGCGGAGTTGTTCGGGAACCGAAAGTTCCAGCATTTCAATATGATCCCATCCGGCAGCCATCTTCTCTTTCCAGGCCACAATGCTTTTCGCTTTTTCGTAATGGTTGGCAACCAGCTTGTCGTGACGAGCGCTCAGCTTGTTGTAGAAGCGTTCGATATAGTCGTCCAACATGCGTTTGGTGGTGAACCGGGGCGCAATTTTAGCAATCGAATTTTTGATGTACTGTATCCACTCGGGAGAATAACCTTTGCTGTTTTTGGCAAAAAACAACGGAATAATCTCGTTTTCAAGTATCATGTAGATAGTTGCGGCATCCAGCTGGTTCTGGTAATCCTGATTTTCGTAAGTGCGTTTTTCGGTCAGAGCCCAACCAGCGCCTTTCACGTAACCTTCGAGCCACCATCCGTCGAGTACCGAGAAGTTCAGAACGCCGTTCATTTCGGCTTTTTGTCCCGAAGTGCCGGAAGCTTCCAGCGGGCGGGTAGGGGTGTTTAGCCAGATATCCACACCTGAAATCAGGCGCTTGGCAAGGCGCATGTCGTAATTTTCGAGGAAGATAATCTTACCCTGGAATTCGGGCATGCGTGAAATTTCAACGATACGCTTGATCAATCCCTGGCCTGCGCCGTCGGCAGGGTGAGCCTTGCCGGTGTAAAGGAACTGTACGGGATAGTGCGGGTTGTTTACGATCTTGGCCAGACGGTCGAGGTCGGTAAACAGAAGTTGCGCACGTTTGTATGTTGCGAAACGACGTCCGAAACCGATGATGAGCGCGTTCGGGTTGATCTTTTCCAGAATGGAAACAATCAGCGAAGGATCGCCCTGATTTTTCAGCCATGTTTCGGTAAACTGTCCTTTGATATAATTGATCAGCTTGTTTTTAAGCGCGGTACGGGTTTTCCAGATCTCTTCGTCGCTGACGGTGTGAATCTTTTCCCATATTTTCAGGTTCGACTCGTCCTCGCGGAACTCAGGGCCGAATGTTTTGTCGTAAAGGCGTTGCCATTCGGAAGCAGTCCATGTTTCAAAGTGGACTCCGTTTGTAACGTAGCTTACATGAAGTTCTTCCGGTAGGTAGCCTTTCCAGATGTTTTGGAACATATCCTGCGACACTTTCCCGTGCAACCAGCTTACGCCGTTCACTTCCTGACAAGTATTGCAGGCAAAAGTGCTCATGCTGAATTTTTCGTTTTTGTCTCCGGGATTTTCGCGTCCGAGGTCAATGAATTCATCCCAGTTGATGCCTAAGCGTCCGGGGAATTCGCCCATGTATTTGCCGAACAGTCCTTCGTCGAAGCTATCGTGGCCGGCAGGTACAGGAGTGTGAACCGTGTAAAGAGAAGAGGATCTGACCACTTCCATTGCTTGATTGAATGATAAACCGTCACCCTGAATGAGATCTACCAGACGTTGTGCATTGATGAGAGCGGCATGACCTTCGTTGCAGTGGTATACCTGTTTTTTGATGCCCAGTTTGTTCAGGGTAAGGATACCGCCGATGCCGAGCAGGTATTCCTGTTTCAGACGGTTTTCCCAGTCGCCGCCATAAAGCTGGTGAGTGATGGGACGGTCAAATTCGCTGTTGCGGTCGTTGTCGGTATCGAGCAGGTAGAGCGCAATGCGGCCAACCGATACTTTCCAGAGATTGGCATAGATAATGCGACCCGGATAAGGTACTTCAATCTGGATTTGATTGCCGTGCTCGTCTTTTACCTGTTCAATTGGTAGTAAGCCGAAATTTTGAGGCTCATACATGGCCAATTGCTGTCCGTCCATCGACAGACTTTGGTTGAAGTATCCGTAACGATACAGGAACCCGACGGCCGTCATATCTACCCGGCAGTCGCTGGCTTCTTTTAAATAGTCGCCGGCCAGAATTCCCAACCCGCCTGAATAAATTTTCAGGATGTTGGAGAGGCCGTATTCCATGCTGAAATAAGCTATTGATGGTTTTTTTTGTATCGAAAGGAGTTTTTATGTATTCCTGAAATGACGCATAAACAGATTCCAGACGCTGCATAAAAGCCGGGTCATTTTCCAGCTCTTCCAACTTTTCATAATTCAATCTTTCCAACATTACGATAGGGTTCCCTTCGCATTCGTTCCAAAGTTTGGAGTCGATGCTCGAAAACATTTCTGTCGCCTCAAAGTTCCACACCCACCATATGTTACGGGAAATATCGACGTAGCTTTTGCAGTTTTTCCGGAACGTGAGAGGTTACAGTGATTTCGTTCCAGTTGGGGTTGTTCACTTTTGATGATTGTAGTTTCATACGTGAATAATTTGATGTGTAAAATGCACTATGTAACTCGTTCTGTTTGGACGGAACGCGTCACATATAAGTTTGTTAAATGTTGCCTTGTTACCTATCAGCTATCTTGCAGCTGGGTGTGATGTTCTATACTAAGATATTTTTTTGTCGTTATAATTTGTTCTTTGCCTGCGGCAGGCCTTACTTTTTGTGTCAAGGCAAAAAGTAAAAGATAACATAAAGCTTAGCTCCTAAAAAGAATAATTATATTGAAGTCGTCTTGACTTTTTTGGGTTCTGTAATTTATAGTTTATTTTTACTCATCGACCCCTCCTAACCTCCCCAAATGGGGAGGAACTCGTCCTTAAAACGAGTAAATGTTATGCATTTTGCAAATGTTACAGCCCCCATTTTGGGGGTTGGGGGTCAAAAATAAAAAGTCAAGATGACTTCATTATCTCTTTTTGCTTAATGCAATTGTATATGCCTTGTCGTAATATTCTATGAAGTGCTCCCACAGAGCTTTCTCTGCGATGGTAGCCGCTTTTTTTCGTGCCGATTGAACTTGTACCGGCGTCAAGGCCGCAAATTGTTCAACTTGCCGTACCAACTCACTTACCACGTCATCGTAATTTGAGTCATTGCGCGGAATTACAGCAACTCCCTGATCAATGTCCTGCTGGTGGTAATTTACCCATTGCCCGAACCCAGACAGACTGGTGGTGATTGTGGGTACCGAAAATGCCGCACTTTCCATCGGTGTATATCCCCACGGTTCGTAATAGGAAGGGAATACGGTCAGGTCGGTTCCTATCAGTAAGTCATAATAGCTTTTATTGAAAATGCCGTCATCGCCTGTAAGATATGACGGTACAAAATATAATCTTAACTTTAGTTTCTTGTGCATTGGTCAGGTGCGACCAGCTGATCGACGATAAAATCGGATCGTGCCATGGTTCTACCAACTGATGAGTGACAAACGGATTCCCATGCGGAACATTGTCATCTCCGTTAAGGTGCTTTTGCAGGTCTTGCCGTGGTCCGGAAATATAGGCCGGAACCATCAAAAATGCCACAATTGTGCGCGATAACGATTGAGAAGATTCAAGACGTTTCAATGATTCGATAAAAACGTCAAGTCCTTTGTTCAGGAATTCATAGCGTCCGCCAGTTGCAACAAACAGTGTGTCTTCCGGTAACTGATACGTGAGCAGACATTCGGCTACCTTTTTCAACGTGTTGCGGGCTTCCTCTTTTTTTATGTTGAACTGCTTTCCAGTCGGTACAAAATCATCTTCAAAGCCATTGGGAGTAACCACGTCCGGCGCTTTACACAATAACTGCGTGCATTCACGGGCGGTTATGTCGCTAACGGTTGTGAAGCAATCGGCGTAATGAGCAGCTTGTTTCTCCACGGAATGTTTTGCCTGCATGCTTAACTCGGCAGCCATCTGATCTCCGTCGTAATTTTCCAAATGGTCATACAAAGGTTTGTGATTACCGGCAATCGATCTCCCGATAGACGTGGCATGAGTTGTGAAAACGGTTGCTACTTCAGGGGTATATCGTTTCAGAAAGAATAATCCGAAAGTTGTCATCCACTCGTTGAAGTGGGCAATGACTTTCTTTCCTTTCAGTTTATAATAGCGATAGTAGCTGTCGACCACAATCCCGACGGCGTAGCCGAACATGGCAGAGTCGTGATAATCGCCATAAGCATTCAAAGAGTCCACCCCATACCACTCCCAAACCTGACGGTAAAGATTGTTGCGTTGCAGATGCAGTGTCGAGAAGTCAACCAGCAAAGCAATTGGGTTGCCCGGGATATTCCATCTGCCAGAGCGAACTTTTATGCCATTGTATTTTGCAAGCTCTTCTTTCCAGTCGGCAAATAAAGCAGGGTCTTCAGTGAAATCGGGATGAGCAGAAGTACCGAAATCGGGTCCGAGAAATATCAGATGATCTTTCAATCGTTGTTGTAAAACAGATGCCCGCGTCGATAAAACTGTATATATTCCACCTACTTTATTGCATACTTCCCAACTCGTTTCAAAAACGTAGTCGGGTGTTATGTAATTGTTATTCATCAAATTATACGTTATTGTGTTACAAAGATAGTTTTTTTTTTTAATCCGACAAGTTAAACGGAGCCGGGTTAACGTTCTATACCCCGCAAACGATTGTATTTGTAAAGCTCTTGAACGTTATTTAGGCTATCTTAGGGAATGTATTTTATAATTTAAGATAAAACGCATGTAACATACGGGCAAAGTCTTCGGAGTAGTGATGCCGTATGCCGGATTCGATAGTGATAGTGTCTTCCAAAAGCGGTTGTTGTGTTTTGGCTAAGGCTATTAAAAGCCTTTTCGGACTGGATGCAGGAGTAGGAAATACAAGTGTCTTGTGGGTGCAGAATAGTTTGTAATCAGTTGCTTTGTTCAGAAGAAGTTCTCCTTCGGTCACTGGTAAAACAAGAGATATAGAGCCGTTGTCAGAAAGAAGTTCGCGACAGTTGGCGAGCAGCGTGTCTTGTGTGAGGTGAGCCGTGTGTCGTGCAAGTGTGCGTTTTTTATCAGGCGAGTGCAATGACTGATGGAAATAGGGCGGATTGGAAACAATGGCGTCAAAAGTGGTGTTGGCGGTTAGCGCATACTTTTCGAATGACGCATGATGTACCGTAAACCGCTCTTGCCAGGGTGACCGTTTGAAGTTTTCTTCAGCCTGTGTTGTTGCTGTTTCCTCTATGTCGATGGCCGTGATGTGGGCCGCAGAATTTCGTTGAGCGGCCATCAGCGCAATCAGACCGCTTCCTGTTCCTACATCGAGTATCGTTTTTGCCTCTTCAATAGCAGCCCAGGCTCCCAGTAAAACGCCGTCTGTTCCTACCTTCATAGCGCATTTGTCGTGCCAAACGGTAAATTGCTTGAATTGAAAATATGGGTTCGGCATAGGTGTCAGAAAGTTAGATAACGAGAAGAGGAGGGTTTGGAATAAAAAGCACACCGATAAGCAAATCATGTATTCTTATTTGCTTATCGGTGTGTTTTGAATGAGTATCAGAACGAAACGGCTGCTCCGATTTGCCAGTTTAGTCCGAGGGAATCATACCCGTAGTACGTTTGGTATTTGGTTCCCATTACATTGTTCAGGCGGACAAAAGCGGTTAGCCAGTCGCTGTATGAATAAGAAGCCCCGAGGCTCAGATCATTTACATTTTTCATTTTTGCCGATTCTGTGCCAAAGAGGTATGCATATCTGCCACCGGCAAAATAGTAGTTGGCATTCACGAAAATATTACGGGTTATTTTGGCTTCGCCTCCAATTTCTATTTCAGTGGAGGGTTTCATCCACGCTTTTGTAAGTGTTTTTGTATCCCAGTTGTTGTACGAAGCGTTGATATGTGCCAGAAACCGGTCTTTCCAGTTGTATGCAACATTCAGTTTGGCGGTTACCACACTGGCTTTGTCATAGAGAACGTTGAAGGTTGGCTTCAATATTGTTGCATAGTTGTATAGATAACTGGTATTTGCTAATATCAGATCATAAACATATTGAGGTTCGTACTGGTTTGCATAAAAATATTGTTTGTTATACGATTTGTAATCAACCGAACCGTTGATCAAAAGACCAGCTAAAGGTGAGAATTTGATGCCGCCAAATACATCGATCGGGGCATACGAGTCGTCCACCCGCAACGTCGGAGTAGTGTAGTAGTTTTCGTCAGTAATCTTCTGCATCGAATTGACTGTGTAGTCGCCAGTGACACCTGCATAAAGGGTTACGGTTTTGATCAGGTTAACCTGCGCTGAAATATCTGGCATCAAATTGAACGATTTTCCTTTGCCGTTGATTGAAAAATAATCTTTCAGTCCTAAGCGAACGCTCCACTCATCTCCTTTCAGGTTGAAATAAGGATTTACACCAATGATCGAGTGGCTTGGATAGAGTTGCTGGCCCTGGAATTTGGCATAAAACATGTTGTAATCGTCGATTGCCAAACCAATGCGATGTTCTCCGATAGGTAAATCGATGTTGCCGGTGATATGAACCATTTGTTCTCCCAAACCGGTACCGGGAGTCAGGTTGTTGTACTGAACATCGGCTTTGTAAGCAATGGCTTCCGCATCTCCCTTTGATTTAATGCCTGCCTTCAGACCGAAATTGATAAAACTGTTGGTGGAGTCTTTGTAGTTAGCTGTGTAATTGTTGAAATACTGTCCGTTGGTCCCGTAATAGTTAAATCCGTTGCGTTTGAAATAGGCACCCATATTCAGATCGAAATTTTCCAGGTGGGTGACGTAATTCAACCCGAAGTTAGTGATCCACTGGCGTTGCGTGTTGCCAAAAAGTCCGTGGATGTGAGTGTCGAAAGTAAGCGATTGGTTGCCGTCATCCACAATAGGGTAGAACACGTCTCCCAAAACCGTTCCGTACATTCCGAAGCCTAACAGGGCGTATCCCTTTTTATAGGTGTTCTGATCCAGATGAATTGCTGCTGCCGGCCACTTGTTGACTTCGTATTCCGGTTTGAGTAGATTCATTTTTTCAGAATAAACGGCTTCGGCCTTTTTAATTTCCGGTTCTGTGATTATGGGGGTAATATCCAGCTTGTCGGTGTTTTTGATAGTGGGTACATAATCACGCTCTATGATGACGTTTCGTCTCGCTATGGTGTCGTTTTTGCTGCTCTGTGCGGCAATAATCTGGCATCCGGCCACGAAGGCAGTGAGGATAAAACAGGTTGTTTTCTTCATTGTTTCGGAGTTGTTTATAATTCGTGAACGGTTTTTATTTTGGAGTTGCAGACTTTTCGATATCCTGCAATTTCTGTTTTACAATTGATAAAATATCATCCTGTTGGTGATAGTTGTCCTGAAGCGTCAGTAAATATTGCTTTGCCTGGAAGCTGTCTCCCCGTTTGGCATAAATATCGGATAAAAGGATAAAGCTTTTGGCCAGCCAATATTGGTGCGGCGTGTTCAGGTTGATAAAACTCATCACTTCGGCTTCCGATTTTTTCAGGTCTTGTTTCTGGAAGTAATAGTTGGCCAGTTCGTATTTGGCTTCGGCTCCAAAAACAGTGCGCACATTTTTCGAAAGCACCGTCAAATCGTTGAAAGCGCTGTCGGCTTTGTTGATTGCCAGATAAGCTTTTGCTCTGTAGAAGCGGGCTTCAGTCGACATGTCGGAAGATGCCAGGTTGTTGTTGAGTATTTGGTTTGCACTCTTGATTGTGCTTCCGTAATCATTCGTGAGATGGCTACATCTGAGCACTCCGAGACTGGCTGCTTCCTGGTATTCTTTGTTAGCAGTCGTTGCTTCCAACGTTTTGAAATAGTTGAGAGATTCGGCGTAATCCTTTTTGTCGTAGGTGATGGATGCGCATTGAGCAAGCGCTTGTTCCATGTATGGATTGCCCTGAATCTCTGTCAGCTTTTTATAGTTGGTCAAAGCGTCATCTGTCTTCTGTTGTTGCATGTAGCTGTTGGCCAGGTAATAGGTGGCTTTGATGCAATAGTTGCCCTGAGGACAATATTTGGACAGATAATTGGAAAACAGAGTGGTAGCTTCGGGAAGTTTGCCGTTCAGGTAAACCTTTTCGGCAGTGGTGTATACCAGTGAGTCTTCCATTACAGCAGTGATGTCGGTGCTTTTGCCCAACGATCGGCGATAACTTACGTAGCCTTCAGCATCCGACTGGTCTACATAGAGATTTTCGATGTTTTCCATAGCCACTTTGGCTTCCGAACTGCCGGGGTAGCTTTTGACTACTTGTTTGTAGGCGGCTAATGCTTCTTTTTTGTTGCTGGTATTGGCATATGCTAACCCAGTTTCCAGCGCCGCTTTGCGGGTGAATTCACTATTCGGATATTTCTTGATCAGCGTATTGTAAGTTTCTATCGCTTTGTCATATTGTTCGATGATGATATATGACCTGCCGATCTCATAGTATGCATTGGCAGCGTAGTTCGAAGTCGGGAAATTTTCAATCAGCTTGTTCAACTCGGTGATTTTTCCGCGATAATTTTTCTGAAGACCGTAAATAAATGCAATCTGGTATTCTGCATAATCGCTGCCGGATTTTCCTTTGGCAACCACCTGTGCATAATATTTATGGGCATTGATGAAGTCGCGGGTCATGTAATAGCAATCGCCGATGCGGATGAGCGCGTCAATGTATGTCGGCGACATGGATTCGTGTTCTCCTCCTGCAAAACGCATGAAGGCAAGCAAACTCTGCTTGTAGTCGCGGGAAATGAATTTGCAATATGCCAGATCGTAGTATGACAAATGGAAATTGGCATCCCGGCTACTTCTCGGATCGTCCTGATATGTGTTGAAATCGCTTTCTGCCTTTGCATATTCACCTGCGCGGTAATAGCTTTCTCCTCGCCAGAAGTAAATCTGAACTAACGACGGACGACGAGATGTGACGGCCAAAGCTTCTGTCAGGTTGGCAATGGCTTCCGGGTAATTCTTTTTGTCAAATTGCTCAACACCTAAATGAAAAAGAATGTTTTCTTTCGCAGCAACGACTTGAGTGTTGCTGGTCTTGAGTTTGTTGATTGCGTTTAAGGCTGCTGTATAATCTTTTGACTGAATCAATGCGGTTGCAAGACGGCTGTTGATCTCGTCAGCATACTTTGAATTTGGAAAAATGCTGAGAAAATTGTCGAATGCTTTTACAGTTTCTCCGAAATGAGCGTTTGATTCATAGGTAGAAAGCGCATAATTATATAAAGCTTCTTCCTGAGTTCCTTTGTCAAAGGTCAGCTTGCCGGCATTGGCATAGGCCATTTGGGCTTTCAGACGGTCGTTTGTTTTTGTGTAGGCATTCCCGAGAGTCAGATAAGCGTTTTGTCCGAGCGCATCAGTTTCTCCGGCTACCTTTGTTAAAGGCATTACAGCCTGATCATAGGCTCCGGATTGCATGCACGACATTCCCCACATGTAGAACGAAGTGCGTGAAAGTTGTTTGTCTGTTGTGAACGCTTTTGAAAAATCGGTAGCCGCCAGCTTGTAATCCTGATCGCGGTAAGCGCATTCGCCCATGATGCGGTGTACTTCTCCGTTTTTCGGATTGTTAGGGTTAATCTCGAGGATGCTTTTGCCATACGATTTTACCTTGTCATAATCTTTCTGTTTGGCATAAATCTGGATGATGTAGTAAGGCGCCAGCGGTGAAAATTCCGGTTGATTCTGGATCGTTTCGAAATAAGGCAGGGCTGTGTCGTAGTTGCCCAACGCATATTCGCTGTATCCGTAATAGTAGTTGGCTGTCTTGTCGTATTTTTCAACACCGATCAATGGTTTGAACTGGTCGCGCGCCTTGGCAAATTCGTTGACGGCGGTGTAGCAATATCCCAGTGCAAAATGATACAAATTCTCGTCGGAAGTATTCAGCTTTTTGATGCTGACCTTTTCCAGTTCCTTTATGGCTGCTGTATATTGCTTTTTTTCGAACAGTAAGATTCCTAATCGAAATTTTACGTTGTCGAGCATGGATGTGCCCGGGTATTTTTCAATATAAGCTTTCAAAAGATCTGTGGCATCGGCTTGTCTCAGTTCGTAAGCATTAGCGGCAATAAAGTATTCCGCTTCCTGAATTTTACTCTTGTCAGAAGGGGCTGCTGTTTGCAGATATGTTTGCAGACTATGTTCAGAGGCTGAGAACTGCTGTTGCAGATATTGCTCTTTGCCCTCCTGGAAGGCGCGTGCAGGGTTACTGTACGTGTATGTCTGTTGAGCTTGCAGGCTCAGTAGGGATGTGAACCCTACACATAGCAAGGTGATTTTCTTCATGGGAAATATTTATTTACAAGCAAAAATAGGCATTTTTGATGGTTTGATCCCTGCCCGTAGTATTAAAAAGTGTCAAGTTTGGCAAGGCTGGCACAACGAACCGTTGTCAGTGGGTTAACGTACAAGGTATACATATATTGTCATTCCGGTTCTTTAAAAAGAAAAAAGCTATCTGCGAGAGATAGCTTTTTAATCCGTTCTGGTAGCACTTATTTTCTGATACCCAGTTCTTTGATGATGCTACGGTAACGGTCGATTTCTCTGCTCTTCAAATAGTCGAGCAAGCGACGACGTTTTCCTACCAACATAACCAAAGCTCTTTCAGTGCTATAATCTTTTGCGTTGATCTTCAAGTGTTCAGTCAACGAGCTGATACGGTATGAAAATAATGCTATCTGAGCTTCAGGAGACCCAGTGTCAGTATTCGACTTTCCGTACTTGCCAAAGATTTCTTGTTTTTTTTCTGCTGTTAAATAAGACATGAATGTATATTTTGAGAATTTGACCGCGCAAAGGTACAACTTTGTTTTTGGTTATACAACTATTTCTCTAATTCTTTTCTTTGAATTTCAAGGGCTTGATTATTGTCGGATACGATTGAGCTTGCTGATGTCGAATCCGGCTTTTGTGGCAATCTCGGTTAATTGCTTATAGGTTTCCGCATCCATCGTTTTGGTGCGCGACAATATCCACAGGTATTTTCGTGACGGATCACCGATCAACGCATGTTGATAATTCGCGTCAAGATCGATAATCCAGTAGTTGCCCGCAAAAGGCCAGAAAAACTGCACTTTCAGCTGTGCAGGTTTCGATGGATCGGGTACCCATGCAACTCCTTTGGCAGTTTTGACAACCTCGGGGTCGGAACCTTTGCTTCCCTGGTTCAAAACCGTTATTTTGCCATCGTGACGCAGAGTGTAAGTGGCCGAAACTTTTTCCAGCCCTTTTTCAAAACGATGGGTAATGCGGGCAATCTCGTACCAGGTTCCGCTATACCGTTTTATATCGAGTTGCTCTATTGTGTGCAACGGTGCTGTCGATTTGCATCCGAAAAGTGTCATAAGGCAAAATATTGAAAGATAAGTAACTGGTTTCATACGTGTCAGTTGATTTTAAATGAATGCAACTTTCGCAAGCCTTGATGTTTATCCTGTATGATGAGGTTAAAATATTTGAGCTTAGCTAATATGTAGATATTCATTATGCTAACTTTATATTCAATTTGTTCTTTGCCTGCGGCAGGCCTTACTTTTTGGCGCAAAAAGTAAGCAAAAATAGTGACGGAAAGAACTCGTTCGCTCGGCGATGAAACTTTTTCTCACTAACAACCTTCTGTCGCTGGCCTACTCACTCAAACAGCTTTCCGTCGGTTTTGTATTCTTTGTTTACCCTTCGGGTCTGGTTGTTCTTTTGATTATAAAAATAATCCGGTTCTATTTTTATGTATCTTGCTCATGCAGATTGGAACGGCCTTGTCCGGTGAGTAAAAAAACAAGTGAAGCGACGCAAAAATCGTCCTTGTTTGAAGTTATCGACGATAGGAGATAACAAGTTTGGACGATTTAGCTTCGCTGATTTTCAATTTCGGCGATGAACGCCAGTTTTTTGAGCGAAGCGGACTGAGTCTTGACTTTTTTGTTTACTTTTTGTGTTAAGACAAAAAGTAAAAGGGAGCGATAAGTTTATATCTAAATGAAATTAAATGTATTATTTGTGCCGGTAATCACGTCGTTTTTGTATTAACCGGCACAAATATACAACCTACTTGCCCAGTTCGATACAACCCATGATAAATGGCCCGGTAGCTTTTGCGTCGTTGTCTCGGATTTTTTCGTGGATGTAATATTCATAGCTTCCATCACGATAGGGTTTTCCTCCCAATCCTGCTACCGCGCAGCATTGCGTGAGCGAGAGCGTTCCATCTGCATTCGTTTTGATCAGCTTGCGGGTAATGCCGTCGAAAGCTTTCAGAGCAACTGCTTTGTATTTCGGGGCGATATATCCTTTGTTGACCGCTTTGGCGATGGCGTACATGTACATGCTCGATGCAGAAGCTTCGGCGTAATTGCCTTCGCGTGTCGGCTGATCGACAACCTGATACCAGAGGCCGTCTTTGTCCTGATATTTGGGAAGCGTGTCGGCCAAACCTTTGGCAATGGCAATCAGTTGTGCCCGTTTCGGGTGATTTTTGGGTACAAAATCGAGGATGTCGACTACTGCCATATAGAACCAGCCGATGCTGCGCCCCCAGAAATTAGGTGAATGACCGGTTTTCTTGTCAGCCCACTGCTGCTGGCGACTTTCGTCGTAGGCATGGTCGTAGAGCCCGGTCTTTGCGTCATAAGTGCGCTTGGCTCCGATCAAAATTTGGTTGATGGCGTCGTCAAGTAATGCCGGCTCTTTGAATGTAACGGCATATTCAGCCAAAAAAGGATCGCCCATGTAGAGACCGTCGAGCCAGATCTGGTGAGGATAAACTTTTTTGTGGAAGAATACCCCTTCATTGGTGCGTGGGTGGGTTTTCATCTGGCCGCGCAGGCTGTCGAGCGCAATTTTGAACTTCGGCAATTTTGTCTCTTTCCACATCGCCATCAAAGTTTTTCCGGCATTGATGAAGTCTATATTATAGGTTTTCGGTTCGTAGAAGTGAATTTTACCTTGCGCATTCACAATGGTGTCGAGCCATTGGTACACATAGTCGTAGTATTTTTTATCGCCGGTAGCTTTCCAGAGTTTGTAGAAAGCCAGCGTGCCGAGGCCTTGCGTGTAACCAAAGTAAAGGCCTTTGCCGTAGTCGAGTTGCCAGGCGTGCGGAAAGCGTTTCAGTTCCGAGTCTGCAAAGCGTACCGACCATTTTTGAGACCAACCGGTCTGAGCCGTAAACAGTATGACGAATGTCAGTAATAGTAATTTCTTCATTGTTGAAATGTGGGGAATTGATTGTGTGATTAGTTCCGCAAAAATAGATAAATTTTCGTTTAGTTTCTGTTTGAGGGTGAAAACGAAAGAAAAACAAGAGGAATTAGGCGTTTTGTTATAAGACGTTTGTAAAATAAATTAATTTTCTCATCTTTGGAAGAGCTTTCAATAAGAGACTATTGGTTCTTATTGATGAGTCTTTTGTGCTTTGGGTAAATAAAATATGCTTGATCAAATTATGAATGAATGGATGAAGTATTTATGTATGCTCCTAATTGATATTGTTTTGTTGGGGTTGTTTATTCTGTGGAATAATCCGGATGAAAGTGTCTCCATTGAAGCGGTGTGTATAATACCATTGATTTTTATAATAAATGTGCTGATTGCTGTAGTATTTATTTTTATAAATCATCGGACATCTATTCTGTTTGGTGTGAATGCTTTTATCGCACCATTGATATTCTTTTTTCTTTTTATAGGTTGGTTTAAATATAAGCATTGGGAGCAATATCAAGATTGTCACTTTCTTTTTCAAAATGAGCAATATGAGTTGTCAATTCATAAAAAAAGTAATGAGTTTGATGTTTGTAAATTAGTTTCAGGAGGGTCAAATGGAATTTGTTACGGTTATTACCGTAAGATAAATGACACAATATATTTCAGCGATACTATATCTTCTCACAATATTCATTCTTTTTTTATTGTAAAGGATTCTTTGTTTGACTTTCCAACTCATGGGAGCGGGATTGCGCTCAATCATTGAGACAAAGTAGATTTCCTCTGTTTTGCAAGCTTAATGCCCCGTGAATTCTTGTGCTTTTATGAAAATCCTTTTTATAATTGAAAATAAATAATGCTTTCACAACACGCTCATCGTCCTTGGTTCAGCTATTTTCTCCTGTTTTTCGGTGTACTTTGCATTTCGTGGTCGGCCATCTTTGTAAAACTGGCAGGAATCAGCGGTTTCGGTTCAGCATTTTACCGTATGGCTTTCGGACTGGTGGCTATTTTGCCTTTATGGGTGCGGTTTCGCAAACCGGTAACCGACTGGCACGGAGTAAAAATTGCGCTACTGTGCGGACTCTTCTTCTCCTGCGATATTGCTTTGTGGAATACCTCCATTATGCTCACGAAAGCTTCCATCTCAACGTTATTGGGTAATATGGCTCCGGTTTGGGTGGGTTTTGGAGCGGTATTTATTCTGAAAGAGCGGCCGGGACGTGTATTCTGGACCGGAACTGTTATCGCAATTTTCGGTGTGGCGATTGTCGTGGGACTGGATAAACTTTCGGCCACGGATTTCTCGTTCGGTAATTTTCTTTCCATTGCGGCCAGCATGTTTTACGGAGCCTATTTGCTGACAACGCGTAAAGGGCGTAATACGCTGGATACATTCTCGTTTACCATGTTGTCGATGGTTTCCAGTACAGTTGCTCTCGGCTTGCTGTGTTTGTTTACCCAGGTGCCCATGTGGGGCTTTTCAGCACCGACGTGGTGGTCGTTGGTGGCATTGGGTATAGTGCCGCAAATGCTGGGTTGGCTGGCCATCAACTTTGCGCTGGCCTATATCAAACCAACGGTGGCTTCCGTCACACTGCTCAGCCAGTCGATTCTGACAGCTCTCTTTTCTATTCCGGTGTTGGGTGAATTTATGTCGATCAGGGAAATGATCGGTGCGTTGATTGCCTTGACGGGAATTTATCTTGTAAATACTAAGAAATAAAAAATAGCACACGGAAGACACGGATAAACGCTTTTGATATAATAACGCCGTTAATTCAGTGTCTTCCGTGTGCGAAGCTTTGTCACTCGATTTTGGAGTAAAGCTTCATAAATTGTACCCGCTCAAAAGCTGCCGGATTTTCTATGTTTTTCTGACTGAACATTCCCTTGAACTGGTCGATAGTTTCGAAATTGTGGATTTCCATCCATGTTTTGATGCCCTTCAACATACCGGGAATTACATCGGTACCTTGTTTGTATAGCGCCGAAGCGATCTGAATGACGGAAGCTCCCGCCAATATTTGTTTGATTACCACGTCGTAGCTATGGATGCCTGTTGAGGCACAGATGTCGCATTTTACCATCCCCGAAAGAATTGCAACCCAACGCAGGGTGTGCAGGTAGTCGTCGAAGGTGGTACAAACCTGACCGGTAGAAATTTCCAGTTCGCGGATATCGATGTCGGGGTGATAGGGCCGGTTGAATAGTACAAGACCGGAAGCGCCCGATTCGCTCAGTTTGGTGATGGTGTGCACCACACTCGAAAAGTAGTAGCCGATTTTGAGAGAAAACGGGATGGTGATCTGCTGTTTTACCTGTTCCGCTACATCGAAATAGACCTGTTCGTTTTCGGCGCCGCTTCGGTTGATGTCCGACGGAAGTACGTATATATTCAGCTCGAGAGCATCGGCTCCGGCTTCCTGAATGCGTTTGGCAAAATAGCTCCAGTCGTATTGCGAAACACAGTGGATGCTCGCAATGACCGGAATGTTCAGCGTTTGTTTAGCTTTGGAAACGAAAGCGAGATACCGCTCCAGCGTGTGTTCTTTGGCAAAGCTGTTGACATAAGCCTCAGCTTCTTCGTATGCGTAGGGGTGTTGCTGAACGGCCTCGTTAAACGTGTTCTTCCATTCACGCGCTTTTTCGTGGTCGGATTGCAGAAAGCTTTCGGATTCATGGCGTATTTGTTCTTCAAAAATAGATTTGAGGACGACAGCCCCGGCTCCGGCTTCTTCGAGCTCTTTCAGATATTCAACATTGTTCATCAGGCCGGAACTGCCGGCAATAATCGGGTTGCGCAGTTGCAATCCCATATAAGTGGTTGAAAGATCTATCATAATCTGTAGCTTTAAGGTTTTTGATAATCACAAACATACGTACATTTTATTCAATATCAAACAGCTTTTGGAAAATTTTGAGGGCGTAGCTGTTGGAAGAAGAATTTTTATCGCAAACAGGGGTGTTTGTGGGTTGGTTCTTTAACTTGTTACATCAAAAAACAATCGTTACATTTGCAGGAGTATAAGCAAAGCCCTTGTTTTAGCGATAAATTGCTATCGGAAAGCTTTGTTTGAGTGTTGATTTGTAACCTGAATATATTCTCTCATGCTCAATTATATCTGGATCGGATTTTTCCTCATCGCGTTTCTTGTAGCTACCCTTCAGTTTATTTTTACCGGCGATTTTGCCATTTTTGAGAAAGTAGTTAAGTCTACTTTCGAGATGGCTAAGTTCTCGGTAATGGACATTGCCTTGCCTTTGGCGGGTGTGATGACATTGTGGCTGGGCTTGATGAATATCGGGGAAAAGGCAGGAGCCATCCGTTTTGTGTCCCGCATTGTGGGGCCATTCTTTTCGAAGCTGTACCCCGAAATACCGAAAGGGCATCCGGCCAGCGGGCAGTTGGTGATGAACTATTCAGCCAATATGCTGGGACTCGATAATGCGGCTACTCCCATCGGGCTGAAAGCGATGCAAAGCCTGCAGGAACTAAACCCAAATAAAGATACCGCCTCGAATGCGCAGATTATGTTTCTGGCATTGAACACGGCGGGTCTCACCCTTCTTCCTATCAATATTATTGCACAGCGTGCCATTCTGGGAGCCGGTAATCCTGCCGATATTCTGGTGCCGGTTCTGATTGCCACATACGTATCGACCCTTACGGCAATTTTATATGTGGGCATTCGCCAACGCCTCAATTTACTCAATCGCACTGTTATTGGGTGGTTAGGTGTAATTACGTTTATTATCGGATTGATTGTTTTCGGCTTTTCTCGTTTGGATAGTCAGCAAATGTCGGTTGCTTCCAGTATTACAGGTAATTCTCTTTTGCTTTTGATTATTGCTACGTTTCTTATCGGAGGACTGGTGCGTAAAGTGAACGTTTACGAAGCATTTATCGAAGGAGCCAAGCAAGGATTTGAGACTGCCGTAAAAACAATTCCCTATCTGGTCGGAATGTTGGTGGCAATCGGGGCTTTCCGTGCTTCGGGTGCCATGGATATGCTGATTAACGGTATTGCAGGTTTGTTTCATCTGATGGGATTGAATACCGATTTTGTGGCTGCATTGCCCAATGCTTTTATGAAGCCGTTGAGCGGTAGTGGTGCCAAGGCACTGATGGTCGAAACCATGAAAACTTATGGTCCCGACTCGTTTGCCGGACATCTTTCCTGTATTTTTCAGGGTGCAGCCGATACCACTTTTTACATTGTTGCCCTTTATTTCGGTTCGGTGGGTATAACAAAAACACGCTATGCCATCTCGGCAGGACTCATTGCCGACCTTGCCGGAGCCATTGCTGCAATTATTGTTGCTTACCTCTTTTTTACATAAAATTACTTTTGGCTATTGTATCTTTGTCTCTCCCTAAAATAAAGAGTATGAGATTCCGATTATTGTTGCTGTTGATTTTTGTGAGTGTGATTGTTTTTGGGCAGAAAAAACATGTGTGTATTTCTATTGACGACCTGCCGGTGGTCGATTACGGCCCGTACGATACGGTCGTTCAGCAACGAATTGTGGATAACCTGATTGTTTCTCTGAAGAAAAATAAGGTGCCGGCTATCGGTTTTGTCAACGAAAATAAGCTTTACAATTACGTGAACAAGCCCATGTCGTTCCAGATTCATCTCCTCGAAAAATGGCTCGGCAGTGGTTTGATGCTCGGCAATCACACCTTCTCTCATCCCGACTACAACACGGAATCTTTCAAAACATATGCTCACGACATCCTTAAAGGAGAAGTCATTTCGAAAGAATTGCTTAAAAAATATGGGCAGAAGAAAAAATATTTCCGCCATCCCTACCTGCACGTGGGAACGACCAAAGCCAGAGCTGACTCGCTGGCCAATTTCCTGACACAACACGGCTATACCACGGCTCCCATCACCATCGATAGCGAAGATTATGCGTTTGCCTATGCTTATTACAAGGCCAAACAAAAGAAAGATGCTGCTTTGATGAAGAAGGTCGTGAGCGATTACCTTGTTTACATCGATCAGGATATAAAACATTTTGAGAAAGAATCAATTGGATTGTTCGGCAGACCAATGAATCAGGTGATTTTGCTGCATGCCAGTATGCTGAACTCCGAATATTTGAATGAAATTATTGCAATTTTCAGGAAAAACGGATACGATTTTCTGCCTATCGACAAGGTGTTGAAAGACCCGGCCTATAAGATTCCGGTCACGGTGTACGGTTCTTTCGGAAGTTCATGGCTCGACCGCTGGGCGCTTTCGCTCAACAAAAAAGGTGACTTTCTGATGGGTGCGCCAGAGCCTCCCGAGTATGTCAAAAAAATGCTGAATGAGTAGAAAAACGTCGGCAAACAGATCCGGCGGTATTGTTTAACTTAATAATTCACGAATGAAGAAAATGCAGAGAGAAAGGTGCCTGCCCTGTTTTCGACGATGGGCAAGAACACCTTACGCAGTGTTCAACAGCTTAAGTGTTACGGTGAAAATCGGTGTGCTGGGTGCAGCTATGCTCACAACGGCCAATCAGAAAGCGGTGGCACAGGAAAATGTAAAAACGGCTCCCGATCCGGTATTTCAGCTGGAAGAGGTGCAAATCAACAGTGATCTGCCACCGACAACCCAACAGTTGGTGAAAGTGGTTGCAGTGCTTACCCGCAAAGAGATTGAGCAAGCAGCGGTACAAAACGTCCAGGGCCTGTTGCGCTACGTTCAGGGCGTCGACATCCGTACCCGCGGAGCCGAAAATGTGCAGGCCGATATTAGTCTTCGGGGCGGAACTTTCGATCAAACCGCCATCCTTCTTAACGGTGTCAACTTCACCGATCCTCAAACGGGACACTTCAATTTAGACATTCCTTTAGACATTAATTTGATAGAACGCGTAGAGATTCTCTACGGACCGGGTGCTTGGACGGCAGGTGCTATCGCTTTCAGCGGTGCTATCAATATTGTCACCAAACAAATTATCCATAACGGATTCAACGCGCAAATCTCAGGCGGCGACTTTGGTTACCGACAGGGAAGCACTTCGGGTTATCTCAATACTGGCCCATGGCGCGTAACGGCAGCTGTCAACGGCACACGCAGTGACGGTTTTGCCCACGACTCTGATTTTAAAATTTTCAACGCATATACCGATGTGCGGTTTATCGACAACCGCATCGGACAGTTTTCGTTGCAACTGGGCGTGCAGTCGAAGGATTTTGGAGCCAACACGTTTTATTCTCCGAAATATATCGACCAGTACGAAGAGACCCGGTCTCTGATTGCTTCGTTGCAATATAAAAAACAAACCCGCCACTGGAAGTTAATGGCCTCGGGCTATTATCGCCGCCATCACGACATGTTTGCACTCTTCCGCGAAGGAGTACCTGCTCCGCCGTGGTACGTTTCGCCCAATTATCACCTTACTGACGTGATGGGTGTTTCCGCGCAGGCCAGTTACTCGTGGTGGGGTGGGGTCACCTCACTGGCTGGAGACTTGCGCTCTGAACATATCTTCAGTAACACGCTGGGAACGCCGCTCGGCACTCCGCATTTCGATCCCTATTCGGATGCCAGGGTATTTACCAAATCAGCAGAACGCCGCATCGGTAGCGTGTCGGTGAAGCAGGTGAAAGAGTGGAGGCAATGGACTGTCAGCCTGGGTGCTATGGGGAGCGGTAACGACGATTACGGCTTCCATTTCTATGCCGGAGGTAACGTGGATTATGCCGTTACACCCAAACTAACGATGGGTACGTGGTTGCACAACTCGTACCGGATGCCTACCTTTACCGACCTCTATTATCAGAGCACAACACAGCATGGCAATCCTGATTTGAAACCGGAAGATGCCTTCAATGCGGATGTACATCTGTTGTGGACGCCCGGTAAATGGACGGTGCGTGTAGCTGGCTTCAAACGTTACGGACACAACATTATCGACTGGGTGCGCCTTCCCAACGAACTAGTGTGGCATAGCGAAAACCTGACCGATGTCAATTCCCTTGGCAGTGAGTTGGCGGTCGATTACCGTCCTGCGTGGCGATGGCTCGATAATATCCACCTCGACTATACTTACCTGCATGTTTCGAAGGGCAGCAGTCAGTATATTTCGTCCTATTCTACCGACTACCTGCGCCATCAGGCTAAGATGCGCATTTCACAACCGATTATCAGTAAGCTGTCGGCCGCATGGCAGCTGAGCCTCAACGACCGGGCCGGAACCTACGTGAATGTGGTTACAAATAAGGAGACAAAGTTTAACGCCTATCTGTTGTGCGATCTGAAGTTGCAATGGAAGGCAAAGCATTACCAGATTTTTGCTGAGGCAACCAATCTGTTCAACACAACCTATTTCGACTTCGGGAACCTGCCCCAACCCGGACGTTGGTTCAAAGCCGGAGTGTCGGTGAATGTGTGACAATATTTTTTGGTGAGATCCGGAAGCCTCTGTTTTTACAGGGGCTTCTTTTTTTTGTAGTTGGAATTTTCGGTAAGTTCTAATTTTCTCCAAAATTGAATCTTACCTTTGCAACGCAATGAAGTTATTAGTTGTTGAAGATGAAGACGGATTGAGGGAAACTATTGTGAGTTTTCTGGAAGAAGAAGGTTACCAGTGCGAGCAGGCAACCCGGCTCAATATGGCTTTGAATAAGGTGTCCGACTATGAGTATGATTGTGTGCTGGTCGACATTGGGTTGCCTGACGGAAGTGGTTTGCAACTGATCCGTGAAATCAAAAAGATAGCCCCGACTACCGGCGTACTGGTAATTTCGGCTCGAAACTCACTGGACGATAAGATTACCGGCCTCGAATTGGGAGCGGATGATTATCTGGCCAAACCGTTTCATTTGGCAGAACTGAATGCTCGCATCAAATCGATTTTGCGACGCGTGAAGTACGATGGGAAAATAGAAGTGAAAATTGATCGTCTGAATATTTTGCCCGAATCCCGTCAGGTCTTTTTTGACGATGAGCCCCTAATCCTTACCAAAAAAGAGTTCGATTTGTTGTCCTTTTTTGCGGCAAATGCCAACCGGGTGTTGACCAAAGAATCCATCGCCGAACACCTGTGGGGCGATTTTGCTGATGCCGCCGATACCTTCGATTTCGTCTACTCGCAAATCAAAAATTTACGTCGGAAGTTGCTCGAAAAAACGGGCGTCGATTACTTTAAAAACGTGTACGGCATTGGTTATATGTTTCAAACGGGAAAAGAATGAAGTTACAGGCAAAAATAAACCGGCGATTTATCACGTTACTGCTACTCGTATTTGTGGTGGCGGGGTGCGGACTCTACTTTATCCTTACGGCTGTAATCAATTTTAATATTGACGAGATACTGTCGAATCGGGCAGAAACCGTGCAGTCTTCGTTGCATCAGAACAAAATCGCTCTTCCTTTTCACTCTCCCGACCAAACTATCGACATACAGCCTTCGAACGGTAAAATAGCCGAGCGTCAATTCTCGGATACCACCATTTATGCTGCGAGTGAAAAAAGCATGGTGCCGGCCCGCAAACTGGTTTTTTCGGACAGGGTGAATGGGAAAACTTACAAGGTTACGCTGGTGTTGTCGCATCTGGAGGCCGACGATTTTGTGGGGGTAGCGTTCTGGTTTATGTTGGGCACGTTTGTACTTATTATTCTGGCTCTTTACTTTCTGAATCGTAAACTGTCGGCTACCATCTGGAATCCTTTTTATCGGACGTTGAAAGAATTGAAGGAGTTTAAAGTGGATCAAAAAACGGAGAATGGATTGCCCTCGTCGACGATTGATGAGTTTGATCAGATGAATAACGTGCTAAACCAGATGATGCGGAAGATGACGGATGACTATGCCAATCTGAAAGAGTTTTCAGAGAATGCATCGCACGAAATGCAGACGCCACTGGCTGTGGTGAAATCAAAGCTGGAAACGTTACTGACCGACCGGAGTTTATCCGAAGACCATCGCAAACAGGTGCAAACGGCTTATGATGCAACCTCAAGGGTGTCGAAGCTGGGGCAGACGCTGCTGTTGCTTTCTAGAATAGAAAATAACCAGTTTGTCGAAAAGCTGCCGATCGATTTAAGCACATTGGTTACGGAACGGCTGGATGAGCTGGCTGAGTTGCTGGCGCTTCGCAATATCGAGGTGGTTCGCGATTTACAACGACCTTTTGTTGTAAATATGAATCCTTTGCTGGCTGATCTGCTGGCGACCAATCTGCTGGGAAATGCCATTAAACACAATGTCCAGAATGGATTTGTCCACGTTTCATCACAGGCTTCTCAACTGATCTTTAGAAATACCGGGAAAGTGCTGCAAGGCGATCCCCAGAGCCTGATCTCTCGTTTTGCCAAAGAGGGAGTCACGAAGGATTCCAGCGGACTGGGGTTGTCTATTGTGGCGGAAATTTGCAAAGTTTCTTCTTTGTCGATTGATTATACTTGCCTTGAAGGCGTACATTGTTTGACCCTCTCATTGCGATAATTCCAGTGTTTTTGTGTAAAAGGGTTGTTTTGTCCGGGAATTCCCAATTTTCTCCAAAGTCGCATCCTAATTTTGCAGCATCAAATTTTCTAAATGGTTCAAATTGATGAAGAAATTATTGTTACTGTTTGGTCTGCTCTGTCAGTGTGCGCTTTTTGCGCAGCAGCAGGTGTCGGTGAGTGTGAAAGATGCGCAAGCGAAAGAGTCGTTAATCGGTGCTGCCGTGACGGTGTCTGGTACATCCACGGGTGCCGTTACCGATGCTAAGGGTGTTGCAACGCTGAATATCCCCGGCGCATTGCCGGCTATGCTCAAGGTGCAGTATGTGGGTTATGAAACGGCAGAAGTAAAAGTGACCAAGTCTGGCCCTCAGGAGGTGTTACTGCAACCGGCATCGGAACATCTCGATGAGGTAACCGTTACTTCGGTGCGTACCAATTCGCGCATAGAGGCCATTCCTACCCGCATTGAAGTGCTTGGTCTGGAAGATACGCAGGAAGAGAACGGCATAATGCCAGGTAATATTTCGAGCCTTCTGGGCGATATTGCCGGAATCCAGATGCAGGAGGTGAGCGCAGCTTCGGGCAACACCTATGCACGCATCCAGGGCCTGAACGGTCGTTACACGCAGTTGCTTAAAGACGGACTGCCCCTTTATGGTGGGTTGTCAGGCAATTTCGGCATTATGCAGGTGCCGCCGCTCGACCTGAAACAGATCGAAATTATCAAGGGTTCCTGTTCTACTCTCTACGGCGGCGATGCCATCGGCGGCATCATCAATCTGGTGAGCAAAGATCCTACGCCGCAGCAGGAACTCAGTGCTACTATCAACGAGACTTCGTTGCACGAAATCAACCTAAATGCCTATCTGGCGAAGAAGTACAAGACTTTCGGCTATACCCTGTTTGCGGGGCAGACCTGGCGACGGGCAACGGATGTGAACGACGACGGACTGAGCGAATCGTCGCGGGTGCGCAGCACGGTGATTCATCCGAAATTCCAGTTTTACCTTGATCCGCGATCAACGTTGACCGTCGATTATACCGGAACCTTCGACAACCGCAAGGGTGGGGACATGCGCTACCTTTCGTCGGGCAACGGAGCCTACTATCATGTGGGGATGCAGTCGGACCGGCATAGCGTGACGGCCAAGTATGTCAACAACCTGTCGCCGACCAGCAATATTACCGTCAAAGCGAGCGGCAGCAACCTTGACCAAACGATCGACACCCGCGATTATAATTTCAAGGCGAATCAGTTGCTCTATTATTCGGAGCTCTCCTATTTCCGTCAGTTCGATAAGATGAACTGGGTGATTGGTGCTAATTTCAACGGAGATAAGTTTCATAATCGTTCTGCCGTGATTCCTCTCGAAGGTTATTCCTGCAACACCCTCGGTGGCTTTGTGCAAAATACCTACAATCCGGTGCCGGCGCTCACCATCGAAAGTGGTTTGCGTGCCGACTACCAGAACAAATACGGCTGGTTTGTGCTGCCGCGCCTTTCGGTGATGTACAAGTTCAGCAAGGAGTGGACGGCGCGTGTCAACGGTGGACTGGGCTATATGACTCCCAATCCGCTCAACTATCTCGATCTGGAACAGGATCTGAATCGCCTGACTTCGGTGTCGGGACTGAAGCCGGAACGCTCGCATGGATTGAATGCCGACGTCAATTTTCAGAAACGCATCGGTGATGTGACGATTAATCTGAATCAGGCTTTTTTCGCTTCGTTTATCAATTCGCCGGTCGACAGTCTTCCCGGAACTGCCAGCGTAACGCTTTACAATGCTCCCAAAGCCCTGCGTACCCTCGGAGCCCAAACTTACATGCGACTGACGGTGGCCGACTGGGAAATTTACCTCAGTTACGTATATACTCATGTCAATAAATTGTATAATAATGACCATCAGCAACCCATCTGTACGCCGCAGCATAATCTGTCGAACACGATGATGTACGAACTTAGTAAAAACTGGAGCGTGGGCCTTGAAAATTCGCTGGTGGCCGGGCAAATCAATCAGGACTACAAACCTACAAAGGCCTACTATATTATGGCCGCCATGCTGAAATATAGTTCGGGTCACCTGACGGCGGTGCTTAACGGTGAAAACTTGCTGAATGTACGCCAAAGTCGCTACGAACCCATCTTTGACGGTACCATCGACAATCCGCAGATGCGGCAACTCTGGGCACCCATCGAGGGCCGCATTCTTAACTTATCACTGACATGGAAATTGTAAAATCCCGCAGGCCGCCTGCCGGGTTCAATGCCTTTTACTTCACTTCTGCAGGTCGGCGGTTGACTTTCAGCAGACTTTGCTTTACTGTTGCAGCTCGGTTGTTTTATTCATCGACAGAATTTTTTGCAGGTATAAAAAATGCCCTGTTCCGTTGAATAACAGAACAGGGCGTAGAGTAGATATATCTGCAATGAGTTTAGTTTACCTTTACATAAATGGGGTTTGAGTAGAACCAAAGGTCGGCTAATGCTTTGGCTGCCGTATTTGTGTGCTCATCGGCCAGAGGATTCCCGTTGGCATCAGTTTCGCCGGAAGCGAGGCCCCAGTTGGTTCCGCGCAGACGGAAATACATGCTGCCAGTTACGGCTATATCCAGCGAGAGGGTAATCGTATTTCCGCTCTTATTCCAAGCACGGCTCACGATGCCGTTTCTGTCGGTGCTTCCGCCTTTGGAGTCAAAACGGGCAATAACTCGGGTAGTCGATACCGAAGGCACATTGTAGTTGGCGTCGGTGGGAGCTATTTTGTTTCCAATCTGACCGGCAATAATGTCGATGTGGTCGAGCGTGGAGCTTTGCAGTTTAATCTGGAGGGTTACCACATTCTTGTTAGTCTTGAAGGTCTGGCCCATAACGGCATCTCCGATTGAATATTTAAGGTCGCTGATCAAACCTCCGTTCACAATGTAGCTGTTGCCCGAACGCATTCCGTCTACAATTGCCTGAGCATCGCCTGTTTTGGAAACCGAAACGTAGGTTTTATGATATTCGCCAGGGTAAAAATCGTTAACGGGACTGTGAAAGTCGGAGTTGGCAAACAACCAGAAACGACGACCTTCGCTCAACATGGCATCCCAAAGTCCGCCAACCGTTGCTGCGTAGGTTCCGCATCCTCCGTAGGTTCCTCCTCCATCAGCCAATGCAGCGGTATATTCACCACGGTCAACGCTTTTTTGATGTCCGGGCATACTTTCGAAGCCGAAACACACGTCGGGCCCGGCATTGTTCATATCTCTGAAGGCCGAAATGGTGTATAGTTTTTTGCGCTCGGGGTGAGCTGGAATAGCCCAGCTGGTTGTCGGGTGCTTGGCTTGCAACCATGAAATTGCTTCCAGCGCTTTAGCATGCCCTGCTTGGGTGCTCTTTACCCAACCTTTGGCGGCGCCGCCCACAACGTCGGCATCGTTGTTGTCGAATTTATATTCAAATTCGGCGAGGGAGTTGCAGTTGGGGCTACTGCCGAATTCACCCGTGATTAATTTATTGAAATGTAAAATTACAAATGCAAACATAGAAGGATAGTGTTAATCAATTGATAAAATAATATTGCAACTTTGTAAATACTTTCGGAATGATTGCTTCTTTATAAGGTCTCATCCGTTTTTCTTTTTATCTTTGCTTTCATCAAAAATAAAAGTGATATGAGAACAGCCGAAATACTACAATTCCTGACTCAGTTGAGGGATAATAATAGCCGTGAGTGGTTTGCCACGCAGAAGGATTACTGCAAGGAGTTGCAGAAAGATTTTGAAAAACTAACGCAGCAGGTTATCGATGGAATTTCTACGTTTGATCCCGAAATTAAGGGTCTGGAGCCGAAAAATTGCATCTTCCGCCTCTATCGCGACACTCGTTTTTCTCCCGACAAAACTCCCTATAAATCGCACTTCGGGGCCTACATGGCAGCCAAAGGCGGGCGCAAAAGTCCGCGGGCAGGTTACTATCTGCACATGGAACCCGGCAATTCGTTTATCAGCGGAGGTGTTTACATGCCTGATGCTGTTGTTTTGAAAGCCTTGCGACAGGCGGTTTACGAGAATATCGACGAGTGGCTCGAAGTTACGGGCGAACCTTTTGCTTCCATCTTTCCCGATATGTATGGCGAAGACGATAAGCTAAAAAAAGTTCCACTTGGATTTCCGAAAGATTGGCCGCACGGCGAACTGCTCAAGTATAAGCATTATGCTTTCGGGCGAAATATCCCCGATGAATTCTATTCGCAGCAGGAAATCGTGCCACAACTGATCGAATATTATAAATATCTTCAGCCGCTGCATCGCTTTTTGAATTTTACGGTGGATGAGGTGTTGAATTTGGGGTAGTCATCCCGTTTTTGCGCTTAATTTGCATGATAACCCTATGTTTTTTGATGTTCTGTCGGGAAATATAGGGTTGTTTGTTTGTTGAAGGGCGTTTTTTTAGGGGGTATGAAAATGCAAATTGAAATGTAAAACTCTATTTAATTGAAAATTTGATATTATTAGCTTTGTAAAGGCTTGCAGTTGTAACTCAAAGATGCTATTTTTGTAACATAGTTAATTTAGAAGAATTGTACTTAATACTTATTTGTCGTGCTTGTCATGACGAAACAAAAAATACGATATGATTTTAGCATCTTTGGCAGACAGCGCTCAGTATGAAGCTCTGCACCCACTTTTTCATCAGGCATTTGAATATGTAAAGCAAAATGATTTGACACAGGCTCCGGCGGGGAAAATAGTTCTTGATGGAGAAAAACTGTTCATTTCAGTGTCCGATATTACCGGTAAAACACCGGAGGCAGCTCGTCTCGAAACTCATGCTAAATATATTGATATTCAGTTGCCACTAACAGCACCCGAAACGATGGGGTTTCTTCCTGCCGGTGATTGTAAGAACTCACCTGATGGATACAACGAAACAAAAGATATTACTTTCTTTACTGATAAACCTTCCGCTTATGTGAAAGTGGAACCGGGTCAGTTTGTTGCTTTCTTTCCTCACGATGGCCATGCTCCATGCATTGGCGAAGGCGCTATCCGCAAATTAGTTATTAAAGTGTTAGTGTAACCTGTAATTCGCTTTTGGCAGGCAATATTAATGTTGAGATCAATAAATAATTCCATGCAGAAACTGAAAATCATAGAAAATGATCCATGGCTTGAACCTTATTCGTCAGCTTTGGAAGGCAGGCATCAGCACGCTGTTGATAAAGAGAAGGAACTGACAGGAGGTAAAATAAATTTATCTGATTTTGCTACCGGTTATCTCTTTTTCGGCTTGCATCGCACTGATCAGGGCTGGGTCTTCCGTGAATGGGCTCCTAATGCTACTGCTATTTTTATGGTTGGCGAATTTAATGGTTGGAAACAGAGCCCCGAATATCAACTAAACAAGACGGAAAATGGTGTTTGGGAGCTGTTGTTGCCGGCTAAGGCTGTGAAGCATGGAGATCTTTATAAACTCCTCGTTCACTGGGATGGCGGTAGCGGAGAACGTATCCCGGCCTGGGCGCAACGTGTGGTGCAGGATGAGGAAACCAAAATTTTTAGCGCGCAGGTATGGAATCCTGAGTTTCGCTATAAATTCAAAATAAACGACTTTAAACCGACAACCGATCCGTTGCTCATTTACGAATGTCACATTGGTATGTCGGGAGAAGCCGAAAAGGTATCAACCTATAACTCTTTTCGCGAAAGTATTTTGCCCCGTATAGCTAAAATGGGATACAACTGTATCCAGATTATGGCCGTACAGGAACACCCCTATTACGGATCATTCGGCTATCATGTGTCCAGCTTTTTTGCGGCATCCTCGCGTTTTGGTACTCCCGAAGAGCTGAAGGCGCTGATAGATGAGGCGCATTCCATGGGCATTTGTGTTATCATGGACATTGTCCACTCTCATGCCGTAAAAAATGAAGTTGAAGGTTTGGGTCGTTTTGATGGAAGTCCCGATCAGTATTTTTATGCGGACGCTAAAAGGGAACATCCGGCATGGGATTCGCTTTGCTTTGATTATGGAAAGGACGAAGTGTTACATTTCTTACTTTCAAATTGCAAATACTGGTTAGATGAGTTCTGTTTCGACGGCTTCCGTTTCGACGGGGTTACTTCGATGCTTTATTATAGCCATGGTTTGGGAGAATCTTTTTCAAATTATGCGGATTATTATAACGGATATCAGGATGATAATGCTATTTGCTATTTAACGTTGGCGAATCGCGTGATTCATCAGGTGAATCCTTTTGCGGTTACTATTGCCGAAGAGATGAGCGGAATGCCTGAACTGGCCGCTTCTTTCCACGATGGAGGAATTGGTTTTGACTATCGTATGGCGATGGGAATTCCCGATTTCTGGATCAAAACGATAAAAGAAAAGAAGGATGAAGACTGGAAACCCGGTCATATTTTTTGGGAATTGACCAACCGTCGTTTTGGCGAGAAAACCGTGAGTTATGCCGAAAGTCATGATCAGGCGCTGGTGGGTGATAAAACCATCATTTTCCGCTTGATTGATTCGGACATGTATTGGCATATGCAAAAAGGGGATACTACGTTTAAAGTCGATAGGGGGGTTGCTTTGCATAAAATGATTCGTCTCATTACAGCAACCACTATAAACGGTGCTTATCTCAATTTTATGGGGAACGAATTTGGACATCCCGAGTGGATTGATTTCCCGCGGTCCGGAAACGGTTGGTCTCATAAATATGCGCGTCGTCAATGGAGCCTCGTCGATAATACAAAATTGATGTATCACTATCTGGGCGATTTTGATAAGGCAATGATAGATCTTATTCGCTCGATACCCGGCTTTAACCTTGCTCCAATTTTCCAGCTTTGGGATAAGAGCAACGATCAGATGCTGGCTTATCAAAGAGGTAATCTGTTGTTTGTCTTTAATTTTCATCCGACTAATTCTTATACAGATTACGGAATCCTTGTCCAGCCGGGCAAGTACAAAATTATTCTTGATACTGATGCGAAAGAGTTCGGTGGCTTTGGTTTGTCCGACGATACGGTGGAACATTTGTCGCTGTACGATCCCGTTCATGCTTCTCATAATAAAGAATGGTTGAAGCTTTATATTCCTGCACGTTCGGCGCTTGTGCTGCAACGGGAGGGCTCTGATTCTGTTTATTTCAAAGATTAAAATTGCGTGATATGGTGACCAATGAACGAGAAAGCCGTAAGGAACACCTGATTTCGGTAGCCATGCAGATGATGACAGCTGCACGAACGGCGCCAAAAGGAAAGGGTGTTGATATTATAGAAATAGCTTCGGTTACCGGCGAAGAAGATATTCGCAGGTTGTCGGAACTTACCTATGCGAAAGGGGAAGAAACGGGACTGAAATTTATGTTCCGGGATTCCGAAAATATCCTTCAGGCCGATGTGATTGTTTTGATTGGCACCCGAACACAGGTTCAGGGGCTTAATTGCGGTTACTGCGGAGTGCCGACTTGTGCGGAGAAATTGCAGAATAATGACATGCCTTGCGCAATTAATATGGTTGATCTTGGAATAGCAGTCGGTTCCGCCGTGGCTACAGCAGCCGATTTGAGAGTCGATACGCGTATTATGTTTTCGGTGGGCTTTGCTATTCGTGAAATGGGCTATTTGCCTGATTGTCATTCCATTTATGCTATTCCGGTGAGCGCTTCTTCCAAGAATCCGTTCTTCGACCGCAAGCCGCGGGAACAACAACCGGAGCGAAAGATATAATCATTAATTTTATAGATAATCAAAAAGCCCCAATCAAATGTACCACATGTGATTGGGGCTTTTTGATGTAGAAGCAGTCCCGACTTTTCATAATAACACTCCTAGCGGAGCTCTTGATTATTGGATTTGAATGAGTCTACCATAATTTTGCTCCTAACGGAGCATTTTTCAGCTTCGGAGAAGCAATATTATGGTAGAAATATTGATTAAGATGTGCTACAAGCTCCGTTAGGAGCGGAATTATAATCTACAAAAAGTAAAAACGACTTCGTAGTTTCAAAGGCGCAATAATCAGAGCTGCTTGAGTTTGTTGATGGTATCTATCGGGTCTTTTGCTGAAAAGACAAAGCTGCCGGCTACCAATACATTAGCTCCGCTATCTACCAATCGCCTTCCGGTTTCAAAATTGACGCCTCCGTCTACCTGAATTAGGGTGGAAGCTTTTTTTGAGTCGATGAGCTGACGTAATTTTTCAATTTTCGGACAACTGTTTTCAATAAACGACTGACCTCCGTATCCGGGATTCACGCTCATGATAAGCACCAGATCCAATTCGTTGATAATCTCTTCAAGAACAGCGATGGGAGTGTGCGGGTTGAGAGAAACCCCGGCCTTCATTCCAGCCTTTTTGATTGCCTGAACTGTCCTGTGTAAATGAGGACAAGCTTCGTAATGCACCGTAACGCGGCTTACGCCAAGATCGCTCAAACGGTCAATGTATTTGTCGGGTTCGATCACCATCAGGTGAGCATCCATTGGTTTTTGAGTGGTTTTGGCAACCGATTCTATCACAGGAAAGCCGAATGATAGGTTCGGTACGAATACGCCATCCATCACGTCAAGATGAAGCCAGTCAGCTTCACTGTGGTTAACTATGTCGATTGATTGTTGCAGGTTGTTGAAATCAACCGAAAGAATGGATGGCGCTATTAGAGTTTTCACAATTTTGTCTGTTAAAGCGGTTTAGATCCGATGGTTTTTCGGGTAGATTGGCCATTCTTTTGATGAATGGTTATCTCTCGTTATGTGGATTTATGTAGTGCAAAGATACAAATTTGGCTGCTAAATGTAAAACCAGGCAGCCAAAGATGCACATGTTTTTATAAAATGATTATCCGCAAAGCGACCGCTCAACACCGGAGGTGTTGTTCCAATAATAACGTTGGGATTTATCCCGACGGGAATGAAAGTCGTATTTTTCACATAACGCTGTAAGCGTTTTCCCACAGACGGGATACCGCTACGCGGTTCAGAGAGTATATTGATCGATTTACACCGGGATAAATCCCGGCGTTATTGTTGGATTACGCCTTTGGCGTAAGAAGTCCATTTCGTCATTATGCGGACAATAATATTTTATAATCTTATTCTTTGTTTTTTTTGAGATGAAACCCCTGATCCCAAGTGTATTTCTCAATGTTATATTTCATCGCGATCTGATGATAGTCCAGTATGTGTTTGCCCCAATCGTTAGTGGTTTTATCACCGGCACGCACGGCATTGTATGCTGTGACTTCCTCGTTGTATTCCAATAGTTCAGGCTTTATATCGTCGGTCCGGTAGTGGTTTTCGTGAATTATCAGCGATAAGGGCATTTTAGGTTTCAGGTCGGGATTCTCGGCAGGATAGCCGATTGATAATCCGCAAACAACGCATACTCCTTCGGGTAATTGAAGGATCTTTGCCAGCTCTGCCGGAGCTGCCGTGCGGGTATAGCCTATGCAGCACGAGCCCAGGCCTAACGATTCGGCTGCAATCACAGCATTCTCCATGGCAAGAGCCGCGTCGATTACTCCTACCATAAATCCGTCCATTGTATCCTGAAAACGGGGGAATTCAGTGTCGGTGGCTTCTGCAAATTGCTGTAGTTTATGAAAATCCACGCAAAACACCATAAATACTGCGGAGGTTTTAATCTGTTTTTGTCCGATTAGTTCGTATAGCTGTACTTTTAGATCCTGATCGGTGATGGAGATTGCCGAGAATTGCTGGCCATTGTAACTGGTTGGCGTATTCTGAATTGCCTTGTATATGAACTCCAGTTTTTTTGGTTCAATTGGTTTGCGTTCGTAACGTCTTACCGAGGTTCTGTTCAAAAATATTTCTTCTAAAGTCTTCATTGTTGTTGTATTTATAATAAAACAAAAGCCTCACATCGATATCTGAAAGAGATATACGGATGCAAGGCTTGCGTTATGTTGAACTTGAATATTTTTTTTATTCCATTGGTTCTGAAGGTGTGTCTATTTCAGGATCCACTAAAATTCGTCCACAATACTCGCATACGATAACTTTTTTGCGAAGGCGAATTTCCATTTGTCGTTGAGGCGGAATTTTATTGAAACAACCACCGCAGGCGTCACGCTGAATGGTAACCACCGAAAGTCCGTTGCGAACATTCTTGCGAATTCGTTTGAAAGCAGTCAGCAATCGCGGCTCGATCATGCCTTCGATTTCTTTTGCACGTTCGCGAAGCTTTTCTTCTTCTTGTTTGGTTTCCGAAACGATTTCGTCCAGTTCGCTCTTCTTTTGAGTAAGATCAATTTTTCTTTCGTTCAAAAGTCCGGTAGCGTTAGTAATCTCTTCATTCTTGAAGCTGATGGCAACCTGTGCATCGCGGATGCGCTTCTCGCTCAGTTCGATTTCCAGAGTCTGGAATTCGATCTCTTTCGAAAGGAAGTCGTATTCGCGGTTGTTGCGAACGTTATCCTGTTGTTCGGTATATTTTTCAATTTTCGTTTTAGCTTCGGCAATTTCACTTTTGTGTGCAGCTGCTTGTTTTTGAAGATCCTGTACTTCAGTGGTGTAGTTTTCTATACGGGTCTGCAAACCTGCAATTTCGTCTTCCAAATCCTGAACTTCAAGGGGTAATTCACCGCGCAAAGTCTTGATTTTGTCGATTTCTGTTGCAACTGTTTGCAATTCATACAGAGCTTTCAATTTTTCTTCTACTGAAATTTCTTTTTCGCTTTTTGCTTCTGTAGCCATAACGGTATTGAATTTACAATTTTACGTTTTGTTGTGCCGTTTTTTCTTGATTTTCTTGCTGTTTGGGACTCGCTTTGAATCCGAAAGTGCTTACTTACAAATAGTTTACGGGATTTGTATTGCACTCTGCGAAACGGACTGCAAATGTAGGTAATTTTTTTTGTATTTGTTCAAAAAATATCTCTTTTGTGAATTGCTCTGATTCATAATGACCTATGTCGGCCACGACAATACGGTTTTCGGCTCCGAAAAAATCATGGTACTTGAAGTCGGCAGAGACAAAAATGTCCGCTTTTGCCCGGATGGCTGTGCTTAATAATGAAGCTCCCGAACCTCCGCAGACAGCAACTCTTTTTATCTGCTTGCCCCGCAAGCGTGTATGCCGGATAGCTCCTACGTTGAAAGTGGTCTTCAATTGTTTCAGAAATTCGGTTTCGTCTTCGGGTTGTGGTAGCAGACCAATCATTCCCATTCCGGTTTGTTGCCATTCGTTGGCCAGCGGAATCCAGTCGAAAGCCGGTTCTTCGTATGGGTGAGTAGCAATCAAAGCCTGTTGAACATTGAACCTGAGATGAGCCGGAACGATCACTTCGAGGCGAATTTCCGGTTCGTGGTGAAGTTCGTTGATTTTGCCCACAAAAGGGTTGCACTTTTCGCTTGCTCTGAACGTTCCAAAGCCTTCGCTGTTGTAGCTGCACGAATCGTAATTGCCGATGCGTCCGGCTCCGGCGGCAAAAAGTGACTCGCGTACTTTATCAGCTTCTGCAATAGGGACGAATGTTACGAGCTTCAATAGTTTCCCTTCTTCCGGGGCCAGTATCCGGCAGTCGGTCAGCCCGATCTTCTGCGCAATGCGCCCGTTAACCCCTTCCATAACGCTATCAAGATTCGTGTGGGCAGAATAGATGGCGATGTCGTTTTGAATTGCTTTGATTACACAACTCTGCACATAATCGTCTCCGGTTAGCCTTTTCAGCCCTTTGAAAATAAGCGGGTGGTGAGAGATGATCAGGTTGCAATTGTGCCTGATAGCTTCGTCTATTACATTTTCGGTAATGTCGATGCAGAGCAAAATTCCATTGATAGTATCGGTGCGTTTTCCGACCTGCAAACCTGCATTGTCGTAGCTTTCCTGCAGCGCAAGCGGGGCAAAATCTTCTAAAACAGCACAAATTTCCTGAACGATCATAAGTAATTAAGAGTTAATGATTAACAATTAATAATTAATAATTGATGTGGCGGACAAAAAAAGTCTTGGCTCTTTGTTCTTGGCTCTTTGCTCTATTTGTACATTTCGTCAATCAATTTCCGGTAGTTTTGCATGATAACGGCCCGGCGCAATTTCAGGGTGGAGGTCATTTCTCCTGATTCGATGGTGAACCCTTTTTTGATAAGCGTGAATTTTTTGACTTTTTCATATGATGCCATTTCCTGTTGCAGCGAATCAATAAGGCTCTGGTAGAAAGCAATAATGTCAGGGTGAGTCAGTAATTCGTCAACCATTTTGTAGTGGATATTGCGTTCTGCAGCCAACTTTTCTACTTCGGGCAATGCCGGAACGATAATGGCGGTAACGTAATTGCGTTGGTCGCCGATCGCGGCTGCCTGGTCTACGTATTTGCTGGTACCCAGCTTTATCTCGATTTGCTGAGGCGCAATATACTTCCCGTTAGATGTCTTAAATAGATCTTTGATGCGTTCCACCAGTGTAATGTTACCTTCACTATCGATTTTTCCGGCATCACCGGTTTTAAACCAGCCGTCGATGAAAGCGGCCTCGGTGGCTTCCGGTTTCTTGTAGTAGCCTTGTGTGAGGGTTTTACCTTTCAGCTGAATTTCATTGTCTTCGCCAATGCGGGCTTCCAGTCCATCCATAATTTTCCCGGCAGAGCCAATAACATAACGGGTGGGGCGGAAGCAACACACGGTAGCGGTACTTTCAGTGAGTCCGTAACCGATTATAATGGGAATTCCCATGCTGCGCAAAAAAACATTGATACCATCTTCGAGAGCTGCTCCGGCAGTCGGGAAGAAGTTGGCGTTTTCAATCCCTACGGTCTTCTTTACTTTCGAGAATATCAGTTTGTCAACAAACTTGTATTTAAGCTTCAGGAACAAAGGCGGATTTTTCTCCTGACGCAGATAATGCAGGTTGTAGATTTCCCCCAAAGCCAGCGCCCAAGTTACAATACCTTTCATATATGGTTTGAACGAATCGATTTGTTCTTTGACACCGATATAGACTTTTTCCCAAAAGCGGGGAACACTGCACATTACTGTGGGGTGCACTTCGCGGATGGCAGTCTGAATTTCCTGCGGTCGCAGGTTGATATAGATGACAGCTCCCCGGTACAGGCAATAGTAACACCAGGCTCTTTCAAAAATATGAGAAAGAGGTAGGAACGCGATGGAACGATCATTCTCACTGAAAGTGGGGAGCGCCAGATCGTGAATGCGCATGGCCTCCAGAAAATTGGAGTGGTTCAGGATAACGCCTTTGGGCTCTCCGGTGGTGCCGGATGTGTACATAATGATCGCAATATCGTCGGACGATGCCTGCGACTGTCTTTCGGTAATCTCTTGGTCGTGTTTTGCACTGCCGAGATCAATAAAATCTTTGTAAAAAAAGGCTAATCCATTATTTTTCAGATTTACCGTAGGGTCAAAAACGATGATGCGTTCGAGTGTCGGACAACTGTCGGCTGCTTTCAGTGCATTGTCGTATTGAGTTTGTTCTCCTACAAAGAGAGTTTCGATGCCGGCATCGTTGATGATATATGAAATCTGAGAAACAGATGAGGTGGCGAACATTGGAACAGAAATGGCTCCTACCCCAAAATTGGCAAAGTCTACATAGAAACTTTCTGCCATATTTTGCGTATAGATACCGATGCGGTCTCCTCGTTTGGTATTTAGTGTAATTAACGAACGGGAAGCTTTTGTTACCTGATCGGCAAAGTGCTTCCAGGTAATCGGGTTCCATGTTTTAGTCTCGTTGTCGCGCGTGAAGAATACGTCGCGATCCTGATATTTTTCTGCCTGCTGGAATATGATTTTTGAAAAATGGGGAATAGACATCATTAATTGTAGGTTAGTGTGATTTTTTCAATTAAAAAGTGGTTTTCGGAATCGGATTTCAGGTCAGAATGAATAATTAATTACCGTGAGGAGCTGTCTTGTAGAAATTTATCCCGTTTTCCGGAGAATAATTCGTAGCATCTGAATTCGCAGGGCAGTGCACCATTCAATAGATTGATTCTTTTAGCAGGCTTTAATCCGATTCTGGCCAGGCATTCGAAGTTGGAACTGATAATCCATGCTGTCATGCCGGAGAATTTATGCTTCAATATGCGACCAATCATTTCATATAATCCGATCAGATCTTCGGTCACTAATCGTTCTCCGTAAGGCGGGTTGAAAAGGATCAATGCAGGTTCCTTCGGTTCTTCAATGTCTTGCATTGGTTTCACCTCAAGTTTGATGTATTTCGACAGGCCTGCGCTTTTTACGTTTGCTTCGGCAATGCGGATGGCGCGCATCGACATATCGGATCCATAAATAGTGTGGGTGAAAGGCCGTTCGCCGCTATCGTCGTTGTAAACATTGTCAAAAAGCTCTTCGTCGAAGTTCTTCCATTTTTCGAAGGCAAAGCTGTTGCGGTAGATACCCGGCGCAATGTTCAGCGCAATAAGAGCCGCTTCGATTAGCAATGTTCCCGAACCACACATGGGGTCGATAAAGTCTGTTGCTCCCTGCCAGCCCGAAAGAAGAATCATTCCGGCAGCCAAGGCTTCATTGAGCGGAGCTTCGGTTTGGTCACTTCTGTAGCCGCGTTTGTGCAGCGACTCGCCCGAACTGTCCAGTGAAAGCGTACAGTTATTTTGCGCTATATGAATATTGATATATAAATCGGGGTTGGTAAGTTGTACAGACGGCCTTTTTTTGAAGCGTTCCATGAAATAGTCGGCAATGGCGTCTTTAACCCGGTAGGATACGAATTTTGAGTGACGAAAATCGTCGGAATAGACCGTGGAGTCAATCACGAATGAGGTGTTTACATCCATGTATTGCAACCAGTTGAGCTGCTTAATCCGTTCGTAAACCTCGTCGGGATTGTTTGCTTTAAAGGTGGCTATTGGCACTAAAATCCGCGATGCAGTACGTAGACGGAAATTTGCCTGATAAAGGAGTTTGAGGTCGCCGGTACATTTTACGGCACGGCGTTGCAGTTCAATATTGTTGGCTCCAAGCTCGGTTAGTTCTTTTGCCAGAACTTCTTCCAGTCCCTGGAAGGTTTTTACGATAATGTCGAATTCTTTTTGTAACACGTTGTTTTATTTACAATTTAGTCATTTACGAAGTGCGATTGGGCTTGCACATCAAAGAGCAAAGGTAGCTATTTTTGCCTGTAATTGTTGTGTCGAAACTCAATATGGTTGCAAGAAGCGATGCAGTATTCCTAAAATCAGCGGACTGAATTAAAATTCTTTATGAGGAGAGAGGAAGGTTCTTATTTCGGCACTATGCGGTAAAAATGCTAATTTTGCAACAACAAATTTGCGTCATTTTTTGCGTGCAATTGACGCTTGTGAAGAATAATATGAACTTATAGCTCAGTAGATTTCAATTGTAAATAACCCTCATGTTTTTATCCAATTATCATAGCCATTGCAATTTTTGCGACGGGCGCAGCTCGATGGAAGAATTCGTGCGTTTTGCCATTGCCAAAGGGTTAAAACGGTACGGCTTTTCGTCACATGCTCCGCTGCCGTTCGATACGTTTTGGAACATGCGTGCCGACGATTTGCCAGAATACAAAGCGGAGTTCCTGCGGTTGAAAGAGAAATATGCCGGACAGATAGAACTCTTTCTTGGTCTTGAAATGGATTATATTCACGGAGTGTTCGAAGTACAGGATGTCTTTTATCCGGTCGATGATCTGGATTATATGATCGGTTCGGTACATTACCTCGATCGCCTGTCCGACGGTTCGTTTATGTCGATCGACGGCAGTTTCGATAAGTTCAACCACGGACTACAAACCGGATATGATAGCGATGTGTGGGCGTTAGTTTACCGTTTCTTTGAAGCAAGTCGTACAATGGTGGCAAAAGGAGGGTTTCAGATTGTAGGGCATATGGACAAGATAGCTCTCAATGCTTCGAAATGTTCGGAGTTTTCCATTCGCGATCCACGCTACCTTAATCTGGTAGGTGATTTGCTGACCTTGATCAAGGAGAATGAGATGATCGTGGAGATCAATACCAAGTCGCTGGTGGTAAAAGGATTTACTTATCCAGATATGCAGTTTTTTCCTCAGCTCAATGAGCTTGGCATTCCGGTTACCGTCAATTCCGATTGCCATTATCCTACCAATCTCCTCGACGGTTTTGCTCCTGCCTATCAGGCTCTGAAAGCTGCTGGTATTACCTCCGTTCATCAACTGATCGATGGCTCGTGGCAACCTGTAGAGTGGGAGCGGAAGCGACAATTTTCTTTAGTCTGATATTTGGATATATTACCATTAAGGCATTGAACATTCTGATTTATCTTTATGTTCAATGCCTTAATGGTGGAATAGGAGAGTTCTACCTTCTCCTTCTTCCTTCTTTTTTTGCTCCTCCACTTTTTCCTTTGCTTCTGCTCTCTTTGCGATCCGAAGGATAAGTGGTTGAGACGGTCGGTTTTTCTTCGCCTTCGTGTACCAGCGCGAAGTCGAGTTGCTTTTTGTCGAGGTTGGCACGGGCTACCTGTACGGTGATGGTGTCGCCCAACTGGAATTTTTTCTTGAAACGGTGACCTTCGAGGCAATAGTTCTTTTCGTCGAAAATATAGAAATCGTCGTCCAGATCGCGGATAGGGATCATTCCTTCGCACTTATTCTCGTTCAGTTCTACGTAGATACCCCATTCGCTCACTCCGGAGATCACCCCATCGAATACCTGTCCGAGTCGTTCGCTCATAAATTCCACCTGCTTGTATTTGATGGAAGCGCGTTCGGCATTGGCGGCCAGTTGCTCCATGTCGCTACTGTGTTGGCAGCGTCCTTCCCATTCCGAAGCATTCACGCTCGGTTTGTCTTCGGCATAACGGGTCAGCAGGCGATGCACCATCATGTCGGGGTACCGGCGGATAGGTGAGGTGAAGTGGGTGTAGTAGTCGAAAGCCAGTCCGTAGTGGCCGATATTTTCAGTGCTGTAAACGGCCTTTGCCATTGAGCGTACAGCCAGCGTTTCAATCAGGTTCTGCTCTTTCTTGCCCTGTACCTCGTCTAACAAATGGTTGACAGCCGAAGATACTTCGCTCTTTTTGCCCGAAGTTTTCAGCTTGTAACCGAAGCGGTGTATAAACTGCGCGAAGTTCTGCAATTTTTCCGGGTTCGGTACGTCGTGAATACGATAAACGAAGGTTTTGCCCTTGCTGCCTTTTCCGGATTTCCCAATATGGGTGGCCACTGTTTTGTTGGCCAGCAGCATAAACTCTTCCACCAGCTTATTGGAATCTTTTGCTTCTTTGAAGAATACACTGGTAGGTTTGCCCTTTTCGTCGATCTCGAAGCGCACTTCCACGCGGTCGAAAGCGATGGCACCGGATTTAAAGCGGCGTTCGCGCAATATTTTTGCCAGCTTGTCGAGCTGTAACATCTCTTCTTTGTAATCACCCTCGCCCGTTTCGATAATCTGCTGCGCCTCTTCGTAAGTAAAACGGCGATCCGATTTAATCACGGTACGACCGATTTTATAACTTTTAATGTCCGCTTCGTTGTCCATTTGCACTAAAACGGAGTAGGTGAGCTTCTCTTCGTTGGGTCGCAAGGAACAGAGCCCGTTGGAGAGTTTCTCGGGCAACATTGGTATCGTACGATCAACTAAATAGATAGAAGTTGCACGTTCTTCTGCCTCCTCGTTGATGATTGTTTTCGGCTTTACGTAATGAGTCACGTCGGCGATGTGGATGCCGACTTCCCACAGTCCGTCATCAAGTTTGCGTAGCGAGAGGGCATCGTCGAAGTCTTTTGCATCGCGCGGGTCGATGGTGAAGGTGACGATGTCGCGGCAATCAATGCGTTTGGAAATCTCCTCTGCTGTAATTCCGGCATCGATTTTTTCGGCCTCTTCTTCTACTTTCTCCGGATATTTGTACGGTAATCCGAATTCGGCCAGGATGGCGTGCATTTCGGTGTTGTTGTCGCCCTGATCGCCAAGAATATCAATGACTTCGCCTACCGGGTTCTTATCTTGTTCCTCCCAACGAACCATTTTGACCAATGCCTTTTGTCCGTTCTTTCCCCCTTTTAGTTTGTCGTAGGGAATGAAAATGTCATTCGATAGATATTTTTTATTAACGACCAAAAATGCATAAGATCCCGTAATGTCGAGTGTTCCCACAAAGGTGTCTTTGGCACGCTTTACCACTTCCAATACTTCGGCTTCGGGCTGACGGCCTTTGCGTCCGGCATAGAGGAATGCTTTCACGGAGTCCTTGTCCATGGCGCGGTTGAGATTCCGTTCCGAAATGAAAATAGGAGCCCCGCCGTCGTCGGGTATCAGATAAGTCTTACGAGAGGTGCGGTCGATAGTTCCGGTGATATTTCCACCTCTGATATTAAGCCGGAATTTTCCTCTTTCAATTTCAATGAGAGTGCTGTTGTCCGAAAGTTCGCTCAGAATCTCGGTGGCCATTTGTTTAAGCGGAGTCTTGGTCAGTCCAAGTATGTGAGAAACCTGTTTGTAGTTGAATGAACGGTTGGGTTCCTTGTTAAATAAATTGGTAATGGAGCGTTTGAGGTCTGCTTTTCGCATCCGACCTTCGGGGGTAGGAGTTTTGTCCTTCATTCCTATATGTATTATGAGCCCATTCCGAAGTAATTAAGGAATGAGTCGTGGTTATGTAACAATTGCAGAAATTTCTGTAGTGATGAATTTATAAACCAAAGGTACGTTATAATATGTAGAAAACCATGAGTGCGGGAAGGCATAAAAAAGTTTGTCAGGAAAAAAGATGAAGTGACCCCAAAAGTCCGTTAACAAACTTTCGGGGTCACTTTGTTTTTTGTTAGAGAGTCGGGTGAGAGATCATCACTTACACAGGAATGGTCAAAAGCCGAAACTTTCCACCTTTTGTTCTTTGGCTTCTCCTTTGGGAATAGGTTTCGCTATTTTTTGATCAATGTTGGCGTGGACTACAATTGCTTTCGGCGTAGCAGGGCAAATATATTCGCAACCGCCGCATCCCACACATATTGCAGGCTCCACATGCGGAATTCGCAGGCCGTCTACAAAGTCGACCATGCTTACGGCCTGTGTCGGACAATGTTCAGAGCAGGCGCCGCAATCAGTACGATCCTTGTAAACCACGCAGTTGGTCTGCGTGAAATGCGCAATGCCCACCTGAGTTACATGCTTTTGCTCACGGGTTAGCGGCACTAGCGCTCCCGAGGGACAAACGTTAGAGCAATGAGTACAATCTGGCTGACAGAAGCCTTTTTCGAATGCCATTTTCGGCTGCATCATTCCCATGATGCCGTAATCGAATGCAGTGGGGTGCAGTACCTGTGTGGGGCATTCCGACACGCAAAGGTGACAAGCCGTGCATTTTGTATTGAAATTGTCGCGTGTTCCGGCTCCCGGAGGCATAATAGGTTCAACCTTCTTCACTCCCAGTTTGTTTTGTGCAATGGCAACGGGGGCCGTGGCTACTGCAGTTGCTCCGGCAATCAGGAAGTTTCGACGCGAACTGTTTTTTACGGTTTCAGCAACATCTGCTTTTTTTGCAGGCAATTGAAATCGGTAGCTGAGAGCATTCTGCGAACAGGTTGAAAGGCAATTGAAACAATCGACACAACGTGAATGATCGATTGCACTGTTTTTTGAATCGATACATTGCGATTTGCACGAACGGGCACAAACACCGCAGTGATTACATGCCGCATGATCGACCACCACTTTAAAAGGAGCAAAACGGGAGAAGAGGCCGAGAAATGTTCCCACAGGACAAATCGTGTTGCAATATAAACGCCCTCTCAAAAGTGACATTACGGCAATTGTAATCAGAAAGAGAGACGCAATAGCTACCGGAACTAAAGCAAAACCAAGAGAATTGATATGGTGAAAAAAGCTGTTGTCGGATGCGGTAGCAGGCACCATCAGGTTGTTGAGTGGAATCAAGGCAGGACGCGCCAGATCGGTCATCATGCGCCCTACGTTGCTATACGGATCGAGCAGTATTACAAGGAATGAACTGCCGACAACAAAAGCAATGATCGTAAGCGCCAGAATGGAATAGCGTAGCCAGTTGTTCGGTTTGGTGTATTTGAAATAACGTTTTGCGCGGTTCTTTTTTACGCCTCTTGATGTGAGTCGGTTAAACAGATCCTGCAATACCCCGGCCGGACAGATAACCGAACAGTACAAACGTCCGAAAATCAGCGTCAGCAGAACTACAAAAAGTGCAGCGCCCCAAAATCCACCCAACAGCGCCGGAACTAACTGAAGATGCACCAGTTTTGCCGCATCATGTGGCAAAAGGTGAAAAAAGTCGATAAACAACAAAAAAACAGGCGCCGTCAGAACGATAGCCAGAATAACACGAATCCATTTCAACCACTTCATATCTATATTGTTTTTTTAGAGTACAGAGATGTGATGCAAAGTTAGCAAATTAGCGCAAAGTGAAAGTCTTTTTTAGTTCGTAAAAGGAAAGGCAATCAACAAAAAAGCCGTGCCAACCCAAATTGGATTGAAACGGCTTTGTAAGGTTTAAATATGAAAGTGACGAACTTATTTCTTCTTGTTTTCCAAGTGCTTTTGGTAACGGTTCATAAACTTGTCCACACGACCTGCAGTATCCACCAGCTTTTGTTTGCCGGTATAGAATGGGTGTGAAGAACTAGAGATTTCGAGCTTTACCAAAGGATAAGTTACCCCGTCAATTTCAACGGTTTCTTTCGTAGCAATAGTCGAGCGGGTGATAAATGTATCGCCATTCGACATATCTCTGAACGCTACGGGTCGATAGCTTTCCGGATGAATTCCTGCTTTCATTGTTGTTTTATAATTAATTTAGTTGAGTTTTACTTTTGAGCCCGCAAAGATAGTGATTCATTTTGGAATTGAGAAATAAATTTGTTTTGTTGATGACGAAATGAGTTATCGGATTTTTCAGAATACCTCTGATATGGCATCTTATTGTGCCATCTCTTTGGGTTGTGATTTTGACAACTATTAATTTTTTGTGCAAATGACGATAAATTAACTTGTATTAACTATAGGATGTGTTGTATTGATATTATTAAATTTGTCTGTATATTAAGAATCACATACATTTGCAAAATCTATTTAAAGTGAAACTTCGCTTTAAAGCAGCTACATCATTTTCTTCTGAATAGCTCAGGCAGATTCTTGCTTATTTATTATATGGGCTTATTCACCAACCAGATCTGAGAAGAATTCACCAAGTTTTTATTCTGTTTGCAATTTTAGCGCTCTTCTTTCTGAAGAAAAACAGTAGCGCCATACTGATATTGATAATCCGTGAACATAACACTATACTTATGCACCAAAAAAACATGTCCCAGATCTTCCGTAAACAAAGTTCCAAACTACGTTTCCAACAAAATGCATGCTCCGATAATGTTTCAAAAACAGTAACAAAACCGGATATCCCCGGCGAGTTTGTTATGAGTAAGACGACACATACAAACATGTTTTTGTCTGTATGTTTGACGGTTTGTCTTTTATTTCTAACGTTATGCCCAACTGTTTTTGCTCAAACCACTCAAACCTATACAACAAGTGGTAGTTTTACTGTGCCATCCGGAGTAGTTTCACTAAAAGTGGAAGTTTGGGGTGGTGGTGGTAAAGGTGGTTCCAGAACAACTACCGGGACTGGCGGTGGTGGCGGCGGTGGAGCATATAGCCAAGGTGTTATTACCGTAACACCCGGATCCAACTATAATTACGTGGTTGGCGCAGGAGCAGCTACGACAACTCCAGGTGGCGATTCGTACTTCATAGCTCCTTCAACATTATTGGCAAAAGGAGGTAATAGCGTAGCCGACAATTCAACATCAGGAGCAACCGGAGGTTCTGCAAGCAGTGGAGTCGGGACTACTAAATATAGTGGAGGATCTGGTGTACCAGGCAGCGGAACATACGGTGGTGGTGGTGGTTCTTCTGCGGGTAATTCGTCAAACGGAGTAAACGCAACGAACGCTACAGGAGCTACGGCTACAATTGGCGGCGGAAATGGAGGAAACGGGAGAAGTGGGTCTCAAGGCAATGGTATTGCTGGTAACATTCCTGGTGGTGGTGGCGGTGGAGCGTATAGAACCTCGTCTGGAAGTAGAACGGGTGGAGCTGGAGCCAATGGCCAAATTATACTTACCTGGATAACAGTATCAGCATCTTCGATTGCAACTAATCCGGGAGAAAGTACGGGAGTCATAACAGCTACTGCTTCCGGTGGAACTTCATACACCTACAGCTTGGATGATGTGACTTACCAGTCTGGAAATACTTTCAGCGGGCTACCTATCGGTACCTATAATATTTATGCAAAAGATATCTCCGGATGCAAATCTTATACTACTGTAGCTATTCAGGCAAGACCAATTTACTATGTACGGGCTTATAGTGGAAGTAACAGCAATACGGGACTCTCATGGTCTCAGGCGTTTGCTACGGTGCAAAAGGCAGTTGAAACGGCCAATGCGCAAACACCCAAAGGAGTGGTTTGTGTTGCTGCCGGGGATTATTACCGTGATTCCGCTTATGATCTGACCGAAGGTTATCAAACATACACCTCTTCTACGGGGTATTTATGGTATGAATGGTCAAATAATTTTCTGATGAGAGATGGTGTTGATGTGTATGGCGGATTCCGAGAATACAGAACTGCCGATAATAATAGTGCAGGATTTCAGGACCGACTTCTGCTTTCAAACGACCTCAATTATGCTACAGTTCTTCATGGAGGAGATAAACAACGGGTTCTGGGACCTCTTTATTCATTAGTATGGAATAGTGGAGCGGTTAATTATGATGCTGCTCTTCTGACCGGATTTGCAAATTCAACCACATGGGACGGATTTACCATAACCGGAGCAAACATGATACGTCCCTCGGCAACAGATACCCAATACGATGAGTGTTGCGGTGCCGGAGTATTTATGCTAAATAATAGCACTATAAGTCATTGTGTAATTGAAAGTAACATAGCCGGAGGTCCAAAGGATGACGGTGCCGGAGCTCTCATGCTTGGAGGTGGCAATCTTTTAAATTGTATTGTCCGCCACAATAAGGCATATTTTAATGGTTCCGGTAACTGTTCGGGAGGCGCCATACGAATGATTAGAGGCAATGCCAAAGTAATCAATTGTCTGATTTATGACAACGAAGCAGAGAAAGGTGGCGCTATCAATCTTTCTTTGGTCAAAATGAACACCGGCACTTACACTCCAAGTTATATTATCAATAATACTATTGCCAATAATTCATCTCCGGATGGACCTGGCCTGCGTATTAAATATGCTTCAGCTGCTGCCGACGATAACGGGGACTATACAACCATAAGATGTTATGTTTACAACAATGCTCTGTGGGATGGACTTACAAGTGCTGCAAGCAGTTCAACATATCCTCCGTTCAAAGAATCGTACAATACTTTCAAATCCGGTTATGTTCCACCGAAAAATGCTAACACTGCTGCCGGAGCATTAGGTGCAGGGTCATTTTTATTCGGAACGACCAATAGTGGTTCTGCAAATGCGCCATATTTTGTAAATCCGGGTACAACAGATCCAGTTACAGACTACAGACTACAGGGCAAATTTTCAACCCTGTACAATAAAGGAACTGCCACGGTGCCATCGGGATACCCCGGCGGAGCACCAACACCTCCATCTTCAGATCTCCGGGATCTGTACAGAAAAAATTCAGGCTCGGGAGTTCCTGATATCGGTTGTTACGAAGTAACTCCCCGTGTTTTTTACGTGAATGATGCTGCCAGTAATAAACTGGATGAAAAATGCCGAGGCAGAAACTGGACCTATCCTTACTCTTCTTTGCAATTTGCATTGGATCAATATGATCAGTACGACTTTCCTCAGGTTTGGGTTGCAAAAAGCAGTACCGGATTCATTCCAGCTAAAAACGCGGCAGGAGTGAATGTTTCTGATGCGACAGCAACTTTTATTTTAAGGACAAATCTGTCTCTTGTCGGAGGATTTACCGGTGCGCAAGCATCAGAATTTGCCGGTAATTACAACGAAATTTTCACCAAACCTACACAGCGGACAGATCTCATCACAAACAAGGTTACTCTGTCAAGCCCAATTGCCACTTCGATTGTGAGTTACAATCCGGCAGCTACTGAAACGTATGTGAACGGCATCGGTAGTGCAACATGGGCGGGGGCAACCATTGATGGGTTTACTATAAGTGGAACACTTGCAGGTAGCGGCGCTGTCGCCTTGCCTGACAGCGCAACGCTTCGTAATTGCCAAATTATTTCCAATATGGGAGATGCATTATCGGCAGGGGCGGCATCCTCTGTATCCAATGCTTTGATCGCCGACAATGCTGGTGTAGCAGTTACTCTAAGAGGAGCAAATGCGGTAGTACATCGTCATTG
>CAXXPB010000050.1:0-39266 GCA_963678825.2 uncultured Microbacter sp. | reverse complement strand
GCTTCTGAATGACCTCCGACAACAGGAACACGGACAACAGTTGCTGTAATACGAATGCTCTGATCACCCAATATCTTACGGGTCTCCTCAACCAGTTTCTCTTCTTCGGTAGTGTAACCGTTTGCGAGGAAACTGCCACCATGTGGAAAGAGATTCATGTCAATTGTGTAAGGATAAGCCTTGTCGGAATCTATTCCCTGACGCTCGTCATTTAATTGCTTTACAGCTTTTACACCTGTACCTGTTACACTTTGATACGTCGATACAACCAGGCGGTTGATTTTATATGCTTTATGTAGCGGCGCCAGAGCCATTACCAACTGTATGGTTGAACAATTCGGATTGGCAATAATCTTGTCCTTCTGTGTCAGTATACCTGCATTGATTTCAGGTACAACCAACGGAACATTCTTTTCCATTCGCCAACATGAAGAGTTATCAACAACGAATGTACCCACCTCGGCAAAGCGGGGAGCCCATTCTTTAGATGTACTTGCACCGGCAGAAAAAATGGCAACATCGGGACGAAGCGCTATCGCCTCTTCCATACCAATGACCTTACAGGTCTTACCGTTAAAATGAATTTCTTTTCCGACAGATTTTGCAGAGGCTACAGGATAAAAATCCGTGATCGCTTCAACAGGGATGTATCTTTGCTCTTCGAGCACTTTGATCATTTCGCTGCCCACCAATCCAGTGGCACCAACTACCGCAATTTTCATGGTTTTGAATTAATTAAGAATTATGCTGCAAAAATACTTATTTTCATGATTGTTAAAAACAAGCTTATTGATATTTACATTTTTTAACGTGAGTGTTTAATATTTAACAATTCGATTTGGCTTAATAAAGATAATCCCTCCTTCATTCAGACCAAAAATAATTCTTGCATTTATCACCTTATCTTACTACATTTATAGTTAATAATAAGGCCGTTTTGCCTGATCACCAACTTACAACATGGCCATTAAGTATGTGGTCATGTATGCTTACAGGTTTGCATTTATTGTTTATTGGGCGAGGTTTTATCTCATCCTGCCTTTGTGCGTGCTTCAGTTTAATGCAGTTTCGCAGATAAATGAAGACTTCACAGATCCTGATCTCACTTCGAATCCATGCTGGACTGGCACTCTGAATGACTTTGAAATCAATGCCTATCACCAGCTTCACCTGAAAACAAGCGGGGCAGACACATCATATCTCTCCACTCCACTTAACTGTACAGCAGGGATGGAATGGAAGTTCTGGGTCCACTTATCATTTGCCTCATCTGAGAATAATAATGCCAGAATATATCTTATTGCTGATAATGCAATCCCAACACGGTCAGACAAGGCTTTTTATATTCAGTTGGGAGAAGCCCGATCTTCAGATGCAATCACTCTTTTCTATAAAGATGGCGCTTCAATACATGAAGTCTGCAGGGGGACAACAGGGTTGATTGCAAACCCATTTTCGGTCAGAATCAGGGTTGTAAGATTGAGTAACGGGACCTGGAAAATTGAAATAGATCCTACCGGAGCCAACCTGTTTGCCAATGAAGCTTCAGGGTTTGAGAAAGCTTCACTTCCATCCGGTTTCTTTGCACTATTCTGTCGATACACTACTTCCAACAGTACAGGATTCTATTTTGATGATATTCAGATTCATTCCTATACCGATGATACTTCACCTCCCCTGCTTCTACAAGCACTGGTTTCGAGAGACAACCAGATTCAATTGAATTTCAATGAGCCCATAGAAAAAACTGCTTCGGTGCAGATCTCCAATTTTAGTTTAGCAGATGGAACCCACCCATCTTCTGCTTATGGAGACCCATTGACAGGAGCCATTCTCCGGCTCGACTTTAACAAACCGCTGCCAATAGACCAACCTTTCAATCTGACTATCCAGGGGATAACAGACCTCGATGACAACAGTATGTTAAAGAAAGAGATAAGCCTGTTGTATCACCCCATACAATCTTTTGATGTTTTGATCAGTGAGATAATGGCCGACCCTTCTCCTTCAAGGGGCCTTCCGGAAAGTGAGTATCTTGAACTATACAACAGAACCCCCTTCCCGATAAGTTTAAACAATTGGACGATTCAAACAGACAAGAAAGAACAGTTATTGCCCGATTCGATCATTGCATCTCATCAGTATCTGATTATCGTATCGGTTTCAGATGCTGTCGTTATGCGTAAATATGGAAAAATAATTGCATTGAAAGATCTGTTGTTGACAAATGAAGGATGTGTCATTGCCTTAAAAGACAGAAGCAGGCAGGTCATTCATGCGTTAGATTTTAAAGCGGATTGGTATGAAGACGTTTCAAAAAAAGCAGGCGGATGGTCACTGGAGATGATAGATCCTTTGAACCCCTGTGGAGAATCTGCCAATTACAGGTCATCCGTCGATGCCAGAGGGGGAACACCGGGAGCAGTAAATTCTGTAAATGCATCATTACCGGATCTCTCTTTCCCTCAATTGCTATCTGTTTTCCCAACTGATAGTATCCATTTACGTGTCGACTTCTCCGAAACAATAGATTCTAATCAATTGTCGAATCCTGCTGCTTATACAATTGAACCGTTGATCGGCCAACCCAGGAGTCTCTGCCCTGACGGATTCCTTTATCATTCTGTCATTTTGGAGCTGGCAAGCCCTTTATTGAAAAAAACAAATTACACGCTGACAGTCAATAACAGCATGACCGATTGTGTTGGGAATCAACTTAAAATTCCTGCTACCATCCGATTTGGTCTGCCTCTTTCTTTAAAACAGAAAGGGATCGTTATCAATGAAATCATGTTTGACCCCGGACCCGATAGGGAGGAGTTTATAGAGATCTACAACAGATCTGCAGAGATATACGATCTGAGTCAGCTTTACTTAAAAGTTGAAAACAGTACCTCTTCAGGAAAGAGGTCATTGATCAGGATCTTTGGACAAGGACAACTATTCTCACCGGGTGAATATCGGGTTCTGACTGCAGACAAAAAATTGTTTCTGAAACAATACCCTCTGCTCTCTTCAAATATAATTACCGAAGTCAGCGGATTTCCTGCTTTATCAAATGAGGGTGGAATGATTACACTTGCTGATTCAACAGGGGTATTGATAGACAAGGCCGGTTTTGATCCGTCCATGCATTTTCAGATGTTACGGCTAACAACAGGGGTATCATTAGAACGCATTGATCCTGAAGGAGCTTCCGAATCAAAAGAGAACTGGCACTCGGCGGCCAGTACATCCGGATTTGCAACACCCGGAAAAATCAATTCTCAACATGTTTCACAAAATCCATTACCGGTTTCATTTACGCTGGAACCCGAACAGTTTACACCCGACAATGATGGAAGGGATGATATCCTGTTCATAAAGTATAGCCCCGGAAAACCCGGAGGCATGATGACAATCATTATTTATGATATCACTGGCCAACCGATTCGAAAGCTGGTTACCAATGTACTGTTGGGATCGGAAAACACATTTACATGGGATGGTTTTACTGATAACCATACAAAAGCTCCCCCTGCCATTTATGTTGTCTATGCTGAGATTTATTATCAGACCGGAGAGGTGAGCCATTTTAAAAAAACAACAATTTTGGCAACTCCATTAAAAAGATAGTCAGAAAAAATGATTTTTGATGTCTATTTTTGTATTAGTTTTGTTTAAATAGTAACTTTGAAAGCAACCTTTTGCCTGATGAAGACATCTGTTTATAAAGCGATAAAATTCAATCACATGAGATTCAGGGTAATTCCGAGATTGGCCATCACACTGTTTCTGCTACTCATCCTTTTTTATGGGTGTAGAAAGTATGATCAATACCCTGTTGTACCCCACATCGAATTGATTTCTTTCACTAAAATAGCCGACACAACAGGTGTTGATCAACAGGGCGTCATTGGATTATCTTTTACAGACGGAGATGGTGATTTAGGTCTTACTTCTGATCAAAACTCAGGTAATTATCTTTATAATATTTTCATCAAGTACTTTGAAAAAAAGAAGGGTGTTTTTCAGGAAATTATTTTAACAACACCCAATCCTCAAACAGGTAAACCGGATACACTCCAGTTCAACGGTCGTATTCCGTATTTAACGCCTGTAGGTAAATCAAAGGCCATTAGCGGAGAAATTAATGACACGCTGTTTATCAACAATTATGCCTCTACATACGACACGATAAAATATCAGATTTATATAAAGGATCGTGTTTTAAACAAAAGCAATGTAGTTGAAACCCCGGAAATAGTTGTAAATAAGAAACCCCGGAAACCCTGATTATTCATTCAGCTTTATAGTTTTCAGATTTCTATGTTCATATAAAATGGTTACCTTTGCACCATTGGTATAGTTGTACCATAAGCTGATCTAAAGCATTGAATGAAAAGAGCTTTTTCTGACAGACAATTTATTATCGTAGGGGCATTCTACGCTGTAGGTATTATTTTTATCCTACGGCTGTTTTACCTTCAGGTTATAGATAGAAGTTATGTTCTTTCTGCAAATAATAATGTTTACAGAAATATCACCCAGTATCCTGCACGTGGATTAATCTATGATCGTTTCGGAAAATTAATGGTCATCAATGAAGCTGCTTATGACCTTATGGTTGTCCCCAACCAGGTCAAAAAAATTGATACCACAGAACTCTGTGGGCTGCTTGGCATCGACAAGGATGGCTTTTTAAGCAGAATACAGAAAGCCCGTACCTTTTCTCCTTTTCAGTCTTCTATTTTTGAGAAGCAAATCTCAAAAGAAACATATGGTTTTCTGGAAGAGAAATTGTATAAGTATCCCGGTTTTTTTATTCAAACCCGTACATTGCGTAAATACCCACAGTCTGCAGCGGCAAATGTTCTGGGTTATGTTGGTGAAGCATCTCCTGATGTTATAGACAAGAGCACCTATTACAAACAAGGCGACTATATTGGAATTTCAGGCATGGAGCGCTATTATGAAAAGGAGCTCAGAGGGAAGAAAGGGATGAAAATCCGAATGGTCGATGTCTTAAACCGTGAAGTCGGCAGTTTTCATAATGCAAAATATGATACCGCTGCCGTTATCGGTTCCCCTTTATACACTTCAATTGATATCGACCTTCAGGCATATGGCGAATTGCTGATGAAAAACAAAAGGGGAAGTATCATGGCGATTGAACCATCCACCGGAGAAATCCTTGCGATGGTTTCCAGCCCAACGTATGATCCCAATTTGCTTGTCGGAAGAGAAAGGGCAAAGAATTATAGCCTGTTGTATAATGATCCTCTTAAGCCGCTTATCCCACGTGCTATTCAAGGTCTTTATTCTCCCGGTTCCTCTTTTAAAATGGCTGTCGATTTGGTAGCTTTACAATACGGAACGCTGACCCCTTCTACTATTTATGGTTGTCAGGGCACCAGCTCTTTCCCTATCAATTGTTCGCACAACCATTCACAACCAAATGATGTTATCGGTGCCATCGCATTATCGTGTAATCCCTTTCACTGGCAGGTATTCAATCGTTTTTTGAACAGTTCACAATTTGGAAGCTTAAAACAGGCTTATCAGATTTGGTACGATGACGTAAAGTCTTTTGGATTTGGACATAAGCTGGGTAGTGATATCAGTTTCGAGAAAAACGGGAATATCCCTTCCATCAAATACTACGATAAAATGTACGACAAAAGATGGAACGCCATGACAGTTCGTTCACTTTCAATCGGACAGGGAGAGGTACTGACTACCCCTTTACAAATGGCTAATTATGCCGCCCTCCTTGCAAACCGTGGATACTATATCGTCCCCCATCTTGTCAAAGCGATCAATTCTCCAACTAATTATATCACAAAATTTAAAGAGAAACACACCACCAGTATTGCCCGTGAACATTATGATCTGATGGTAAGAGCAATGGAGGCTGTCGTTCAACGGGGTACAGGTCGAAGTGCGGCTGTAGATGGTATTCAGATCTGTGGAAAAACAGGGACTTCTGATAACTCACACGGGAAACCGCACTCGATATTTATTGGGTTTGCCCCTAAAGATAACCCAAAGATTGCCATTTGTGTTGTCATTGAAAACGCAGGATTTGGAGCTACATGGGCCGGACCAATTTCCAGTCTGATGATTGAAAAATACCTTAATCGTACAACAAAACGACCCGATGTCGAGAAAAGAATGATTGATTTCAATATGATACAAGAAAATGAAAGCACAACCCAGGTTATTCGCTAATATCGACTGGACGCTTGTCGGGTTGTTCTTTGCGCTGGTGATGATCGGCTGGATAAACATATATGCTTCCGGCCTTAACGATGCTCATCCACAGATTTGGGATACAACACAGCGTTATGGAAAACAAATGTTATGGATTCTAACCGCATTTGTCCTTGCGCTGATGATTCTGTTGATCGATTCCAAGCTCTTTACAACCTTTGCTTACCCCATATATATCATTGGGATTTTTGTATTACTGGTTACTATTTTCGCAGGAACAGAAGTATCCGGATCCAAATCATGGTTGGCGATCGGCACATTTCGGATTCAACCTGCTGAATTTACCAAAATCACTACGGCACTGGCATTGGCAAAATATCTGAGTACGCTCAACATCAATGTGAAAGAATTGCACACTAAAGTCATTCCTGTAATACTGATGTTACTCCCTGCGGTTATCATCCGGCTACAGAAAGAGACAGGCTCAGCATTGGTTTATGGTGGTTTTCTACTTGTGCTTTATCGTGAAGGGCTTTCGGGTAACTATCTGTTATTGGGAATAGGTGTGGTCATCTTATTTATCTTAACCTTGCTGTTTGGTAAATTCATTATGATTACTATCCTGTTCATCATTGCCCTTGGTTTGTTACTGATGATCCGGAAAAACAGAAAGAATATACTTTCTTTGATCGGGCTCTTCTTACTGACCTCTGCTTTTGCCTTCACGGTCGACTATTCATTTGAGCATTTCCTCGAACAACATCAGAAAACACGTATCAATGTGTTGCTCGGCAAAGAATCTGATCCTAAAGGAGCCGAGTATAATGTCGATCAATCAAAAATAGCCATTGGCTCGGGAGGTTTTGTAGGAAAAGGTTTTCTGAATGGCACACAGACAAAATACAAATTCGTACCGGCACAAGACACCGACTTTATCTTTTGCACAGTGGGCGAAGAATGGGGTTTTCTTGGCTCTTCAGTACTGATGGGAATCTATATCTTGCTTCTGACGCGAATAGTAAGGGTTGCTGAACGACAGCGATCCCCCTTTGCACGGATTTATGGCTATGGAATAGCTGCAGTGTTTTTTATGAATTTCGCAATTAATATTGCCATGACGATAGGTCTGGCGCCTGTTATTGGGATCCCCCTGCCGTTCCTCAGTTATGGAGGCTCTTCGCTGTGGGCATTTACAATTCTGCTGTTTATTTTTATCAAACAGGACTCTAACCGCTTACAATTAATCTAAAACACAAGGACGTTTAATTGTTCTTCGATCTTACATCTAAACAGCCCATAAGACTCTTCCTTGAAGGATACTTTATGGATACTTGAAGGATAGTTGAAGGATACTTAATGGATACTCATAAGGGTATCCATTAAGTATTGTTTACTTATTTGCCAATCCTCCTTTAACTATTCCTGAAAAGGGAATTGTATCCCAATCTTAGAATAGTATTCAGGGTGTTTTTAAAGAGACTTTAGCCCACAGGATGAATCCAACTTCATCCTGACACTAAAAGCACACCAGAAGGGCCGAAATTACCCCGGAGGCGCATCCTGTACAACGATAATCATCGCACAGTCCTTAATCAATAAAATGGCTCTATTTTTTAAACAAAAAAAACCGTCCTTGCGGGACGGTTTTTACATATTTAGAATAAGATTCGTTTAGTAGAACATAATCCGGTTATCAACAATCTTGGTCTTATCCATGATGGTTTGATAAACTTCGCGGTAGACACGTGAACGGAAATTGTTTGCTATAACTGTTTTTTCGTTATCGTAGTTTACAGCCGGTGCCGCAGGAGAAATTTCATCAATCTTGATAAAGAACACAGCAGTTTCACCCTTGATCGGTTTTGAAATCTGATCTTTCTTCAGGCCAAAGGCTGTCCCGACTACTGCCGGTTCACGACCATAGAAAGGAAGATTGGGAGAAGCAAAGGTGATGTTCTGAATGGTATCAATCTTAGAAGCCAAAGATGTAGCCAACTGACCGAAGTCTTTCGTTGCGCTTACCTTATTCATCTTAGCCAATAATACTTCGGCTTTCTTTTCGCGCATTACAAGCGTCTTAATATCGTTTTTGATTTGATCAAGTGGAGCAATCCCCTTTTCACGAATCATCTTCAGCGTTGCAACAACATATTTTCCGGTACAATCGAATACCTGAGAAACATTTCCTTTTTCAGTTTTCTTATTGAAAGACCAACGAATAACTTCACGGGCATTATCCAATCCGGGTAGTTGTCCATCGTTAGGACGGATACGTTCCATCGTACGTTTGTTCAATCCCTTTGTTGTAACTGCTTTTTCAAAAGCCTCTGTGGTTGCATTGTCACCGGCAAAAGCACTGGCATCACTATATGATTTAGCGTAAGTTTCATTTCCTGCATCAACCTTGCGGGCAACAATTGCCATACGCACTTTTTTCACAGGAGCAGTTTTGCCGGTAATGTTAATGACATGATACCCGAATTGTGATTCGATCACGACAACATCACCAACTTTACCATTCACACAAGCATTGTTGAATGAAGGGACCATAGACCCATCATTAAACCAACCCATGTCGCCAAGGTTACTCTTGGCTGATGGATCATCAGAATATCTCATTGCTAAAAGTGCCAATTGTTTCGGATCTTTCTTAACTGCCATCAGCAAGCTGTCGGCCAGTTTCTTGGCTACTTCTTTTGTGCGTTTGCCTCCAGACTGAGCACCTTCAAAAGTAAGCAGGATATGACTGGCTTTCAATGAGTCGGGACGCGATTGTACGTCAACGATCTTGGCCATCGTGTACATATTGTTTTCGATGAACGGGGCGATAAAAGCCCCGGGACCCTTAGAAAATGCAAGCGTATCTAAACGGGCGGGAAGTGTTCCTTTCTTTACCCATGTACTGTCATAACGGACATCCGAATTGGTATTCACGAAGTTAGGAATGTCTTTTACCTGCTGAAATTCAGTATAAATTCTGTCAACATCAGCCGTAATGGCTTTCATATCTTCTACAGATGGTTTAACATCATAAATGACATAATCGATATCGCGAGAAGCTTCCTGCTCAAAACGATTTTTGTTTTCGTCATAATACTTCTGATAATCTTCATCGGTAAGCTTAATCTGATTATCGGGAACCGTTTCGTAACGAAGACCAATAGAACTCAGACTAACATGCTCATTACGGGCAAGGTATTCTTTCTTTGCGAACGCTTTAGGCACATAATATGCATTAGCAATCAGGTTTTGATACTTTTCAGCCAGACGTGATTCCTTGATCTGTTTTTCGATCATTAGGAAACGTGTACGCATTGCCGGTTCTACCTTGTCCAGATTATCAATAAACTGTTTAACCTGTTTAGGGTCAAATCTACCGGTCTTAGGATCAGTGAAGTTTTGAACAATATACTGGTGTGGATTCTTTCCGGTAAGCATGTCATCCATTTCATCTTTGCTGATATCAATACCCAGTTTATCGTATTGTTTTTGCATGATCAACTCTGATACCATCTGATTCCAGACAGATTCACGGATACTAAAACTTTCGGCAGCAGGAATATTTGTACTCCCCGACATCTGTTTGCGCATTTCGGATGCTTCTTCTACCTTCGAGTTGAAATCAGCACCGCGAATTTTATCGCCGTTAATTTCACCGACATAATTTGCGTTCTGGTGGTTTTTCCCTGTAAAACTACCAACCACAAACGCAAGTAGAGCAAAACCGATTATAACAATAACGATCTTGGAGTGTTTCTGTATAGAGCCAATTATAGCCATTTCTCAATTATTTAAAAAGTAGACAAATTTACAATAAAACTTATAGCACCAAAATAAAAAATACACACTTTAGAATTCCTTTACATAAAAATCACCCGAAGGACGAAGAATTTCTCTTTTGGACAAATCTTCATTCGCTTTAAAACCGCCTGCATTCATCACTTTATCGGGGGTCATGATTCTTACAGCCTGATCTCCATATATTGTTTTAGATCTTCGATCCCAAAACATTTTTTCTGTTTCAATTCTTGTTCTATCCTGATTGTTCTCGATGATAACATTTCCTTTTAATTCAAGAATTTGTGTAACATCGTGACTAAGACCATAATTAGCTCTTGCTGAACCTTTTTGATGTTGAAGTGAATCATAGAAAATCACAGTGAATCCTTTAGGGAATTCTGTTTTAGCTTCCGGTAGATCAAATTTTTTCATCTCAGGACTTGACATGGTATAAACCAACTTTCCGTTTTCGGTATAATCAACTTTTAAGATTTGTGCAGCCTGACTGGGAGAGTTATCTAATTTGGTTATTTTATTCACCTGCTTGATATCGTTCTCACGACAGGAAATTAATATTACCATCATAGAAATCAAATGAATCAATAAAATGTAATTGCCTTTTTTATTCGTCTTCATTTCTTTATCTCTGCTTTTGAACGAACAGTAGTTGTTTCATTGATCCAACAACCAACCAAATATTTAGACCCAATTTTCAATTTTCCCGTTAACAGCATTTCCCGGGTTGGGAAATTGATCGAGTATTTATTTATCAGATCATTCACTCTTGTTTCTAGTTTCGGATCAACTTTTTTAGCCTGATTCAATTTATCAACAGCACACCAGAAAGCTGCACGGCTACTGACATTATCTTTACCACAGTCCAGAGCGCTTTGTGCATAACAATCAGCTATGAGCAAATAGGCTTCTGCGTAATCAGATTTGATTTGTAATGCCTTCAATGCATTTGAACGGGCATTACTAAAATCTCTTGAATCTGCATATACCACTCCAAGATAATAGAAACAACGGGCCTTTGAAGCGTTATCTTTTAATTTTTCAGCAACATTGCTTAAGCTTGCTATTGCCAGAGGAACATTTTTGCGCTTCAGATATTCACGTGAGATTAAGAATGCTGTATTGGCGTCTGGCTCGATGGCATTCATTTTCTCCAGTGTGAAAAGATACAAAGTATCATCTGTGCAACCCTTGTGAAAAAATATTTCCGAGATCCTTTTCATCAAATCCAGATCCTCAGTCTTAGCTGTAAGCTTTGGAGTGAAAATGGTTGAAATATCTTTACATTCGAGTAATGGTAAAATGTTTATTTCAATCAGTCTCCTGAACTGACTCCATTTTTGTCGCTCTGCCCTATCGGTAACAGTGTTTAAATGGGCATCAATGATAGCTTCTGTTTGATTGAATATCTCAATAAATGCATCCCCAGGTATTACCCCTGACTTAAAACAGCTAATTGCAGAACTGCAATAATTTCTTAACGTTGATTCTTCAGAAGCGTTTTTCAACAAATCAATAGAACGTTTAAGCATTCTAAAGGCGTCAAATGATCTGGAAGAGTCTGCATTCAATAAATCATTGGCTTTGTTTGCAAGTTGTTTCCCTTCGTTACCCCAATATTTTATACGGTTATCATAAATCAACAAGAGGGTATCAATCAGTTTCTGTTTCTTTTCACAATCTTTTTCAGCCGCTATAAAACTGTTATACATGTTTGCCCCATTGATAAATATATTTTCTGTGGCACCCGGACAGTTGTTATATGCATATCTCCAGGAAGAAATGGCGGCTTTGTAATTTTTTTGCTTGTAATACTCACGATAAACGGCAAGACTGGTAACGCATTTCACACTATCCTTACCATATCTGGATCCGATTGACTGACCATTCGTTCCATTCGATCCAAGGATCATCAAGGAAGTCAAAGCTGCAAACACAAATGATGCAATCCTCTTACTCATTTGCCTGTATTGGTTTTTAAAAGGATGAACAGAATGATCACCCATTACTGGCTCCACCGCCAGATCGTATTGAGCAAGATGATCAAAATATCCAAAGGTGAATAGGTTGAACATTACGGGCTCTTTCTTTAGATGAGATCTCTAACCTGGGTTAGTAATATTTTTGTTTTCTGAACCATAAATCATAAATCGACAAGCTCAGCGTAAAACGGAAATAGTCCTCTTTGATAAGATTCAAATCGGTTGTACCTCTTTTCCCTATCTCGAAACCAACATTGACCATCCCCTTCGAAAAGTCTGTTTGTGATTTCCTGATGGGGAATCCGGCACCAAAACTCAGTCCAAAGTCGCTCAGTTGTTTTCCGCTCAATTGTAGATACGTATTGGTATATGAAACACCCAAACGATACTTTACTCTCTTGAAATAATTCTTATAGTCGGTAGAATTTGGAGTTATTTGTATTCCTAAAGAAGCACGAAGGCTGTTTTTCAATGAATCATTCCTGCCAAACATGTTTAGTTTCGCCCAATTCTGCCAGTAAACATCAGCAGCAACCAACCATTTATCGTCTTTCTCAAGAGCAAAACCTCCGCCAATTGATTTTGGCATCCTGATTTTACCATCATTTGTTGAAGATTGATTGATCTGATATATCACAGTTTCAGGATCGGTAATGCTTACCATATTTGTTGTTGTATCACTTGATGCCTTAATATTCATCGATGGTGTAAATACAAAACCCAACGTCAGGTGCTCATTTTTCTTAAAGTTGGCAACATATTGTAAACCAAAATTAAAATTAAAGTCATTAAACTTAATCGAAGTAGTTTGGCGATAGCTATTGGCGTACAATAAATCAGGAAAATTAGAAGTACTGTTTCGATTGACTGTCCCAAAGAGAAAATCTGCATTTACCCCTATTGAAAGGTTATTGGTGAGATAATAACCCAGGCCAAGATATGCTTTATTGATACCACCGCTGCCGTCATAAATATTTGATACACGCGTAGAACTGTCCGAAGAAGATCTGCTAACGATCTTTCTGTATCAGCGATTTTGTATCCGACACTGGTAAAAGGCATCATACCAAAGCTGGCCTTAATCCGTTTTGAGATCAGGAAAGCCAAATGAGACTGATCCCAATCGATGAATACGAAGATTTTTGACTGGCTGATAACCGTTTTCAGTGTCGACTGATTGTGTGAAAACTCCACCTTCGAAGACAAAAGAGGTCGTGTCGAAAGAAGTGTAAGAAGCCGGATTCGAGTGATTTACAAAAGCTAGAAGAGCGAATACCAAAAGCAGGCGCCCCCCATCGACATAAAAAATGGAGAATTGTTCTTACTGATGATCACCAATTCCATATCGTCGAATAGGGAGATCCGATTCTAACCTGTGCAAATGAATTGACAGTAAACGTGATTATAAGTGCTGTGGCGAGTAAGTGCCTAATGATTTTTCTTTCCAAAGTTAAAAGCTAATAGTTGGTTCAGACCTGAAATTACAATATTTGGGATTGCAAAGATGCTATTTTTTAAACTTTTATCAAAATATTTAACATCCCCTCCACTCAAAATAACGGCTAACTGCTCATAATGATTGTTAAATTTTTCGATCATACCGTCTATTTCTGTCCTGGTGGCATTGAGAACCCCCGAAAGGATACTTTCTTCAGTAGTTTTTCCTACTAATGGCGATTCATCTTTTAGAGCCACCAACGGTAGTTTTTGTGTGAAGTTATGCAATGCCATCAACCGCATATTTAAACCGGGCGAGATGGCTCCCCCAAGATATTCACTGTTACGGGTTACCAGATCATATGTTATGGCAGTTCCGGTATTAATTATTAAAACATTGCGGGAAGGGAATAAAGTTGTTGCAGCAACAGCAGCAGCCAGCCTGTCATAACCCAGTGTTTCGGGAGAGTTATATAAATTTTTAATCGGTAGTGGGGTATCAGCGGAAAGCAATAATAACCTGAAATTTAATTTAAGATAGTCGATAAATACATTGTCATGTTGTCGAACAGTTGATAGTATTGCTTCTTCGGGTCTGGCCAATGCACTCTTTACCAAAAACAATTCCAGGGCTTCAACCGTCAATTGAGGCAAGTAAGTAACTGCAAGAGGATCTGCATCTTCAAACAAAGCAACCTTTGCCAGTGTATTCCCAATATCGATAATGAGCCTCATAAGAAAATAGTGTTTTTTAGTCTGTTTATTTTCAGCACTAAACGAAATGCAAAATTACACTAAGTGTGGATTCGAAAAATAATTGATTGATTTTTTTTGAAATCCGAAATATTCTTGTACTTTTGCACCACCAAAATAGGCGGTACCATAGCTCAGTTGGTAGAGCAAAGGACTGAAAATCCTTGTGTCCCCGGTTCGATTCCTGGTGGTACCACTTCAAAGAAGGCTGCAAATTGCAGCCTTCTTTGTTTTATCACCTACCCCAGTTGACATTTTTCCAATTGCCTTTAAGGGTATTATTGACTATATTTGTTGTCTTATCGGTTATTCTTAAAAACAGAAAACATGCAACTAACATATAAAATATTACTAAATAAAGAGCCCGAAGGAACTTATACCGTTACGGTTCCTGCTTTACCAGGTTGTATTACTTATGGAGATACAGTAGAACATGCCATTCAAATGGCAAAAGAAGCTGTTGAGCTTTATATCGAAGAGCTTCGTGAACGCGGTGAAGAGATTCCTGATGATAGCAATACATTGGAGTACTCTTTAAACCTGCAGACGGTATGAACTATTCTGCTAAAAATCTAATCAGAATATTGGAACTAAATGGATTTTATTTAAAACGCGCCAAAGGAAGTCACCATTTGTTTTTCAATCCCAAGACGGGTAAAACAATTATAGTCCCGGTGCATGGCAATAATGACCTTGCAAAAGGAACATTTTTTTCTATTCTAAAGCAGGCAGGAATAGATATGTTTAAATTATAAACATCTGTAATATAAATAAAAAAGCGGCAGAGATCAATGATCTCTGCCGCTTTTTTATTTATTGTCTAACCGGATTATTCAGCCAGAATAATCAGCTTGTTTTTAAGGTTTTCCATAACGCCACCATTAATTTCAAAGAAAAGATCCTTGTTTTCAGTATCTTTCACTTTAACCTTTCCTGCTTTCAGTAAAGCAATGATCGGAGCATGGTTTTGCATGACTTCAAATGAACCTTCAGATCCTGGAAGCTGAACCAATGTAGCTTCCCCGGAATAAAGGGTTTGACCTGGTGTGATTATTTCTACGAACATAAATTATATTTTGATAGCTTAGTCAAATTACTTTGCTTCATCAAGCAACTTCTTTCCCTTGGCGATGGCATCTTCGATGGTGCCAACAAGGTTGAATGCTGCTTCAGGTAAATAATCGACTTCGCCTTCCAGAATCATCTTAAAGCCTTTGATCGTTTCTTCGATAGGAACAAAAACACCGGGTGTTCCTGTAAACTGTTCTGCAACATGGAATGGCTGAGAAAGGAAACGTTGAACACGACGTGCACGGTGTACAACCAGTTTATCTTCATCAGAAAGCTCGTCCATACCTAGAATTGCGATGATATCCTGCAGCTCGTTGTAACGCTGAAGAATTTCTTTCACGCGTTGAGCAGTGTTGTAATGATCTTCTCCAACAACTTCGGGGGTAAGAATCCGGGAAGTTGAATCAAGAGGGTCTACAGCAGGATAAATACCGAGGGCTGAAATCTTACGACTCAATACTGTTGTTGCATCTAAGTGGGCAAATGTAGTAGCAGGAGCAGGGTCGGTAAGGTCATCAGCAGGTACATAAACAGCCTGAACCGAAGTAATAGAACCACGTTTTGTAGAAGTAATACGTTCCTGCATGATACCCATTTCAGTTGCAAGTGTAGGTTGATAACCTACGGCAGATGGCATACGACCCAACAAGGCAGAAACCTCTGAACCGGCCTGAGTAAAACGGAAGATATTATCTACAAAGAACAGGATATCACGACCACCTGATTTTTCATCCCCATCACGGAAATACTCAGCAAGTGTTAAAGCAGATAATGCCACGCGGGCACGGGCTCCGGGAGGTTCGTTCATCTGTCCGAACACCAATGTACACTGGCTCTTGGCCAATTCTTCATAGTCTACCAGATCCAGATTCCAACCACCTTTTTTCATGTCTTCTTCAAATGCTTTTCCATAACGGATAACACCTGATTCGATCATTTCTCTCAGAAGGTCATTCCCTTCACGGGTACGTTCACCTACTCCGGCAAAAACGCTCTGTCCATCATAGCTCTTCGCAATATTATTGATAAGCTCCATGATAATAACAGTCTTACCTACTCCGGCACCGCCAAAAAGTCCGATCTTACCACCCTTGGAATAAGGCTCGATAAGGTCAATAACTTTAATACCTGTGTAAAGAACTTCCTTTGTGGTTGTAAGTTCTTCAAACTTTGGGGGATCACGGTGAATACTGTATAAATCACCTGTCGGTAAAGGCGTTAAACCATCTATAGCTTGTCCGATTACATTGAATAACCGACCCGTTATATTGGCACCTACCGGCATAGAAATAGTGCGGCCTGTAGCAACTGCTTTCATACCACGGCGTAAACCGTCAGTAGAATCCATCGCAACGGCTCTGATAGTATTTTCACCTATGTCCTGCTGTGCTTCAAGAACGATAACTTTACCATCCTCATTTTTAACTTCCAGCGCATCGTAAATGTTTGGGAGCTTGGCGTCCTGATCAAAGGTGATATCTACAACAGGACCAATGATTTGTGAGATAACCCCGGCAACTTGTTCTGACATAATTATAATAGTCTTTTGAGTGGCGCAAAATTAGAAACAAAAGTATCAGGAAACAATTTACGCCTATAAAAATTATTTAGAAAAATTAAATATTTTATAATTGATTTTCAGACTCTTCCGAATCTTCACTCTTTTCATTTGTTATTTCACTCCCTTCAGATGTCTCACTTTCCGCTTCTTCATGCTTATTTTTAGCACCAAAAAAGGATTTTTGAAAAACAAGAATAGAAATAACACCCGTTGTGATAGAAGAATCTGCAATATTAAATACAGGGCTGAAAAATAAATATCTTTCTCCCCCCCATATCGGTAGCCATTGTGGAAACGTCCCATTGAAAATTGGAAAATAAAGCATGTCGACTACTTTCCCATGAAGGAATCCGGCATAACCTCCACCAGCAGGAAATAAAGTTGCCAACTGATATCCGCTCTCACTGAAAATGAGTCCGTAAAAGGCGCTGTCAATAATATTGCCTGCAGCACCAGCAACAATAAGTGCAACACATATGATCAATCCTGTATGTGCATTGGTCTTTACCAGTTTAACCATGTACCAGGAAATAAATCCTACAGCAACTATTCTAAAAAGGCTTAGCAATAATTTACCCCAATCTCCGGAAAACTGCATACCAAAAGCCATTCCGGGATTCTCAATAAAATGTATGATGAACCACTTTGTTACAACATGCTCCTCCCCTAATAGAAAATGTGTCTTAATATATATTTTGATCGTCTGATCAATGAGCAGAACAAGAAATATAATTAATAGCGGAAGTTTTAAACCTTTAATTTTAATCATAATTTTTACATATCTGTATCTACACCAACCCATTTGCGGATGTAAATTTCATTTTAAACTGTTCTAAACAGACTATTCATCAAGAATTGATCTGTTTGGAACATATGCGCGCTTCTCGTTTTGGTTTTGCATGAGCTTGGCTTCTATACTCAAAGTTGCATGCGGAACAGCACGTAATCTCTCTTTCGAAATCAGTTTACCAGTAACACGACAGATGCCATATGACTTGTTTTCTATTCGTATAAGTGCATTTTCAAGCGCTTTTATAAACTTATCCTGTCTGGCTGCTAATCTACTGTTTTCTTCTTTTGACATCACCTGATAGCCCTCTTCCAGGATCTTGAAAGTAGGAGAAGTATCGGTTGTATCATGCTCATTGCTTACAGTATAAGCTTCAGTAAGCATCTTAAGATCACGCGTAGCTTTACGCAATTTCTCGAGAATAAGTACTTTGAACTCTTCTAGTTCTTCATCAGAATATCTGTTTTTCAAAGATTCATCTGGTCTTGTTTCTGCCTTTTCCATGAACGATAATTTTAAAAATCCTTCAACAACAACTGATTAACTTATACTTTTTTGATGGTGATATAGGTTGACAACTCATCCGTTAATTCAACAAGGATTTTTTCATCCTCATTTATCTGTTCGACCAGTTCCAAAGAGTCTGCCAATGTCTCGGAGCAAATGTAGGAAAAATTGTTTTGAATAGATAATGCGATTTCATCGATTATTTCAACCTTCAGGATTATCTTATCCGTAACTTCAAAATTCTTTTCTTTGCGAAGATTCTGAATGCGGTTAATCAACTCACGGGCAATACCTTCCTCCTTTAACTGAGGTGATATAATAATATCGAGCGCTACAATAACTGCACCTTCACTGGCCACTACCCAACCCGGGATATCTTCTGCCATGATTTCAACATCCGAGAGGAGTAATTCAACTTTCTCACCCTGGATATCAAGCAGCTTACTGCCATTATGCTCAAGTTCAGCAATTTCTTTCTGATCAAATTCTGATATCCGTGCGGCAATCTGCTTCATTAGTTTACCAAACCGTGGACCCAATGTCTTGAAATTTGGTTTTATTTTCTTAACCAATACACCTGAACCCTCTGTGAGATATTCAATGTCCTTGACATTGACCTCAGAGAGAATAAGATTACGGATAGCCTCTATCTGATCATGATAATGCTGATCGAGTACCGGGATCATGATTTTTTCAAGTGGCTGCCGAACACGGATATTGACCTTCTTTCTCAAAGAGAGCACCATCGAAGAGATAGTCTGAGCCAGTTCCATGCGTTCTTCCAACTCCTTGTTTATCGCTGTTTCATCTGCAACAGGAAAATCGCTCAAATGAATTGAAACAACGTTTTCTCTTTTTGTTATATTATTCAGGTCGGTAAATAATCTGTCAGTAAAGAAAGGTGCAATCGGAGCAGAGAGTTTAGCAATTACTTCCAGACAACGATACAGTGTCTGATATGCTGATATTTTATCTGTTGTGTATTCACCTTTCCAGAAACGACGACGGCATAAACGAACATACCAGTTTGAAAGATGTGCATCCACGAAATATGCTATAGCACGCCCCGCCTTTGTAGGTTCATAATCATTGTATGCATCATTGACATTCTTTATGAGTGTATTCAGCTCTGAAAGAATCCATTGATCTATTTCAGGACGCTCATTGATGGGCACTTCGGCTTCTTCATATTTGAAACCATCAATATTTGCATACAATACAAAGAAGCTGTAAGTGTTATACAGGGTACCGAAAAACTTTCGCATTACCTCTGCAACGCCTTCAATATCAAATTTCAGATTATCCCATGGCTGAGAGTTGGTGATCAAATACCAACGGGTGGCATCCGGACCAAATTTCTCGATGGTGGCAAAAGGATCTACGCCATTCCCCAGGCGCTTGCTCATCTTGTTGCCATTCTTATCCAGCACGAGTCCGTTAGAGACTACAGTCTTAAATGCAACAGAATCGAAAGCCATCGTAGCAATAGCATGAAGGGTAAAAAACCATCCACGGGTCTGGTCAACACCTTCGGCAATGAAATCAGCAGGGAAATAATTATTTAATGTGTCACCATTTTCAAATGGATAGTGGAATTGAGCATAAGGCATAGCACCCGAATCAAACCATACGTCGATAAGATCAGGCTCACGTGTCATCTTTTGACCTGTAGCTGAAACCAGAACGATATCATCTACAAACGGACGATGCAAATCGAACTTTTCATAATTCTGTTTTGAAAAGTCACCCGGAACAAAATCTTTTAACAGATGATCGGAAGGCATGAATCCAGCCTTGACTGATTTCTCAATCTCTTCTTTGAGTTGAGCGATAGAACCGATGAAGATGCGTTCGCTTTGGTCCTCACTTGCCCAGATCGGCAAAGGAGTTCCCCAATAACGTGAACGTGACAGATTCCAGTCGACCAGATTTTCAAGCCAGTTACCAAAACGACCGGTACCTGTAGAAGCAGGTTTCCAGTTGATGGTTTTGTTCAATTCTATCATCCGGTCTTTTACCTCGGTGCTCTTGATAAACCATGAGTCAAGCGGATAATAAAGAATGGGCTTATCGGTACGCCAGCAATGCGGATAAGAGTGTTCGTACTTCTCTGACTTAAAGGCTCTGTTTTCTCTCTTGAGCTTCACGATGAGCGCAACATCAACACTCTCTGTTGTCTTAGGATCGTAATTCTCTTCGTATTCTGCCTTCACATAATGATGTGCAAACTCACCCATCACATCTGTAAAGCGACCTTGTTTGTCAACCAGTGTTAGCGAACCGATTCCGTTGGCTTTGGCAACACGGAAGTCATCAGCACCAAAACTTGGGGCGATATGAACAATACCGGTTCCATCTTCGGTCGTAACAAAATCTCCTGTTACCACACGAAATGCATCACCGTCTTCAGGCTGTGCATAAGGCATCAATTGCTCGTAACGAATTCCTTCCAGATCTGTTCCTTTGCATTCACCCACCACTTTGAAAGGTATTGCCTTCTGACCGGGCTCATAAGCAGCCAGTTCAAGATCAGCATGCTTTGCAGGGAAATACTTTTCGAGAAGAGGCTTGCCAAGTACTACAGTAATCGGCAGGTAGGTATAAGGATTGAACGTTTTAACCGTAACATATTCAATATTCGGGCCAACACACAACGCAGTATTCGAAGGCAGCGTCCATGGAGTAGTCGTCCAGGCAATGATAAAGAGATCGCCCTGAACATCGTTAAAGAGAAAATCGCTCTTTTCGTTTCTGATCACTTTAAACTGAGCCACAACAGTGCTGTCTTTCACATCACGATAGCAACCGGGCTGATTCAATTCATGAGAACTTAAACCGGTTCCTGCAGCAGGAGAATAAGGCTGAATAGTGTAGCCCTTGTAAAGCAACCCTTTATCATTCAGTTTGGCCAGAAGGTACCAGAGCGTTTCAATATATTTATTTTCAAATGTGATATACGGATCATCAAGATCGACCCAATATCCAATCTTCAGTGTCAGGTCGTCCCACAGGTCCTTATATTTCATGACCTCCTTGCGGCAAGCCTGATTGTATTCTTCAACGGTAATCGACTTACCGATATCTTCTTTTGTAATGCCCAGCGTCTTTTCAACACTCAGTTCAATGGGCAGTCCATGCGTATCCCAGCCGGCTTTACGTGCAACGTAATAACCGTTCATGGTTTTAAAACGACAAAAAATATCTTTGATGGCGCGCGCCATAACATGATGAATCCCCGGCTGTCCATTTGCAGAAGGAGGACCTTCGTAGAAAATATATGGAGTATGGTTCTTCCCTTTTTCCAGACTGTGTTCAAAAACCTTCTGTTCGTCCCAGAATTTCAGTACGTCCTTCCCTATTTGAGGAAGGTTTAGATGTTTATATTCTTTGTATTTCTTCATCTTTAAAGCAATTACTCTAATCTCAAAATTGCGTGCAAAGTTATAAAATTTTGAGATTGAATGTATAGGTACAACGAAGGAGATTACAAATCATCTTTTTCTCTTTTTACGACTGAAGAGAAATTGGGTCTGCCCCTTTTCTTAGGTTCCGTCAAGTAGCCACTATTGCAGATTGGAGAACAAAAGATAGATGTAGTATTGGATAATCCCGATAAGCGTGATTCCGTATTTTTTAAAGCCATTTACCAAACAGGGATACAGCTATGCTAAATGAAGAACTTAGCGATGAAATCAAAAGAAGGATCAGTATACTATAATATTTTCTAATTAGACTGTTCATGATTGATATTTTCACAGTGATAATTTTGTCTATTTGATAAATCTGGCCAGTGTTTTTGATAATTCATCGCCTCTCAGATTCAAAGCCACAATGATTCCATCCGGATTGATCAGGAAATTAGACGGTATTGAATTAACCTGATAATATTTAAACCCCTCGCTATTGCCAAATTCAGAAACGATAGAATGAATAAATGGCGGATTGTTGTCTTCGAGCAACGCTTTCTGCCATGGGGCAGTTGTTTTGTCAACAGAAACAGAAGCAATCACAAAATTCTTGTCTTTAAACTGTTCATACGCTTTTAACAAAGAAGGTAATTCTGCCCTGCAAGGAGCACACCAACTGGCCCAAAAATCAAGCAAAACCCATTTACCTTTTAATGAGGAGAAGTTAAAAACTTTTCCATCGCCTTGTCTGGTATCAAAATAGCTGGCCTTACTTCCCCGCATTTTGATATTGAATATATTTTGGTCAGGAAACTGATTTGTTTTCTTTTCCAGTAAGGCCTTTAATTGAATCCCCCACTCATTGTTTCTGACCTCAGGACTTAGCAGCTCGAAAGTCGAACCAAAATTTTCTTGTGTCAATATTTCTTTTTCTTTAAGCATGTACGGAATGATGTAAACATCGGGATGATCAGTAACCAGTTTTTTATAGTAATTCAACAATTGAAGCTGTATGTTTTGGTATTTTGTTAAATACTGTTCACCCAAATTATAATTTCCATTTACTAATTTCAGATCATAATCAGTTAACAAAGAATCTAAAGATTTATTATTAGCCTTCACTTCTTCGGTGCCTGAACCATATCGCCATAAATTATGATTGACAGAAGCCGTCTCAATAGTAATCTTTACATTTTTATCAATTGTTACTTTGTAATCACTATTGTCTAAAATAATTTTAGTGGAAACACGTGGTTTTCGGATTCTAATCATTGCTACAACCGGGCTTTTATACGTCCCTTTAAAATCGAATATTCCATTTGTTACAACAGTGCTATCAAAATCTATTGCACCATTGTACAAAAATATTTTGCCGATGTCAGTTCTGTCAATAGTTCCGAAAACATGATAGTTGATTTGTGCCTTCGTATTCATAAAGAATAGTGCCACGATGAAAATAGTCAGAATAAGTTTTTTTCATATAAGTATAAAGTTAGTAATGGTTATCTTATTAAACTCTTTTTCAATTCTTTCAATCACCCAACAATATTAATCAAATATCACATTCCAAATTATTTTTAGCAATTATTAACGGACTTGTTGTATGAACCCCCCTCTTTTCTGGATGAAACTCTTTTTTCTCTTAATAACTCTTAAAACAAGACGACTGAAAGACTGAAGATAAATGGATTCAGCCACATATTCTTGTGTTCTGTAAAGGACCAGCTGGAGAAAATTGGCAATCCGCAATATCGGAACGAGTAAATAAATATCAAGATTTAGACTAAAAACATTGATTATTGCCTATTTTTGTATATCAAACAAAAAATCTATCCCATGCGGCTTAGTGAATTTGAAATAGAAAGCATTAAACAACTTGCAAGTCAACATTTTGGACTTGATGTTCGGGTTTTTCTCTTTGGTTCGCGAACCCAAAATCATCAACGGGGTGGCGATATCGATTTGTTTATAAGCAATCCAAATGTTTCAAATCTGAACACCCGTTCAAAAATCAATTTCATTACAGATCTTATATTGCAGATTGGAGAACAAAAGATAGATGTAGTATTGGATAATCCCGATAAGCGTGATTCCGTATTTTTTAAAACCATATACCAAACAGGGATACAGCTATGCTAAATGAAGAACTTAGCGATAAATTAACCGAAACACTGACTATTTGTGATTTGCATTATCAACGGATGATGTTTGCATGGGATAGTATTAAGAAATATTTCCCATTATCAGAAAATACATACCAGCAAATATCACCCATTGAACTGGCACTTTTTGACCAATTGATTTATCGGTTTTCAAAACTTCAGGATAGCATGGGGGCTCGTTTGTTTAAACAACTCCTCGAAGTGTTGGAAGAAGACATCTCAGGTCTTCCTTTTATTGATATCCTTTATAAAATGGAAAAACTAAACCTACTCGATGATGTAAAAGATTGGATAGAGCTTAGACAAATAAGAAATACTATTTCACACGAGTATCCATCCTTGAAAGAAGTTCAAATAGAAGAGTTAAACTTGCTGCCTGAAGAAGTAGTAAAGTTGGCTGCAATATGGATCAGATTAAAAGAGTATTCGTTAAGGCGTCTCTAGGCCAGCTTCTTTTTCTTGTAATATGTTGTTTTCATTTTTTTGTAATAAAGTGTGAAATTAATGGGACTGGTCCCATTAATTCAGAATACCCCATTTTTAGCCTGTCCTGCAATCTATAATTATCTGATAAAACTTGTAGCTATCTTCTTTTCGCTTTGTGGTAATTCAATCGTTCCTTGTGTAGCTTCTTTCATTTTCAACAACCATGCAATATTTTTCCCTAAGACCCGCATCACCTGTTTGCCCTCCTCATCATTTTCTACCTCTCCGGCTGCTCTGCCATGAATGATATTCCAATAATTGGATGTTGCAACTACCATCTCAGAGTAATTGATATAATGATTCAAACTATCAAAAGTAACCGAACCGCCTGACCTGCGAACAGCTACAACTGCAGCTCCTACCTTTTGACGAAACAGTCCACCGTTTGACGAAGAGACAAAAAACAACCGGTCTAAAAAACTCTTCATCGTGCCGGGGATGCCTGCATAATATACAGGTGACCCCAAAATGATACCATCAGCTTCTTTTATTTGCTGTATCCATTCGTTTAAATCGTCGGTCTTGATAATGCACTTTTCATCTTTGTTTTTGATACAACTATAACATGCTGTACACCCATGAACCATTTTATGACCGATATGAAGTATTTCAAAGTCGATGCCATTCTCTATCAATACCGTGCCAACCATGTTTAAAGCAAAAAAGGTGTTTCCCTTTTTATTTGGACTTCCGTTTATTGCAATTACTTTCATTTGAGAATTTTTTTTGAACAAAGATACGTCGTTATACGAATGGGGAAAATAATAAAGGATGCAGCCACAATTTAATTTGAAAAAAAAGGTAATGTGATGTAGAGACAGGTCGTGGGAAAATGGGATCATGGGAATAAAGCAGCTTTTTTTTGATCATTTTTTGGCTATTTTTCGACCATTATCCGACATTGATTCAAAGATTGGTTAAGGATTTCTGTTTGCAGGGTATTTGAAGAGTGTTATATTCGGTTACAGCACCCCAATCCCGATAGGAGAAAACACCCATCAAACACCAATATGCTACCGGTGCGTGAATCATTGTCGAGTCACTTTCGAATTTTTATCAAATTATCATCAAAACAGGTTGAAATTAAGTTGTGCTTACACAGGCAAAAACAACCCAAAAAGGGGTTCTGGACGCATTTTACTGGTTAAAAATCTACTGTTACATTTTGTTCTTTTTACCGGATAATGTGAATGAAAAGGGATTTATTGTTCTGATGACTTTACTGTCCTGAAAGTCAATCAGTGGGCCAAATAACAGATAATAAGGCGTTAATAATGTCTTACTCTTCGCTATGAAGATACCTGCAACCCTTTTAGTGCTTTAAATCTAACGGGGGGTACGGAGGGTATGGAGGGTGAAAATCAATGTCCGGTATTATATGTGTAATACTATATATTACCCGTTGGCTGAATTAAATTAGCGCATATTTAACTCAACCAATAGGAGCGTTGTTTATTTTATTAAAATATTGCAGGACTGTGAAAGCGCTGATTTTTGCCAGTACCCTGACAAATAGCCCTACTTGTTGTTTTGCATAATTTCTGACTAACATAAATAGGTCGTCCAATTGAGAAAAAACTGTTTCTATTCGTTTTCTTGCTCGGGCAAAAGGCTTGAAATATAGGTTGATAATTTTTCTGATTGGAGCGGTATGGTACAGACAACTTAATGCGAGCTGTTTCGAATAAGATCTAATTGAATAGGGGCACTAAGGTATCCTCTGTCTCCAATTAGCGTACAATTAAACAGATCTTGTTTGACATCTTGCAAATAGTGAATATCATGTACAGATGCTTTTGTCAGATCAAAAGAATGAATGACACCACTCAATCCGCATACACTGTGCAGTTTATATCCATAGTAATGCGTTTTCTGAGCAGCACAATAGCCAAATGAAGGAGCTTGTTCGTAATTATCTTTCCCTAATTTACATCGTCTGGCTCGGGAAAACCTACAAACAGGAAGGGCTTTCGAGTCAATACAAAAATAGCTCTCTCCTCCATCAATGGCTGTAGCGATATTGGTTCTGATAGAATCGGTTAGTTCAAACAGCAATTTACGTCTTTGATTGTATTGCCTGCGAGAAATCAGATTAGAAAAATCAGTAGAATATTCTTTGTTGAGCTTGTGAAAAAGATAGTTCTCGCTATCAATCCCTAATGCCTCGGCTGTTAGAGATAATGCGATAACTTCAAGATCTGAGAATTTGGGAATAACTCCCCTGCGGGAAATATTTCCTCTTTCATTGACCATATTTTTACTAAATTGTTTCACAGTCTCAATAATTTTGTCGAAGTTTGTTTTCAAGTTGTGCATAAATGATGTTGGTCGTTTTTGTTTTACACCATTAAATTACTAAATATCAGTAATATGCACAACTTAAATTTGTTAATTCTTTAGGAATTTAATTCAGCCAACGGGTTATATATTATATTTTTTTCTTTCATGTATATATTATAAACCCAATATTTACCCCACCTGCCCTCCGTTAAATTAAATGCAGATCTTCTTTTTCGATGTAAGATTATAATTTCGGGATTGCTGCAATTCTACTGTGACGCGATATACAAGCACCGTTAAGGCAGTTCTTGCTAAAAGAAGTTTATTGTTTCACGTTTGGATCAACACAAAAAGGCAAAAATTTAACTTCTAAAAAAACAGCTAAATAAGGTATTAAAATCCATTATTTGACACTAAGTAGGAGAAATAATTTAATGTCATATTCGCTGTGTCTAATCTTTTCTGGTTACATTCACTGATTTCGAATCCCGAAGGCATGAAATGATTATAGCAAATATCACATGTTTGAAAAAGAACCCCGAAGGGGTGAAAAGATTATAGCAAAGACATGATATTTATTTTGAATCCCGAAGGGATGACATGATTATAATGTTTTATCTATCAATCATTTCATGCCTTCGGCATTTTCTTCAATCCCGAAATGCTAATTCTTCAATCCCGAAACGTTAATTCTTCAATCCTGAACAGAGCGCAAACAAATAATGAAATACGACATTGTTTTAATGCCTATTACTTAAAAGGGCAAAAAGCGAACAGTCAGAATTCTGCAATTTTGATATCTGAAAATTTGATAATCCTTTTTATTAATCCAAAAAATTGTGAATGATTGTATGGATTGAATTGTTGGAGTTTTCAACTTATCCTTTCCTCGTTTTTCGATATGCTACAGGTGAAACCAACATCACTTTACTAAAAAGACGAGAGAAATAATAGGGATCTTCAAAACCTAAGCTCATTGAAATCTCCTTTATTCTCATGTTTGAGGTATCCAGCAGATGACATGATTTCTGAATCTTCAGAAAGATAAAATATTCCATTGGCGCTCTTTGTGTGCGCTTCTTAAAAATGGCAGAGAAATGTGATGGAGACAAGTGCACTGCTTTTGCAATCTCTTCCAGCTTAACTTTTTGATAAACCTTATTTTGCATAAATGCTATTGCTTTTTCGCAAGCATCATTTGGCACTTTACTTCGTCCCTTCAAATAAATTCTGTTGTATCTGAACATGGCAAGTAAATGTCCCAGGCAAAACATTGCATATGAAAGATTTTCTGAACTTAATCCTGTTCCTAACAATTCTATGATCTCCTCAAAAAGGGAAACCCGTTGATCATTTTCATGAAACAAGGTTGTTTGAAGTAAATCATTGTCCGGAAAAGAAAATTGCGCTGCCTGCTTGCCTGTAAAGTGAACCCAGTAAATAGTCCATGGATCATTATTTTGGCTCCCGTATCTATGAAGACGATCGGGGGGAAGTATAAAGAATTGTCCGGCCTCCACTCCTTTCTTTTCATTATTCAGTTGAAACCAGCCCTTTCCGGCCATACAGAATATCAATATATACTCGGGACAACCCTCTTTACGCTCTCTGAAATGATAGATTGCATTTGGATAAAAACCAATATCGGTCAGATATAACTGATTAAAATCAATATTCTTAGCAAGATCCTGCAACAATGAGCCCGGAAGATTTACCGAGTTCTGACCTGTAAAACCCTCTTTTCTTTTCATTTCCTTTTGTTTAACCCAACTTTATTCTTCAAAGATCTTCATTGTTGTAATTTTGGATAAATATAGAATATATCATAAGATAATCCATTATTTAAATTTTTTATCCATTTAATAACATCCACGCTGCTTCTAATTTTATGTATTCAAATATGCTATTCTTTTAAAACATCTTTATGAAAAAGTATGCCCCCTTTCTTCTCTTTATTTTATTGCAGTTTTCTTTAAATGCGATCGGCTATTCACAGTCGACAATCAAGAAAACAGTGGACAGTCAGGAAATCAGTCTTGCGGGAAAATGGTCTTTTCAACTTGATTCACTTGATAAAGGCATTGAACAACAGTGGTACAGTCATCAGTTAACCCGTGACATTCTCCTGCCGGGTTCTCTGACCTCCAATAACATTGGGGACGACATATCGGTCAAGACCCCGTGGACCGGAGATATCATAGATTCATCATGGTTTAAAAGCCCCAAATATGCACAGTATCGAAAACCCGGAAATATAAAAATACCTTTCTGGCTTCAACCTGTCAAATACTATAAAGGAGCAGCCTGGTATCAGAAAACAGTTGATATTCCATTATCCTGGAAGGATAAATATATTGAACTGTTTATTGAAAGAAGTCATTGGGAAACAGCTGTATGGATCGACAATAAACAGGTTGGTATGCAAAACAGTCTTGCTACTGCCCATGTTTTCGATCTTTCCAAATTATTGACAACCGGAAAGCATCAAATCACCATCAGGGTTGATAACAGGGTTAAAGATATAACTGTTGGAATGAATTCGCACAGCATATCTGACCATACACAAGGTAACTGGAACGGGATGATTGGAAAGCTCTCTTTAGAGGCAAGGCCTCCGGTGTATATCAATAATATACAGTTATTCCCGGATATAATTAAACACCAGGTTGTTGCCAGAATCGAAATCAATAATATCACTGGTAAACCGACGAATGCAAACATTGAATTACAAGCTGCATCAGAAAACTTAAAAGCTGAAAAGATCAGGAATGTTGTTAAAAATCAAAACATAGGTGAAAATGCAATAGTAGAAATTGTATACCCGATGGGAAAAAATCCGAAGCTCTGGAGTGAATTCAACCCTGATCTATATAAAATGACAGTACGGTTAAAAACAGATGCATCTAATGGAGATCATAAATCGGTATTGTTTGGTATGCGTGAATTCTCAACAAGAGGAACGCAATTTACAATTAATGGCCAACTCACCATGCTCCGGGGCACGTTGGAATGTGCCGCATTTCCTAAAACAGGCTTTCCTCCTACAGATGTTGCCTCATGGATGAAGGAGTTTAAAATCTGCAAGGATTATGGGCTGAACAACATCAGGTTCCATTCATGGTGTCCTCCCGATGCAGCATTCGAAGCAGCAGACAGAACAGGTCTCTACCTGCAGATTGAATGTTCATCATGGGCAAACCAGGGCGCCACAATTGGTGATGGCAAACCCCTTGATCAATATATCTATGATGAAAGCAACCGTATTGTCAGGGCTTATGGTAACCATCCCTCCTTTTGTATGATGGCTTATGGTAACGAACCTGCCGGTAAAAAATCGGGTCAATACCTGACCGGGTTTGTAAAATACTGGAAAGAAAAAGACCCCCGTAGATTATACACCACGGCTGCTGGATGGCCTATTATTAAAGAAAACGACTATAACAGCACACCGGATCCAAGAATCCAGCAATGGGGAGCCGGACTGAAAAGCCTGATCAATGGTAAAAGTCCGCAAAGTGATTATGACTGGTCAGGCATTATCAAAAAATGGAATCAACCTACTGTCAGTCACGAAATAGGGCAATGGTGTGTATATCCTGACTTTAAAGAAATTGCCAAATATGATGGTGTACTTAAAGCAAAGAATTTTGAAATCTTCAGAGACAACCTGGCGGCCAATGGTATGGCTAACTTATCATCAGATTTTCTTTTTGCTTCAGGCAAACTGCAGGTCTTGTGTTATAAGGCTGATATAGAAGCCGCACTGCGTACTCCCGGTTTTGGTGGATTTCAACTCCTGGGGCTCAATGACTTTCCCGGACAGGGCACTGCTTTGGTTGGTGTTGTAAATCCTTTCTGGGGAGATAAGGGATACATCAAGGCTTCTGAATACAGTCGTTTCTGTAATGCAATCGTGCCACTTGTCAGACTTCCTAAAATGGTTTACCTGAACGATGAAGAATTAACCTTTTCGGCAGAAGTTGCCCAGTTTGGATCCCAAATACTGAAAGCTGTCACCCCTACCTGGGACATTAAGAACGAGGAGGGTAAGATCATTTTCAAGGGAACAATGGATAAGTTGGATCTACCTTTGGGGAATGCAATTCAGTTGGGAACCATCAAACAATCGTTGTCTTCCATGACCAAGCCCTCACGGCTTACTTTAACCCTCTCTGTCAATGAACACAGCAACTCGTGGGAGATCTTTGTTTACCCCAAAACCTTACCTGAAACCAATCCTGAAATTATGGTAACTCAAACGCTTGATGCAAAGGCATTGGAAACACTCAATAAAGGTGGGAAGGTGTTATTGACATTAAAGAAGGGCACACTCAAAAAAGAAATGGGTGGTGATGTGGCGATCGGGTTCTCAAGTATCTTTTGGAACACTGCATGGACACATGTGCAACCTCCGGTAACTCTGGGCATTTTATGTGATCCTAAAAATCCGGCTTTACAGGAATTTCCAACACAAAGTTACAGCAACTGGCAATGGTGGGATGCTATGTCACATTCTAATGCCATCAGGTTGGATGCTGTTGCAAAAGGATTACAACCAATTGTCAGGGTGGTTGATGATTGGGTTACTGCCAGATCGCTGGGTTTAGTCTTTGAATGCAAAACAGGAAATGGAAAGCTGATTGTTTCAGGTATTGATTTGATTACGGATCAAAATCACCGTCCTGAGGCCAGGCAATTGTTGTTCAGCTTAAAAAACTATATGGGTAAGGCTGAATTTTCTCCGGTACAAAGTGTTGATATCCAAAAAATATTATCGCTTTACAATTAACGTATTCGAGGACTTACTTTAAAATAAAAAATAAATGAAAAATAGTAAAATTAATCTTTCCTACATTCTGGCTATATCGATAGCTTCGGCATTTGGTGGTCTATTGTTTGGTTACGACTGGGTAGTAATCGGTGGTGCAAAGCCTTTTTACGAACCTTTCTTTCAGATCACAAATTCTCCTTACCTGCAAGGGTGGGCAATGGGGAGTGCATTGATTGGCTGTCTGGCAGGGGCCTGGTTATCGGGCTTGCTGAGTGATGCCTATGGCCGGAAGAAATTGCTCTTGCTGGCTGCGGCGCTGTTCGTGGTTGCCAGCATCGGAACAGGTGCTGCGGATAATTTTACTTTCTTTATCGTGTATCGGATCCTGGGAGGTATTGGTATTGGGCTGGCTTCTAACCTCTCCCCCATGTATATTGCTGAGGTTTCTCCTTCTAAGGTTAGGGGAAAGTTTGTCTCGCTCAACCAGTTGACCATTGTTATCGGAATTCTTGCAGCACAACTGATCAACTGGCAGATTGCACAACCGGTTCCTGCCGGAGCCACTTCGGCCGATATCCTTGCTTCGTGGAACGGTCAGGAAGGTTGGCGTTGGATGTTTTGGGTTTGTTCTATTCCTGCTATTCTGTTTTTTGTGTTCGTACTGTTTATTCCTGAAAGCCCTCGCTGGTTGGTTGCAAAAGGGAGATCGGACAAGGCTTTCAAAATAATGAAAAGGATTACCGGCGAGGAGGTTGCACAGACAGAACTGGCCGAGATCAAGAAAGCCATCAATACCGATGAATCGGGTATTTCGTTCTTCAGTCTGTTCAAAAACGGGGCAGGCAGAATTATGTTGCTGGGCATTGTATTGGCTGTTTTCCAACAGTGGTGCGGGATCAATGTGATCTTTAACTATGCACAGGAGGTCTTTTCTTCGGCAGGTTATAGCGTGAATGATATCCTGTTTAATATCGTGATTACGGGGAGTGTAAACCTGATCTTTACTTTCGTGGCGATCTTTACGGTTGATAAGCTTGGACGCAAGTTCCTGATGTTGCTTGGGGCAGGTGGATTGGCAGGGATTTATGCCGTGATGGGAACGCTCTATTATTTTCATTTCCAGGGATGGCCTTTGCTTGTTTTGGTGATTTTGGCAATTGCGTGTTACAGCATGTCGCTGGCACCGGTAACGTGGGTGGTGCTTTCGGAGATCTTCCCGAATAAGATCCGTGGGGCGGCCATGTCGGTTGCCACCATTGGTTTATGGGCAGCATGTTTCATTTTGACGTATACTTTTCCTTTGTTGAATAATGCATTTGGGGCATCAGGTACATTCTGGTTATATGGGATAATCTGTATCAGTGGATTTGTGTTTATATTTAAAAAGCTACCCGAAACAAAAGGGAAGTCATTGGAAGAGATCGAACATCAGTTATTGAATAAAATCCCGAAGGGATGAAATGATTATAGCATGTGATTGCTATAATAATATCACCCTTTGCGGGGTTAAAAAAATAAAATATAATGGAAGTCAAAGCATGGAAAGAGGTTGTGACGATTCCAACGTACGGAATCGGTAAACCTGAAAAGAATCCTATATTTTTAGAGAAACGTGTGTACCAGGGCAGCAGTGGTGTGGTCTACCCTCACCCTGTCATTGAAAAGATCCTGGATGAGAAGGAAGACAAGGAATATGTCGCCCTCTATCTTGAAAACAACTATCTGAAAATCATGATCCTGCCTGAACTGGGAGGGCGGATCCAGATGGCATATGACAAAATCAAACAACGCCATTTTGTCTATTATAATCAGGTCATCAAGCCTGCACTTGTTGGTCTGACCGGTCCCTGGATCTCGGGAGGGATTGAGTTCAACTGGCCGCAGCATCACCGCCCCTCTACATTCGAGCCTTTAGAATGGTCTATAGAAGAAAACGAAGATGGCAGCAAAACGGTGTGGTGCAATGAGCTGGAACGGATGTTCAGGACAAAAGCGATGGCAGGATTCACACTATATCCCGACAAAGCATATCTTGAAATCAAAGCCAAACTCTATAACCGGACCTCTCAACCGCAGACTTTCCTGTGGTGGGCTAATCCGGCAGTGCATGTCAATGAGCATTATCAGTCTGTCTTTCCTCCCGATGTCCATGCGGTTTTTGACCACGGGAAAAGGGATGTTTCAGAATTCCCCATTGCTAAAGGAACCTACTACAAAGTGGACTACTCTGCCGGGGTTGATATTTCACGTTACAAGAACATCCCCGTCCCTACTTCGTATATGGCGGTCGAGAGCAAATACAATTTCGTGGGCGGCTATGAAAATGATACGAAGGGTGGGTTGCTCCATGTTGCCAACCATCATGTCTCACCGGGAAAGAAACAATGGACCTGGGGAAACAGTGACTTTGGTCAGGCCTGGGATAGAAATCTTACCGATGAGGATGGACCTTATATTGAACTGATGTGTGGTGTGTTTACCGATAACCAGCCTGACTTTTCATGGATCATGCCTTATGAAGAAAAAAGTTTCAGTCAGTATTTCATGCCTTATCGCGATCTGGGAGTAGTCAAAAATGCAACGAAAGAGGCAATGGTCAATCTGGAATTTGAAGATGGAATGGCCATCGTGAAAATATATACCACGGGAGTTTATCGCCAAATGTCTGTTCGTCTAAAGGGCAAGGAGATCGTTTATCTGAATGAGGTCATTGACAGCTCTCCGGAATCCTCTTTCGAGAAAAGGGTTAAGGTTGATCAGAAATTGTTGGCCGAAGATTTTTTACTTTCGGTAAGAGACTGGGATAAAAAACTATTGGTCAGTTACAGACCGGAACCAGTCACACTTAAACCTGTTCCTGAAGCTGCAAAACCAGCAAAGTTGCCCAAGGAGATTGAGTCAATTGAACAGCTCTATCTGACCGGATTGCATCTGGAACAATACAGACATGCTACTTTTAATCCGATTGATTATTATACTGAAGCATTAAAACGTGAACCCGGTGATGTCCGTTGTAATAATGCGATGGGACTGTTGCTGTTTCGGAGGGGACGGTTTGAATTGGCTGAACCCTATTTCAGAGAAGCGATAAAGACGCTCACTCAAAGGAATCCGAATCCTTATGATGGCGAACCCTATTTTAATCTTGGCTTAAGTCTAAGAATGCTGGGCAAGAATGATGAGGCTTATGACTCTTTTTATAAGGCTGTCTGGAATGTTGCCTGGCAGGATGCGGGTTATCTTAACCTAGCTCAGCTGGCTGCTATGAAAAATGACTGGGATGATGCGTTTGAGCTCATCGAGAAGTCACTCATCCGCAACTGGCACAACCACAAGGCCAGACATCTCAAGGCTATCATATTGCGTAAAAACGGAAGTAAAGATGAAAGTAAAAAATGGATTGAAGAGTCGCTCAAACTGGATCCGTTTAATCATGGTTTACTATTCGAGAAATATCAGATTAGTAATGATGAATCTTCACTTGCCAAATTGAAGGAACTGGCTGGTGGGAACATTCATACGTATATCGAGTATTCAATTGATTATGCAATGGCCGGGTTGTATGACCCTGCAGGTTTTTTGTTGATGAATGGGATTAAAAATCAGGATGAAGAGAGTCCGATGGCCTTCTATTTCCTGGGATGGTTTGAAGCACAGAGTGGGAAAACGAAAGAAGCCATTGACTGGTTTAAAATCGCAGAATCCTTGAGGCCCGATTATTGTTTTCCAAACCGGCTTGAAGAGGTTTTGGCTTTGAAGTGTGCAATAGAGATGCTTCCCGAACCGGCAAAAGCCTATTATTATTTGGGCAATTTCTGGTACGCCAACAAACAATATCTCAAAGCCATCCACTGTTGGGAGTCATCCCGTGATTTTGACGGGACTTTTCCGACAGTCAGAAGAAATCTTGCGTTGGCTTATTACAATAAATTTAGAGAACAAAACAAAGCTTTTTCTGAACTTGAAGAGGCATTTCAACTGGATACTTCGGATGCAAGGATCCTGATGGAACTCGATCAGTTGTATAAAAAGACCGGAAAATCGTTTGAGTCACGTCTTGAACTTCTCGAAAAGTATCCCAAATGTTTGAATGACCGTGATGATCTCTATCTGGAAAGGGTCATACTTTACAATATGACAGCTAATTATGACAAGGCACTTAAGTTGATCATGAAACGGAAGTTCCATCCCTGGGAAGGTGGCGAGGGCAAGGTCACAGGGCAATATGTCTTTTCGCATATCGAACTTGCTAAAAAAGCAATCGATAAGAAACAATATGAAAAGGCTATTGAACATCTCAAAGCAACAGAAAATTATCCTCACAACTTAGGAGAAGGAAAGCTGTGGGGCGCCCGGGAAAACGATATTCATTACTGGATGGGCTGTGCTTATGCCGGACTCGGGGATGACACAACCGCAAGGCTTTATTGGGAAATGGCTTCCACGGGCCTAAATGAGCCTTCTGTGGCTATGTTTTATAACGATCAGCAACCCGATCAGATCTTCTATCAAGGGCTGGCGCTACAAAAACTTGGAGATATACACAATTGGCTGCAAAAGCAAATGAATGTTTCAATAAACTGATAAAGCATGGACAGGAGCATATCAGTGATGAATCTAAAATTGACTATTTCGCAGTTTCGTTTCCTGATCTGTTGATCTGGGACGATATCGTGAACAGAAGAAATCTGATTCATTGCCTGTATCTGATTGGATTGGGCCATCTTGGTCTGGGACAAACTAAAGAAGCAGATGAACAATTTCATATGGTTCAGATGATAGACCCTAACCATACCGGGACATCTGTACATCTTCGCCTGAAAATATAAATATAGCGTAGGGACAGGTCGCGACCTGTCCCTATAAAATAAGAGAGGCTACCTAAAAAGGCAGCCTCTCTTATTTTATGCAAATTCAGCTATTTATTTTTCCTCTTTCTTGGCTAATTTTACCAATAAAAGCATAAATAATCCAAATACTAACATTCCAATCCCCATCCATAAATTCATATTGATGCCTAAGGATTTTTTATACATATCGACGCTTGCGTTTGTGAAAAGTCCAAAGATGGTGATGATAACACCAAAAATAGAAAACATCAAGCCAATCGGAATTCTGATATCCAGTCCCATATTTTTTCCTCCTACCAAAAGATTATACTTAAACTAATCATAATAACACCAACTATTACGGCAAGAACTACCGGTCTGTTGTACCATTCATCAACATGTACTTTTACACGTGGAGTCAGTGAATAAACGAGGCCTTTTAATTCTTCATCCGATTTTTGTTGTTTTGTTGCAAAGCTCAACCCAACGGTTAAAACAACCGCAGTTGTGAACGCAAATATTGCGGTCCAGAAGTTTTGAGCCATTTCAACAGGATAGACATAAACATTCTCTATGCCCATCATATTTGAGATCCAACCGCCTTTGAACATCGTGTCTGAACCAAAAGGAATGGTTAAACCGTGATGCAATAATGCGATTAAAAAACCAGCCAATAAACCAATGAAGGCAGCATGACCTGTTGTCCGTTTCCAGAACATTCCAAGGAAGATAACCGCGAACAGAGGTGCATTGATCATCGCAAAGATGGTCTGCAGGAAGTCCATGATATTTCCAAACTTACCGGCAATATATGCAGCAGCAATACTCAGTAATACGCCGGCAATAGTTGTGATTTTACCAACTTTCAGATAATGTTTGTCATCGGCTTCTTTGTCTTTGGTTGCAGGCCTGATATAGCTCTGATAAATATCATACGTCCAAACAGTATTGAAAGCAGAAACGTTACCAGCCATACCACTCATAAATGAGGCAAGAAGAGCTGTGATACCCAATCCCAGCAAACCTGTTGGCAGATAATACTGGAGAAGTGCAATAATAGTGTAATCGTAACGTGGATGCCCTGAATCCAGGTTTAGTATTTTGAATGCATCAGGATGAATACTTGAAAGCCAAATTGCTGCAATTCCAGGAACAATGATCAGGAAAGGAATAAACATTTTTGGAAGAGCACCAATCAAAGGAACCTTGATGGCTGCAGCTTTAGATTCAGCAGACATTGCTCTTTGTACAATCAGGAAGTTGGTACACCAATATCCGAATGACATTACAAAACCAAGTCCAAACAAAATACCGAACCATTCAACACCCAATGGGTTGGCTTTCATGTTTCCTGTGTATTTCCAGGTTGTCAGAAAAGTATCAGAGGCATAGCCTGTGATTAGGTATACTTTGAACGATGGGTGCAAGATGTTCTTTTAAACCATTCCAACCACCAACTTCCATCAGGGCTAAAATCACCAATGGCAATAAACCGATCACGATGATGAAAAACTGCAATACTTCATTATAGATTGCTGAAGAGAGACCCCCGAGATAAGTGTAAGCCAAAACAATGATTGCCGAGGCCCATAAACTTACATTGAAATCCCATCCCAATACTGAGATTCATCAAAAGCGCCAAAAGCATACATTGAAATACCTGATGCCAGAATCGTCATGATTGCAAAAAGTATTGCATTTAAGCCTCTGGTTTTTTCATCATAACGCAACTTCAAAAAACTCAGGAACTGAGGCGTGCCTTAGACCCATAGTAAAAAGGCATCATGAAAAGCGCCAGAAAAATCATGGCAGGAATAGCGCCTATCCAGTAAAAATGTGTAGTCAGCATCCCGTATTTCATACCGGAACCTGTCATACCCATTACTTCAAGTGCTCCAAGGTTTGTTGAAATGAAAGCTAAACCGGCTACCCATGCAGGCATCGATCGACCAGCTTCCAGAAAAGCACCTGCTGTTTTCATGTGCTTTTTCAGCACCCAGCCAATTGCCGAGTACAAATACAAAATAGATTAGCATTATCAGCATAATCAATCCCACTCCAATTTCAAAATTTCTGACATTGTTGATTCTCCTGTTCTTTTTAGTAATTATTATTCAACGATGATTATTTGTTTAAAATTATGAAATATTAAATTTCGTGTGATTGCTAAAAACAATTTAAATCAGAAATTTACCAATATTTTTCATTTTATATGCAAAAGAACTCGCAAAGTACTTAAAAATATTATACGTCCATCTAAATATTTCAATACAGGAGAGTCATTTTTTCATTACATCAAAAACCAACCACCGTAAAAACCGGAACAAACAAATACCTTTGTACTCTCCTAATTTTAATTATAAAGTGCTCTCAAAAACATATACAATATCCCTGTTTTCATTCCAGAGTTGGCTTGTCCGAATCGTTGTGTGTTCTGTAATCAGCAGAAGATCTCCGGACAGATATTGATTCCGGAAGAGCTGAAATCATTACGCAGATTGAAACCTATTTAGAGGGAATTCCTTCGGGTGCTCATATTGAAATAGGTTTCTTTGGGGGGAGCTTTACAGGTGTGCCCGTCAGTGAACAAGAACATTTTCTTGGAATTGCCCAACCTTATTTACAAAGTGGCAGGATTCAGGGAATCAGGGTTTCGACACGACCTGACTATATTTCTGTGGATAGGCTTGATCTGCTCAGAGCTTTTGGCGTGACCACCATTGAATTGGGTGCACAGTCGCTCGATGATGAGGTTTTGATAAAATCGAAAAGAGGACACTCCATTGCAGATGTCGAAAAAGCTGCTTCACTGATCCGCTCTTATGATTTTCGCTGGGGTTACAGATGATGACGGGATTACCGGGGGATACACTTGAAAAGACACTGATGACCGCTCATCGGATTGTTGAATTGGGGCAGACAATACGCGCATATATCCTGCTTTGGTTATTAAAAATACCGAACTGGAAGATCTTTACCGGACCGGGCATTATCAACCTCTATCTATTGAAGAAGCTGTCTTTAGGGTTAAACTGATTATACCTGTTTTTGAAGAGGCTGATATTACCATCCTTCGCATTGGTTTGCATCCTTCAGAGGGGTTGTTGAATGGGGACGATCTGGTAGCAGGCCCATTTCATCCTTCGTTTCGGGAGTTGGTCGAACAGCACTCTGGGGTGATCTGTTTCAGGATCTTCTGAATTGAATTCTTCTGATGTTCTTGAAATCTTTGTTCCTGTCGGA
>CAXXPB010000049.1:0-13055 GCA_963678825.2 uncultured Microbacter sp. | reverse complement strand
CGCTTCGGTTTCGGCAGCAGATTGTATCAGTTGCAGGTCGTCCTGCAGCCATTTGATGGTGGCGCCGGTGCAATGGATATTGCCTTCGAAAGCATAATACACTTTTCCGTTGGCGGCGAAACCCACTGAAGTAACCAGTCCTTTGGGTGCTGTCAGCGCTTTTTCACCGATGTTGACCATGATGGACGAACCGGTGCCGTAGGTTGCTTTTCCCATTCCGCTTGCAAAACACATCTGACCGGCCAACGCTCCGTGCGAATCACCCAAAACCCCGGCAATCGGAGTCTCGGCAAGCAATCCGTTAAGGGTGGTGGTGCCGTATTGCGCATCGCAGGGGAGCGCTTCTGGCATCATCGTTGCGGGAATGGTAAATATTTGGAGAAGATCGTTGTCCCAGTCCAAGGTGTGAATGTTGAACAACAAAGTACGTGAAGCATTCGTGTAGTCGGTAGCATGTTTTGCCCCGTTTGTCAAGTTCCAGATCAGCCATGCGTCAATGGTTCCCATTAAGAGGTGACCGGCTTCCGCATTCTCGCGGGCATCTTTTACATTGTCGAGAATCCATTTTACGCTGCTTGCCGAAAAATAAGGATTGATAATAAGACCTGTCTTTTCAGTAACCATCGGTTCGTGACCATCGGCAATGAGTTGGTCGCAAATGGCAGCACCACGGTTGCATTGCCATACCACCGCATTGTAAACCGGTTTGCCGGTGTGTTTGTCCCATACCACCACGGTTTCCCGTTGATTAGTGATGGCGACGGCTTTTACCGATGACGGAGTAATGCCGCTTTTTTGCAATACCTGCTCTGCCGCTTTATAGGTGTTCTGCAGAATCTCTTCCGCATTGTGTTCTACCCAACCCGGTTGAGGATAGTATTGTTTGTGGTCGACCGATGCGCGGGCAACGAGAGCTGTGTTTTCGTCAAACAACATGGCTTTTGTCGCCGATGTGCTCTGATCGATGGCTAAGGTGTATTTCATGCTCGAAAAAAATTGAGAATCAATGTAGCGCTAAAGTTTACACTAAAATATAGAATTCAATGACACAATTACTTTTTCTTTGTAATACGTATTGCCGTAAAGGGCTTTTGAGGAAGCTGAATCAAGCTTTTCCCGCTATATTCACCCTCAACAGGAGTGATGGTCATGTCCCAGCCATTGATGATCTCAACCTTGTATTTTGCATTTTCAGGCAACATCACTATTTGGCTGCGGGGCTGATCCATGTTGTAATAATTCAGGAAATACTCATCCTTGTAGGCAACAGCAGAGTAGGGCATCCAATATTCGTAATTGACAACAGGAGTCAGGTATCCGGGAGCGCTTTCAATTATTGTTCTTAGAAATTTAATGCGTTCCTGGCTTTTCCCTCTGAGAACTCCGCCCTTGGACCACCACATTTCGGCATCCGACTTATATCCGAATTGAACAGGATTCTCGGTAATATATGTTTCACCATGCCCAACAAAGCCACCATTGGTAAACCCTCGCCAAAACTTGTTCACCATCTCCTCTGCCGTCAGATTGCCCCACGACCAATTGATATTGCCTTCGTATCGACATTCATCGTAAACAATAGGTTTTCTGAATCGATTCCTCAGCTCCTTTGCCCGGTAGGTATCTTCATTTTGAATACTGGCGTGTGTCAACAAAGGATTGGTATGGTCATACATAACAGATCCGTGGTGAATACTACGAAGATGATTATACGGATCTTTAGCTGCAAAAAGCTCGATGTAATGATCCCAATCTTCTTTTTTCTTATCGGTCATGAAATCATATTCGTTAGCCATACTCCACCAAACGTTTTTGTAGGCGGCAAATCGTGCTATGATGTAGTTGATGTAGCGGTCATCCGTTTTTCGGTCCATTTTCTTGAAGCCCCAACGGTCGTAGGGATGAAATACGATCAGGTCAGCTTCAATGCCAAGCGAATCCAGTTGAGCAATCCTTTTTTCGATGTTCTGAAAATAGGCCGGATTGAATTTTGTGTAGTCCCAATCGGTTAATGGTTTTCCTTCGAAAGGATACAACAAAGGCTCTTTTTTGTTCCAGTCATAATCTTTTGGGAAAATGCACATGCGCATTTTGTTGAAATAGCCCTTTGATAAGGTCTTAAGGGTTACCTCAGCAAGGCTATCGCCTTGATGCACCCAGGCATAACAGGTTGTGCCGAATGGGTAGTAAGGTTTTCCGCTGGCATACGCAAAGTAAAAAGTATCTTTTACAACTACCGGGCCGAAATTACCTTTGAGTGCAGCAGTGCACTGAAAACTTCCTTTTTTCTTATCGAGTTTTTTTGAATTGCTGGTGGTTATATAACTCCATTTCCCCTCTTTTTTGGGCATGAATCTAATCTTGTAGATCCCATTCCCATCATAAAAACCGGAAACAGTAACTGTGTCTTTATCCTGAATAAATTTACCTTGCAAACTTATGTCAGTAAACGGATTCCCGTAGCTTGGGCCAGTCAGTTTTACTTCGAATATTTTCCATTTTTCAGTCGTTGTTTGGCTAAAGATGGAGCAATTGCATAAAATTAATAAGAATAAGGCAGTTTTGATTTTCATGGTAGTTATATTAAAAGGATCCTAAAAATCAGGTAAGGGCTGCATTTACAATACCCTCTGCATCAATTCCGTAATGATGGAATATTTCCAAGGGTTTGCCATGAATGGCGAATTCGTCGGGTATGCCGAGTATTTTTACCGGTACCGGATGAGTCTGCGAAACGATTTCGGTTACCGCGCTTCCCAGTCCTCCGAAGATGCTGTGCTCTTCCACAGTAATGATTCGTCCGGTTTCGATAGCGGCTTTTTCAACGATTTCTCTATCGAAAGGTTTTAATGTGTGCATATCGATTACACGGGCATTGATCCCCTTTTCTTTCAATGTTTTTGATGCTTCGAGACAATGATAAACAGTTTCGCCGGTTCCAATAATGGTCAGGTCGTTACCGTCTGCTATCTGGTTAGCCTTCCCTATTTTGAATTCCACATTTTCCGATTCGTACACGTTGGGAACTGCGTTTCTTCCCACGCGGACATAAACGGGATAAGGGTAGTCGATCAACTCTTCCACCAACTTACGTGTTTGGTAAATGTCGCAGGGCAACACCACGTGCATTCCGGGAAAGGTACGCAAAACGGCAATATCGTGCAAACTGTGATGCGAAAAACCAAGAGCTCCGTAGCTTACACCGCCACTAACGCCAAGTATTTTCACAGGATTGGCAGAATAGGCCACATCTATTTTTACCTGTTCCAGACTGCGGGCCACGTAAAAACATGCCGGTCCGCACACGAACGCTTTTTTACCAGCCGAAACTAATCCAGCAGCAACACCAACTGCATTTTGTTCGGCAATACCGAGCTCTACAAACTGAGCCGGCAGTTCTTTTGCAAATGTATCTAAAGTTACCGAACCACGCGCATCGGTAGTCACGGCAATTATATCTTTATCTTGTTTTGCCAGTTCAACCAATGTGTCGGTGAACATTTTACGGCAGGGAATCGTATTTGTCATAATTTTAGTTGCAAATTATCTGATTGACGCATTGGCATACTGTTGAATGCGTTCTTCAATTTCGGCAATGGCTTCGGTGTATTGCTCATCGTTGGGTATTCCGTGGTGCCATTTGGCCACTTTTTCCATGAACGAAATACCGCAACCCTTTGTGGTGTGAGCAATCATCAGTTTCGGTTTGTTGTTGTAATCCATATTTAAAAAGGTATTTACAACTTCAGCAATGTTATTGCCATCGACATCGAAAACTTCCCACCCAAAAGCTTCCCAGCGTTGACGCATGGGTTCGAGAGCCATCACGTCTTCTGTTTTTCCGCTTATTTGAAGACAGTTGCGGTCAATGATAGCAACCAGATTATCCAATTTATAATGACTGGCCGACATGGCAGCTTCGTAGATGGAGCCTTCGCCCTGTTCGCCATCACCCATCAAAACGTATGTTTTGTAAGATTTCTTATCCATTTTTGCAGCAATTGCCATACCGACACCCACTGCCAATCCATGGCCTAATGCTCCGCTGTTGAGTTCTATTCCGGGAGTCTTTTTTGTCGGGTGACCGGCCAAAAGAGATTTAAACTTACCGTATGTTTCGAGTAAAGAATCGTCGATAAATCCGGCAGCTGCAAGTGTGGAATAGAGAGCTTCCACGCTGTGTCCTTTGCTGAGAATAAAGCGGTCACGATCTTCTTTTTTGGGATTTTTCGGATCAATATTCATCACATGAAAATAGAGAGCGGTCTCTATTTCCACGGAGGAAAGCGAACCTCCGATGTGGCCGGACTTGGATGTATAGACAATCTCCACCAACCGTTTTCTGATTTGTTCGGACTGTAATTGTAGACGATTGATTACAGCCTCTGTTACGTTAGACATAGTTACTTGTTTTCGTTTTTCACTAAATGCAAAAGTAATAACAAATAATCGAAAATTCAAAAGGAAAATAGAAAAAGCATAGAAAAAATTCTAAAAAGGGAATAATGAGGTGTGATTGGTTGTAAATAGCACGATATTAGATTAATAAATGGAATTTTCTTTCGTAGTGAATCGAAGTGTTATTTGTATAACGAAAAGGAAGTGTTTTTATTTTGTTTCTTTTACCGACTAAAAAGAAATAGCCCGGAATCACATGGCAAATCAGTTTTATCATTGAACTCGTTTTGACTGTTTATTTTTGACCCCCATTAGCTTCGCTGATCTTCGATTCCCCAAAATGGGGGCTGTAACATTGTAAAATGCACAAAATTTGCTCGTTTTAAGACAAGGCCCTCCCCATTTAGGGGAGGTTAGGAGGGATCGATGAGTAAAATTAAACGATAAGCTACATAACCAAAAAAACCAAGACAACTTCATCAATAAAGATTAGGGAGGGAGACTGTTCTTATAGATTTTATCAATATTCATATTTATTTCTGTAAAAGTATAATCCGGGGATTTCCGCATTATATTTGCAATCACAATCAGATTTTAACACGTAACTGATATAGAAAAAACAAAAGACGACCGATTGAAGTTCAACGAATTTTGAACAGTTGATTAGGACATAAATTACTAACTATTAATATTTTCAATGATGAAATACGAATTACAGGCTCTGCCGTATGCAGCAGACGCATTAGCACCAAAAATGAGTGAAACAACCGTTAACCTCCACTGGGGGAAACACGTGCAAACTTATATCAACAACCTGAACGGGTTGATTCCTGGCACACCGTTTGAAGATGCTTCACTCGAAGAAATTGTAAAAAAAGCCGAAGGCCCGATCTTCAACAACGGGGCTCAGGTATGGAACCATACTTTCTTTTTCTGGCAATTTGCACCGAAACCTGCCGCTTCGAAACCTTCGGGAGCATTGGCTGCAGCAATCGATAAAAGTTTTGGCTCGTTTGACGCTTTCAAAGAACAGTTCACAAAAGCAGCCGTTACCTTGTTTGGCTCCGGGTGGGCATGGCTGGTAAAGAAAGAAGACGGTTCGCTCGAAATCGTACAGGAAAGCAATGCCGGAAATCCACTGAAGAAAGGACTCGTTCCGGTACTTACCTGCGACGTGTGGGAACACTCATACTATGTTGATTACCAGAATCGTCGCGCTGATTTTGTGGCTACCTTCTGGGAGCTGATCGACTGGTCGGTGGTAGAAAAACGGTACTAATAACCAACCGATAAAAACCAACGAATTATGCTTAGCAAACTGTTAGAAAAGGAAATCAACGATCAGATCAATTACGAATTCTGGTCAGCTCAACTCTATCTTTCCATGTCGGCTCATTTTGCCGATTTGGGATTGCCGGGATTTGCCCACTGGATGTATATTCAGTATCAGGAAGAAACCACCCATGCCATCAAATTTTTCAACTACGTGATTGAACGCGGAGGTAAGGCAGTGGTTCAACCTATTAAGGAGGTTCCGACAAGCTGGGATTCGGTGTTGAGTGTTTTTGAAGAAACGATGGAACACGAACAAAAAGTGACCGCTCGAATCAACCATCTGGCAGATACCGCTGTAGCAGAAAAAGACCATGCCACTCTGAGTATGCTGCGTTGGTTTATCGACGAGCAGGTAGAAGAAGAAGCAAATGCGAAAGCTATTGTCGATACTCTTAAGCTGGTAAAAGACAACGGTTATGCCATTTACTCTCTTGATAAGGAACTTGCGACTCGTGTATTTGTAGATAGCACACAAACTGCCTCCAACGCGTGATGCGTGTAGGGCTGTTTTTTTACATGTATCTTTACTCATAGGTTAACTCCCGCAGATTAAAATCGTATCTGTGGGAGTTTTTTATTCATAATCATTTGTATATTTGAATACAGGATCATCATGTTGAATATAACTTGTAAAAATGAATAGATTATTTTGTCATAAAATATTGTTTCTTGCAGTGTCACTTACATTTATCAATGTATTCCCTCTAAAATCTCAAGCTATTGAAACATTCATTCAAAAGGTTCAGAATTATCAGGATTCGGTGAAACTGATAACAGTAGGAAATAATACGAGTATTGATAGAAAAACTTTTGATCTGAAGACTTATATGCAGATGTTTGATAAACTGAAGCTAGAACCGGGGCTTCAATACGATTATTGGTTTATGGATAATGTTCTGGATGGGAAACCCTATATTTATGTGCATGAACCCTCATTTAATCTGAATGATCATTATGAACAACTTGCGGATGAAAATGGGATATACAATAAGCAGGAAAGATTTAAATCGATACTCAGGGCTAAGTTTGAATTTGTCAGTAAGCCTGAAAATAAAGCTTCTAATCATGTCATTCCGGAAGATTCAAAGGAGGGTTATGTGCAATATCTGTTTTTTAAAGAGTTGGGGGAACAGTTTGCATTAATGTGGCATGCCATTTATAATGAAAAATCTATTATGTTATCGGTAGATAGACAGAGTATAAATTCGCTTCAAGGTATTGAGCATTTAAATGAACAAGGTAATCCTTCAAAGATTATTATTGATTTACATTCTCGTACTTGTACAATTACCTGGTACGAAGAAGAACCATGTCACGGTACTTTTTTGAGAACATATACAATAAGTCGTAAAGCACCTTATCTGATTCGTAAAGTTAGAGAAAGACAAGTCAAGGAAGCTTCATTTACTGGTTTTTTCTAAATTTTATCTGTTCCATATTTCCCAGGCTTCCACAGCCTGGCCTTCCAGCATTTCCAGTCCGTTTTTGATAGCAGCACCTTTCTCTTGTCCCAGGGCCAAGAAGCGGGTGAGGGGAGGATTGTATACCAGGTCGTAGAGCAAATGATCGGGAGTAACAAGCTCGTACGGAATAGCCGGAGCTTCGTCGTCGTGCGGGAACGTGCCCACAGGCGAAGCGTTGACAATCACCGCGTACTCTTTCAGAACCGCTTCGTTCAGTTGGTCGTAGGTCAAGCCATCCTTGCGGGGAGAACGTGAGACCAGTGTCGAGGTTATGTTCAGTTCTTTCAATCCGTAAATAACAGCTTTGGAAGCGCCTCCGGTTCCCAGTACAAGCGCCTTTTTGTGATGCGGTTTGAGCATGGGGCGGATCGTTTCGCGAAAACCCACTACGTCGGAATTGCTGCCGGTGAGCAGGATGTGTTCTCCATCGCGTACGATGCGGATCACGTTCACTGCTCCGATTTCGGCTGCCCGTTCGTCGAGCGCGTCGAGGTACGGAATTACTTGCTCCTTGTAGGGAATAGTTACGTTGAGGCCGATGAGGCGTTCGTCTTTCAAAACCTCGGGCAACAGCGCAATATCGTCGATGTCGAACAATTCGTAGGCGGCATTGATATTTTCGCGTTCAAATTTCTCGGTGAAATATTTCTTTGAAAACGAATGACCCAGCGGGTGGCCAATTAATCCGAAAAGCATCATGTTAATTTGAGAATTTGAAGATTTGAGAAACAACGTTCAGCGAAGCTAATTTGAAAATGAATCTGATTGCAGATTAAAATCGTAAATTGTACATCGTCAATCGTCAATTATAATTCCACTTTTCCTTTTCCCTGACGTACAATTTCGGGTTCTTCACCTGTGCAGTCGATAACGGTAGAAGGCTTGATGTTTCCAAAGCCGCCGTCGATAACCATATCCACCTCATAAATGTATTTTTCGCACATCAGTTCGGGATCGGTAAGGTATTCAAGCACATCATCGTCGTCATCACGAAGAGAGGCCGAAAGAATCGGGTTGCCCAACGCCTTTACCAGTTCAACAGTGATATTGTTGTCCGGCACACGGATGCCTACTTCCGACCGTTCTTTGAACAACTTGGGCAGTTTGTTGCTGCGGTTCAGAATAAACGTAAACGGACCAGGCAGTAATCGCTTCATCAGTTTGAAGGTATTGTTGTCGACCTTGGCAAATTCGCTGAGGTGGCTCAAATCGGAGCAAACGATAGATAGATGCGCCTTGCCCGGGTCGAGGTTACGGAACTTACAGATTTTCTCTACCGCCCGAGCCTGGAAAATATCGCATCCGAAGGCATACACGGTATCGGTAGGGTAGATAATAACACCGCCATTTCGCAATACCTCCACGGCTTGCTCCACGGCTTTTGGGTTGGGATTTTCAGGGTAGATTTTCAGTAACATAAGGTTATTTACAATTTATTCATTGACGATTTAAATCTGTCTTTTTACGCAGTCGATCAATCAGATTCCATTGGCATATCTGCAAATTATCTGATTACCTGATTGTACAGCACTTCAAATTGTTCGGTCATGGCTTCCCAGGTAAAGCGTTTGCGTTCTTCGGCAAGGGTTTCTGCAAAATGAGGAGCACCTCCGATGGCATAGAATTTTTCGATTGCGGCGGCAATGCTTTCGGGAGAAGATTCGGCTACAAATCCTGAACGTCCGTCGGGAACGATTTCGGCCAGTCCGCCCACGTTGGTAACAATCATCGGAACCGAGAACTGGTAGGCAATCTGTGTTACACCGCTTTGGGTCGCATCTTTATAGGGTTGTACCACCACATCGGTGGCTGAGAAGTAATATTTCACCTCATCGTCGGGGATAAAGAAGTCATGTACCAGAATATCATTCTGAAGTCCAAGAGCTTCAATTTGAGCAGTATATTTTTCTTTGTTATTGTAATATTCACCGGCCACAATCACTTTCTTCCCTTTTGTCTGACCTCTGTCTTTCATTAGTTTCCAGGTGTCAATCAACAGGTCGAGTCCCTTGTAGTCGCGGATAATGCCGAAGAAGAGCAGGTATTGCGTATCTTCCGAAAGGTTAAGATGGGCAATTGCCTCTTGCCGATCCACGCGTTCTCCGAAATTGGCGAATACCGGGTGCGGAGAGAAGCAGGTAGGTGCGCTTGTGGTAAACTGGTCGAGATCCTGTTTCACCTGTTGCGACATGTAGAGGAACCCGTCAACCGACCGGACAAAATAGCGGGTTAGCCACGCATCGAAGAAATGGGTTTCGTGCGGCACAACATTGTCGAGCAACGACAGGATGCGGGTGTGTTTATTGCGTTTGGCAAGGTAGCTTATAGTTCCGAGGCACGGAGCCAAAAAGGGAGTCCAGTACCGTACAAGTACCATATCGGGACGTTCTTTCCGAATACGTAACCCGACGCGAAGCCAGTTGAAAGGGTTCACGGAATTGACGCAGCGCACAATATCCAGCCCCTCAGGAGCCGAGGAATCGGTATATTGTGTTTTGCCGGGGAAAAGAAAGTTGGGATATTGAACTGTAAACGTTTTGATGTTTACCTGTTTCCCTTTTTTCTGGAAGGTGCGAGCCAGCATTTCGTTGAACGAAGCCAACCCTCCACGATAGGGATGAGCCGTTCCAAGTATGGTGATTTTATTCATAGATTACTTTTTTGCGTCAAATTTAATTGATTGTTTATCAAGTTGTGGAGTCAAAAGATGACTAAAAGATGACTAACTTTTATGTTAGCTCCCAGATTCCATAAGCAGGAGATTTTATTTTATTTTTCTTTCGAAGTGCAGAGAGAATATTACCTATTTAAATAAGCTTGAATATCGTTTTCTGTCATGTGTATTTTAAGGTTGTAATGTGCAAATTGATGTTCGGGTTTAACGTCGAATCTTCCTTCGTGCTCTTTGTGAAATCTCTTGTGCTCTTTGTGTTTAGTACATAAAGCACAAAAATACAAACATTTATTCGAAAAACCGCATGATGGCTTCGATAACGGGAACCATCACGGCAGTGACAACTCCCATTAATCCGATGGCAAGTCCGCTGATGGCGCCTTCCACAGCACCAAGCTCCATGGCGCGGGCGGTTCCTACGGCATGTGCCGCCGAACCAAGCGCCAATCCGCGTGCCAGTTTGCTTTCAATGCCTAATTTTTTAAGAACAAACGGTCCGATGACAGCTCCGAAAATGCCAACCAGAATTACTACGATGGCCGTCAGTGCAGGGATGCCGCCCGAATGTGCACAAACCGTAACGGCAATAGGAGTGGTGATGGATTTCGGTTCGAGCGAGGCTACAATGCGCGGGTCGGCGCCTAAAGCTTTGGCAATGAGTATGACGCTTACAATCCCCACCACGCTGCCCACAAAAATGGACGTAACCATGGCGGTGATGTTGCCTTTCATGTGGGTCATTTGTTCGTAAAGCAGATAACCTAACGCCACTACTGAAATTCCAAGCATAAAGTCGATGATTTTCGTTGCTTCGGCATACTCCGGATAGGGAATATCTGCCGTTTTGATTCCGGCAATGATAACCAGTAAGGAAGTGATCAGCGGATGCAGCAACATGATCTTTGTTCTTCGGTAGATCCACAAGGCAACCACATAGACACCAATGGTAAACGTCAACAGAAACAGTTGTGAATGGATAAGGTTATGCATCTTTCTTTCCCTCCATCTTTTGAGCGATCAGTGCCACAACGACAAGCACCAGAACAGTGCTGACGGCCGACGCGATGGTGATTGCCGTTAAAAATTTGCCAATCAGGGCATAAGAGGCTACCAGGCCAACGCCAAGCGGAATGAAAAACAGCATCATGTTGTCCAGAAAAAAGGTGGCTGACTTGCGAACCTGTTCCGGTTTGATAATCTTAAAAACCAGCGAAAGGAAGAGCAGCAACATGCCCATAATGCTTCCCGGGATAAAATTGCCGATGAGATAGGCAATCAGTGTTCCCAGAAAATAGTAGAACAAAAGAATGAAAATCCCTGCCATAAGTCTGAAAATTAATAGAATAAATAGGAAAAATTTTATGGTAGAAATTAAGGCGGATAATACAAAACAACTTGTTTGCTTTGCGGGGGCAAAGATACATACAATCTGCCGAAAGCGTTTCCTTGATTTCGGAGTTGACGTAATATTTTGTTACTTTGCAGAATAAATCAAAACACAAAGTTTACTCAGATCCCTTAAAGAGCAAACAATATGATAAAGTACAAACGTATAGCGGTAAAAGTAGGCAGTAACGTGCTGACTCGTCCCGATGGGCGGTTGGATGTTACACGGGTTTCTGCCATTGTCGATCAAATTTCGGTATTGCATAAAGCCGGTGCCGAAATTATTTTGATCTCTTCGGGGGCTGTGGCCTCGGGACGCAGCGAGGTGAAAGCGCATAAGAAACTGGATGCTGTTTCTGCTCGCCAACTCTTCTCGGCAGTTGGACAGGCAAAGCTGATTAACCGCTATTACGAGCTTTTCCGTGAACAGGGCATTGCCTGCGGGCAAATCCTTACCACAAAGGAAAACTTCGGAAGCCGGTCGCTTTATCTGAACCAGAAAAACTGCATCAGCGTGATGCTCGAAAATAGGGTGATTCCCATTGTAAATGAAAACGACACAACCTCTATCACCGAACTGATGTTTACCGATAATGACGAATTGTCGGGATTGATGGCAACCATGATGGATGTGGACGCATTGATTATTCTCAGTAATGTGGATGGAATTTACAACGGCAATCCATCTGATCCAGCCTCTCATGTTATCCGGCAAATACTTCCAGGACAGCAGGATATGGACGACTATATCTCCGATCAGAAGTCGACACTCGGGCGGGGAGGAATGCATACCAAATGCGCCATTGCTCAAAAGGTAGCTGCCGAAGGTATCGCGGTAATGATAGCCAACGGGAAGAAAGAGAATATTTTGCTCGACCTGCTTAAGAAGCCGGAAACCACGGTATGTACGTTATTTGTTCCCAGCGAAAAAGAGATTTCCAGCGTGAAGAAATGGATTGCGCACAGCGAAGACTTCGCCAAAGGTGTTGTTTACGTAAATGCCGGAGCAGAAGAAGCACTGCTTGACGAATCGAAAGCCAGCAGTCTTCTGCCTGTCGGCGTATCCCGAATTGAAGGACAATTTGAAGAAGGTGATATTGTGAAGATTATAGCCGAAGATGAACGATCAATCGGAGTTGGAAAGGTGCAATACAACTCAGAAACTGCCCGGAAATTAATTGGAAAAAAAGGGCACAAACCCTTTATTCATTACGATTACATGAGTTTAGAATAACATGAAAAAGGCTCCCGACCGGGAGCCATTTTTTGTATTATTGAGCAATTGCTTTTTCCATATCATCGGCGTTATTCGGCAATGCCACTATTTTATTTGTTTTGGCATCGACCAGTACCATGGTCGGCGTTGATAACACGAAATAGGCACTGGCTTCGGGACTTCTTACTCCCTGTTCGGCTCTTTTGTGCTTAAATGCCGGATACTTCAAGACTGCTTTTTCCCATAAAGGAATTTCGGTTGGCGTTTCGTCTAAGCTGATGGCAAAAACATCGATCAATTCCCGGTGTGCCGGAATATCGTACCAGGGGTACAATTTTTCTAAAACCTCTCTGCAGTGTTGGCAGTCCGCCGACCAAAACAAAACCAGCTTATATTTTGCTTCCGTCTTAAAGTCATGGAACTGAATCGTTTTTCCGGAACTCAACTTCCATGCGAAATCGGGGGCAACGGCTCCTGCCACCAGAGTCTCTATCCCTTTTATTCTGGATTCGATGGCTTGTCGTTTACTGGTCATGCACAAAGGATCATTCATATAAGGTTCCAGCATCTTAAGTCCTTTTGT
>CAXXPB010000048.1:0-5789 GCA_963678825.2 uncultured Microbacter sp. | reverse complement strand
TCGCTGGGTAGTTTTTTACTTCCGGTAGCAGGTTTTACCGGGGCGTTCGTAACCATCTTTCTGGTGTATGTGCTGGGAATGGGCAAGAATGCAGCCAATATCAACCGGATGTTGCTCACTGGCGTAATGATTAGTTTTGTCTGCTCGTCGTTGCTGATGTTTTTGCTGTCGATATCTACCACCGAAGATTTGCATAATATTATCTTCTGGACGATGGGATCGCTGGAACAACCCGATGGACGACTCATTCGCCTGATGTTGTTCGGTAGTATCGGAGTCTTTTTGCTGACGCACTTGTTTGCGCATGCCCTGAATGCCTTGCGTTTGGGCGAAGATGAAGCGATACACCTGGGCATCAATGTAAAACTGACCATACGGGTGCTCTTTGTGCTGGCCTCCCTGCTGACAGGTTTGTGTGTCTCCATTGCCGGTATTATCGGTTTTGTGGGCTTAGTGATTCCCCATCTGATGCGGCGTGCCGTAGGATCGGACTACCGTATTTTGCTCTCGGCAAGTTTTCTGGGGGGAGGCCTGTTTCTGATTGTGTGCGACGTGCTGGCTCGCACACTAATTGCTCCCAATGAATTGCCGGTAGGAGTACTGACAGGCATTACCGGAGGCATATTGTTTATCATTCTTTTAAGCAGAAAGGGTTCGGCATGGAAGAAATAAAGAATCCTTTATTACAGATCGACGGCTTATGCGGCGGCTATAAAAGTTTTCGTTTGCAGGAGGTCGGGTTTACGCTCAACAAAGGTGATTTTGCGGGCATTATCGGACCCAACGGTTCGGGCAAAAGTACCCTGATCAAAACGCTGCTCGGAGATTTGAAACGTTCATCGGGAAGCATGCTGCTCGAAGGAAAAGAGCTGGGTGTGATGCCGGTACGGCAGAAAGCACAGGCTGTTGCCGTAGTGACGCAACACATTGAGGATACTTCGATGTCGGTAGTGGAATATGTATTGCTGGGGCGTTTGCCTTATCGCGAACTATTTCAGTTCTTTGAACGAAAAGAAGATGTGGCGAAAGCCGAAAAATATATGGAGCTCACGGGTATTTTGAAGTACCGCGATCAACCGCTCTCGTCGCTCAGTGGCGGCGAACGGCAACTTGCGGCGATGGCCCGGGCTTTAACTCAGGAGCCGAAACTCCTGCTTCTCGATGAACCGACCTCGCAACTCGACATCAGCCATCAGGTGCAGGTGCTCGATCTGGTGCGGGAACTCAATTGCGAACTGGGGCTGACGGTGCTGATGATTATCCACGACTTGAACCTGGCCAGCTCTTACTGCAACAGATTGTTACTGCTGAACGGCGGTAAGCTTCATACGCAGGGCGCACCCGACGAGGTATTGCAATTCTCTATCATTGAGGAGGTATACAAAACCGTAGTCGTCACCCGTCCTAATCCCGTTACGGGACGCCCGACCGTTTTTCTGGTGCCGCGTCATCAGATAGAGAAGTTGAAAAAGGAAAGAGTAATAAACGAATAGATTTTTCTAACCTTTTCTAAAGTTCTAAACTTTAGAAAAGTTAAAGAACGATAAACCCGTTCCAACCAGCCGATTCCGGATAGTGCTGAGAGGAACCACATTCAATTCAACTAATTATTAAAAACAAATGAGAAAACTGTTACTATCGGTTGCGGTTTTGACAGCAGGAACTTCGGTTTTTGCTGCCGGACTTAAACCTCAGGACGGCGATTCTATTCGCTCATATCAAATGAATGAAGTGGTTGTAAACGCTTCACGTTCCGGAAATTTACTGAAAAGTATACCGCAAAAAGTGGAAATTATATCAGGGAGTACCCTGAAGTCTCTTCCGAACGATAATTTAGCGGAAGTATTAAAACGAGCTACTAATCTGGATATTATACAATACCCGGGGTTGTCGGCTCAGGTTGCCATGCGTGGCTTTTCGCCCAGTGCTCACAACCGCAGTGTAGTGCTCGTGCTTATCAATGGCGAATCGGCAGGTACAACCAATCTGGCGACTATTGCGGTCGATAATGTAGAACGCATCGAAGTGATAAAAGGCCCGTATGCCGTGTTGTACGGTTCGGATGCCATGGGTGGTGTTATTAATATCATTACGAAAAAAGCAGGTAAAAAATCGCAGGGAAGCGCCTCTGTAGAAGCTGGCAGCTTCGGATACAGCAAGCTGGGGGCTAATTTTACCGGTGTGGCGAACGATAAGTTCAGTTACTGTCTGGGCTACAGTCGCCAGCAGCAAAACAAAGATTACCGGATTGGCCAGCATAATTTTCTGAAAATGACTGAAGCCGATAAGTTGATCCTTGATAAGGCTTCGTATGGCGATGCAATGGACAACACTCAGTACGAACTGAATGTTGCCAATGCTTTTGCCGACTATAAAATGAATCCTCAGTGGAAAGTGCGTGCCGAAGGTAGCTATACTTATGCTTACGATGTGGAGACTGCCGGTAATTACTGGGGTTCGTACGGACAGAGCAAGAAGGACGTGAACCGTCTGAATCTCTATGCTTCGTTGGAACAGCAAAACGCGTTGAATCGTTTCCGTTTTGCTCCATATTACACCAACGATAAAAATCCGAATTATTCGGACAACACCGACGCTGGATTTATCAATTTTACCAGTTCCACCAAAGAGTATGGCTATCAGTTACAGGATGGCTATAAATTTGGCAACCTCAATTTTACAGTAGGCCAGGATATTAAGGTGTACGATTATACTTCGAATAACTATTCGGCCAAAGGCGTTGAAACTGCTCCCTACAAACCCGATAACCGCTTTACCAATATTGCTTTGTTCGGACAGGCCGTTTACAACTGGAATGGTTTGAATGTGAATGCAGGTTTGCGTTTCGACCGTTTCAATTACCATATCGACGCCAATGCAGCGTTGAATGCCCCGGATGCTAATGCGCATTACAATACAGTCAATCCGTCGGTAGGCGCGCAATATGCTTTCGCTGATTTCAAGGCTCACGCTTCGTACGGAACCGCTTTCTATGTGCCCGATGCTTATCAGATGTCAGGTAAATATACCATGAAATATACTTATGGCGGTGTGACCTATTCGACCGATTATATCGGCAACCCCGATCTGAAACCGGAGAAATCACGTACTACCGATTTTGGGTTGAGTTATACCTCTGCGGCTACCGGTTTGAAACTTGACGTTACCTATTTTCATACTTTGTACGATAACAAAATTGTGAACCAATATGTTGCTGCCGGCACCACCTATACGAATGCCAATCAATCGACCATGAACGGTCTTGAACTTGTTTCCGCATTTAACTTCGGAAAGTTTATTGACTCGAAACTGTTGCTAGAAGCGTATGCCAACTTCACATGGATGCTGAAAAATAATTTTACACAGGTGGTTAAAGGTCAGGAACAAACGTATGATATGCAGTTTGCCCGTAAAACCAATGGCAACTTCGGATTGAACTATCAGTACGGCAAAGTAAATATGCGTCTGAACGGACGTTTGATCGGAACCCGTCTCGAAAAAGATAACTTCAGTTACCTTCGTCCGGGCATCAAATCTACCGATTATTACACCAAAGGCGGTTATGCCGCTTCCGATAAAATATTGCAAATGCCTGCTTATATGGTTTTCGATTATTCGATCGGATATGCCTATTCGCAAAAAATCAATTTCGGCGTTACCGCTTCCAACCTGTTGGATGAAAACTATACCGAAAAAGACGGATACAATATGTCGGGTCGTAGCATTGTGGCGAAACTGTCGTATGCGTTTTAAGAGAACAAATCGAAACGGAGTGTAGATCCCGCCTTAGCGGGAGAATAAGGAACCAAGACAATCTGAAAAAATATGAAAACAAAAATATATATTCTTGTCGTTCTGTTTCTTGTAATACCAGCCGCTTCATTCGGAGGCAATAAGAAGGCACAGTCGGTGAAAAATGAGATCACCGTGGAGATCGACTATGGAAAAAGTCAGGCTCCGAAAACGGTAAAAGTGGCCTGGTTTCCCGGCATCGCGGTACTCGGCGCTTTGCAGGAAGCTGCCGAAACGGAAACCCATCCGGTCGGGTCATATGTCTTTGTGACGGCGATCGATCAGATAAAGGGTGAACGAGGCAAAATGGCCTGGTATTATCGCATCAACGGACAAGCGCCGAAAAAACTGGCGTTGTACCAGACGCTGAAGCCCGGCGATACTGTTAGCTGGCGGTATGTGGAGGATGTCTGCTCATGGAAAGTCGATAATTCTGCAAAAGGAAAGTAGGCTTTCTTTACGTAGAAAACGATTACAAAACTATAGAGAGTTTGCGCTTCCGGCACTTGACTTCGAAATGCGGCAATCGGCAGATTGTGAGCGTGTTTTGAAGAAAATGCTTCGGGAGCGCAAATTTGCCGTTTAAATTCAAAAGCTTTGATTTGTATATAATAGGTCTTGAATCTTGGTTCTTGACTCTTTCATCTAAAAAATATGTCTTATATCATTTTTATCACCGGAGGTGCCCGGTCGGGTAAAAGCCGCTTTGCGCAGGAGCTGGCCGAACAGCGCAGTGAGCATCCAGTTTATCTGGCTACGGCACGTGTGTGGGATGACGATTTCCGCAAACGGATTGAGCGTCATCAGAGCGATCGCGGTCCGCACTGGATCAATATCGAAGAGGAAAAGCAACTGTCTTCCACTGCCGTCGATGGTAAAACCGTTTTGCTCGACTGTATCACTCTTTGGCTGACGAATATATTTTTCGATAACGGGTTTGATATGGAAAAATCACTGGCAGAGGCCAAAGCGGAGTGGGGGCGTTTTGCAAGCAAAGAGATGAACCTGATTGTGGTGAGCAACGAATTGGGCATGGGTGTACATCCCGTAGAGGAATCGGCACGCAAGTTTGCCGATTTGCAGGGCTGGATCAACCAGCATATTGCCGCGATGGCTGAAGAGGTTTACCTGATGGTGTCGGGCATACCGGTAAAAATAAAACAGCAATAATAAACACAAAGTCACGAAGAGACAATCAATATTTTTCGTGTCTTAGTGACTTCGTGTTTGAAATAATCAACATAAAATGACTTTACAGGAACAACTTCAACACAAAATTGATCTCAAAACCAAACCGGTGGGGGCTTTGGGATCGCTTGAACAGCTTGCTTTACAAATCGGTTTGATTCAAAATACGCTAACTCCCTCATTGAATAATCCATCTTTGCTGGTATTTGCTGCCGACCACGGACTTTCCGACGAAGGCGTAAGTCCTTATCCGAAAGATGTAACCTGGCAGATGGTGATGAATTTCGTGGCCGGAGGTGCCGCAATCAACGTTTTTTGCCGTCAGAACAATATCAATTTGAAGGTAGTGGATGCCGGTGTCGATTACGATTTTCCGGCAGGAATTCCTGTTGTGAATGCTAAAGTGGCAAAAGGAAGTCGCAACATGCGGCGTGAACCAGCCATGACTACGGATGAATGCCGTGCGGCCATCCAAAAAGGGCGAGAACTTGTGAGCGCCGAAGCGGCAACCGGTTGTAATGTAATTGGATTCGGAGAGATGGGTATCGGCAATACTTCGGCTTCTTCGCTACTGATGCACCGTTTCCTGAATATACCTATCGAAGAGTGTATTGGTGCCGGTACCGGTTCGCAGGGAGACCATTTCTCAAAGAAAACATCCATCCTGAAAGAAGTGTCGGAAAAGTATAATCCGCAGACACCCGAAGAAACGCTGGCAGTTTTCGGTGGATTGGAAATTGCCATGATGGCGGGTGCTATGCTCGAAGCTGCCGATCGGAATATGATTGTACTGGTGGATGGCTTTATTG
>CAXXPB010000047.1:0-57551 GCA_963678825.2 uncultured Microbacter sp. | reverse complement strand
CCGTCATCGGCTCAGACTGCGTAACAAACAGTTGCAGCGCGAACTGGAAGTGCGCTACCAGATTGCCGCCGACCTGCACGATGATCTGGGCTCTACACTGAGCAGCATTTCTATTCTGAGCAGCGTACTGACACAACACTGCAACAACCAGAATCCTTCTTCGGAAATTATCCGGAAAATATTTGAAAATGCACAAAACGCACTAAAAGCGATTGATGATATTATATGGTCGGTGAACCCGAAAAACAATAAGTTTGCCAACCTTTTCGTCCGGATTAAAGAATATGCCATCCCTCTTTTTGAGTCGAAGAAAATAGATTCCGAAATTTCCATCCCCGAAACCGCAAATGAACTGCCACTGTCGCTGGAAGTTGGACGAAACTCCTATCTGATTATCAAAGAGGCCATTAATAACCTTGCCAAACATTCCCAATGTACCCGGGCAAAAATTATCGTGACGGAAAAACATCCTTACATCGACGTCGAGATTATGGATAACGGCATTGGTTTCGACTGGCAGAAGGAATCGTCGAGAAACGGGATAAAAAACATGGAAGAACGGGCCAAACAAATCAACGCACAATTTTCCATCGTATCCAATCAACAGGAAGGAACAAGCATCCGCTTACGGCTAAAACCATATTAATATACGATTGCCAGACAATTGTCCGTTTAGTACATTTGCTAAGCCAAAACTTTATATTATGTCCATTAAAATAGCAATTTACGAAGACAACAGAGCCTTACGCGAAAGCCTTACCTATCTGGTTTCTGGGGTAAAAGGATTTGAACTGTGCGACGCCTTTCCCAACTGCCTCTCGGCTCTTGAAAATTGCAGGGAAAACAAGCCCGATGTGATCCTGATGGACATCAATATGCCCGGTATGTCGGGTATTGAAGCAACCCGCCTCATCAAAGAGCATTATCCAGAGGTCAATATTCTCATTTTGACCGTCTTCGATGATAAAGAACGGATATTCGATGCGCTGTGCGCCGGCGCAACCGGCTATTTACTGAAAAAATCGTCCGCACAACAGATTGTTGAAGCCATAGAAGACCTTCATGCCGGCGGATCGCCCATGAGCAGCGAAATTGCCCGCAAGGTGCTCGATTTCTTTCACAAAGAAGCGCCGAAAGACAACTGTTACGACCTGTCTGAAAGGGAGTTGAATGTTTTACACTGCCTATCCAAGGGCGACAGCTACAAAATGGTCGGCGATCACTGCTGCATCAGTATGGGAACGGTACGCAGCCATATCAACAATATCTACCGCAAACTGCAGGTCAACTCCAAATCGGAGGCAGTTGTAAAGGCTATGCAGGAAAAGCTGGTATGAAAAAGTCCGACCCAGATTTCACATCTAAGTCGGACCAGTACAATTTCCAGAGTTCACAATCTTCTTGCCTTAAAAGTCTAAAGCTTGGCACTTACCGCATCTGTTGGGCGGCTCTCTCTGCCTTTTTTATCAACTGTTACCAAATAGTAAAAATAATAAATCCCTTTACCGGCTGCTGCATCCTCAAATCCCTGTTCTCTATTGAGTTCTTTAAGCAGCAATGCCTTTTTATGTAGTTCGGCACGGTAAATACGAACTTTTTCCACTTTATTGTCAATAGGCAATGTCCATTTCAAAGCGACTTTATTCGCCGAGGCAATGGCAGAAACCTGTCCGGGGGTCAATGGCAAATCGAGGGGTATGTGCTTGGTTGCAGTCTGGCTAAAGCTTCCCACTTCCAAACTATCCATTCCCTGACATTGAACGCGGTATTGATACGTCAATCCGTCAGTCACATTCTTATCAACATAGCTATTCGTGTTTTCGTCAGTGATAGCTACCTGTTTTTCGGCTTCCACTATTTTATCGTTGTTGCGCACCGAGCGGAACACTTTGTATCCAACCACACCGGAATGTTGTTCCGACACATTGCTCCAGGTAACAAATAAATTGCCATCAAGCATCATAATATCCACCTTGTCGGCAACAGGTAATTGTCCACCGCTGAACATGGTACTGACCCGTGCACTCATCGGACTAATGTTATTGGAGGTATTGACCGATGCGACAGCATAACTGTATGCTGACGGTTCACGTGTAAAAGGTAACGTATCGGTAAGATTAATCACCGAATCGGTTGATAGTTTCATGGTAGCCAATTGTTGCAAAGGCGCCACGTAACCGTCGGCACGGTAAACATAATATGCCCGAGCAAAGCGGTCGGCCCGTTCGAAACGAAGCGAAACTATTCTGCCATTTCTATGTATTGAAAGGTTCTGCGGAGGAATCAAATTGGGCCTATTGCCTTCCAGAATGGCGGGCGTGCGGGCGCTGGGTAAACTGTTGCCATATCCGTTATTGATAACAATATAATAGAAATAGGTTGTTGCCGGCGTAATGTTCCGGTTGTCAAAAAAACCGGTTGCTGTTGGCGGTAAAGTGGCAACTTGTTGATAAGCCCCATCGTAATTTGTTGAACGAAAAACCTCAATGGATGTTACATTAAGTTTGCCTTTCAACTGCCACGCCAACGAAATACCTTGCTTTTCTTTCAGGGGAACGGCCTGAAACGAAGTAACTATTCCGATATCGGCTTGTTTAGCCACATTGTAAATATTCAGGGTATCGGAACTTTTTCCCATATTGCCCAAAGCATCAAACGGTACCGCCACATAACTATAAGTCATGCCCGAGATGACAGACTCATCGGTCACCAACGCAACCGTTCGGTTATCTTGGCGTGTAAAAAGAATATCAGGCGCAATTTCCATGTAACGATTTTGTTTATAAGGACTTCTGAATACTTTAATTCCCTGGGTATTCAACGTATCACTCAACCGAAAACTAATATCAATGGAAGCCTGATTGAGCTTGAATCTTACCGGTTGCACATCTGCGTCAAAACAATTTCCGGGAAAAGTGAGCGTATATTCGTTTGCCAATGTAACCGTCCCTGTTTTATCTACTTTGCTTACTTTGTAATTATATACTCCCGGTTGTCGCAATCCGTCGTCAAACCAGGCCAACCCTGCTGCATACTGGTAAACAGGGGTTAACCCATAGGCAAGCAGTGAATCGATGGTAGATGAAAGTTGTACCCGTTGCCAAAAATGATGAATAATCCCATCATCCACTTTAGTTACGGCGGCAACCGGCGCTGGAATTCCCATCAGCAACGACCTGCAGGATGCTTCGTTTACAGGAGCCTTTATCACTGCCGCTCTCTTCCACTCCGAGGCCGAAGCTTCTTTCTTTTCGATGAGATAGGCAAAGCCTTTGGGGAGTTCCGGTCCACAGAAAATATAGTTTCCTGTAGTGTAGGCTTTACTTGAACATGGTTGCGCAGCCGCAGATGCCACCCCCAGTAAACACGCTATAAAACAAACACTTATTTGAAAATATTTTTGACACATAACCTATTCGTAATTAATTTGTGGTATGGTTTACATATATTATTCACACTTTTCTATTGCAGCTCCACCCGATCCAAGATTGAATCCAAGCCCATTGGTTCCGGCCGTGACTTTACAACCAATATCAAATGATTTGGAAATAGTAGTAACGAGCAATTTCTGTTTCACCTCAATTCCAAAATTCATCTGCATAGACCCTTCAAAATACGGTTTATCGCTTATAACAAATTTCACTTTTGCATCTCCTCCAAATCCTCCGCTTATGCTGGTTCCGGTTACAGACGAGAGGCCGGCAGCTACATCCAGATAAGCATACCCGCTACCACCTATCTTCCAGTCTTTACCGAAATTGGCATAAAAATCACCGCCCACCAATGCTTTTGCCCTGAGGTATCCTGAAACAATAACAAAATTTTGGCTGATACTGGTATTTAGAAGTTCCCTGTTGACAGCAAAATAAACGCCTTTCAATCCACCACCGGCCTTAGCATCATTATAATAGCACTTATTGACCACCGACGGATCTATGTAAGAATTGGTTACGCTCCAAAGATGATCATCTAAAGAATGAATACCTGCCATAAATCCAAGATTGTAAGTGCCTGCCAAAATGCCTGCTGCAATAAATGAATTACAGCCACCGGCAACATAAAATCCGTCGGAATCAAAACAGGTTTCTATTGTTCCGCTATTTAGTGTGGCAACTCCAAGCACTATGGGAGTATTTATCCTGATAGAGCCTATCAACCGCTTGTTGGCAAAATCGAACGTTTGAGTCATGGCTCCAAACGGAGTCGGGATGCTGCTGACGGACATTGAATTGGAATTGGCGCTAATATCGCCCTGCACCTCAAATGCCGTTCTACAAGGCTTTAATTCGGGCTGCCCATTCTGCGCCATGTCTCCAGAAAATCTAAGGGTAGACCAATCGGCAGATTGATTCTTGGCACTCATCTTACCATCGATCAGGGTCAGTTTAAACCCTGATTTTGAGTCAGATCCTTCGCTTGTAAGCTGGGTAACCTGTCCCGGAGTCACATCAACACTATACATCGTCCCGTTGTCGGGATTCGGCTTTGCACTAAATACCGATTTAAGAGGGTTAAACGTATTTGCCGGCTTTTCTTGTACCTGCCCCGGCAAAGTGATTTCAGCTGATGTGATATTTAAATTTTGCTTTTCGGCTGAAAAATGGACGCTGCCTTTTCCCTCAAAATCTACATTTACAGGATCAATCTCCATCGTTTTATTCATATCCGTGTAGCGGACAGTGAGCGGAATATCTCCCACACGGGGAGCTCCCACGTTCAATGCTCCCGATATTGAAACATAATCGGGTCCGTTAAGAATCTGTTGTGGAGAGAATTTCGCCAACGTATTACCTCTCAATATGGCAGGTTTGCCCTGTTGTTGCAACTGTATAATTACCTCATCGTTACTCAACATTTGGATATAGTTGAGTCCTATCCGGTAAGAGTCGTCCCCTAAATCCTTAAGATGCGGGAGCACAGCTACAGGTTTGTTTCCGTCTTGAACAATACCGAAACTCCAATGAGGACCCATTTCCCGTCCTGTCTTATAGTCAAAATTGAGGTGCGGTTTCCCTGTTATATTCAAAAGGTCAATTTTTCCACCTGCAATGGATAGTTTGTCTATATTTTGCGAATCAAAATAAAACATGTCGTGACGCAAAACAAACGAACGAATCGGGATGTCGACTACCGAAGTATGTATTATCGCGTCGTTGCTGATTATGCCTCCTTCTTTCGGGTCAAAACTCCAGTGCTTTACCTTCAACACCCACTTTTCAAGCGAAAGATTGATAGGCGAATTATTTGAGGCGGGATAAACATAATGTTCGTCAACGATCATGTCATTCAGGTCAACCTTGAAATTTTCCGGTTGAGCATTGGGAACGTGGCACTTCAGCAAAGCATTCAAATGTATTTTCCCCTGATTGTCGATAAAACTCTTGTACGGGTTTGCCACCGCATCAAACTCGATCAGTTTGAACCGGATAGAATCGCCATTGGCATCCGTCAGGTAATAATTGGGTTTTGGCAATGCAACTTTGTGAATGGATGATCTGAATTGCACCATTCTGGAAGCCTCTTTTTCAGAGACCAGACTGGTCATTACACTCAAAGAGTTTTGACAGCTTTCCATCCTCTGTTTTTCGGGCAAAGTAAAAGTCACTGTTGGGAAAATCCAGGTAACTACTGGGATAGTTGAACGAATTTTTCTCTGTGTGGATATACCCTTTAATCTTCCCATAATTATCCTCTTTTTCAACAAACAACGACCCTGGGATATACAAAGTGTAATTGAAAGGATTGTTCTCCGCACTATTGCCGCTATTTCCGGACGACAGTTTGACATTATACTTGTCGAGATATGAAAGCTTTAACTCATCAATGCCCTGAATAGGCACAATACTGTCGCGAGGTACGGCCACAATTTGCATATCGACATTCAAATCAGGAGATGCTGTTTTTTGGGGTTTTAGCAGCTCCTGCTTTAAATCGTACACCACATCTTCCACGCGCAATACCTTGTTCACCTCGTTGAGCTTAAAGTCGCTCATTGAATATTTCCAGTCAACCAATCCTGTCACTTTAACCTGATGGCCATTTAATTCCGAAACATGCTCCACGCTAAGCGGGAATCCGAACAGGTTATTAATTTTTGCTTTCCGGAAACTGGTAAGCGCCAAGTCTGCCGATCCCTTTTTGTAGGTAATGGCAACTTCTTTTTTGTCGCCGTTCACAGTAAATGCCGCCGTGTCGAGTGTGGCAATTACCCTCACCTGCCGGTCATCGAACGGAATGCCCTGCAGCTTGTAATTACCCCCGGCATCGGAATATGCAACCACCAGCTTGGCATCGTCATCTAAAGCATTTGATCCTCCGAATGCCAAATGTGATATGCAGGGTGAAGAAGATTCGGAAACTTCAAGATAGACTTTTGCATGTTTCACGGGGGAGCCATCCAGTGTCACCTTGCCTGAAATTTCGCTTCCCTTTTCCAAAACAACCGAAACTTGCTGCACGTAAGGAGATTCCTCGCTTGTCAGGTTAACGGTTTGAGGAATATATCCTTTTCCCGACGGCCCTTTTATCACAAACGTGTAGTCTCTCGAAACATTCTCAAAATTGCGTTGAGCTATCCCAACATTATTGGTAACCACTACTGAATCGCCCTGTTGGATAGCTACACCAGAGATTGCCTTCCCTTTGTCATCTTGCACGTTGAATTGCAACCGGTGCCGACGTCGATACACGAAGCATTGACTTAAATCGAGGATTCCATCCTTGGCTTTGTTCAGCACTTCCTGGGTAATTACAAAGGTGGTGTCGAAATAGGCAACATCTTTCGGAATGATTTTTATTCTCGCGCCAGCAATCCCAGCTATCGGCATTTTGTCAATCCGCCCGTTATAACAACGTCTCAACCACTTTGCCCGTATCCACTTTCAGGTAGGCGGCAACGCCTTTGGGCACCCCATCTATCTTTTCATCGGCACTGACAATTTTACCCGTAAGAACCGAGTTGGGATTTAGATGAAATACGTGTACAAATTGATTCCCATTAGAGCCGATGTTGATTGACTCTGATGAAATCCCCTTATACCCGTTAGCAGACGCACTTGCCAAGGCTTGAATTGTTTTGCCCGGATCAACCCCTTTCACAAAACCATCTTTAGCCAGTTCATCAACAAAAATTTCTCTGTATCCATATTGGTCTACCGGATATGATACATTATCACAGACCCAACAATTCTGCCTTCTCAGAGTGACCTTGGCTTTTACTTTGGCGTTCCCCGACAAGGATAAATCCGACGACTTGTCTTTTATCTGGAAGAAGAGACGGCTCTTCATCGGCATCAAACTGAGGGTAATCGTCTTTGCAGGAATCTCATTCGTTCCCGACCAGTAGCCGGGGTCACCGTCGTCGAACCCCGGATAATTATCGTCTACATTTGCCGATTTTATTGTTGCCTGATAGGCTTTCGCCCCTTTGTTTACCTGGCTGCAACCCTGCACCAGATAGATTCCATCCAAATATTGCTGTTGCAGCAACGATCCAAAGCTGTATGCTCCCGATGAAGGCATTTCTGCTGGAGGCTGGAGGTATTCAAATTTGACTGTAAAGAGGTTGTTTTTATCATCGTCACTCAAACTGTAAGCCTGAGATGTGTTTGCATCATGGTTTTGAGATGAATACATGGGGTTTATCAATTTTTGCATCAAATATTTCCCATCGCCTTCACCCTGTGGCAACCCTTTTGGTTTATTATTAATATCACGAAATACGGTTGCGGCAAGTCCGTCATATATAGAATTTTTTGTTTCATCCACAGTTTTTACCGTCAGCTTGAATTCCTTCACGTAGCAGGTGGTCGAAACCGGGGCTTGCCTCACTTCAAACGCTTGCACGCTGAATGTGTCTTTTGCCGGATAGTAATAAGAGCTTGTTTGGTTATTATCTCCCAACGGGACAACACGGTACACCCTCGCAAATGAACTCACAGAAGTACCGCTCTGCGCACTGGAGCTACTCGTTGCCGGTTGTTGAGAATAGCTCCCATTGTTAAGTTGATTGACTTGCGGATACATATCGGGAGCCGGACCCGAGCGATGTTCTTCGGAGGTAAAGTGCATTACGGTTTTAAAAGAGGCTGCTCCACCGTTTTTGATCGTAGCAGAAGTGCCCTTGACCAAGAAACTTCCTGTTTTTACGTCATATTGAGTAGCTCCTCCATTGATAAGTAATTGCGTATTTCTTGTCTGTGCAGCTCCATCGGCAAGGCCTGCAACACCTGCAAGCCCCATGCTTGTAGCAGGATTGGTGATCTTTCCTTTTTCTGCCGTTGCTACGTCTGCGGGGTTATTCCCTCCGGGTTTTGTTGTCGGTTCATTTCCAGTATACTTCTTCCACCCTTTTTCAACCAGAGTTCCTGATCCAAGGTTTCCCTTTTGATTAATGTTTACCACTTCTATCTGGAAATTTCCTTGCCCGTCGGTTTGTCCCACAGCCATTGTAGCATACTGGTCGAGCATCTTAATTCCGTCAGAGTAAGCCTCTTTTCCATTAGGAACAAAATACTGTTCTTTTTTAGCCGTTCCTCCTGCTCCCAGACTCTTCCCCGCAATAGTAGAGCCAACAGACTTGCCATTTGCAAGGTAATCAACAACAATCTTAAACTTGGTATTTGCCAATGGCCTCTTCTGTTTTTGCGTGTCGCTTCCCCAGGTATAATACAGTTGCCCTTTAATAAACGATGTCGGTGGTTTAGAGGAGATAATTTCATATTTTGCTTTTACATTCCGATAAAAAGCATTCGGATCGTCCTCATTTGGAGGCGCAAGTTTGAACATCTGTTCCTGCGCTACAAAGCCATCATCAAATATCATGTCGTCCGAATTCTTGTGTGCCATCCGTAAAGCCATTTTCCCCATTGCAGGACTCTGTTCTGAAGCAGCAAGCGGATCAATGGCCACTTTATCTATCGGATGACTAACAGCAGAAGCCACGTCCGCTTTTTTATTCACGTCAACTGTCTTAAGCTGGATAAGTTGGGATGGTTTTGAATCTATGACCCCAACCTCCGCCACTTGTTTTAATGATGATTTCGAATATTCGTTTTGTAATTCATTCTTCCCATTCATCGCCAAAATAAAATATTCATCACCGTCATAGGCAGAAGAAAGTAAACGATCAAAAGTGACGTAAGTGCTGTCGTTCTCTCGTTTTGTTATACCGGTAGCTACAATCGTATACTTTTTCTTGAACAATGTATTATCAATTTTTTTGTGAGCTGTCGACGATGAGGTTGTAATATCACCTTCTATAGCTGGAATATAATCCGGTTTATTTACACGGAAGAGAACTACTGGTACACTATCGGCAAGAGTTCGCTGCTTCACCGAATATTCCATTTCATCGGTATTGACATTATACACATACCCACCTCCTGTCATCTGCGTGTCCCCTAATTTGACATTCAACGCGCCATCTTTTTCACTCATCTTATAGTTTGGATAGGCTTTTGTGACATTTAATTTGAGCGAAAAAGCATATGTTTGAGCTACCAGTGATCCAAAATTGACCACATCAGAATCTTTACGCGATGACGCGATTGCCATTACTTTGAAATTCTTGTCAACAAAATATTTATTGCCGACTTTGATCTTGTAATAAATGGAGTCGGTAGTAAAATAACTCTGCGGTACAGTAAGGTTCAGTTTAACATTTCCCTGCTCATCAGTAGTGGTGGTTCCCGAAGCAATGGTTGTATAAGGATCTGAGTAAATCTTTTTACCTGACAGAGAAGTCTCTTTTCCACTCCATGTTGAAGGTAGATTTTTACCGGATACTGAGCCTTGCTTCATGGCCGATTTTCCAACGAAAGCCTCATCAAAGCCTCCGGTCGTGTTCACCATATCCGGGGTTATTTTGTCGCTTTTTACCATTGCTTCTACCGTAACGTCGGTATTGCCAGCAGGATATACTTGTCCATATCCCTGATAAGAATATTTCAAGGATGCCTGTACCGGAATGTTGTAAACCGGCGTTTCGTCTTTCATTTTTTGATACATGAAATCGCCGCTCGTGGTGGAGCCAACCTCTTTTCCATCTGCATTGTAGGCTTTAAGATCTGCTTTATACCTGTTGCCGTCGGTAAATCCTGCACTGTCAGCCGCAGCTGCACTCATCGACAGATAATTGGCAATTTTTTTTGTAAGGCTTGTCGAGTCAATCTGGTCAATTTTGCAATTGTAGAAAAACAAAGACCCATCCTTTGTTTTCATTTTCGTTGTGTGCCTCGAAGCAGATCGGATCTCCAAGTCATACCTCTTGACATCCATTTTTATAGAAACTGAATCATCAGCTACGGTTTTAAATCCTCCTTTTTCGATATTGCGTACTTGCTTCAGCCAATTCCAATAAATAAGCAGCCTATTTTCATTGTTTACTTTCAGTGTGTCGTTTTTGCCACCAGGAGTGAGAAAAGTAAGAGATGAAACGTCCGTATTTGTTTTTGCCGGTGCAGTAGGAGGCGTAAACCCATTTTTGTAATAAAATACGACAGGGTCGCTCTGCCCGTTGTTTTTGAAATATGCTCCCGGCGAATAAGCAACTACCTGCATCACATACATATTTCCGGTATCGAGCCGTAGTCCCGATGCCAGATCCAACGGAAAAGTGGGCACCTTGATATCCGACTTCTCATACACCACCTGTGTCGATCGTGACAAAGCATCCGACGGAGTAACTCCCGGCAAAAGCTTAGCTACCCTCAACCGATAATTTAGTCCGGGAATTGCAGGTGTAACCGGCGACCAACTGGTGATGACATTCTGAGGATAAGTTGCCGGAACTGTGCTGTTGTTCTGCGGCCAGAACATCTGTGGCGGCTCATAATAAGCAATGTAAATATTCTGACATGCTTCTGATAATGCCTGACCTGTGGCATAATCCTTTACCTGCACACAAACGTTATAGTTGCCTTCGGGCAATGCTTGGTTCATCATTATTTCCCGGGCAGTTATCCCGTTCATTATTAAATCGTTGGATGATCCATTGCCGAAAATGTTCCGTAACTGTGCTCCTGTCAATGTTTTGGGAACATTCGGAGTAAGTGTAATAGGTATGGATGGTCGATAAGTATCCTTTAGCTGTACCGAGATCCGGTTGTCGTCTTTACGAATAGAACCGGAAAGATATACCTGAATGGGCGTTCCACTTGTAAAGCTTTGATAAATAAGTGTTATTACCGTTTTGTTATTGGTATATCCGGCATAGTCCCTGTAAAACGGAGAGTAGGGAGGAAGAACATTCAGATTAACCGTTACTACTGATCCGGTGGCTGCAAAAACCTGTTTACCGGCACTCAATGCTATCAACAGGATTATGATTCGTATCGTGGTAAAGCGTAACAATCTCATAGGTCTGTATTTTGTTGATTAAAATGTATACTGATAAGAGAACATGACCCGTGTCTGACGGAAATCACGCGCGTTATAAACGCCATTAGCAGGTGAGTAGAGGTAATTAAATCCCAAGCCCAATACATGCCTTGCTTTCAGGTTATACGTTGCTGACACGTCTATCGAATATGTATTCCCATTGGATTTTCCATCAAGGACATTCCACAGTAAAGTGTTGTTATTGCTAAGCCCAAGGGTATTATTGAACAGGCTTTTGCTTACTCCCGCAATAAAGCCATAACTCTCCAAATCGCTCACCGCTGTTTTTGCAGAGTTGTAGTTTAATCCGGAGTTAATACTCCAACCACCCTTATACAGCGTAAATGAGTTGTTGAGAGTTGCGTAGAAATTACGAACACTATTGCGTATGCCGTTTTGCATTTTGCCTCCTTCCATGTCCGTATAACTTCCAACCAGCGTTACTGCATCTGCAAACTTTGAGGTTGTAAAAATATAGCGGGGAGCTATTGTGAACGTATTGCTGATTTGTTTTGCCTGAATACTATCCGGGAGATTTTCCTGTTGCCGGGTCTGGCACATGTTGAAGTAATTGTAGTTAATATCCACACCCCATTTATTCGATAAATTTGCCGAAACTGCCGTATTAAAGTTTACCCGCCCTGTTGTCAGTTGTTTGTAATGATTGATGTTGTCGTGTTGGTATTGGAAAGAATGTATAAACCGTATCTTTTGGTGTAAAATACTCCACGAAGGTTGCACTGAAAACATTTCCAAATCACTCAAAGACGAGGTAATACCCATGCTTTTATAATATGGTTCAACTCTTTTGTATTGAGTTTGAAGAGAAAACGAGGAAAAGTTAAGCCCCAGAGAAACATCTCCCGCCCATTGGAATTGTGTTGTCGGTCGGATAGGTATCAACTTGGTCAAAACACCTTTCAGAGGAATATTCACCGTCAGTTCGTCATTGATATCCGCCACATCTGAATTGTAGGTGTAAATACTGGCTGCTCCGTTGAACCCGAAGGATAGATGCTTCCCGATACGTTGAAAAACATTCAGTCCCAATACCAGATTTTCTTCCGGAACAAGATTTGTCTTGGAATAAGTATCTTTCAGGCTCGAAGCCCTGTCCTGTGCTTTGAAAAGGATAAAGTCAACATAGTTATTATCTTTCCCAAACCCGAATTTAGCTCCCCACCCCCAACGTTCATAAGATGCTTGCGACGAATAGTAATTAACTCCGTTGACAGTGTTGACATTCAGTGGGTATGAGCCCGGAATACTTTGTTGGTAAATATTCAGCGTATCGAATGCGACGGCTTTGTGCAGTTGCCCGGTAAAAAATCCCAGCCTGAAAATCCATGGATGAAGTTCAATTCCGCCGCCCATAAACGTTTGCCCTGACACCGTAAACGGAGAATAGGAGTACTGCCGGTAACCTGCATGCAGCGTAATCCATTTGTAGCGAGGGCTCATACCAAACTGACTGAAACAGTTATTCAGGTTTACTTTCCCATTTGTGACTACTGCTGTCAGAGGCAACGTAAAACCATAAATATCAAGGTTAAGATTTACGTTTCCACTCCAGAAAGCAGGTTGTGGAATCCGGTTGCTATCATTAGCATGTGTTGCCGTATAGTTGAAGCCAACTCCCCCGTTTATGTGAAACGCTTTCTGTTTTCCTAGTTGGTCAAGGTCTTGTGCATTTATTGCTAAAGCACCCGACAGATATAAATAAATTATAATGAATAATTTATACCTCATGGATTTCAAATTAGTTAGATTACTTCAAATTCAGAAACAAAAGTATTGTCTTAATTTTTTATGCACAATCGGATAAACATATGGTTTTTTACGTGGCAAATAAATCATAAAACCAACTGGCACAAGAAATAGAAACTCGCGTCAGGAAAAAGAAATTTATTCGTTTCTTTCTATCTTTGCTCATCCTTAAACTCCACTCTATGCTAGTCAAACTTCATTTTTTCCACTTGTTAAGGGGTTATACCTCGTCTTTGGTTGTTGCAATGTTGCTTTTCTTCTCTTCTACGGTCAATGCGCAGTTTGTCAAAGGTGCCGACGTGGGTTGGTTACCCCAGATGGAGGCTACCGGTTTTAAGTTTTACGACAGCGACGGCAAAGCCAAAGATTGTCTGCTGTTGCTCAAGGAGCGCGGCATCAACACCATCCGCCTGCGGGTGTGGGTCAACCCAAACAACGACAGAGGCAGCGGCCATTGCGGCAAAAAAGAGACGGTGGAGATGGCGCAACGGGCTCAGAAACTGGGCATGCGCCTGATGATCGATTTTCACTACAGCGACTCGTGGGCCGATCCTGCCAAACAAAAGAAACCGGCTGCTTGGGAAAAGCATTCGTTCCCGGAATTGTGCAACGACGTGTACAAACATACGTTTGAGGTGCTCGACACGCTGAAATCGGTCGGCATCACGCCCAAGTGGGTGCAGGTAGGCAACGAAATCCCCGGCGGCATACTCTGGCCCGAGGGCAGCACCTCCAACTGGCCGCAACTGGCACAACTGCTCAACAAAGGGTACGATGCCACCAAAGCCGTCGATCCGAAGATCAAGGTGATTGTGCACCTCGACGAAGGCAACAACAACGCGAAATACCGCACCTTTTTCGATAACGCCACGCAACACGGCGTGCGCTACGATATTATCGGCATGTCGTATTATCCCTACTGGATCAACAAAAGTTACAAGGCCACCCTCGACGATCTGGTCGCCAACATGAACGACATGATTGCCCGCTACAACAAGGATGTGATGATTGTGGAGATCGGCGAAGAGGACCGGTTGGTGGACGAAACCTACAACATGCTCACGGCAGTGATCAAGTCCGTGAGAGCCATTCCCGGGAAACGGGGTTTGGGCGTGATCTACTGGGAACCCGAAGGTGCCCGTAGCTGGAGCCACTACGCCCTCGGCTGCTGGCAGGACGACGGCAAGCCCTCACCGGCACTGGATGCTTTCAAAAAATAGAAACCCACGGGGAACGGAGTAGCACTGTTCCCCGTGGGTTTCACTATGATTGCCCGCAAAACGTCCTGATCGGATAGATGAATCTTCCACGGAGAACTAAAACCAGAGAAAACCATTCTCTTTCTATTAGCTTCGCTGATCTTCTATTGATATGCATGTCGTACCGACATGAACTCAATAGCCCTTTAGGGCTTACATATCAGTAGAAATTCTTGAACTCATGAACAATCACCTCGTAGAGGTTTCATAGATTTGATAGAATCTATTATGACGGTGTGCGGATAATCATATTTGTCAAGCGGGGTCACAAGGGCGAATCGAAGATCAGCGAAGCTAAAGCCCCTTGTGACAACAAAAACGCCTTTCTATTGATGTCAATCAGAGACTCTCCTTTCACCTACTTTTTTGTTATCTTTGTGTCCGCTTAAAACTGACGTTTTACCGAAAATCATGAACAAGAATCTCACTATAGATCAGTGTAATGAGTTGTGCAAAGGCACGCTGATGGAACATCTGGGGATGAAAATTACCGTGGTGGAAGAGGGTCGCGTGGAGGCTACCATGCCCATCGACCGGCGCACTGTTCAACCGGTAGGAATCCTGCACGGCGGCGCTACCATCGCCCTGGCCGAGTCGGTGGCAGGGGTTGGCTCCTATTATCTCTGTTCACCCGAAGAACATGCCGTGGGGATGCAACTGAGTGTCAACCACATCTCATCGCCCCGCAAAGGCGAAGTGAAAGCAATAGCCGTTATCCTGCATCAGGGCAAGAAGAGCCACATCTGGCAGGTGGAGGTTTTCGCGGCCGACAACAAACTGGTTTCGGTGATTACCGTTACCAATATGATTATCAAAAAGAAAGTTTCTTGACAGATCAATTGTTACATATCGAACTGATAAACATGCTCACGCAGACGGATTCGTGTTTCGCACTCTACCGCCTTCCGGGCGAAGAGAGCGTCCGCCTGGTTTATCAGGCATCGGGGCAACCCACACTTATCCGCTCGATTTCCGAACTGAACAACCGAGAAGGTTTTGTCTTCGCTCCGTTTCAAATAACTGACAAGCATCCGCTGCTGCTCATCAACCCGGAAAAGCATCTTGCCGGATGGAAAGCCATCGGAGCATTCCTTTCAACGTTGACCATCAACGATGGAGAGTACGTTTCGGGAGAAATTTTCGCCTATTCACCACAAAAAAATACAAAGTCCACCTACCTCACCGCTTTCGAGAAATTTATCGGGGCTTTGCAATCGGGAAGATTCAATAAATTAGTACTTTCGCGCTGTACAGCCATCACCCGCCAACCGGAATTTTCGCCTGCCGAAGCATTTCTCCGTGCCTGCGCGAAATACCCCGGCGCTTTTGTCTACCTCTGCCACACGCCCGTTTCAGGCACCTGGATGGGGAGCACGCCTGAGGTGTTGCTCAAAGGAGGCCATGCCGCCTATCAAACGGTAGCGCTGGCCGGAACCCGCAAGGCCAAAACCGACTGCACCGCCACTACCCGCTGGGATCACAAAAATAAAAACGAACAGTCGCTGGTAGCTTTATACCTGAGAGACGTACTCTCGCGCAATGCCGAGAGCTGGAACGAGGAGAAGACCGAAACACTCACCGCAGGCAATGTAGTGCACATCAAAACCGGATTCTCTTTTTCCTATCCGACCACCGGTAAACTGGGCGATTTGTTGCAACAACTGCACCCCACACCGGCCGTTTGCGGCTTGCCAAAAGAGGAGGCCTACCGCTTTATTCTGGCCGAAGAGGGCTACGACCGCGAATATTATTCCGGATTTACCGGCTACCTGTCGGCTGACAACCAAACAGATTTATACGTAAATTTGCGCTGCATGAAGATCGAAGCCGGAGAGCTGAAGCTCTTTGCCGGCGGTGGCCTGCTCCCCTCTTCTTCCCGCGAAACCGAGTGGAAAGAGACGGAAGAGAAGCTGAAAACAATGCGGGGAATTTTATAAAAAGATTTGTTGTCTTATTTCAGAAACACCTTAAACCATAGTGTGGTATGCAAAACAAAATCCGGTTGTTTGATGAAAAAAAAGTTCGTACCGCCTGGGACGAAGCATCCGAAGAGTGGTATTTTTCGGTGGTGGATGTTATTGAGGTGTTGACGGAAACAGACCGTCCCCGAAAATATTGGAACGACCTCAAAAAGAAGCTGAAAGTTGAAGGAAGTGAACTGTCCGAAAAAATCGGACAGTTGAAAATGAAAGCTCCGGATGGGAAAATGAGGCTTACAGATGTCGCGTCAACCCAGCAGCTTTTCCGCTTGATTCAGTCTATTCCTTCGCCTAAAGCCGAGCCGTTTAAGCTGTGGATTGCTCAGGTGGCAAAAGAGCGATTGGATCAATTGCAGGATCCCGAGCTGTCTATCGAACAGGCAATGGCCGATTACAAACGGTTAGGTTATTCCGACAGTTGGATCAATCAACGCCTGAAAAGTATCGAAATTCGGAAAGACCTCACAGACGAATGGAAATCGAGAGGCCTGCAGGAAGGAGTTCATTTTGCAACTCTGACCGATATCATTTACAAAACATGGGCGGATAAAACCGCTAAAGAATACAAACATTTCAAGGGATTAAAAAAGGAAAATCTTCGAGACAACATGACCAATGCCGAACTGGTATTGAATATGTTGGCTGAACTATCGACCAAACAAATTTCGGAAGCTACCGATCCCGACACGATGGACGAACATGCCGATGTTGCCCGGAAGGGAGGTGAAGTTGCCCGCAACGCCCGCCTTGAACTGGAAAATAAAACCGGTAAATCGGTCGTTTCGCCTCTCAATGCAAAAAAGGGGATCATACACCGAAAACAAGACGAAATAGACGACTAATTAGGTTATCACCTGTAAACTCGTCAACTTGTAAACTAAAAACAATGTTTTCCAACAAAACGAACATATTACAACTTGCCTCGCTGATGCTGCAATACGGCATTCGTCACGTGGTGCTCTCTCCCGGATCGCGGAATGCGCCGCTGATTCATACCTTTACGCAGCATTCCGATTTTACGTGCTACACGATGGTCGACGAGCGCTCTGCCGCTTTTTTTGCACTGGGGTTGAGCCAAAAGTTGCAACAGCCGGTGGCAGCCTGCTGCACCTCGGGAACAGCACTGCTCAACTACGGTTCGGCTATCGCCGAGGCGTTTTATCAGGAGATTCCCCTGTTGGTCATCTCTGCCGACCGCCCCGAAGCATGGATCGGTCAGGCCGACGGGCAAACCATTCCGCAAAACGGAGCATTTGCCGCCATCACCAAAAAGAGCGTTCAACTGCCGGAACCCACCAACGATACCGACGAATGGTACTGCAACCGTCTGATTAACGAAGCGCTGATCCAGCTAACAGCCAACGGAAACGGTCCGGTGCATATCAACGTGCCGCTATCCGAACCGCTCTACCAGTTTACAATAACTGCTTTGCCGGAAGTGAGAAAAATCACTTTCCACACCGCAAAAGAACAAGTTGAAACAGAGCAATTCCAATCGGTTTGGAACGCCTCTTCCAAACGCATGATTGTGGTGGGTCAGTTGCCACCCGAAAACGGCTTAGATAACGTTCTCGCTTCCCTCCTGAAAAAGGGGGATGCGGTGGTACTGGCAGAACATATCGGCAACGTACACTTCCCCCAACAAATCGCTAATTTCGATTTGGTGCTGGCATCGTTGTCGGAGGAAGAGTCAAACAGCTTTGCTCCCGATTTGCTGATTACCCTTGGCGGGCATCTCACTTCCAAACGGTTTAAACAGCTGCTGCGCAAGCACAAGCCGCAACATCACTGGGATATTCGCCCCGACGGTAAGGTAAAAGACACATTCCAGACACTCACCGACCTGATTCCTGCTAATGCCGCCGATTTTTTGCAACAGCTTACAGAGAGCATTGCCCGGCCAGAAGACAAAGTAAAAGAATTTAGTAACTTGTGGCAGGAAAAATCGATAGCAGTAGATCAGGAAGTTACCCGTTTTCTGAAAGAAGCGCCCTTCTCCGATCTCACTGTCATCAATACGTTTATACAAAATTTACCACAGCAATCTACCCTTCATTTGAGTAGCAGTGCACCCATTCGCTATGCCCAGATCAGCAATCTGAATCCGACGATTTCGGTCCTTTCCAACCGCGGCACCAACGGCATCGACGGATCGATGTCCACAGCAGTAGGATACGCGGCGGCCAACGAAGGGATGACCTTCCTGCTGATCGGCGACCTGAGTTTCTTCTACGACATCAATGCCTTGTGGAACAAACAGATAAGTAAAACTCTGCGAATATTGCTGGTAAATAACGGAGGCGGCAACATGTTTCACCTGATTAACGGGCCGCAACAATCGGCGGCTATGGAGGATTACATCGCCTGTCACCACAGCGAATCGGCCAAAGATCGGGTGCTGGCTTTCGGATTACACTACCTGTCGGCCACCAATTTTGACGAACTTGAACGTTGCCTGCCCTATTTCTGCAACCCGGACGAAGATTACCCGTTGGTACTCGAGGTCTTTACCCATACAGAAACCAATGCCTACGTCTTTAACCGTTTGTTTGAAGCCTTGAAAGAGAAATAAGAACCGGCACTGAATCCCGATTCAAATTGTAAATCGTAAATTACTAAATTGTAAATAAAATAGTTATGTCAACAACACGTCAATGGACAACCATTAAAGAATACGAAGAAATCCTGTTCGAATATTTCGAAGGAATTGGAAAAATCACCATCAACCGCCCGCGTTACCGTAATGCGTTCACTCCTACTACCACGATGGAAATGAGCGATGCGTTACGGATTTGCCACGAAAATCAGGATATTTATGTGGTGGTGCTGACCGGTGCAGGCGATAAGGCATTTTGTGCAGGCGGCGACCAGAACGTGAAGGGAAAAGGCGGTTACATCGGCAAAGACGGCGTTCCCCGCTTACAGGTGCTGGAGGTGCAAAAGCAGATCCGTTCGCTCCCGAAACCGGTCATTGCCATGGTAAACGGTTATGCTATCGGCGGCGGACACGTGCTGCAGGTGGTGTGTGACCTCTCCATCGCTTCCGACAACGCCATTTTCGGGCAGACCGGTCCACGCGTGGGCAGCTTCGATGCTGGTTTCGGGTCTTCTTATCTGGCTCGCATCGTTGGTCAAAAGAAAGCGCGTGAAATCTGGTTCCTTTGCCGCCAGTACAACGCCCAACAGGCACTCGAAATGGGACTCGTAAATACCGTAGTCCCCTTCGACCAGCTGGAAGACGAAACGGTGAAATGGGCGCACGAAATGATGCAACACAGTCCGATGGCGATGCGCATGATTAAAATGGGGCTCAATGCCGAACTCGACGGACAGGCCGGTATTCAGGAACTGGCGGGCAACGCTACCCTGCTCTACTACCTCACAGACGAAGCGCAGGAAGGCAAAACAGCGTTCCTCGAAAAACGCAAACCCGATTTCAAGAAATTCCCAAAATTCCCTTGATAGTCAGTTGATTATTTAAAATATGAAAAGGGGAACGAAATCACATCGTTCCCCTTTTCGCTAACCAATGCAACTACACAAATTTGATTCCTGAATGACGTGAGGATCCACCGGACGGTCTCTTATTCATCAAACATGGGTAAAATCAATTTGTAGGAGTTGCTTTTCTCAACTGATTTATATCCATTTAGCGACATCACGTCGCCGCCGGGATGAGAAAATATCTTTATTTTTTTAGATCACTATAGATTCAATTATTAAGAATTTTGCTCGTAATATTCTTGTATTTTTGAACAAAGTTAGTGCCATATCTTCTGTCAACCGGCACCTCAAAGGTGGCGAAATGACCTATTCAATTCATCATTCGCTCATAAGTTCATTATCCCGAATAACGTAGCTATAACTTCATCATTTTCTGATTTTATATCACAAGATGGTAAAATAGTTAAACACAGAAAATGATGAATGCAATTCGTCATATCTGGATTGTTATTCATTGATAAAAAGAGTTTGACAGCTACACCATATGTCATTGAGAATATAACAATTACGATGTATTATTCGTTAGGAATATTCTGCTCCATGCCAAAGCAAGATGGCAAATTGATTCAATAGAACTTCGGGTTTAATGAGTCAATTTATTGACTGATAGAATTTAGCTATCTTTGCACGCTGAAATAAATCACTCAACCAGATAATCAAAAGAGAATATAACCAGCTGTCAAAGATGGTTTCGTAAATAAAATTCGGGCTATGAGAAAATTCCAACTACAAAAAATCAAACCCTTTTCGTGGATCACCTTGGCGCTTTTGGCGCTAATTGTAGCCGCAACTGTTATTGCCATTGTAGTTCGCCAGCAACAAAAAAACAGAATTAACACAGCATTGAAGATTTTGCAGGATAGTAATCAGCCGGTGAAACAGGTTGAAGCTACTCTTGAAATGCTCTATCAGTCTGAAAATGAATTCAGAGAATATACTCTTACATACGATAAAGCCCACCTTGAAAACTACAGAAAAAGTATCGTTGACCTGAAAGCGCATATCGATACCCTTCAGCAAATGTCTTTACAGCTTGATAATGATGAAAGCAAAGACCGGGTTCAGCAGACTCTCTTGTCGCGCAATAAAGAAGCCGGAAAATATCTTCGGCTCAACAGACTGACTGACTCTTTAATGGTTGTTCTGTCTGTTTTCGATTCTGTACCTCTCAAAAACGCCAATGACAAAATTGCTCTCCGTTCATTTACAATCGAAGACAGCAACATCAATATCGATACCATTGGGATGTCGAATACGACAAAGACCAAAAAGAAAGGGCTGTTCGGAAAAATCAAGTCGTTTCTTGTTGGCGAAAAAGAAACGCAACAAGTGACCAAAACCAAAATGGTGGTCAAAACCAACAAAACCACAAAAACAGATACTGTAGCATCTCCAACAAACAGTATACGTCAATTGGCCAACTTACTTATAGACAGAGGAAATACCTTCTATCAAAAGCAAATGAAAACCATGCTCCACAAGCGCATGGAACAACGTGCAAGCGAATTGAAACTGGTGAAGATGAATAATTCGCTGATGAGCGAAATTAAAGGAATGCTGGATGACATGCAGCTCTCTTTTCAGAACAATGATTCTCATGTCCGCGGAAAATCGACCAACACAATCTATAAGTCATCCTCCGCACTGCATACCGTGTTGCTGATTACTATTATCGGAATTTTCCTGCTGGCATTGATTGTTGTTTATATGCTAAGAAGAAAATCCATTGACAATGAAATTATTAAAGCTTCTGAACAGAAAGCAATAGAAGAAGCCTCTGAAAAGAGTAAGTTTTTAGCTTACATGAGTCATGAGTTCCGCTGTCCGGTGTCGTTGGTGTTAGGATATACCGAACAACTGGAACAAACCGGTTTGTCTGCCGAGCAGGCGAAATATTTGTCCAATCTGAAATCGTCTTCCGAATTACTGTTATCTACTGTAAACGATATTCTCGACCTGTCAACTTTGCGTGCCGGACAAATGGCTTTGCTCTCGGAACCATTTAGTCCTGAAGAAGCCCTGAATAAGGCTATAGCAACATTCCAGCAACAAGCAAAAGAGAAAAATCTTCAGCTCAAATATAACCGAACTGATGATGCCACATTGATAATTGGTGACGAGATTCGTCTGCGTCAGATCATTAACAACCTGTTGAGCAACGCGATCAAGTACACCAAACAAGGCTCCGTTTCTGTTACTTCTACGCTTATACCAACCAATGGGAAAATGATTCTTGAACTGAAGATTGCCGATACCGGTATAGGCATTCCGGCAGATAAACTGGGACAAGTTTTCGATGAATACCAAAGAGTGCACGATTCCTCTTCGTCAAACTGGATTATCGGCACCGGCTTGGGATTATCGGTTACCCGTCAGCTGGTTGAAAGAATGGGAGGAACAATAACTGTGAAAAGCAAATTGGACAAAGGATCTGAATTTACTGTAAGAATACCTTTCCAACCCTACTTAGGCACGCTCAAAACGAAGCAGGCCGACGGCACAAAAACCGCTTTACTGCCAGATAAACTGAAAATTCTGGTAGCAGACGACAACTATCTCAACATCTCTTTACTAAAGTCTGTTTTTGAAAGAACCAATGCCGTTGTCGATGTTGCGGAAAACGGTCAGATTGCATTCGACAAACTCTGCACCCAAAAGTATGATATTTTGCTCAGCGACTTATACATGCCTGTTATGAATGGAATTGAATTAGCCAGGAAGGTTCGTGCACACCATAGCTCAACAGTCAAAAACATTCCGATGATCGTTCTGTCGGGAAATATTTCTCCTGAAATAACGAAAGAAATAATGGAAGCCGGCATCAACGGATATATGCTAAAACCGTATCAGCAGAATGATTTGTTTAGCATGATTGTGAAGCAATTCTGATAATTATTTCTTCCGGTTGTCCTCACTAAGCGAAGAATCAATAGCAGAGATGACGGCTTGTTTGTATGAAATGCCTATTGGAAGTCGTTTTTCAAGAACAAGAACATCGTTGTTTGTATAGGAAGAAATGTATTTTCTATTGACTATAAATGATTTATGAATCTGTAGAAAGATAGAAGCAGGGAGAGTTTCCATCATTTTACGGGTACTGGAAGTCGCCATCAACGAATGTCCTTCAAGGATTACCTTAACATAATTTCCATAGCTCTGTAAATAAACAATTTGCGCCGGATTAACCCATTCGGATGACATCCCCATTTTTATTTCAACATCTTCGAAATCTTCAGGTTCGGTCATTTGTGTCTTCAGATTGAGCAAGTCGGCTTTCTCAATAACACGCTCCACGGCTCTGTTGAACTGCTGTCGTGTTATTGGCTTGACTAAATAATCAACCACATTGTATTCGAAACTATTCAGGGCATATTGCGAAAAAGCAGTTGTAAATACCACCATCGGTTGATATTTCAATGTATTAAGCATATCAAAACCGGAAAGTCCCGGCAAATTGATATCCAGGAATAAAACATCAACCTGATGCTGTTCCAAAAGCTGGAAAGCTTCGGTAGCATCAAAGGCACACCCGACCAATTCAAGTTGGTCAACCTGACTGATGTATGAACTAAGAACCCATTGAGCTGGTTGTTCATCCTCCACAATCACACACTTAAGTTTACGACTGCTCATTTCCATCATACTACTTTATTGCCTATAATTTAATTTCCAGTCTTGTCGTTTGCTCATGATCCCTTTCTTCAAATTTCAACAAATTTTTTCCCGGGAAGAGTGCATTTAATCTATTATTTATCAACTGGAAATATTCATTTTCAACATTTTTCGCATCCATATCCGGAGAGATAGTGTTCTTTACCAACAAAGAGATTTTAGCCTTGTTTGCTACAATTGTCACATCAACAGACGGTTTAAGATGATGATTCTTACTCCTTTTTATAGCAGCCTCTACCAAAGGATAAAGAAGCAGTGAAGGTATTTTTGCAGAAGCATCGGCAATATCCTGAGTAAATACAATATTGCATCGAGCTCCCAACCTCAGTTTCTCAATGTCGAGAAAGCTCTGTATCATCGACACCTCTTCCTGTATTTCAATTGTTTCCCGTTTGGATATATTCTCTCGGAAACGAAGAAGTTCCGACAACTTGTATGTATAATCGAGCGCTATTTCTCTGTCCACCATGATCGTAGCAGCAAGGTTATTGAGCGTATTGAACAGAAAATGCGGATTCATTTGCATTTTTAGCAAGTCAAGTTCTTGTTGCTTTAAAGACAACTCGTTGATTATCTTTTGATTGTTTTTTTTCAAAGCACTGATCGTTATATACGAAAACAACCAGCCTCCACTCAGAAAACATAGCATTACCAAATAGCTCCATTTGTTTTCCCAGGCTTTTTCCGATCCAACTAAAGCAGCACTTATCCTCATCGTTATTGTGGCTGTGACACAAATCAGAATAATAAACAACATCGCGGTTATCAGCAATTTATAGTTATTAGAAGTCAATTTCTTACAAATGACACATAGCCCATAATTAAGCGCCGCCACCAATGCAATCCATAACCCTGCCGCAATATAGCTTTTCCACGTAACTACATCACACAACATATTAACAGTCAATAATATGAACATTAAAAATGTCACTATAATACCCGAATACAGGGAAAAGCTGTTATTTCTCACCTTGTGTAATTTATTTTGTTGTGTAATATGTTCTCCTAGCAAAAATACTAAAATTCTTTGACACTATCTTTTAAGTGGAATGACGACTTGTGGTTAAATTCCATCTTAATCCCAAAATCAGTAACTTTGCACGCTAACATACAAACCTAAACATTATGGCACTTGCTTACCGCATACTTCCCTACACCCTCCATTTCAAACAACCGGCCGGCACTTCGCGCGGCGTTTACCGCACCCGGCAGTCGTGGTACGTGCAGTTGTGGCACACCGAACAACCGCTCCGCATCGGCATCGGTGAGTGTGCTCCCCTACCCGATCTGAGTTGCGATGCATTGCCCGGTTACGAAGAAATTCTGCATCGATTTTGCCAGAAACTTATTGTCAACGGACAATTGGATTATGCCGCTTTACGTCCCTATCCCTCCATGCTGTTCGGACTGGAGACGGCGCTCCGCCACCTCGAAACCGGCTCTTTCCGGCTCTGGGATACCCCGTTTTCGCGGGGCGAGAGCGGTATCACCATCAACGGTCTTATATGGATGGGCGATAAAGATAAAATGTTCAGCCAGATAGAACAGAAAATGGCCAAAGGGTTCCACTGCATCAAACTAAAAATCGGTGCCATCGATTTTGAAGAAGAACTAGCGCTGATCCGCCATATCCGCAACCACTTCTCGCCCGAACAGATCGAAATCCGCGTGGATGCCAACGGAGCCTTCTCGCCCGATAATGCGCTGGATAAACTACACCGGTTAGCCAAATTGCAGCTTCATTCTATCGAACAACCCATCCGGCAGGGGCAGTGGGAAACGATGGCAAAACTGGTTCAGGAAACGCCCCTTCCCATCGCGTTAGACGAAGAACTGATCGGCATCAACGATCCGGTCGAAAAACAACGCTTGCTCGATACCATTCATCCTCAATATATTATTCTTAAACCCTCTTTGCATGGCGGAATTCTGGGTTGCACCAAATGGATTGCCGAAGCCGAAAAACGTTCCATCGGTTGGTGGATCACCTCGGCGCTGGAGTCGAATATCGGACTGAATGCCATTGCGCAATGGTGCGCCACCCTCAATCCATCTCTGCCGCAAGGACTGGGCACCGGAGCCCTTTTTACCGACAACATCGACATGCCGCTGGTCGTGGAAGGTGACCAGCTTTGGAACAAATCGCCTGAAAATGAAGAAAACACGCCATTCTGTCTGGAAAGAAACTACCAATCGATCACCCTCAACGGCATTCCCTACTCCAAAGAACTGGCCCTGATTCTGGCAGATACCAAGCTGGCCGACCCGGAAACGCCCGAGTGGGAACGCGAACTCTATACTTTTTTACAAGCATGGTGGGACGACTCCCCCACCCTTCCGGTTCACACCTCCGGATCGACCGGAACGCCCAAAAATATTATGGTGGAAAAAGAGCGGATGATGCAAAGTGCAATCACCACTTGCTCGGCTTTAGGCCTGAAACAAGGCAACAAAGCTTTGCTCTGTCTACCGGTACGCTACATCGCGGGCAAAATGATGGTGGTACGCTCACTCGTTGCCGGTCTCGACCTCTACACGGTTGCCCCGGATGGTCGACCGCTGGTCGCTATTCCGGCCGACTTGACTTTTGATTTTGCGGCCATGGTTCCGCTACAGGTATTCAATTCCTTGTCGAACGATAAAACGGCATTGGAAACTATCAAAAACGGCATTATCGGTGGTGCCGCCATCGATCCGGAACTGGAAAAGGAAGTTGCCGAACTGCCCAATGCATGGTACTCCACCTACGGCATGACCGAAACGCTGTCGCACATCGCGCTGCGCCGCCTCAACGGCCCGACACGGTCGGAAACCTATCGCCCGGTCAATAACGTCAACCTCTCTCTTTCCGAAGATGAAACACTGACAATCGACGCCCCCCTGATCTGCCCCGAAACAATCGTTACCAACGATATTGCCCGCATTTTGCCCGACGGCAGTTTTGAAATTCTGGGCCGCAAAGACAACGTAATCAACAGTGGCGGCATCAAGTTGCAAACCGAACAAATCGAACAAAAACTCTCTCAAATTCTTGATGTACCGTTCTGCATCACCTCTGTCCCCGACCCGAAGTTGGGAGAAAAAGTGGTGCTACTAATCGAATCGAAAGAGATTTCGAAACAAGATTTATTAAACAAAATATCTTGTCATTTAGGCATTTATGAAACTCCGAAACAAATCATTGCGGTAGATAAAATACCGATGACCCCCAACGGAAAAATTAACCGGAAAGCAGCAAAAGAATTAGCAAAAAGATGACTCTACAAGTTCAATTGCGTATTAACAAAATGTTTGTAACTTTGCGTTTCCTGACTCTTATAACCTATTAAATCACAATTTGCATGAACATAAAATTCCGCCTGACGCTGATGAGTTTCCTCCAGTTTTTTATCTGGGGATCGTGGTTGATTTCTCTCGGTGGATATCTGGGCCGCAACCTCAACTTTGAAGGAGGCCAAATCGGATCGATTTTCGCAACTCTGGGTATAGCCTCGCTGGTAATGCCCGGAATCATCGGTATCATCGCCGACAAATGGGTCAATGCCGAACGTTTACTGGGCATTTGCCACCTGTTCGGAGCCGGAGCGCTGTTTTACGCCTCCACCCTTACCGATTACGATCACATGTATTGGGCGATGCTGATAAACCTGTTCTTTTACATGCCCACCATTGCACTGAATAACACGGTAGCTTACAACGCTTTGGAGCAATATAAATACGACATTGTCAAGTCTTTTCCTCCCATTCGAACGTTCGGAACCATCGGTTTTATCGTGGCCATGTGGGTGGTCGACCTGTCGGGCTTCAAAAACTCCAACGCACAGCTTTATGTGGGCTCCATTGCTTCACTATTCATGGCTCTGTACTCGTTTACTTTACCGGCTTGTACTCCGGCCAAAACCGAACATAAATCGTTGCTTTCGGCGCTGGGACTCGATGCGTTGGTGCTGTTCAAGACACGGAAGATGGCCGTTTTCTTTTTCTTTGCCATGCTTTTGGGGGCTGCGTTGCAAATCACCAATTCGTACGGCGACCTCTTTATCGGCAGTTTCAAGTCTATTCCCGAATATGCCGGATCGTTCGGTGTAAAACATTCGGTAATCCTGCTTTCCCTGTCACAAATGTCCGAAACGTTGTTTATTCTGACCATCCCATTCTTCCTTAAACGCTTCGGCATCAAACAAGTGATGCTGATGAGCATGATTGCCTGGGTGCTGCGCTTCGGATTTTTCGGCATTGGTAATCCCGGATCGGGACTGACACTGCTTATCCTCTCCATGATCGTTTACGGCATGGCATTCGATTTCTTCAATATCTCCGGTTCACTGTTTGTTGAAACCGAAGCAAAACCCGAAATCAGAGCCAGTGCTCAGGGATTGTTTATGATGATGACCAATGGTTTGGGTGCCATTATGGGTGGTTATGCCAGCGGAGCAATCGTCGATTTGTATTCCAAATATGGCGAAGGCGGTATGCTGATTAGCCGCGACTGGCCGACCATCTGGTTTATATTTGCAGGCTATGCAATGGTGATCGCGGTTTTGTTTGCGCTGTTCTTCAAATACAAACACAAAGCAAGTTCGATCTAAAAAAGATAACACGAGTGAAACATTTAGGAATAATTATCCTGCTCTGGGCGGAAATCGTTTGTTCGGTTTCCGCCTTTGCGCAAAATACAAGTCAAACATTCCGGTTTGCCTTGGTTACCGACACGCATCTGAAGCAAACCGACCCGCGAAACGAAGCAACGTTGCGCCAAACGGTAAAGGATCTCAATAGCCAGAACAATCTTGATTTTGTGATTGTTTCAGGCGATGTGGCCGATAAAGGCGATCGACCGTCGCTACGGAAAGCAAAACAGATACTCGATAGCCTGAAAATGCCCTACTACGCCATTCCGGGCAATCACGATACCCGCTACTGCAAAACGACAACAGCCACCTTCGATTCTGTTTTTGTGCAGCATCACTTTTCGTTCACCCACAAAGGATATTTCTTTATCGGGTTCAACACCGGACAAGGCAATAGCAATAACAGGGGACGCGTAAACCAGAAAGAATTCAACTGGATTGACAAACAGTTATCGAAAGTCCCGTCGCAGCAGCCCGTAGTTGCCATCACTCATTTCCCTATCGTAACTGTTCAGGTCGACGATTCGGCGCAAATAGTGAATCATCTGTTGAAATACAACACCAAAGCTATTCTCGGCGGCCACTATCACCGCAATGCCGTGTTCGATTATAACGGCGTTCCCGGCATCCTTACCCGCACACTGCAACTATCTCTGGCCGGTAAAAGCGGTTACTCGGTATTCGAACTTTCGGACCAAATAAAGGTGTACGAACGCAATCCCTTTACATCTTCTGCCGTTTTATGGCTCACGCTACCCATTAGTAAAGAAGCAAAAGCAACGATTGAATCAAATCCGTAACTTTTTTCTTAATTATTTTCCACACCCTAACTTCTTCTGAGTTAAATTGAATTGGAAATCAACACCATTTAAATAGCTTTATTCTGCTTCTTAATGCGCTTTTTTATTGTCATACCAATAAATTTGCCGAACTTTGCGCCGCAAAATATAACGCTATTTTAACCCTATATTTTTATGGCAATCTACAAACGCATATTGCTAAAAATCAGCGGTGAATCGCTGATGGGAGAAAAACAGTACAGCATCGACGAAACCCGCCTCGGCGAGTATGCTGCCCAAATTAAAGAAATTGCCGATATGGGCGTTCAGATCGGAATCGTGATCGGAGGTGGCAACATCTTCCGCGGTTTGAGTGGTGCTTCCAAAGGTTTCGACCGTGTAAAAGGCGACCAAATGGGCATGTTGGCTACCGTTATCAACAGTCTGGCGCTCAGTTCCGCACTCGAATCGCTGGGCGTAAAAACACGCGTACTGACGGCCATCCGCATGGAACCGATCGGCGAATTCTACAGCAAAGCAAAAGCTATTGAAAGTCTGGAACGCGGCGAAGTAGCCATCTTCTCGGCCGGCACCGGCAACCCGTTCTTCACCACCGACACCGGTTCTTCACTTCGTGCCATCGAAATCGAAGCCGACGTGATGCTCAAAGGCACCCGTGTGGACGGCATTTATACTGCCGACCCCGAAAAAGATCCTACCGCCACCAAATTCGACGAAATTACCTACGACGAAATCTACATTCGTGGCCTCAAGGTGATGGACCTGACCGCAACCACCATGTGCAAAGAGAATAAAATGCCGATCTATGTCTTTGATATGGACACTGTTGGTAACCTCAAAAAGGTGATGAGCGGCGAAAAAATCGGAACTTTAGTAAAACTATAATCAAAATGTGGAAATTTGAAGATGTAAAGATTTGAGGATGACAAAACATCCCCAAATTTTCAAATCCTCAAATCCTCAAATTATAACAATGAAAGTCTTTTCAACCATAGCCGACCTGAAAGCTGAAATTGCAGCTCAAAAAGCAGCCGGCAAAACCATCGGACTCGTTCCCACCATGGGAGCCCTCCATGCAGGACACGCTTCACTCGTGAAAAAATGTGCCGCAGAAAATGACGTTGCCGTAGTTAGCGTTTTTGTAAACCCTACTCAGTTCAACGATAAAAACGACCTGAAAAATTATCCCCGCACGCTCGAAAAAGATGCCGAACTGTTACAAAGCGTCGGATGTAACCTTATCTTTGCACCAAGCGAAGATGAAATTTACCCCGAACCCGATACACGTGTTTTCGACTTCACACCGCTCGACAAGGTGATGGAAGGCAAGTATCGCCCGGGACATTTCAACGGAGTAGCTCAGATTGTGAGCAAGTTATTTGACATCGTGACACCCGACAGGGCCTATTTTGGAGAAAAAGACTTTCAGCAACTGGCCATTATTCGCGAGATGGTAAAACAACTTGGATTGCCACTCGAAATCATTGCCTGCCCCATCGTACGCGAAGCCAACGGCCTGGCATTGAGCAGCAGAAATGCCCGTTTAACTGATAGTCAGAGAAAAAAAGCGGTCACTATATCGAAAGTTTTATTTGAAAGTCGTAATTTTGCACCCTCAAAACCGATTGCCGAACTCACCGACTGGGTAATTGACAACGTCAACAAAGAGAGTGAGTTGCGCGTCGAGTATTTTGAGATCGTCGATGGCAATACCCTTCAGGCAGTTGCGGATTGGAACGCAACCGATTACATCGTAGGATGTATCACTGTATTCTGTGGCGAAGTGCGCCTCATCGACCATATTCGTTACAAGTAGTTTTATTTTTTGAATTAAGGCAAATTAATCAGCTGTTGAAAGTTGTCGATCGACAATAATCAACACCCAACTAACCAATCATTTTCATGCAAATTGAAGTTTTAAAATCCAAGATCCACCGTGTCACTGTTACCGACGCGAATTTGAACTATATCGGCAGCATCACTCTTGACGAAGATTTAATGGATGCCGCCAATCTCATAGAGCACGAAAAAGTCAGCATTCTGAACAACAATAATGGTGCACGCTTCGAAACTTATATCATTAAGGGAGAACGCGGTTCAGGAACTGTATGCCTGAACGGTGCAGCTGCACGTCTGGTTCAACCGGGTGATATTGTGTTGGTTGTGTCATTTGCAATGATGGATTTCGAGGAAGCAAAAACCTGGAAGCCAACCATCATTTTTCCCGACACGGCAACCAATAAGCTGAAATAAGTTTCGGCATCCGTTTGCCACTTGCTGACAGAGCTCTCTGAGTCGCTTCTTTTGTTTTTTGATTTTTTATCCAATAATCTTTATGAAGAAACAACTCATCATTTTTGGCTCTGTTTTCGGAGGATTTTTCTTGATCCTCCTTTTTTTGCCCATGGCTTTCAATGGCAAAGTAGACACTATTGTCAAGTCTGAAACCAATAAAAAGCTTAACGCAACGTTCAATTACAGCAAGTTAAGCATCAGTTTACTGCGTAATTTTCCCAAGGCGACCATCGAACTCAAGGATCTTTCCATCGTCGGCGCAGGTGAGTTTGCCAAAGATACACTTGTCTCCACCAAATCTTTTCAGGTGGTGGTCAATCTCCTGAGCCTTTTCGGAAACAGCGGTTACGAAGTTTCCAAAGTAGTACTCGATCGCCCGGTTGTCAATGCTATTGTGGCCAAAGACGGCAAAGTGAACTGGGATATTATGAAACCCGACTCTACGGTTGCCAAAACCGACACCACCCCGTCTAAATTTCACCTCAAACTTAAAAAACTGGCCATCGACGAAGGTCGGATTACCTACAACGACCGTAAAGCCGGTCAATTGCTTACGCTCAACAAGTTTTCAGGAACGCTCTCGGGCGATATGACGGCCGACGTTACCGACATCGAAACGCAGATGAAGGCCGAAAAGGTGAGCTTCACAATGGGAAATATCCCCTATCTGCGCGATGCCAACATCGAGTTGAAGGCCAACCTGAATGCCGATCTCAAGCACAGCAAATACACGCTCAAGAAGAACAAGATTAAGGTGAATGACCTCGAAGCCAGTCTTGACGGATGGGTTGCCATGCTCCCGAAAGGCTATGGCATGGATCTCAAGCTGTCAACGCCGGCACTTGCCTTCAAAAACATTCTTTCACTGGTTCCTGCTATCTATGCCAACGACTTTAAATCCGTTCAGGCTGATGGTAAGGTCTCACTGGAAGGCTATGCAAAAGGCCAATACAGCGATTCGGTAATGCCTTCGTTCAAAGTAGCATTGAATGTGATCAACGCCTGGTTCAAATACCCGAACCTCCCGAAATCGGTCACCAATATCAACCTGCAACTCATTGCTGAAAACCCGGGTAACCGCCTTGATCAGGTTCAACTGCACGTACCGAAATTCCATTTCGAAATGGGAGGAAATCCCTTTGATCTGAGTGGAAATTTCAGCAATTTGCTCGGCAATACGGCATTTGCAATGAAAGCCGCCGGAAGACTTGATTTGGGTGGAATTAAGGACTTCTATCCGCTCGAAGCCGGAACGGGCCTCACCGGCCTTATCACGGCCAATCTGGCCGCCTCCGGTACCATGGGACAGGTTCAAAGCGGACAGTACGAGAACATAAATGCCAACGGGTTGTTGCAAATCAACAATATGAATTACAAGGGTAAAGATATGCCGGCAGTACGTATTCCACAGGCAAAGTTGCAGTTCTCTCCCAAATATGCCGAACTCACCAATACTCAAATCATTATTGGCAAAAGCGACATTTCAGCTGATGGGAAACTGGAAAATATCATTCCCTATGTGATGAAAAATCAGACTATTAAAGGAACTCTGAATGTCTCTTCCAATAATCTGAATTTGAACGAACTGATGGCATCATCCTCTACCACAACGAGCAACAAATCGGTTCAAACGACCGCATTCATTGTGCCGAAAAACATTGATTTTGTACTCAATGCCAAAGCAAAGAAGGTGATTTACAATAAATTCGATATCAACAATCTGGCAGGTCAAATCATTGTGAAAGACGGTATTGCTTCGATGAAAAATGTCCAACTGGGAATGTTCGACGGAACTATCACTACCAATGGCAGTTACAGCACAGTTGATCCTAAAAAGCCTTCCGTCGATTTCGACCTGAACATTCAGACTGCTTCGTTTGCAAAAACATTCGTATCACTTGATATGGTGCAGAAACTGGTTCCTATTTTTGAAAACGTAAAAGGAAATTATTCGGTGAAGATGTCGCTAAAATCGTTGCTTGACGACAAAATGAACATCGACTATAATTCTTTATTGGCAAATGGTTTGCTTCAGTCGAATAATGTTCAGGTAGGTGGTGTATCGGCGCTTAATTCACTGGCAACTGCTCTTAAGAATGACAAACTCAAAAGCTTCTCAACCAAAGATCTGAAGATACCGTTCACCATCGCCGAAAAAGCAGTGAATGTGAAGCCATTTGATGTCAAAATAGCTAATTATACCCTCAATCTGGGAGGAAAAACCGGTCTGGACAAAAGCATACTTTACAACGGGAAACTAACATTACCTCCGGGAACTCCTTCTCCTTTAGGAATCAATCTGAGCAACATTCCGTTCCAGATTCTGGGAACTTTTAGTAATCCGAAAATTAAATTAGGCACAGCCGAACTGGGGAAATCCATTGCCAATACAGCCTTGAGTACCGCCAAAAGTGCTGTAGCCCCGAAACTGGACGCTGCCAAAGCAGAAGCGCAGAAGAAAATGGATCAGATCAGGGCGGATGCCAAAGCCAAAGCCGATGCACTTTTACAGGCTGCACAAACCCAGGCCGACAACATCGTCAACCAGGCAAAAAACCCGTTTGCTAAAATTGCTGCTAAAAAACTTGCCGACGAAACCATGAAAAAGGCTCAGCAAAAAGCAAACGACATCATTGCAAAAGGCGACGAAGAGGCGCAAAAACTACAAGTATCAAAATAATATTATGCTGAAATTCAGCATAATGATTAAAAAAGCAGAAAAGAAATCCAATTATAGAAATAATTTGTGGATAATTTTTTGGTTGTTGATAAAAAATCTGTACCTTTGCGCTCCCGTTCTGTGAAAGAATAAACTATAAAAACTAGAATAAGATATGGCAAAGACTTGTCAAATTACCGGAAAAAAAGCAATGACAGGGAACAACGTTTCTCACTCGAAACGTCGCACAAAACGTGTTTTTGATGTAAACCTGTTCACACGTAAGTTCTATTGGGTAGAACAAGATTGCTGGATTAGCCTGAAAGTATCGGCTGCCGGACTGCGCACGATCAATAAGGTCGGCTTAAATGCTGCCATTAAGAAAGCAGCTGAAAAAGGGTATTTATACGTATAACAAAGAGGAGGCAGAGAAATGGCTAAGAAATCAAAAGAAAACAGAATCCAGGTGATTTTGGAATGTACCGAGCACAAAGAAAGCGGTATGCCGGGTACATCTCGCTATATCACAACCAAAAACCGTAAAACAACAACCGGTCGTTTGGAGTTGAAAAAATATAACCCTATTCTGAAAAGAGTAACGGTTCATAAAGAAATCAAATAATAACTATATACTATGGCAAAGAAAGCGGTTGCATCATTGCAAACAGGTGAAGGTCGTGCCTATGCTAAGGTGATTAAAATGGTTAAATCTCCTAAGACCGGTGCATATGTCTTCAAAGAAGAAATCGTTCACAACGATGAAGTAAAAGGATTTTTCGCTAAATAATTTAGCGCTACATTATAACTGAAAAGAGGTTGTTTCATACGAAGCAACCTCTTTTTGTTTGTCATTATAATTGATAATTGGCCTAATAAATAAGCCATGCTTTCACAAATCTGACGGCCGACAGTAGTAACGGAATGCTCATAAACAAATAGAATAGTGATAAGTACGGCAAAGCAATCAGATGACTTGTTCGTAACCCTACCCCACCGCTTATCATCACCACCATTATTCCGTATGAGCGTAAATTGAAAAACGAGAAAAGACAAGGACGCTCGATTTTCATTTTCCGAATGCGGTTAATGTGTTTGTCCGAAATACGGAGAAACATTCCCCTAAAAAACAATAAACCTCCTATAAAAGAGAGTATTAATAACCATGGCCAGCCCGATACAGGTTCGAAATAGGCACAACTTCGCCACAACAACAATCCTCCGGCAAACAGCCACATACAGGCTGCTGCCAACAATAAATTATGACGGGATATACGGGGAGTTATTTTATAAATCAAATGTTTCATAGATTTTTGAATCAGGCTGCAAAAATACATCACGATTCGATTATTCCTGCTTTTTGTACCAACATTAGTAAAAAAACGTACCTTTGTGCAGTCAAATAAACGACATCTATTTTTTAGTAACTTATTATCATTCAATACAATGTCAGTTAATAAAACTATTGCAATTGTTGCAGGTGGAGAACAATCTGAAGTTATTGTTTCTATTAAAAGCGCGAAAGGTATTTTTTCTTTCTTAAAAGATTCGGGTTATAACCTCTATATAGCAGTAATTGAAAAGGATAACTGGCATGTTCTGCTCGAAGACGATTCTACACTACCAATTGATAAAAACGACTTTAGTTTTACGCTGAACGGGAAAAAAATCACTTTCGATTGCGCCTACATTACCATTCACGGCATTCCGGGCGAAGATGGTCGCCTGCAGGGCTATTTTGAGATGATCGGTATGCCCTACACTTCATGCAACGTTCTGGCCTCTGCCATTACCTACAACAAATACGTTTGTAACACTTACCTGAAGAGTTTCGGCGTAAATGTGGCACCATCTATCCGTCTGAGAAAAGACGATGCAATTACAGCCGCTCAGGTGGTTGAAAAAGTGGGATTGCCCTGCTTTGTAAAACCCAATCTCGGCGGGTCTAGTTTTGGGGTTACCAAGGTAAAAGCCGTCGAAGAGGTAGAACCGGCCATTGCAAAGGCTTTTGCCGAAGCACAGGAAGTAATTATAGAAAGTTTTATGCAGGGAACGGAAATCACTAACGGAATCTTCTCTACAGCTAAACGCCAGGTGGTACTTCCTATCACTGAAGTAGTTCCTGCCAACGAATTTTTCGATTTTGCAGCCAAATACAAAGGTGAATCTCAGGAAATTACACCGGCACGTCTTTCTGCTAAACTTACCGCTAAAGTACAAAAAACTACGGCATTTATCTATAACACATTGGGTTGCAACGGCATTGTGCGCATCGATTACATCATCACCAAGGGAGATAAAATTAATTTGCTGGAGGTAAACACCACCCCGGGCATGACTCCTACCAGCTTCATTCCTCAACAAATTCCTCACGCCGGCTTGGTTATTGGTGAGGTAATTTCTGAAATTATTGAAGATGCTATTGCCCGTAAAAAGGCTTAAAAGGAACCCTTCTATGACTTTTCAAATAAAATCACTCGATACGATCCGCGAAACTGCCCGTGAATTTATCAATAACATGGGCGAACGCACGGTTTTTGCTTTCTATGGTTCGATGGGAGCCGGAAAAACAACCTTTGTGAAAGCTGTATGCGAAGAGCTGGGTGTGAAAGACGTTGTAAACAGCCCCACATTTGCCATTATCAACGAATATGAGGTGGAAGGTAAGGCACCCATATTTCACTTCGATTTTTACCGTATAAACAAGCCTGAGGAGGCTTTCGACTTCGGGTATGAAGACTACTTCTACAGCGGAAGCATTTGTTTCATCGAATGGCCCGAAAAAATAGAAGCACTTTTGCCCGAAAATTGTGTAAAAGTAACTATCGAAGAACAAGCGGATGGGAGCCGTAAAATTGAAGTGGAATAATTATTGGGACAAGGATGTCGCTTGACCCACTAATTTTGCTTTAATGCGTATGTTTTCCTGTACAAAAACCGTCCGAAATCTTCCGGTTTCCTATACTTTTTTTGCTCTTCTACAGTAATGGGTTCGCCAATGCGGAGGCGAATCTTCTTCCCTTTCTTATTGTTCAATTCGGCCGGAATAAAAGCCGTTCTCAATATCGGATGAATCAATCCTATCAATAAAAATCGCCAACTGTTATGACCTTCAAAATAGACAGGAATAACAGGCACACCTGACTTCTGAATAAGCTTTACAGTAGGTAACTGCCACTCTCTATCAGCAATCCTAAACCACTTTACAATTTTAGAAACCTGTCCTGAAGGAAAGAAAAAGAGCGGATGACCTTCGTTCAAATGATTCATGGCAACGCGCAAACCAGGCAAACTGGAGCGATTACTGGTCGATTTTTCGAAAGGATTGACAGGAATAAAATGGTGAGATATCGGTTCTACCTTACTCAGAAGAAAATTTGTAATTCCTTTTATGTCAGGACGAACACTGCTAATAACACGCACTAACGACATCCCGTCATATGTACCATATGGATGATTGGAAACTGTTACAAACTTCTCGTTTTCGGTAAAATATTTCAGTGCTTCAGGGTTATCAACAACTGTTTCCACACCAAATAGCCTGTATATTTCATCAAGAAATTCGTTTCCATCAGAAGAGTTGTTTTTTGCTGCTTCGTATACTTTATAGATTTTACCAAGCCCTAAAATATGATAAACCATTTTGCCCAATGGTCTGCCTATAAGTGTTCTGAAAGCAGGAATCTGACTGCTAAACTCGTCAAAACTTATCACCTTGTTATCAACTTAAAGTTTAACCTGTTTTATTTTTCTTCTTCTACGCCAAATATAGATAATTGGCGACGGAAAATTTCTTCAAGCGAAAGTTGAAAAGTTTCTGTATTGGCAACGCCCGGAATAGTAGATATTTTGTCAAGAATCAATCGTAATAAATGGCGATTGTCTTTAGCATACATTTTTATAAACATTGCATATTTTCCGGTAGTGTAATGACATTCCACAATTTCGGGAATCTCTTTTATGTGGTCAACTACCGATTGAAATTCCATATTATTCTTTAACACAATACCAATATACGCACAGGTTTGATACCCAACTTTATATTGGTCGATAACAAATTCCGAATTACGTATTACACCCTGGTTAACAAGTTTCTGAACACGTTGATGAATGGCAGCGCCGGATACATTACACTCCCGAGCAATTTCCAAAAAAGGAGTACGTGCGTTTTGAGATATGTAATGCAAAATTTTACGATCCAGTTTATCTAATATGTGTGCCATATAAAAGTATTTAAATTTGACGCAAATATAGTGTAAATATTGAATGTTAGCAAATTATGCCGCTACATAAGTTTCAAAATGAAGTTATTTACAATAGTTTTACAACAGGTTGTTAGTAACATTGTGGATAACTTGTGATTTCTTTTTCAAAACAAATTGAATTTTACCCTTGCATTTTTACATAAATTTATTCTGTTATTTAATTCCTCTGTAATATCAAATTCGTTTTTCCATTTTTATACAATCATCATCAACTACTTTTTACACACAAAACATATGCAGAGGAATAAAAAACTTGCTAACTTTGCAACTTATGAACAGGTTGTTGATAACCCTTTAAATACTGCTAAAAATTAAGTATTTATAAAACTAATAAATTGTTCATTTCTCCAATAGTAAATTTGAAAAGGAAAAATCAAAGACTTTGACAAAAAAGTTTTGAGCATTATCAACAATCAATAATCATTATCTTTCAAAGTTTTTAAATTGAAAAAAAAATATGAATATAAAAGAATGTTGGTTGAAAAGTGGATTTGCCAATGAAGCCATTCCCGAAAATACAGATCTTGTAGCCGAAATAGCCCGTCTTAAAAAAGAAAAAAATGCCGTTATTATGGCTCACTACTACCAAACTGGTGATATACAAGATATTGCAGACGTTATTGGTGATAGCCTTGCTCTTGCTCAATGGGCAACCAAGGTTGAAGCTGATATTATTGTGATGTGTGGTGTTCATTTCATGGGTGAAACGGTTAAAATATTGAGCCCTGAAAAAAAGGTTTTAGTGCCTGATTTAAATGCCGGCTGTTCTCTGGCTGAAAGTTGTCCTGCCGATAAATTTGAAGAGTTTGTAAAGGCTCATCCCGATCATACGGTTATTTCGTATGTAAATACCACTGCTGCCGTCAAAACTTTGACAGATGTGGTTGTAACATCAAGCAATGCCCGAAAAATAGTAGATAGCTTTCCCAAAGATGCGAAATTAATCTTTGGGCCGGATCGTAATCTTGGAAATTATATCAACAGCGTGACAGGTCGTTCAATGCTTTTATGGAATGGAGCTTGCCATGTTCATGAACAATTTTCGTTGGAAAAAATTCTTTTGTTGAAAAAAGAACATCCGAACGCTTTGATTTTAGCACATCCTGAATGTCAGAGTGTTGTGTTGAAAGTAGCTGATGAAATAGGATCAACCCTCGCTTTATTGAATTTCACAAAAACATCGGATGCTAAAGAATTTATTGTGGCTACTGAAAGTGGAATTATCCACGAAATGAAGAAATGCAGTCCCGATAAAACGTTTATTCCTGCTCCTCCTATCGATAGTACTTGTGGTTGTAACGATTGTAATTTTATGAAGCTCAATACGATGGAAAAAGTTTACAATTGCCTCAAGTATGAGTTTCCTGAAATTGAAATAGAAGAATCAATAAGAGTGAAAGCCGAAAAACCGATAAGAAGAATGTTGGAATTGAGTTAATATTCTAATTTACAATAGTATGAGAGCTATAATAATTAGTTTTATTTCTATTTTTGTTTTAGCTGATCAATTAGAGGCTCAGACTATTGAAACCAAATGGCTGCATTCAATCAACACCGGGTCGGGTGCTTTTTTTAATAATTCTAGTAAGTTTTTATCTACTTCTGACACTTACATTGCAGTAGGTGTGCCCATATTTATTCTTACAAGCGGCTATCTGTCGAAGAATAAAGAAGAGGTAAAAAATGGCTGGTATATAGCTTCATCGTTGGTTGTTTCAAGTGCTTTTACAATTGCACTGAAATACAGCATAAATCGTCCACGTCCGTATAAAACGTATCCGGGTTATATTATTCCAAACGGAACTGAAGGAAGTCCTTCTTTTCCATCTGGACACACTTCAATGGCATTTTCCATTGCTACTTCTTTGAGTATCAGTTATCCAAAATGGTATGTAATTGCTCCCTCAATGTTATGGGCAACATCGGTAGGTTATTCCCGAATGAATCTGGGAGTGCATTATCCTTCGGATGTGGATGCAGGAGCTGTTTTAGGAGTCGGTAGCGCCTGGTTAACATATAAGGCAAACCAATGGCTTCATAAGCCTATAGAACGCGTTACAAAGCGTTCTATGGAGTGGTTGCATTAAAATTGAAGTTGGTTGACTTTTAATTTGAGGTTTCCGGAGAGTTGGCCGCTTACTACGATAGCATTCGGCGTGATGGTTATTGCGTCGAAATTGCTTTTTACAAGTTTTCCGCTAAGATTTATTCCTTTAATCAACTCGTAATTAGTCAGCATTTCGTTGCTTGTCTTTACTATATCGTTTACCTGATCTTTCATTGAAATAGTCAGATAAGGTTCTATCGTTTTCAAAAATCTATTGTGCATCAGCCAATTGGCACTTTTTACCAAAACATTTTTCGTTTTCATATCAAAATCGAAATTGGTAACACTCAATGTTTGGTTGACATTATCGAAAGCAAGTTTACCCACACAATAAACAGTTCCGTTGGCACTACCCACTACATGTGTTTCAACAACCAATAAATCATTGTGTCCGTAAAATTTAACCTTATCAATGGTTATGTGTTTACTACCCTGATTAAAAGTTCTGCCAACAATTTGTTTGGATGCAATATCGGTTAATTCTTTGTAATCAAGATTGACGTTAAGCAAAAGATTAAATTCTGGCTTTATAGCTGAAACATATTGGTAATCAGGTAAATTATTAACACCATTATTTTGAATCTGGCTTCCTACCGATGTTTCTATCTGGGCATTCATTCCAAGATTGAAATTTACATGAGATCCGTTGGCCACCATTGGAGTAGAAAGTATGCTTTTAGGTGTAACCTTCAACCAAACATCGTAGTTTTTGTTTACCTGAATCGGTTTTTGAGCAACCGTCCAGGTTTTAGTCATAATCTGACGGACATCCATATTTTTAGTGATGGCGCCATCAATAGACTTATTTATTTTTTGTTGTAAAGCTTTGAGAGTAAGGTTGGCAATCATTGTAACCGGCATCTCGATTCCTGCAACTTTTACAGTAGGTCTTTGGGTCCAGTTAAAATTATTAATCTTCGTAGAAGTAGTTATTTTCCAATCGTTTTGAAGTTGGTAAGTAGAACTTAAATTGATGGTAATTCCGCCAGTTGCCTGATAATATTGCTGAATGGTAGCACCAAGAATTGTTTTCTTGAATCCGGTTTCAACCCAAATTTTGAGAGGAATAGTGCAGTTTATTTTGTTTCCGGTAATAGTAAAATGAATATCCTGCTGTTTCCATACTTTAAGGCGTAAGTTGTCATCAGACAGGTTGTTATCTTCGTAAATAATATTTTTGAGATAACCGTTAATGCTTTTTTCAAGATCCTGAACATCAATATCGAGAGAAATGCCGATGGTTGATGTTTTGTTTTCAATGGTAGGAGGAATATAATTTTCAGTTGGTTTGTCAATCAATAGCTGAGAACTTCCACACGCTGAAAGAAATAGAATTAAAGACAGAAAAAGATAACTATATTTCCTCATGATTGTTTGATATTTAATTATTTAGTGATTTTACTATCCTCCCATTTGAAAAGTTTGTCGTTACGTCTTACTTTATCTTTAACGGCAATAGAGAAAAATTCTCCTTTTTTGGCCTCTTCTACCGGTTTTAGATCGACCCGGATTTCGGACAATGTGTCTTCATAGCAACCGGTTGTGGGTCCGGTAATTATTATTTCATCTCCTATTTTTACCGATTGTGTCTCTATCAGACATTCGGCAACACCGATGTTGGCAAAATAGTTGGTTACCTTGCCTACATAAATCTTCTTTTTGGTAGCTTCCGAACCGTAGTTTTTGCTCCATTCGCCCAAACGTTGTCCCAGATAGTATCCGTTCCAGAAGCCGCGGTTAAAGACCTTTTTCAACCGTTCGTCCCAGGTAGCTATCTTTTCATCGGTGAAACTATCGTCCAAATAAGCCTGGATAGCCTGTTTGTAACATTCCACCACGGTTCTCACATATTCGGCGCTGCGGGCACGTCCTTCGATTTTGAAAACACGCACACCCGAATCGATCATTTTGTTCAGGAAATGAATGGTTTTCAAATCTTTTGGCGACATAATGTACTGGTTTTCAATGTCCAGTTCAATGTCCGATTCTTTGTCTTTTACTGTATATCCACGGCGACAGACCTGCATACAAGCACCCCGGTTAGCCGACGCATTCATTTCGTGGAGGCTTAGGTAGCATTTGCCCGAAACAGCCATGCAAAGTGCTCCATGACAGAACATTTCGATTCGTACCAGTTCTCCTTTTGTGCCGCAAATATTTTCTTCAACAATTTTTTCGTGGATAGCTTTCACCTGATCCATATTCAGTTCGCGGGCCAGTACCACCACATCGGCAAACTGAGCATAAAAACGTAAAGATTCCACGTTGGAAATGTTCAACTGAGTGGAAAGATGCACCTCTACCCCTACCCGATTGGCATAAGTCATGGCTGCCACATCGGATGCAATAATGGCGGAAACACCTGCTTCTTTGGCAGTGTCTACTATTTCGCGCATCAGTTGAAGATCTTCATCGTACAGTATTGTATTGAGAGTCAGATAGCTTTTTACATTGTTCTTTTGACAGGTAGCTACAATCTCTTTGAGATCTTCGGTGGTAAAATTGTTGGATGAGCGCGAACGCATATTCAGTTTTTCGATGCCAAAATAGACGGCATCGGCTCCTCCCTGAATGGCTGCCGTAAGCGATTCCCACGAACCGGCAGGTGCCATTACTTCAAAAGCGGATATATTTAATTTATTGTCAATCACAGAGTAATAATATTTTTAATTTAAAAATCAGATAATCATACCACTTCCCAAACAGAGTTGGGCGTCGTTGTCGTAAATAACGCCAAATTGTCCTGAAGCAATGCCCTGAATTTTTATCTTCAGAGTAAAATGCGGTAGATATCGTTTATTTTAACCAGTTTCCCTTTGGTAAATTCGGGAGTGTGACGGATCTTGAAATTAATATCTTTTTCGCCTTCAAAATTACCCCACCAGTCTTCGGTAATAAACTGGAATCCTTGTAAATTGATTACTTTACCATATTGTGTTTCAGGATCGTAACCGTTCGAAACATAAACGATATTTTCTTCCACATTCTTTTTTACCACAAACCAAGGTCCTCCACCCAATCGTAAACCACGGCGTTGTCCGATAGTGTGAAACCAGTAACCGTTGTGTGTACCCAGAATTTTTCCGGTTTCCAGTTCAACAATTTTTCCCTTTTTTTCGCCAAGGTAACGACGAATGAAATCGTTGTAATTGATTTTTCCAAGGAAACAAATACCCTGGCTATCTTTACGTTCAGCACTCGGAAGTTTGGCATCTGCAGCAAATTTGACGTACTTCGCTTTTTTGCAGATGTCCGATAGGAAACATCAGTTTGCTAACTTGCAGGTAATCAATTTGTCCCAGAAAATAGGTCTGATCTTTTACGTGATCGGCAGCTGTGGCAAGATAGGTTTTCCCGTCAATTTCGGCAGTGCGGGCGTAGTGTCCGGTGGCTGTTTTATCGAACTCTTTTCCCCAGTTTTGTTCAAAGCAGCCAAATTTAATCAGCTTGTTGCACATCATGTCCGGGTTGGGAGTCAAACCACGTTTAACGGCTTCAATAGTGTAACTTACAACGTTTTCCCAGTACTCTTCGTGGAGAGAAACTTCTTCGTATTTGCAGCCGTATTTTTTGGCTATGTAATGTAGTAATTTCAATGTCTTCTTCTGACGGGCAATCAATGAAGCCATCTTCTTCTTCCATTCCGATTCGGATGTAAAAAATGGTGGGGTCATAACCCGCTTCTTTGAGCAGATGTACCATCACGGAACTGTCCACTCCTCCTGAAACTAATGCGGCAATGTTCATTCTTTAATTCTAAAAATATTGTAATGTATTGAATATTAATAATTTGTTTTCTTTTTTGCTTCAAAGAAAAGACGATGCAAAAATACTCAAAAAATGCGGTATGTCAGCTTTTTTTTACTGGTATACAATTTGTTGTATTAGAATTGTTTTGATGTATCTTTGTAACAAACAGAAAGTCAAAATTAATTCAGAAAAATAAATTATTAACGTATGAAAAAAGGATTGATTATTTTGGTGGCAGTTGTAGCTGTAATTGCCATTTTTATTTTTTGGGGAGTAGGAAAGTATAATGGCTTTGTATCTCAGGAAGAAGGTGTTAAAGCTCAGTGGTCGAATGTGGAAAACGTGTATCAGCGTCGTGCCGACCTGATTCCAAATCTGGTAGCAACCGTGAAAGGTTATGCCACTCACGAAGAAAAAACGTTGACCGAAGTAATTGAAGCGCGTGCGAAAGCAACTTCAGTAACTATTGATCCTACAAAGCTGAATGAAAGCAATATTGCTGCTTTTCAGAAGGCCCAGGACGGTCTTTCAGGCGCTTTATCGCGTTTGATGGTAAGTGTGGAACAATATCCTAACCTGAAGGCAAATGAAAACTTTCTGGCTTTGCAATCGCAACTGGAAGGAACGGAAAACCGTATTGCTGTTGAACGTCGTAAATATAACGAGGCAGCTCAGGTATTTAATGCATCTATCCGTCGTTTTCCTGCCAACATAATTGCTGGTATGGGTAGCTTTGAGCAAAAGGGTTATTTCAAAGCTTCTGAAGGTGCAGAAAAAGCACCTCAGGTTAAGTTCTAAGATATTTTCTTTGACACATAAGTGCATTTTTATTGTGCTTATGTGTCATTTTTTTACTTATAAATCAATTAAATATGGATGTTACAGAATTTTTTTCTCTTCACGAGCAGGGAGAAATCATGGAAGCGATTGCCGAAGCTGAAAAAAATACATCCGGCGAAATACGTGTTCATCTCGAAAATTATTGCTTTGGCAATGCGTTGAAGCGTGCCACAAAAGTTTTTAAGAAGCTTGGAATGGCTAACACGGCACAGCACAATGGTGTGTTATTTTATCTGGCTGTTAAAAGCAAAAAACTGGCAATTGTGGGCGACAGCGGAATACACGAACATGTAAAGCAACAATATTGGGATGAATTGAAATCCAGTATGTTGGATATGTTTGCAGAAAATCATTACAAAGAGGGGCTGGCATCAGGAATTCTTGCAACCGGTCAAAAATTGAAAGAATATTTTCCTTACCAAAGTGATGATGTGAACGAATTGCCGGACGAAATTTCATTTGGAAAACATTGAATATGAGAAATATAAAATATATAGCAGTTTTATTGCTTTTGCTGTTGGGGCAAATGTCATTTGCTCAGGATTTTCCAAAACGTCCGGATCCGCCACGTTTGGTGAATGATTTGGCAAACCTTTTTTCTCCTGAACAAGCCAATGCTCTTGAAAGAAAATTGGTTGCCTACAATGATTCTACTTCCACACAGATTGCTGTTGTAACTATCAGTGATATAAAAGGATATGATATAACCGATTTTACGGATCGTTTGGCAATGGACTGGAAAGTGGGGCAAAAAGGTGTCAACAACGGTTTGATGATTCTGATTGTTCCCAAACAGGCTAACGGAGATAGGGGACATGTGCGGATTTCTGTCGGTTATGGCCTGGAAGAGCATATTACCGATGCCATTTCGAGTAAAATCATCAACGACGTGATGATCCCGGAATTCCGCAACAATAATGTTTATAGTGGTGTAAATAAAGGAGTTGATGTTGTTATCGGGATCTGTTCCGGACAGTTCAAAGCCGATCAGATAAAAAAGAAGGATAAAAATTACTCATGGATATTCTTTCTTATTCCGCTCTTCATTTTGTTTATTATCGGTTTTGTTCGTAGAAACCGTTATTCAAGCTACGGTTCCAATGGTTCCGGCAGTGGAGCACCTTTCATCTTTTTCCCCGGATTTGGCGGTGGAGGAGGTGGTTTTGGAGACAGCGGCGGCTCCGATTTTGGAGGTTTCGGTGGCTTTGGCGGCGGCGATTTCGGCGGCGGCGGTGCCAGTGGAAGCTGGTAAATCTGTTTGTAAATTATTAGGCACACGGAAAACACTGAAGGCACGGAAAGACATTCAATTATTCTGTAATTTACTGAATGACGAAACATTGACCTTTTCCGTTATCTCTGTGTTTTCCGTGTACTTGTTTTATGCTAAATCAGCTATTTTTATAAAATTGCGGAACAGTTGTTTGCCTGTAAACATGTATTCTTCGAAGAACGAGCAAAAATCTTCCACACATTTCTCCTGATCGATGGTTTTCAGATCTTCCACTTCATCCATCCACTGTACAAACATTTCGCGGGTCAGTTCAAAATGGCACTGAATGCCATAGGCTTTATCTGCGACCTTCACAATTTGATTGTGGCAAAGTTTTCCGGTTCCCAAAACTGTCATTGAATCAGTAGTTTCCACCGTTTCTCCATGTAGTTGGAATACCGGAAAATTGTCTCCAAGGTTTTCAAAGAGTGGATCGTTCTTGCCTGCTTCGGTCAGTTCGATGCGGAACAGTTCACCGTCCGGGCCACGAAAACCAGTCTCTTTTACGGGGCTTTTTACCACCTTTCCACCGGCCGATTTCACCAAAGTTTGCAGTCCGAGACAGATTCCCAGGTATGGAATTCCGGCTTTCAGCGCTTCCTGAATGCGGGCTATTTCAGTCGTCATCTTTTCCGTTGTGTCATTGGCACTGTCCGGACCGCCAAGCACGATCAAAGCACCGTAATCGAGTGGGGAAGGGAAGGGCATCCCGGCGACAAGATCGATTTCATCGGCAGAAATGTTCATTTCGCGGAGTACATCGTATAGTAACCCGCCACCTTCGCTGCTTTCGTTTCTAACGATTAATATTTTCTTCATATAGTTGATTTTCAATTATTTTTGTTGTAAAAATTTTCTACTTCAGCTATTTTTTTCTGTTTTTCCTCTTCGGGAAGAAAGCTGGCGGCAAACGAATTTTTCGCTAACCGGACAATTTCTTCTTTGGAAAGCCCCAGAGCATCGGTCATTACAATGAAATTTGCGTTGAGATAACCGCCGAAGTAGGCAAGGATCGTCAGAATTGACTGTCGCCATTATACCGAGCTCCAGCATCTTTTTAAGCGGATGTAAATCAGGTGATTTTACTACCTGTAGTTTGAGGTTGGAGAGCGGGCAAACGGTCAGAGCCAACTTTCTGTCGACAATCTCTTTTACCAGATTGGTGTCCTCAAGTGAGCGGTTTCCGTGATCGATACGGTCAATTTTCAAAACATCTAAGGCTTCTTTCACATATTCGGCATTTCCTTCTTCACCGGCGTGAGCAACGCCAAGAAAACCCTTTTCAGCGGCTTTTTCGAACACTTTTTGGAATTTTGAAGGCGGATTTCCTACTTCTGACGAGTCCAGACCGACTGCCGTGATCCAATCCTTGTACGGCAATGCCTGTTCAAGCGTTTTTAAGGCCGATTCTTCGCTTAAATGACGCAGAAAGCACAAGATGAGCCTCGAAGTGATTCCAAGCTTGTTTTCGCCGTCTAAAAGGGCTTTGTGAATGCCTGTGATTACTGTTTTGAAAGCAATTCCGCGTTCTGTGTGTGTTTGGGGGTCGAAAAAAATCTCGGTATGAACGATATTTTCCTCTTTTGCTTTCAGAAGATACGCCATTGTCAGATCATAAAAATCCTGTTCTTCCTGCAAAACGGCAGCTCCGGCATAATAGATGTCCAGAAAGTCCTGCAAATTGCCGAATTGATAGGCTTTTCGCACTTCTTCTACCGATGAATAGGGGATTGCAACTTTATTCCGTTGAGCTATTTCAAACATTAGTTCCGGTTCGAATGTTCCCTCAATGTGAAGGTGAAGTTCTGCTTTCGGAATTTGACGTATAAAATCGTGTACAGACAGATTACTCATAATCAGATATTTTTTCAGATACAATTAGTTTCTGAATATTTATTGCTTGCAAAAATACGACAAATTGGCAAGTGATTGCAAATCGGATTTCTCATTAAATCTAAATGTTATATATTCTGTGTTTTATGATTTTTACCGAAAGAGAAATTAGCCGTATCTTTGCATCTCTTTTTATTTGAACTGAAATTGATTATAATATGCAGATAGGCAACATTATATTTCCCGAATATCCTTTGTTTTTGGCTCCGATGGAGGACGTAACCGATCCGGCTTTCCGCCTGCTTTGTAAGCAGTTTGGTGCCGATTTGGTGTATACTGAATTTATTTCGGCCGACGCGTTGATCCGGAATGTGAAGCGTACGGAACAGAAATTGACTATTTTTGAAGGCGAACGTCCGGTTGCCATTCAGTTGTACGGGCGTGAACCTGAAGCTATGGCAGAGGCTGCAAAAATTGCCGAAACTGCCAATCCTGAGATCATCGATCTAAATTTTGGTTGTCCCGTAAAAAAAGTGGCTGGCAAAGGTGCCGGATCCGGTCTTTTGCGCGATATTCCAAAGTTAATTGCTATTACAAAAGAGGTGGTAAAATCGGTAAATGTTCCCGTTACAGCTAAAACCCGCCTTGGTTGGGACGATAATTCGAAAATAATTGTCGATTTGGCCGAGCAGTTGCAGGATTGTGGCATTGCCGCTTTGGCTATTCACGGTCGTACGCGTGCTCAGATGTACACCGGCGATGCCGACTGGACGTTGATTGGCGAAGTGAAGAACAATCCCCGGATGAAGATTCCCATTATCGGTAACGGTGATGTGACGACTCCGGAACAGGCAAAAGACTGTTTTGATAAATACGGCGTGGATGCCGTGATGATAGGCCGCGGATCAATCGGTAAACCCTGGATATTTAAAGAAGTGAAACACTATTTGCAAACCGGGGAGCTGCTTCCGTCAATGCCGGTATCCGAACAATTTGACATCGTTAAGAGGCAAATATTGAGCAGTATAGAGTGGTTGGATGAGCGAAGAGGAATTGTTCATACGCGTCGTCATTTGGCAAATACACCTCTTTTCAAGGGCATACCGCACTTCAGAGACACCCGTATTGCTATGTTGCGTACCGACAACCTGACAGACCTTTTTGCTATTCTGGATAACGTAAAATCGACTTATTTCGGGGATGCTGAGTAATTATTTCATCAGCATTCCCTGAGCATACATCCACAATACGTAGCGCGAAAATTTACCGATGGTCATGGCAATTGCCGTGCCCAGAAAGTTGCAACGGAAATATCCGCAAGCAACAACGATTATGTCGCCAACACCGGGAACGAAGGAAAAAAATGCCAACCAGTCTCCCCGGTTGTACATTCGTTTTTCAAATTTTTCTATCTTTTCTTTCTTGATTTTCAGGTACTTTTCTACCCATTCAATCTTTCCCATTCGTCCTATCCAGTAGGAAGTGATGCCCCCAAGTGTGTTGCCTACGGTAGCAATGGCAACGCATGTCCACATATCCCAACCAGCATAAATAAGTGCGGCAAAAACCACTTCCGAACCTAACGGAAGAACTGTTGCAGCCAGAAATGCAGCCAGAAACAGACCAATATAGCCGAATTCAGCGAAGTGTTCCATTAAAGCCAAGTATTAGCGTTACTATCAGGAATACCATTAAAACGACAAAGATGATGGTATTTTGTTTCGAAACGCGGGTGGAGAAGAAGATCGAAAAAATAAGACTGCAAATCATTAAAAATGGCAGCAATAAATCACTGATATGTCCCATTTTAACCCAAAGTATGGTAAGTATTCCAAAGTAGAACCAAACCAATACCTGAAGATTTTTTCGTTCGGCAATGCTCGAACTGAAACGGTTTTGCAAACAGCCGGTGATGGCAATGCACGAAATGATAGTGAATATTCCCAAAAGTACGATCAATGCAATATTTGAGGTCCAGGTTTCAAAATGGAAAATGATATTGCTCATGAAATAGTCTGTCTGACTATTCAATTTTCCCATGAAAAAACTGATTCCGAAAACCAATGCCGCAGGCACCAGTAATCCGAGCATTGTGGAAAGAAATACCCGGATATTCATGTTGTTTACAATGTGTAATGTTATGAATATGATTGGAATAAGGAATATAAAATCGAAACAATAGAAGTATCCCAATGAAAGGAACATACCGGCATTAAAAGCTTCCCTGATTGGAATATTTTTATGGAAGGCGGAGAATATCTGCCATAAACACATTAGCAGCAAGAATGCGGCAATGAGGGCATTTGTAAGATAATGAAAAGGAGGATAAGACCCTGATAATAAGATGAAAAATAAAAATGGAAGAAACGTGCGTTGCTGTAAGAAAGTATAAGTTTCCAACAGACGGAATAAAAGATATGCTACACCCAGACTTAATAGAAGTCCAATCCAGACAGAATATAGAGGCAACAGCGAAATATTGAAAAGATGGAGTAGGGGAGTGCTCTCGGCTGGTAGAATAAATTCTTTAATCCATAGCAATCCGGCTACAACAAAGGAAAGTGTAAAATTTACAATATTCGGGTGTATCAATTCTTTAAAACGAACGCTCATAATCAGATAGTTAAAATGTAGGGCAAAGCTGTAACTTTGCCCTAAACTGTTTCTTATTTCAATCCTTTGCTTTTCAAAAGTGCATCGGAAGTCGGCTCATGGCCACGGAATTTTACGTAGAATTTCATTGGATCATCGCTGTTACCGCGTTCCAGTATGTTTTTGCGGAACGATGTTGCGGTGGCAGGGTCAAAAATACCTTTGTCCTTGAACAATTCGAATGCATCTTTTTCGAATACCGATGCCCATTGATAACTGTAGTACCCGGCTGAATATCCATCATTAAAGATATGTTTGAAGTATGTTGAACGATAGCGGGGCAAAATTTCCGGAATTAATCCGATTTTGTCCATTTGTTCTTTTTCAAACTTGTCAACGTCAATTCCATCTACACTGGTAAGTTCGTGCCATTTCATATCGAGAATAGAAGCCGCAACCAGTTCTGTCATTTCAAAACCCTGATTGAAATAGGTGGAGTTCTGTATCTTTTTCATTAAAGATGCAGGCATCAATTCCCCTGTTTTATAATGAAATGCATACATTTTCATCACTTCCGACTGGAAGGCAAAATTTTCCATGAATTGGGAAGGACATTCTACAAAATCGCGAGGCACACTTGTTCCGCTGACGCTTGGATATGTGCATTGAGATAAAAGACCGTGTAAAGCATGTCCGAATTCGTGGAAGAGAGTTCCTACATCATCCATACTTAAGAGTGATGGTGAAGTTGCTGTAGGTTTCGCCAGATTGCCAACATTTACAATAACAGGGCGTACCATTATCCCTTTTTCGATGTATTGATCGCGGATATTGTTCATCCAGGCACCTACGGTTTTACTTGCGCGGGGGAAGTAATCGGTGTAAAGAATACCGATAAGTTTTCCATCAGCATCTGAAACTTTAAAAGCTTCAACATCAAGATGATAAACAGGAACATTTTTGAGTTTTTCGAAATTGATGCCATATAAACGGTGGGCAACTTCAAACACGCCTTTGCGAACGTTCTCAAGTTTGAAATACGGTTTCAATTCATCTTCATTCAGGTCATATTTAGCTTTGCGTACTTTTTCTGCATAATACCACCAATCCCACATTGCCAGTTTGAAGCCTCCGTTTTCACTATCGATAATCGACTGCATTTCTTTCACTTCGTCTTTCGCTTTGGCAACAGCCGGAGTCCAGATAGACTGAAGAAGTGCATCGACTCTTGCGGGAGTTTTGGCCATTGTGTTGTCCAATATGTAATCGGCCGAAGTTTTGAATCCAAGCAAATTCGCCAGAGCGATGCGGTTTTTCATGATGTCCAGAATAACCTGTTTGTTATCTGTCGCATTTCCGTAATCGCCTCTCATCCAGTAGCCTTTGTACAATTTTTCACGAAGATCGCGACGAGTACTGTAAGTCAAAAATGGAATCCAGCTTGTTTTTTGAGCAGTAAAAATCCATTTTCCGGGCAGGTTGGCTGCTTTGGCATCTTCTGCAGCGGCAGCCTTCACGCTTTCAGGCAAACCGGCAAGGTCTTCTTCTTTGTCGATAACCATTTTGAAACTATTTGTTTCAGCAAGAAGATTATTACCGAACTTTAATTGCAACATTGCCACGTTTTTATTGATTTCCCTTAGCTCTTTCTTTTGTTGGTCGTTCAATGCAGCCCCGTTGTGTCTGAATTTTTTGTATTGCTCTTCAATTACACGACGTTGTTCAGCTGTCAGACGAATTTGCGAACGATTTTTGTATAAGGTTTCAATACGCTTGAAGAGTTTTGCATTCAGCAGGATGTTGTCTGAATGCTCTGTAAGCATGGGAGTTACTTTCTCAGCAATTGCCTGCATTTCAGCATTGTGCATCGATTCTTCAAGATTGAAAAATACCATGGAAACTTTTGTCAGGAGTTTGCCGGAATAATCCATTGCAGCCATAGTATTGGCAAAAGTTGCTGGGGCAGGATTGTTGGCAATGACATCTATTTCTTTTTGATGCTGTTTAATTCCTTCTATGAAGGCAGGAAGATAGTGTTCAGTTTTGATTTTATCGAACGGTGGAACACCGAATTGGGTTTTGTAAGGAGTGAAGAAAGGATTGTTTTCTCCTTTTAATACGCCGGATGTAAGCATAATAAGAGAAATTAGTGTTAGAAATAATTTTTTCATCGGTTGCTTTGTTTATATCTGAAAATCAGTAAATTGGATTTATTGATAAGGAATATATTTATCTAATATATTGACTATTTGTAGTTTATCTTCTTCTATCTGTTTTTTTAAAGTTTCAAGATCCGGAAATCTTTTTTCGTCTCTCACTTTTTTGATTATCTCAAGAGTAATATGTTCTCCATAAATATCCTGATCGAAATCTATGATATTTACTTCAATAGTAGCTCTCTGATTCTCAGGGATTAGCGTAGGACGTAATCCTATGTTTAGCATCCCTTTGTAGCGTTCATCGTCAATTTGCACCCAGCAGGCATAAACACCCAGTTGGGGTATCTTTTTTTCTGTATTTGATACGTGTATATTGGCTGTGGGAAATCCGATGGTTCTCCCAATCTGTTGGCCAGCAACTACTTTACCATCAATCTTGTATGCGGAACCCATTAATTGATTGGCAATTGCAATATCTCCCTCGTCAATCAAACGCCTTATTTCGGAAGAGCTTATTTGTTTTCCTTTATAAGAAAACTCTTCGGTTTTTTGAACAAGCAAACCGACTTCGTGCCCGTAAATAACATATTGTTCAAATCCATCGACACGGCCTTTACCGATTCTGTTATCGTAACCTGTCAGAAGTACTTTTACATGCAAGGTATCATGCAGAAGATTCTTGATGAACTCTTCAGCTGTTAAATTCTGAATGTTGGGTGTAAAATCGAGGAGAATACAATAGTCGAGACCGGTTTGTGCTAGCAGAGCCATCTTTTCTTCGCAGGTAGTCAGAAGTTCCGGAACGAAATCGCTGTGCAGCGCTTTACGGGGATGTTCGCGAAAAGTCAGTACTGCGGTTTTGAGTCCTTTTTCGGAGGCTATCTGTTTCAGGTTTTCAATTAAGAACCGGTGACCGCGGTGAACACCATCAAAAAAACCAACCGTGATGGCCAGTTGTTCTTCCGGAGCATTTTGTATGTTAGTTATTATTTGCACGTAGTAAAGTTTGGTTTGATAAACGGCGCAAAGTTACGAAATGGAAGTACAATAACAAATTGCGTTCATTATCTTTTATTGATTTGAATTTTTCAGTTCAATTATCCGAAGCTGAATTAAAATGGTGCTTCAACAGTGTCAGAATTGAATATTTGCCGGGCAAATACCCGTCTCAAATTAAATATTCAATTCTCAGAGGCTCAAATCAGGATGAAAATGCTTATAAATAATTGAAGCTCTTTTGCTTCCTACAATTTCTGCAATTTCATCATTTGTGGCCAATCTAAGTCGTTTTTACGCTTTTGAAATGAGTCAACAGCTCTTTTTTGCTTTTTTCGCCAATTCCGGCTATCGAATCCAGTTCCGAGCTAACCTGAGCTTTGCTTCTTTTGTTTCGGTGATGAGTGATCCCGAAACGGTGGGCTTCATCACGAAGTTGTTGAATCAATTTCAGGCTTTCGGAATTTTTGTCCAGATAAAGAGGAATAGGATCTTCCGCAAAATAGATTTCTTCCAACCGTTTTGCAATGCCGATTACAGTAATCCGTGCTGAGATGTCTAACTGACGAAGCGCGCTCATCGCCATCCCAAGCTGACCTTTGCCTCCATCGATCACCACCAGTTGGGGTAGGGGAGTGCCTTCATCGAGCATCCTGCGATAACGACGGTATACCACCTCTTCCATCGACGCAAAATCGTTAGGCCCTTCAACCGTTTTGATATTGAAATGGCGATAATCTTTTTTGGCAGGTTTGGCTTTTTTGAAAACAACACAGGCAGCTACCGGATTTGTTCCCTGAATGTTTGAATTATCGAAGCATTCGATATGCATCGGTAAATTGCTCATTTTAAGATCTTTTTGCAAAGTGTTGAGAATGCGCATCATCCTGTGGTCAGGGTTGAGCTTTTCTGCCTGCTTTAATTTTTCAAGTTTATATTCCCGTACATTTTGCAAGGAAAGATCGAGCAGCTTTTTTCTATCTCCACGCGATGGAATTGAAAATGTTACGTTAGCCAATTCCAGATCGGGAAGAAATGGCACAAGCAATTGTTTTGTCTTACTCTTTAGCTTTGTCCTTAACTCCACGATAGCCATTGCCAGAATTTCTTCTTTGGGCTCATCCAGGCGTTTCGTATATTCAATGGTATAACCTTGAATGATAGAACCTTTCGATATTCGTAAAATGTTGATATAAGCCGATTTGTCATCTTCGTCGTAGGCAAACACATCGTAATCGTCCTGAGTAAGAGTGGTTACAATCGATTTTGACTTATAATTTTCAATTGCAGCGTATTTTTCTTTGATTATTTGCGCTTCCTCAAATTTCAATTCTACAGCAAGAGCCTGCATTTGATTTTGCAAATAGGTTGAAATTGCATTCACATTCCCGTTGGCTATTTCCTGTACTTCCGATATCATCTGTAGATATTCTTCTGCTGGCTGTAGACCTTCACAGGGCCCTTTACACTTGTGAATATGGTATTGCAGGCATACTTTGAACTTGCCGGATTTAATATTTTCGTCCGATAAATTCAGCTTGCAGGTACGCAATGGATAAATTTCTCCAATAAATGATAGTAAGACGTGGAGAGTAGAGGTAGAACTAAAAGGACCAAAATATCTTGCTCCGTTTTTGAAAATTTTGCGTGTTTTAAAAACCCTTGGGAATGGCTCGTTTGTGATACAAAGCCATGGATAACTTTTGTCATCCTTTAGCAATATATTGTATCTGGGTTGGTGCTCCTTGATAAGATTGTTTTCCAAAAGCAAAGCATCTTCTTCCGTGTCTACAACAATGTACTTTAGATTCGCAATTTGCTTGACAAGGACAGATACTTTCGGGCTGTCGTGTTTTTTTGTAAAATAAGAGGAGACTCTTTTCTTTAGATTCTTGGCTTTCCCTACGTAAATTATTTTACCTTCCTTATCGAAATACTGGTACACTCCCGGTTTTTCCGGGAGTGTGCTAAGAATAAGTTGGAGATTTTCTTTTATGTTAAGGCGTTCGTCCATGTGTAGGGTAGGGGTGCGAAATTAGAAATGTATAAGAGAATATACTTCATCTGCTTCTTCCAGCGTATCTCTTCCCTTAAGAAAATCGAGCTCAACAAGGCAATTTACATAGACTTTTTTTACTCCAAATTTTTTCACAAGGTTATACGCGGCTTTCATTGTACCTCCCGTAGCAAGCAAATCGTCATGCAAAAGAACAACGTCGTCTGCACTTAGAGCGTCTTTGTGAATCTGAATTATGTCAACTCCGTATTCTTTTGAGTAACTTTCCTCGATTGTGTCTGCCGGTAATTTTCCTTTTTTGCGAACGGGAACAAATCCTACGCCCAACTTCTCTGCAAGAATCGGACCTGTAATGAAGCCTCTGGATTCAATTCCCACAATTTTTGTGAGACCAGTTTCTTTATATTTATTATACAACAGGCTGGCAATTTCTTGTAAATCGTCGCCGTTTTTGAATACTGTTGTTAGATCTTTGAACATAATGCCAGGGTGTGGAAAGTCTGGCACATCTCTGATTCCTGCTTTAATTTTTTCTAAACTCATGAAATTTATATTACGTTCCACGTGGAACAATTTGTGTTTTTGGGCTTACGATTCGATTTTTCAAATATCCGCGTGAAATTTGTGTTCCACGTGGAACAAATGGCTATCTTCCCAGAAGAACCAGGAGGATGTTGATGTCGCTCGGTGAAATTCCTGAAATACGGCTTGCTTGTCCGATGGTTTCGGGATTTATTTTTGCGAGTTTTTGCCGGGCTTCTGTTGAAAGCGACAAAATTGTAGAATAATCGAATTTATCTTTGATTTTAATATGTTCGAGGCGTTGAAGCTTTTCTGCAATTGTCTTTTCCCGTTCGATATAGCCCTGATATTTTAATGTGATTTCAGCAGCTTCTACAATTTCTTGTTGATGGTTTTTTATTTCCGAAATCTTTGATTTTAGCGATGAAATCTGGTCGGAAAGTTCTAAAATAGTTATTTGAGGTCTTAAAACAAGATCAAGCAATTTCATTGTTTGCCGTATAGGTGACGATCCTATTTGTTCAAGATAATTGTTGATTTCATCAGGCTTTACAGCTGTTTCACGAATAAAGCCGATAAGATTGTCTCTATTCTCTTTTTTCTCGATGAGTTCGTCGTAGCGTTCTTTGGAAGCAAGTCCGAGTTGGTACGATTTTTCTGTCAGACGAATGTCTGCATCGTCCTGACGAAGAAGAATGCGATATTCGGCACGCGAAGTGAACATACGGTAGGGCTCATCCACCCCTTTTGTTACCAAATCATCGATGAGAACGCCAATGTAGGCTTCGTCTCTTCCTAATACAAACGGCTCGCCGCCGTGACATGCAATATGTGCGTTGATGCCGGCCATCAAACCTTGTCCGGCAGCTTCCTCATATCCGGTAGTTCCATTGATTTGACCGGCGAAAAACAGGTTTTTTATTAGTTTCGTTTCTAAAGAATGTTTCAGTTGGGTGGGGGGGGAAGAAATCGTACTCGATAGCATAACCCGGCCGATAAATACGTACATTTTCGAAACCTTCAATGGTGTGCAGCGCATTTACCTGAACGTCGATAGGAAGAGATGACGAAAAACCATTCAGATAATATTCCTGCGTATTTGCTCCTTCCGGTTCTAAAAATAGCTGGTGACGTTTTTTATCGGCAAAAGTGATGATTTTTGTTTCGATACTGGGGCAATAGCGCGGCCCTATACTTTTAATTTGTCCGTTGAAAAGAGGAGAAAATTCTAATCCGCTACGAAGAATGTCGTGTG
>CAXXPB010000046.1:0-40676 GCA_963678825.2 uncultured Microbacter sp. | reverse complement strand
CATGCCGTGTGGATTGAAGAAGAGACCCCGGAATTGTCTATAGTCGTTTACATGAAGAGACAGCATACCAACCCATTTCATTTGATACATACCAACCAAAAGATCAGTCATATTCCGTGAAAATTCCTACAGGATGGCAAAAGTCCGAGTCGGATGATATGTTGATCGACAAAACTCATCGTCTTTACCTGTTTAATGAGGACAAAACAATCCTGTCGATAAGTCGCATTTCAGAACCATCAAAGACAGCGGAAAGATATTTATTTGACTTACAACATCCTCACTTCAAGCCCCCTTTTGAAGATTATGGCAAAACGGAGACAATCCCGGTAAACGGACAAAAAGCAATACGTATTGACATCAAAACGCAACGTTCACCGCTTTTAGGCTCACAAGACAGTGCTATAGACGTCGTCAAACGATATGCAATATTTCCGCAACAGGAAGGATTTACTGTTATAACAATGGAAACTCCGTTGAGCATTGCCCAAAAGCACGAAACCCTGTTTGACCAAGTTGTCAAGTCGCTTACCCTGAAGGGAAATGTAACGAAGAAAGTAGCTCCTGCGATTACTGATGCAGAATATAAAGTATTTGAAGGCTTTTTCAGTACAGCGCTGAAAGAACATGCTAATTATCCTCCATATTTTGAATATATGCTGGAAGCCCGTTCTGTTTACGAAATAACATCTGCTGCTGATGCCAAAAACAAAACTATGCCCAAGCTATTCAAAGATATTTTGGGCAACGATGCAAAAGTAATTTACGAAAGCTATCTGAAGAATAACAGGATAGAATACCGAATTACAGACCGCATACTTGTCCCCGACTTTTCCATTTATACGGAAGAAACTTACAGAAAAGAAAAAGAACGACATGGACTCAGCAGAACGCCCGGCATGTTTGGACCAGGCACTTATATTTCCCGGGTGGGATTTAATGCCGCACAAAACAGAGCTATCTTTTATATTTCAGGCAACGCTGCACCAATCACTGCATACTTTGTTATCATGAAAAAAACTGATGGACAGTGGAAATACGAAGATGCTGTTCTTGACAAAATGCTGATTCCCTGAAACTACAGCCGCTCTATATCCTGAAGCCACATGGCAGCAACAGCATCGCTGGGCATACGCCAGTCGCCCCGTGGCGAAAGATTGATAGAGCCGACTTTTGGCCCGTCGGGTAAACACGAGCGTTTAAATTGCTGACTAAAGAAGCGTCTGATAAAGGTCTTTAACCATTTTCGGATCACCTCATCGGCATATTTTCCTTCGAAAGCATGCTGTGCCAAATAAAATATTTTAGCCGGTCTGAAGCCGTAGCGAACCATGTAGTAAAGGAAGAAATCGTGTAGTTCGTAAGGCCCGATAATATCTTCCGTCTTTTGAACTATTTCGTCGTTCTCGTCCATCGGAAGCAGTTCCGGACTCACCGGTGTATCCAGAATATCGTGCAAAGTGGCTGCGCTATCTCCGCTTACCTTATGATTGGCCACCCAGGTTACCAGATAGCGAATCAACGTTTTGGAATCCCTGAATTGACGCCGTACATCGACATATGGTCACCATTATAGGTACACCACCCCATCGCCAATTCGGATAAATCGCCGGTGCCAATTACCAATCCACCCTCTTTATTGGCAACATTCATCAGTATTTGCGTACGTTCACGAGCCTGCGTGTTCTCGTAAGTCACGTCATGAATATCTTCCGAATGCCCTATGTCGCTAAAATGCTGAAGACAGGCTTTCGTAATATCAATTTCACGAATTGTTATTCCCAATGAGTTCATCAGATCAATGGCATTTTTATATGTCCGACCGGTGGTACCAAAACCAGGCATGGTGATCCCTATAATATTTTTTCTGGGCATCGCCAGCTTATCAAACGTAAGGACGGTAACCAAAAGGGCAAGCGTGGAATCCAATCCTCCGGAAATGCCGATAACTGCGATCTTAGATTGAGTGTGAACAAAGCGTTTTGCCAAGCCACCGATTTGTATCGAGAAAATTTCTTCGCAGCGTTTATCCAGTTCCAGACCGGCAGGAATAAAAGGTGTAGGAGAAACTTCGCGGAAAGTGTGAAAGCTTCGATTTCAGGGACAGAACACTCTATCAGGCGATATTCAGGCAGTGATGGGAATAAGGCTGTACTATCCTGAGCAAAACCTGTATTCTTTTGGCGTTCATTAGCCAGCAATTCAATATCAATCTCACTGACGAGCAGCTGTTCTTCAAAAGAAAAACGATTGGCCATGGCAACAAGACGGCCATTTTCAGCCACGATGCCTTTGCCTGCAAAAACTACATCCTGACTCGATTCTCCGAAACCGGCTCCGACATAGACATATCCTACCATACAACGAGCTGATTGTTGAGATATTAACGAAAGAAGATAATCGTTCTTGGAAATAATTTCGTTACTGGCCGACAGATTGAAAATAACCTGTGCCCCCATGATAGAGTGTAATGAACTTGGAGGAACTGTAACCCAAAGATCTTCGCAAAGTTCAATAGCAAAACGAAAATCTCCCTTACCAATCAGCAGGTTGATACCGAATGGTACGCGTTGTCCGGCCAGCTCTACAGAATCTACAATCGCATCTTTTGAGGAGACAAACCAACGTTTTTCGTAGAATTCATTATAATTAGGCAAATGAGTTTTCGGAACAACTGCTATGATTTCGCCAGCCTTAAACACAACTGCACAATTAAACAACCGACTTCCTACTTTTACAGGCAAACCTACAATTGAAATAATATTCAGGTGAGCCGTTTCCTCCACTAAATTCCGCAAACGCATTCTCAGCCTCTGAAATAAGTAGCTGTTGATGGAAAAGATCCGCACATGTGTAAGCCGTTATACATAGTTCCGGAAAACAGACGATCTGCACATCTTGCTGATAAGCTTTTTCGATTAACGCTTGTATGCGTGTTGCATTATAAGTACAATCAGCTACTCTGACATTTGGAATTGCTGTAGCAACTTTTAGGAATCCGTGGTTCATATACATTGGAATTTTCTATTGCAAAGGTAGGGCATTTTTTTAATGATTAAATAATCCGACATTTCAATAAATAGAGACTTATCGCTCCCCTTTGTTCCTGCTGGATGAGAGAAATGATTATCAATCGTCAATTTGCGAATGCAACATTCTTCCTTTTTATTTGGATTTTGTCATTACCAGAGGTATCTTTGAAATATTAAAACATTATTTAGCATTCCGTAATTCAACAAAAACAAACAGGTATGAACAGATCATCTTTGATATTTTCAACAGCAAATAGCATCACAATGGATGCAGCACTCTTTTTATTAAGATTGCTTACGGCAGGCTTTATGCTGACACATGGACTTGAAAAACTCAGCAATTTCAGCTCTCTTTCCGAAGCATTTCCCGATCCGCTGGGAGTCGGTCACTCTGCGTCCTTAATAATGATTCTTCTCTCAGAAGTTGGCTGTTCTCTGCTAATTCTGCTTGGGTTATTCACCCGTCTTGCAACGTTACCATCCATCTTCGGAATGAGCATCGCATTTTTTGTTATTCATGCGGGAATGCCGTTTGCAGCAAAAGAACTTGCAGGAATTTACCTACTGCTCTACATTATAATTTTATTAATGGGACCAGGACAATATTCTGCCGACTACATTATTGATAAGTGGTTAAAGAAGGAGTAAAAAACAAATAAGGCGCTGAACAATGTTCAATGCCTTATTTGTTTTATGTATGATAAAATTATATTTTCTCAATGCTTGTAGCCGGTATAAATCCGGCATTGCCGTCCGGCAGCTCAACTTCCGTCCATCCGGAGACACTGTTTTTTATCGTCACCTTGGTGCCGGCATGCATCACAAACATGTCTTTCCCATTCAACGCCGGAGAATCTTTTGCTGTAACAGAACCCACCATAATGATTCCATCGGTAGAGTTCACCACCTTATTACTTTGCTTTACTGCATACCCAACCGATATCAACGCAATGACAAATGAGGCAATAGCAACATTGAATGTAGTCTTCCGCAATGAACGGTAACGCCCAAAAACAAAAAACAGGAAAGAGGTAAGAGCAAGAATAAACAGGATAACGCTAAATACTGCCCATCCGTTGGAAGGACATGATATCACCCAGATTAATTGACCCATTGTTTCAAAAAGAAGACAGATGTCACATCAACATTATCCACGACCTTCTTTTGCGCTATTTCCAGATTAAACTCTGCATCATCGTAATTCGGCTTTAGCAACAAAGCCCGATTATAATTCAAAATAGCCTTTGCTATATCACCCGAACGATAATAGGCGTTCCCAAGATTGTAAAATAATTCAGAAGAAGAGCCCTGTGACTGCAATACCATTTCATACTGCTGAACGGCCGCCGTATAATTTTTCTGGGCATACAATACATTTGCTTCTTTCACAGATGCCTGTTGAGCAAATACGACCAAAGTCATTAATGCAAACATGCAGATAACCAAAGGTCTTTTCATCCCGGTTTTATATCTTAACATTTCCATTTTCTTTATTTTTTAATGCATCCTTCCAACGCTTCAATAACTTCCACAGCCTCTGCAAACACCTTATCCAGGGCATCATTCGAAGTTACCGGCGCATAGCGTGCGAATTCACATGTATTGAGCAATTCCAGGTAACGATTCATAAGAGTATCGTCTACAGAATGAACTACCAGTTCCTCCTGCATTTTTTCTTTTGTCAAATCAGCAACCGGAATGTTAAGCTTATAACTCAGATATCCCCAGCAAGCTCTCAATACCTCATCATAGAAAGGCTCTTTTTTCTGATCTTTGAGATATACAGATGCTTGTTTCAAACGCTTCAAAGCCATTTTATTCGCTTTTCGGTTGCGAACCAATGCAATATTGGCGTTATCGCGTGCTTGTTTACGGAACAGGAAGTACAACGCCACAGCAATCAACAAAGGAATTATATAGAACAGCCAGAAACCAACTGAATTAATCAAAAATTCGGGTTGTTTCGACACACTAAAATCACCTGTAGTGATATAGCGAATATCTTTATTCAACACCTTGATATTTTCCTTTTGCGTGTAGTTGTCAACCACTGTAGCTGAACTACCGGATCCCTTATCCACATGAAGCTTATATTCGGGTGTTGAAACAGTTTTATAGGTATGTGTCGAAACATCAAAATACGAGAACGAAACGGGAGAGATGACGAAATCGCCCGGCTGACGGGGAATAGCGAGATATTCCATTGTCTTTGTCCCGGTAACGCCCGATGCGGAAGGTCTGTAATTATTATCCACCTTCGGTTCGTAAGCCTCAAAGTCGGCTGGATACTTAAGTGGCAATGTATTTATCAATTTCAGGTTTCCTGTACCGGAAATAGTAATACGAATCGTCACCGGCTCATTGGTTTTCATTGTGGTCTTATCAATCTGAGCATTCACATGAAAATCACCAACAGCGCCTGAAAATGTTGCCGGTTTACCTGCAAGAGGCAATGGAGTGACGTTTATGCGGATTGACGGGGCAACCAGTGAACGCTTTACATCCTGATACGTATCAAAGAAATCATCAAATATGCTTCTTACCTTCTTTTGATTCCGCAAACGAAAACCGAACGTTCCCGAAGCTTTTTCAATATCATACGTTCCCGAACGTTGAGGAAACAGAAGTACCTGATAGAGAACAAATGTAGTATAATTGTGCCCTCTATAATTTTCGAGTTGTGGACGCTGATCTGTTGGCAGGTCTATTTTCTGCATTACAAACCCTTTAAATTCAGGCAATTTAAAACTTTCCACACCCAACACGTCCGGCAAAGAATAAAGCTTGTAAGTCACAAGAAATGCTTCCTGTTCGTACACTTTTGTTTTAGTGACATTTGCCTTCAGGAATGCATCTCCCGACGAAAGGGTAGCTGACGAACGTCCTCCGCCCTGTGGTTCTCCGCCTCCATTATTACTATTTGCCTTGGCATTTTTATCCGGAGGGAGCACTCTAACCGATAATCCATTGGAAATCAACCTTTGTTTAGAAACATTGATCGATGCCGGCCCTAAAGTATATGTGCCCAATTTGCGAGCCTGCAACGTATACGTAATTGTCATGGATCCGCTATAGCGCCCATTGATAACTTGTTGAGAACTTGCAGTATAAGGACCTGCAAGTATTTCAAAGTTACTCAAATCCGGCAGACGCAACTCATCGGCATCGGCTGCAGTATTTATAACATACGACAATTGGAATGGTGAACCTAAAACGACTGATGAAGGAGCCTTGGCCACAAGAGTAATCTTCTGTGCACTCAGTTGGCCGGCACTCAAAAGTATCAGTGCAAATACCAATAGACTGTATTTCTTCATTTTATATTTCGATTTCTATAAGCTGAATTGTAAACTAAAAAGACAACATTAATTTCTTTGCTGTAAATAACTTCCAATCCGATCAATTATGAACAACGTGAATATTACCAGTCTTTTTCAGGATTTTGTGAACGTGCCTTTGCTTTTCGCTCATTCATTTTTTGCTGCACGTTCTTTTCGTTTTGCTGAATAGCATCCAGAATCTGCTCTGCATTTTGTTTCGACATACCGCCACCCTGAGGCTGTTGTTGCTGATTTTTATTTTGTTGGTCTTTATTGTTCTGATTCTGGTTATTGTTCTGCTGATTGTTATTTTTCTGATCCTTCTTGTTTTGATCCTTTTTATCCTGTTGCTTTTGCTGGTCTTTGTTCTTTTTATCTTTGTCTTTGTTCTTGTTTTGTTGATTTTTCATCATGGCCTTTGCAAACGCATAATTGAAGCGGGTTTCATTGTCATCCGGGTTCAGCAGCAAAGATTGTTTGTAAGCCTCTAGTGCCTTATCATACTGTCTTTGTGTCATCAGCGAATTACCCAAATTGTGCATTGCAGAAGCCATTCTTTTCTTATCCTTGGTTAATGGCAGCGCCTGCTTATATGCATTCAATGCTTCCGGATACTTATTTTGTTTATAGAGCGCATTCCCAAGATTATAGTTCGCTTCAAACGACTTCTTGTTCTTTTTAAGGGCGTCTCTGTAAGCACTTTCCGCTCCAGTATATTTTTGCTTATTATAAAGTTTGTTTCCGGCATTCACATTTGCACTCTCTTTCTGAGCAAAAGATGGTACAAATGCCAATATTCCGAGTAAAATAAAAAGAGTTCTCATAATTTTCTGCGATGATGTTTTATTGCAACAAGTCATTTTCGGTAAGCTGCAATATTAAAACCATTTAAATCTGTTGACCCATTTATTCTGACGGCCAAGAATAACAACCTCAATAACTAACAGAAAAAAAGCCAACCAAGCCATAGTTGCAAACTGTTCGTCACGCGAAGAATAAACTTTACTTTCGACGGGAGCTGTTGCCAGTTTATCCAGTGAAGATGTCAACGCTTTTAACGCCCCGTTAGAGTTATCGGCTCTTACATACATCCCCTTACCGGCAGCGGCAACTTCTTTCCCCATCGGTTCGTCTAATTTTGAAACAATCACATTCCCATTGAGATCTTTCTTATAGCTCATTGTCCCTGCAGCAGGAATTGGAGACCCGTCAGGAGTTCCAATACCGACGACATTCACCATAATACCTTTTTCTGCAGCAAGTTTAGCCGCATCAATCGCATTATCTTCATGATTTTCAACGTCTGTGATGACGATAATGGTTTTTCCTGTCTTTGCATTGGTAGATAAACCCTGAATTCCAAGATCAATAGCCGAACCAATTGCTGTCCCCTGTCGGGAAATCATCCCCGGCTCTATTGAAGAAAGAAACATCTTTGCTGCGACATAATCCGCCGTAAGTGGAATCTGCATTTGAGCATCTCCGGCAAACACAATCACGCCCACTTTATCGTTACTCAATGATTCGGAAAGCTTCGACAACATTTGTTTTGCCTTTTCAAGCCGGCTTGGAGATACATCTTTCGCCAGCATGGAATTGGATACGTCAAGTGCTATCATCACTTCGATACCTCTTCGTTTTACCGATTCGGTACTGGAGCCGAACTGTGGACGTGCAATAGCTAAGATTATAAGCGTAAGTGCTGCCAGTGTCAGGTAGAATTTAATGCGCTGCCTTGTTTGCGAAACATTGGGCATCAAATCCTTCAGCAATTCGTAATCGCCGAATTTTGCCAGCTTCCGCTTTCTTACCTGGTTGCTATAATAAAACAACGCCAGAAACAGGGGAACCAACAGCAATAAAAAAAGATAATTTGGTTGTGCAAAATGGAACATCGTGTCTAATTTTTAATCATCTCCGGATTTTAGTTCGCTTATTACGGTATTCTGCGCAACATTGTGTAACGCAGGGCTAATTCTCCGCCAAGCAAGAGTAATGCCAACAAAGCAAATCCTGTATAAACATCGCTCCGACGATTATATTCTTTTACTTCAAGCTTATGTTTTTCCAGCTTGTCAATATCCTGGTAAATAGACTGTAAAGTATTATTGTCGGTTGCCCGGTAATATTTTCCATGAGTCATTTGGGCAATTTGAGAAAGCGTACTCTCGTCAAATTCTACAGGCATGTTCTGGTACTGCAATCCAAACGGCGTTTGAACCGGCATTGGCGCTACACCTCGAGTACCGACACCAATCGTATAAACCCTGATGCCAAACTGTTTAGCAATTTCAGCAGCAGTCAATGGAGCAATATCTCCGGTATTATTCGACCCATCAGTCAAAAGAATAATAACTTTCGACTTTGCATGACTAGTACGTAACCGGCTGACAGCGCTACCAAGCCCCATTCCGATAGCAGTACCATCATCGACCATACCAAATTGCACGCTGTGTAACAAACTGATCAATGCCGCATGATTAGTGGTCAACGGACATTGGGTAAAGCTTTCACTGGCAAAAATCACCAAGCCGATATTGTCGTTGGGCCGACTGTTAATAAATTCAGTCGCTACTGCTTTTGCTGCATCAATACGGTTAGGTCGAAAATCTTTGGCAAGCATTGTGCCCGATATATCCACCGCCATCATTATATCAATACCTTCAGAGGTAGAATCGGTCACTGAATCAGACGTTTGTGGACGCGCAATGACAATAATCAAAGCTATAAGCGCCAGCATACGCAATGCAAACGGAACATGCCGCAGGTAAAGTCTCTTTGTCTTTTTAAAACCCGCAAAATAGCGCGTTGACGAAATTTGCAGGCTGGCATCCGACTTGCTTAATCTCATCACATATCCTGCTATAAGAGGAATAAGAATAAGAAGCAAAAACAGGTATTCCGGATTTTTAAAGATCATATCCAAGATAATTTTTCAGTTCAACTTTAGTGAAGCTTTGGCACTGAAGCATCTTCAGCAGTCTCCACTTTGTTATCAACAACCGTTTCTTGAGCAACTACGGTTTCTTCCACCTTTGTCTGGTTTACAAACAGATAACAAATATTCAGACTAAGCTCATTTTCTTCCGGCTGTGGATGCCATTTGGCAAATTTCACCAAATCACCTATTTGCAAGAGTTTTATCAGACTATCATATGCCGCGGGATATTCCATTTGAATCATCCGGGCTTCGTCCAGTATCTCCGCAGAAGTCATTTCAAGAGCCGATATATTGAAACGGGACTCCATATACATTCTTACAACTTCAGTCAGGCGGGTATAATATTCTTTCTCGCGTCCATGTTGCCACAATTTTTGCGAACTTATTTGGTCAAGTTCCTGAATAGCTTTCTGATAAGGGAGCAATACCTGTACCGTCTTTTCAATAAACGGTATCGGTTTTTTCAGTACATATTTCCAAATCACGTATACAATAGCTGCCAGAACAATCAGAATCAAAGCAATTATCAGGATCATCCTGAAAAATGCTGCCCAATCGAACGGTGGAGCATAGACTTTTTTAATATCAAAAATGGATTGTTTGGCCGTATCTACACTATAAGTGATAACCTTCAGCGACAAAGGATTTGTCTTGAATGTATCCCGTCCGGAAATCAATTTATAGGCCGGAATGTAATAAAGTGCAGAATCGAAAGAAGTAACTGTATAGGTTTGTTTCACCTGGATACGGTCATGTCCCAGGTCAACTGTATCCATTTTTGGTTTGCCAAGAATATTAACTCCACTCACCAATGTATCGGCAAGTAATGGAAACCTAACAACCATATGTTTTGGCTGAGCTACTTCAAAAGACAAATGCGATTGCTTTCCAATCAATATCAGGGTTGAATCGATAGATGCCTTTACCGAAATCTGCTGGCTATATCCACTATGAGCAAGCAACAGGGCAAAAAAGAAAAGCAATAATCTGTAAAATGTTCTCATGTTTTAAGCTTATTAAGCAGGGAATTCTCACAATATCAACTTCTCAGCTTGAAAAGCCGCATTAATGATTTCACATAATCTTCGTCGGTACTGATCGACACCGAATCGACATTACATTTGGCAAGTACCTGTTGCAAGGATATTTGGTTTTCGCCCCACCAGTTGTGATATGCCATACGCAAACGACGATCCGAAGTATCCACCCACAAACGTTCTCCCGTTTCGGCATCTTTCAGTTTTACCAGGCCGATATCGGGCAATTCTGTTTCACGCGGGTCATATACCTGAAGAGCCACCACATCATGTTTGCGATTGGCAATCATCATCGCACGTTCAAATTCGCCGTCAATAAAGTCGGAAATGAGGAATGCCGTGCAACGACGTTTGATGGCATTTGTAAAGTATTGCAATACCTGCGACACATCTGTACGGGAACTTTCGGGCTGGAAGTCGAGCAACTCCCGGATGATGTACAAAATATGCTTTTTCCCCTTTTGGGGAGGAATGAATTTTTCAATCTTGTCCGAAAAGAAAACCACCCCGATTTTATCTTTGTTCTGAATAGCCGAGAAAGCAATAGTTGCGGCAATTTCTGTCATCAGGTTGCGCTTGGTTTGGTTCACAGTACCAAAATCGCGGCTCCCCGACACGTCCACCAACAACATCACGGTAAGTTCCCGTTCTTCTTCAAAAACTTTGACATAAGGATGATTGAAACGAGCAGTAACATTCCAGTCGATGCTGCGAATATCGTCACCAAACTGATATTCTCGCACTTCCGAGAAGGTCATGCCTCGCCCCTTGAAGGCCGAGTGGTATTCGCCGGCAAAAATATTGCGCGACAAGCCACGGGTCTTTATTTCAATCTGCCGGACTTTTTTTAGTAATTCCGATGTTTCCATTCAATTGTTATTCCAATTTCAGGGTTCAGGTTTCAAGTTCCAAAATTCTATTGTTGCCGATTTGTTCAAACCGGCACATTAGTACGTTGGTTTATTGCCTTATTGGCACATTGAAAATCAGGGAACTTCTACCGCATTCAATATTTCGCTGATAATTTCTTCCGAAGTCATATTGTTGGCTTCTGCTTCGTAGCTCAAACCAATACGGTGGCGCAATACATCGAAGCAAACTGCACGAACATCTTCCGGAATCACATAGCCACGGCGTTTGATAAAGGCATATGCTTTTGCGGCCAGCGCCAGATTGATAGAAGCACGAGGCGATCCACCAAATGAAATCATGCTGGAAAGATTTTTAAGGCCATATTCATCCGGGAAACGGGTAGCAAATACGATGTCGACAATGTAACGTTCGATTTTTTCATCAATATACACTTCACGTACCACGTTACGGGCACTTACAATATCCTCCGGTTTAAGCATCGGATTAATTGTAGGAAGCGATTCCGACATATTAAGACGGATAATTGCTTTTTCTTCCTCTTTCTTCGGGTAATTGATAATCACCTTCAGCATAAAACGGTCAACCTGAGCTTCCGGAAGAGGATAAGTACCTTCCTGTTCAATCGGGTTTTGAGTTGCCAAAACAAGGAAAGGCTCTTCGAGTTTGAAAGTGTGATCACCGATGGTTACCTGACGCTCCTGCATAGCTTCGAGTAAAGCACTCTGTACTTTTGCCGGGGCACGGTTAATTTCGTCGGCCAATACGAAGTGTGAAAATATCGGACCTTTTTTAATAGCAAATTCTTCTTTCTTTTGGCTGTAGATCATCGTACCGATAACGTCAGCAGGTAAAAGGTCGGGAGTAAACTGAATACGACTGTAGTTGGCATCAATCAGTTGTGCCAGTGTTTTGATTGCAAGTGTTTTTGCCAAACCGGGCACACCTTCAAGCAACACGTGCCCGTTTGAAAGCATACCGATCAACAAGGATTCTACCAGGTGCTTTTGACCGACAATCATTTGATTCATACCCATTGTCAGGGCATCCACAAACGCGCTCTGCTTTTCAATGCGCTCATTTAATTCTCTGATATCAACTGTTGGATTCATCATAAATTTAGTTTGTTGATTATAGAATGAAGGAATCCGGGTTCAGTCGGATTTCTTGCTATTATTTATTCCAATAAAAGTACTTTTCGCTAATGGTTGTAATGTCAATTTCAACGGCATGTAAATAAATGTTTATCCACTATTTCGTAAGCCGCCTGTTGCTTTTAACATTTTATCTTCAAATATCATCCTCTTTAGTTGACACAAGCAACTAAATTTCAGGGAAATACTAAATACTCCGGTTTAACATTTGAGATGAAAACAAAATTATCCCGCTATGCAGTAACATATCCATCGCACCAGTTAAAAAACACTAAGCCAACTCATAATAATTACAAAAAGCTCATTCCCATTATCATATATAGTCGGCAGTGATTAACCGGGAATCTATAAAAGATAAGCAAATACTCAAAGAAGCTGTTTTTTTACGAATCTACGGAACCGGGTCATAACCGTGTCCTCCCCAGGGATGACATCTCAATATTCGTTTCACGGCAAGAACCAATCCTTTTAAAGGCCCATGCTTTCGTACAGCTTCCACTGCATATTGAGAACAGGTTGGTGTATACCGGCACGTTGGAGGCTTCAGAGGAGATATACAATAGCGATAAAAATAGATAGGCAACAACACTATCCACGACAGAAACTTCCTCATACTGCTTTTTCTTTCAAAACATTCAGCGCCTCAATCATTTTACGCTCAATGACACTAAAAGCAATTGGCTCATTTGCAACATAGGTAAATGCCACATCAATTGTCAGAGCTTTTTCTGACAAAACTCCGGTCAATGATGATTTATGCAAACGAAAAGCCTCTCGCATGCGACGCTTCAGTAAGTTTCGTTTGTTGGCTCGTTTAAACCGCCGCTTTGGAACGCTAAACAATGTCTGCAAAGGGATTTCCCGTGGTTCATCAGGAAGAAACACAACCTTGAGTGGATATACCAAAAAAGAATTCCCCTCAGTAAATAAGCGTTTGACACGAATTTCTCCCGTCAAATGTTCTTTTTTAGGGAATGAAAATACAGTATTGGACATAGTTTTGCTTCAAAATCGTTTTCAACCATTGCAAAGATAATTGTTTTTCCCATACCCATTTCAATAAGATCATCCTTTTCAGTAAAAACAACACTTCCATTCACTTTTAGCCACAAAAAGTCAAAAAAGCTTTACGATTAATTATCAAAAACTTACACAGAGTCATCGTCGATACCTCATAAAAAAATCACATTTCCTCTCTTTTTTCAGACTTAACATTTGCAGATACAAAATAAACCGCTTATCTTTGCACCCGCTTTGGAGAGATGGCAGAGTGGTCGATTGCGGCGGTCTTGAAAACCGTTGAACCGTGAGGTTCCTGGGGTTCGAATCCCTATCTCTCCGCTAAAAAAATATCAGAAAATAGTAAAAGCTCGCAAATCAATAATTTGCGAGCTTTTTATTTTTCAGAGAATGCGATAAAGCAATCCATCAAAACTGATAATTGACAAAACACACTACAACAACCGTCTATTATCCACAACACATTCTCTATTTCCACAATCCAAATTCAACCTTTTTAACCCTTCCTTAGCACGGTTAGTGCAAAACATGTGGTATATTTGCGCCCCGAAACAATTTTTATGTGCAAGCGAAGGCGATATGAATGTTGCCAATTCAAAAAAATGCTAAAATCCGGGAATACTTCCTCAGATCCGGAAGAAACCCCCGAATAACCAAGCATTTACACTTTCACATAACAAACCAATCAAACCCCAACATTTGTAAATATGGCTAAAAACAGAGGAGCTGTTGTAATCGACACCGAACGATGTAAAGGTTGCCAGCTATGCAAAGAGGCTTGCCCGTCCAAAGTGTTGAATATGAACATAGATGCCAACTCCAAAGGTTACCATTATGCTTACATGGAAATGGCAGAAGCTTGCACCGGATGCGCTTCATGCGCCTATGTATGTCCTGATGCCTGTATTACGGTTTACAGAGTAAAAAACTGATTAATCATGGAAGAAATTAAATTGATGAAAGGTAACGAAGCTGTTGCTGAAGCTGCTATTCGCTGCGGATGCGACGGTTATTTCGGTTACCCGATAACCCCCCAGTCAGAGATACTGGAAACCCTGATGGCGTTAGAGCCGTGGAAAACAACCGGAATGGTAGTCTTGCAGGCTGAAAGCGAAACCGCATCCATCAATATGGTTTACGGAGGAGCCGGTTGCGGAAAAAAAGTAATGACTTCATCGTCAAGCCCCGGTATCAGCCTGATGCAGGAAGGTTTATCCTATATTGCCGGCGCTGAATTACCTTGCGTGGTTGTCAATGTTACCCGCGGGGGACCCGGTTTAGGTACGATTCAACCGAGTCAGGCCGATTATTTTCAGACAGTAAAAGGTGGTGGACATGGCGATTACAAGCTCATCACCCTTGCTCCGGCATCCGTTCAGGAAATGGCTGACCATACAGTACTTGCTTTCGATCTGGCATTTAAATACAGAAACCCTGTCATGGTTCTTTCCGATGGCATCATTGGGCAAATGATGGAGAAAGTACAATTGCCTCCTTACCAACCAAGGCTTACCGATGAACAAGTCCGGGAAAAATGTCCCTGGGCCACTACCGGCAAGCATGGACGCAAGCAACAAAACGTCATTACTTCGTTGGAACTCCGTTCTGAGGAAATGGAAAAAATCAACAACCGCTTGCAGGAGAAATATTATCAGGTTGAACAAAACGAAGTTCGTTTCGAAGAATATTTCTGCGACGACGCCGAATACCTGATCACAGCTTTCGGATCGTGCGCACGTATTTGCCAGAAAACGATAGAAATATTGCGATCCGAAGGCATTAAAGCCGGTTTATTAAGACCAATAACACTCTATCCTTTCCCTACCAAGGCTATTGCAAAATTTGCAAAACAGGTAAAAGGTATTCTTTCTGTAGAACTCAATGCAGGACAAATGGTTGAAGATGTTCGACTTGCCGTAAATGGCGTCACTACTGTTGAATTTTACGGTCGCCAGGGCGGTATGACCCCGACACCGGATGAAGTAGTAAAAGCCTTGAAATCCAAACTGGTTAAATAAAATCAGTCTGGCAGAATGCTTTTTTCACCCAGTAAATTTTACTACTATGACTTTAGAAGAAATTATCAAGCCCGAAAATAAAGTATACAGCAAAACTCCGTTATTGACAGAAACCCCTATGCACTATTGCCCGGGGTGTAGTCATGGTGTCGTTCATAAACTCATCGCCGAGGTGATTGAGGAGATGAACATTGCCGATAAAACGGTAGGTATAGCGCCTGTTGGCTGTGCTGTATTTGCTTACAACTATATCGATATTGACTGGCAGGAAGCTGCTCACGGACGTGCGCCGGCACTTGCCACTGCCGCTAAGCGACTCAACCCGGAAAATTGCGTTTTCACTTATCAGGGTGACGGTGACCTTGCTGCTATTGGCACCGCGGAAACAATACATGCATGTAATCGTGGTGAGAATATTGCCATCTTTTTCATAAACAATGGAATCTATGGTATGACAGGCGGTCAAATGGCTCCTACCACTTTAGAGGGAATGAAGACTGCTACGTGTCCTAACGGACGCGATGTTTCCATGGAAGGTTACCCACTTAAAATCAGTAATATGCTGGCCATTTTGGATGGGACATGCTATGTTACCCGTCAAGCGGTTCATACTGCAGCAGCAACGGTGAGAGCAAAAAAGGCAATTCGCAAAGCGCTCGAAAACTCTATGGCCAGCAAAGGAACATCCATTGTGGAAGTTGTATCTACATGCAACTCCGGATGGAAAATGACTCCGCATCAGGCAAACAAATGGATGGTAGAAAATATGTTTCCCGCCTATCCATTAGGAGATATAAAAGACAGATAAAAAAATCTTGACCAGAAACTCTACTCAACGAGCTTCTGGTCTATTGATTACAAACTGCAATACAGATGAAAGAAGAAATAATTATAGCAGGCTTTGGTGGACAGGGAGTCCTATCTATGGGTAAAATTCTCGCCTACTCAGGTCTTATGCAAGGAAAAGAAGTATCGTGGATGCCATCATACGGTCCCGAACAGCGAGGTGGTACCGCAAATGTCACTGTTATTTTGAGTGACGAACGTATCAGTTCTCCTATTTTGTACGAATTTGATACGGCCATCATCCTGAATCAACCGTCGCTGGATAAATTCGAAAGCCGCATTAAACCCGGGGGAACATTGATATATGATGGGCATGGTTTTGTGCACCCACCCAAACGTACAGATATAAACATCTATCGAATTGATGCTCTTGAACAATCCATCGCCCTGAACATGGCGAAGACATTTAACATGTTCATTCTTGGTGGATTTCTCAAAGTTCGTCCGATTGTAAATATTGAAGATGTGCTGTTAGGCTTAAAGAAATCATTACCAGAACGCCATCATCACCTTCTGCCTCAAAACGAAGAAGCACTGCGAAAAGGAATGGAAATACTTGTTCCCGTGCATATTATCGCATAATCAAGTGTTTCTATTTTCAAAAAAAGCAGAAATAAAACAAAAACTATTACAATCACTAAAAAAAATACTACTTTTGTCTTATTGTTGCTCCTTTAAATAGGAACAATAAGATTATAGTGATTTTAGCTTTCAGTTTGAAATAAACCCTACGGTAAAACCAAAACCTAAGTAAAAAGAACAAATGCAGAAGTTTGGAAAGTACATTTCTTTTGCTGTAATCCTCATGTATTTTATCCTGGGGTTATTGCTTCTTGTTAATCCTCAGTATATTATTTTCAATCATCAATTTTATCTTGGAGGATTGCAAAGTGAACTTCGAATAATCATTGGAGTCATTTTACTTTTATATGGAGGTTACCGGCTGGCTCGTCTTTTGGCCAAAAGAGACAAAAAAAAATCTGCACAAGAAGGAGAAGAGTAAAATACGCTTTTATATTATCTCTTACTAAACTAAAATCATCTTATCATGAAGCGCAATACAATCCGCCCGTTTCTTATCGCCTTATTTTCCACTGCACTTTTGGGCATTGTTCTGTTATCGTGCGGCCAACGCAATACAAATAAGAGCATAGACACTCCCACATCCGGAAAACTCAAGGTTGGTATTGATGACTCATACAAACTAATGATGGAAGCTCAGTTTGACTTATTTACCAATTTTTACAAGAATGCTTCCTTCGATACCATCTACGATGCTGAAACCAACATTGTCAACCTGTTTCTGAAAGATTCTATACAAACAATGGTGATTGGAAAACAGTTGTCTAAGAAGCAGATTGACGACTTACGAGCCAATTTAATAGTTCCTACAACAACATTAGTTGCGCATGATGCAGTCGCTTTTATTGTGAACAAAAACAATAAAACGAATAAATTTCTATATAATCAGATAAAAGATATTTTCCTGGGAAAAATCAAGAACTGGAATCAGATAGATCCAAGATCCGGGCTTGGCAACATCAAAATGGTGTTTGACAAAAATGGGTCAGCCAATGTTCGCTATTTCATGGAAAAATTCAAAATAAAAGAATTTCCTTCAACATTTTCAGCATCCACATCTAACAACCAGGTAATTAATGCGGTTGAAAAAGACAAAGGTACCATAGGAATTATAAGCGTCAACTGGATTAGCGACCCTCAGGACTCTATTTCGCACAACTTCCTTCAAAGAACTCAGGTTGCAGGCATTACAGCATTCGAAGGAAGCACTGATATTGATACCTATTACAAACCATTTCAGGCCTACATTTTAGACAATTCATATCCTTTTGTTAGAGATGTATATTTCATCAACAGACAAACTTACAACGGATTAGGCATTGGACTAGCATCATTTATTGCAGGTGAAAAAGGACAGACTGTCATCCTTCGATCGGGTATGGTTCCTGCTTCAGCTCCTATCAGAGTAATCGAATTTAAAAAATAATCATAAGCTACTAATATTCAATTTGAACATCTATGTCATCAAAAACAAAAACAATCGGACTATTTATTTGCGTAGCCTTGTGGGTAGCAGGCGTGAGCATCGCTAAAGCTCAAACCTTACAAGATGCCATCCGTTTTACGCAAAGTGAACAATTTGAGAATGCAAACAAAACCTACCAATCGCTCATTGGGCAACAACCTCAGAATGGCGCCAACTATTTTTACTTCGGTGATTATTACATCCGTAAATATTTGGCTGATACTTTGGCTGTAAATATCAAAAAAGCGACTGTAGATGCTTCCAAAATGTTTGAAAAAGGAACAAGCGTAGAAGCTGCAAATCCATTAAACTACATCGGTTTAGCAGAATCAGCTCTCTTCCTTAAGAACACAGCTAAAGCTCAAGAATATATCAATCAGGCTAAAGCTTTGTTGCCGGGCAAACAAAATAAAGTAAAGATGGCTAAAGAAGATCAGGCAACTGCTTACATTAAAATTGCAGAAGCTTATGTTATCAGCATGACAAACGATACTGCTGTCATCTTCTCGGCTTTACGTCAGGCTGAAAAACTGAATCCGAAAGATTTCAATATCTATCTGGTTGAGGGAGACGCATATATTTATCTGTTGAATGATGGATCCAATGCGATCAATAATTATAACAAGGCATACAGAATCAATCCTAAATCTCCGGCAGCTCAGTTACGTATCGGTCGTTTGTGGGTTCGTTCAAAAAATTATCCTGACGGTTTGACCGCTTACAAGCAAGTCGTTCAATTAGATGCTTCATATGCTCCTGCATATAAAGAACTCGGATTCCTTAACGCTCAGTTAGGCAATTCTAATGACGCAAAACAAAATTTCCAGAAATTCCTTGAATTGTCATCAGGAAACACAGATGCACAAATGCAGTACATCAACACTTTGTTTGAACTGAAAGATTTTGCTGAAGTTGCAAAACAAGCACAAAATGCAATTTCTTCAAATACATCAAACACTGACCTCTATCGTGCCCTTGCATATTCAAACTATGAAATCGGCAAATATTCAGAAGCAAAAGAAGCTCTGGAAACATTTTTGAAAAAAGCACCGGAAGAAACCGTACGTCCTTCAGATTATGCTTACCTGGGTCGCTCATTTGCAAAAATGAAACAAGATTCAGTTGCCGGTACATATCTTATGAAAGCTTACTCGTTAGATACTGTTCGTGTAGAATATCTTTCAGAAGCAGCAGCTTCATTCACCATCTGTAAAGCTTACAGCAAAGCCATTGAAGCTTACCAAAAGAAACTTGCCACACCATTCAAAACTGTTCAGGATTACTACTACTTAGGTACTGCCTATTATACAACTCAACAATTTCTGAAAGCTGATAGCACATTTACCATGTTGGTTGAAAAAGTTCCGACATTTATTGGTGGCTACCTATGGAAAGCAAGATCACTTTCACAGACTGACCCCGATAGTAAAACCGGAGCCGCATTAAATGCATATCAAGCTTTGATTGAAAAAACTCAGGCTGAAGCTGATAAATATAAATCAGAAAGAAAAGAGGCTTATTCATACTTGAATTATTACTATTTCGTGCAGTTCAATGCGACAAAATCTCACGAAATTGGTCGCAAATCAATTGAATGCGGGAATAAAGTGTTAGAAATCGATCCTAACGACTCTAATGCAAAAAAGATCAACGACGCGATCGAGAGAACGATGAACCGTCCCGCAGTCAAAAAATAAATCTATTTAACATGTAATCTAAGAATCTTTTATTTAGAAATGTCTCTAAATAAAAGATTCTTAGACACTCTTTGGGCTGACTTCAAAAAAAATAAAAAAAGTAATTTTCTAACTACAAAAACAAATTTACGTGCATTGGGATAATAAATATTTTTTTACCTTTGCATTCGTAAGAAAACAAATTATCAACTCAAACCATTAAATTTTTTTTACAATGAGCAAGACAAATCAAAAAAAAGAACAGAAATTGGGGGATGCACTAAGATCCACCATGACTATCGTCGCCATGCTAGTTTCTTTGGCGGTGTGCGTATTAGTTTACCATTACATCATGGGTAACCCTATTAACTTCGAAGGTGGAAACCCTGAAGGAAAAGGTTTACCTGGCAACTATTTAGCTATTATCTACAAAGGTGGATTTATCGTACCTATGTTGATGACTCTCAACTTAGTATTGATCATCTTCACAATCGAACGTTTTATTTCATTAGGCCAGGCTGCCGGTAAAGGTCGTTTGAACGTATTCGTTAAGAACATTCAGGATGACCTGAAAAGCGACAAAATCGAAGAAGCTCTCGTTCGTTGCGACAAACAACAAGGTTCATTGGCTAACGTATTAAAAGCTGGTCTTCTCCGTTACCGTGCATTGCAATCAGAATCTACTCTGACAAAAGATCAGAAAATTTTGGCTCTGCAAAAAGAATTCGAAGAAGCTACAGCTCTTGAATTACCTATTCTTTCACGTAACGTTGTAATCATTTCTACTATCGCTTCTATTTCAGTGTTAACTGGTCTTATGGGTACTGTATTAGGTATGATCCGTGCATTTGCGGCTTTGGCAACTGCTGGTTCTCCTGATGCTGTTGCTTTGTCAACTGGTATCTCTGAAGCTCTTATCAACACTGCATTCGGTATCGGTGGTTCGTTGTTAGCAATTGTATTGTACAACTACTTCTCAACCCGTATTGACAACTTCACATATAAAATTGACGAAGCAGGTTTTAGCTTAGTACAATCGTTTGCAGCTTCCACAAAATAAAGAGGGAATAAGCAGGCGGACTTATTAAAAAATTAATTAGAAGAACAATTAAATAATAATTCCATGCCAAAAATAAAATCAATTGCGAGATCACCACACATAGACATGACGCCTATGGTGGATTTATTTTCGCTGCTGCTTACTTTCTTTATTTTGACTGCTACGTTTCGTCCTGTTGATCCGGCTAAATTGACAATACCTAATTCAGTTTCGGAGAAAGTTGCTCCGGATAATGATATTATGACTATTTTCATTTCTACGGATAAAAAAATCTATTTCAATTTCGACAACGGGAAAGACACTTCCAAACATTTTCGTGCGGAACTTTTAAAAGCCATGGCTAATCAGTATAAAATCAGTTTTACACCGAAAGAAATCACACAATTTTCAAGAAAAAGTTCTTTCGGGATGCCTATGGCTTATTTGAAACAATGGCTTAACACTGAAGATTCGAAAGAATCAGAGAAATATCAGGTTGGTATTCCTACAGACTCTATTGATAACCAGTTTGCATGGTGGTTGCGTTCAGCACGTACTGTAAACTCTCAAGCTCAGGTGGCTATCAAAGCTGATGGAGATGCACCCTATCCTGTTGTAAAAAAAGTGTTGGACTTGATTCAAAAGAACGGAATTAACAAGTTTAATTTCGTTACAACGTACGACAAACAAGAAGTCGGAATAAAAGATATTCCTAAACAATAGGATTAACTGAGAAAAGATTTATCTAACAGATATAACATAAAAAATTATGGGTGAAGTAGTTACAGAAGAAAAAGCGCAGAAAGGTGCAAAGAAACGCCCCAAAAAACATCCTGGCCGGATCGATATGACACCGATGGTGGACTTGATGTGTCTTTTGTTGACGTTCTTTATTCTTACCGCCGCGTTCAGTAAGCCCAAAATAATGACGATAACAATGCCTGAAAAGGATGATAACACTGTACCTCCTAAAATTGATGCTAGACGTACATTGAACATTATGCTTACAGACAGTGATCGTGTATATTATTATGTGGGTGCTATTGAACCGGGAAAACCCCAGCCTCAATTTGTAAAATCTAGTTTCAGTAAAGATGGTATCAGAAAAGTTCTTTTGTTGAAAAACAAGGATCTGTTCACCAAAATTACAGAATACAATGACAGCCGGGTTAAAGGTAAAATTCACGTATCGGATGCTGCTGCTGATGAGCACATTAAAAGTCTGAAAAAAGATGATAATGTAGGCCCTATCATTTTGATTAAAGCAGATGACTCCGCTAAGTATAAAGACATCGTCTCGATTGTAGATGAAATGGCAATTACAAACATAGCTAGCTATGCGATTGTTGATTTAAGTAGTGCCGAAAAAGCATTGCTTAAAACGCAACCCAGATAGTTGTGAATTAATACTGAAAGAAAATGGCTATGACTAATGAAAAACAGTATATAGAATCACTTGAAGAAATGGTCTTCAAGAATCGTAACAAAGAATACGGTTCTTATCAGCTCCGGAGAAAGTACAAGAAATATGTACTTATTTCCATGGCTATCGGACTTTTCCTTCTGGGAGCTATAATTGCTTACCCTCTGATAAAAAGTTTCCTTGATAAGGAAAACTTAGGGAAAAAAGTACAGGTTGAAACTTCGGTTGAAATTACCAAACAAAAGGATGCTCCTCCTCCTCCTCCTCCTCCTCCTCCCGCAGAGAAGATTGTTGAGCAGGTGAAGTTTGTGGCTCCTAAAGTTACTACTGACACAACCCAGGTGACCAAAGACTTTGGTAAACAGGTGATAATGGTAGAAACAGGTGGACCTCCTCCTGTGGTAGAAGCTCCGAAAGTAGAACCGGTAGTTGAAGTACAAAAAGCTCCGGAAGAAGTATTTACTATTGTAGAAGAAATGCCGGCATTCCCGGATGGCGATGTTGCAAGCTACTTAGCTAAAAACATCAAATACCCGGTAGTTGCTCAGGAAAACGGTATTCAAGGACGCGTTATTTGTCAGTTTGTGGTTAATAAAGACGGTTCTATCGTCGACGTACAAGTTGTACGTGGTGTTGACCCAAGCCTCGATAAAGAAGCTGTACGTGTAATCCAAAGCATGCCCAGATGGACACCTGGAAAACAACGTAACCAACCCGTTCGTGTAAAATATACACTTCCTGTGAACTTTAAGTTGCAGTAGTCTTTACACTTGATATTAGAAAAACCGTTTGGCATAATGTCAAACGGTTTTTTTACTTGAATAATATATGATTGAACAAACCGAAATTTATTCAGAACAAACTGTTCTCGTTGGTTTAATTACCAGAGAACAGAACGAACAGCAGGCAAATGAATATTTGGCTGAACTGGCTTTCCTTGCCGAAACAGCAGGCGCTATTCCTGTGAAAAAATTCTTCCAGCGTTTGGATTATCCTCATCCTAAAACATTTGTAGGCCAAGGAAAACTGGAGGAAATAAAAAAATACATTGTCGACAATGAAGAGATTGGAATGATTGTCTTTGATGATGAACTGACTCCGGCACAGCTTAAAAACATTGAAGACGCTCTTCAAATAAAAGTCTTAGACAGAACGAATCTGATTTTAGACATTTTTGCCAAGAGAGCCCAAACGGCTCATGCCAAGACACAGGTAGAGCTAGCTCAATACCAATACTTGTTACCGCGTCTGACCAGAATGTGGACACACCTTGAACGCCAAAGAGGAGGTATCGGTATGCGCGGACCAGGTGAAGCTCAGATTGAAACCGACCGACGGATAATTCTCACAAAGATTTCCTTACTCAAGGAAGATCTCAAAGCTATTGATAAACAAAAAGCCTCGCAACGAAAAAACAGAGGTAAAATGGTGAGGGTTGCTTTGGTCGGTTATACCAACGTTGGAAAATCAACTTTGATGAACTTGCTGAGCAAATCGGATGTTTTTGCAGAAAATAAATTATTTGCCACTCTTGATACCACAGTACGAAAAGTCATCATTGATAATTTACCATTTCTCCTGACGGATACGGTTGGCTTTATAAGAAAACTCCCCCATCATCTGGTAGAATCGTTCAAGTCAACGTTAGATGAAGTTCGTGAAGCTGACTTGCTCGTACATGTTGTCGACATTTCGCATCCTAACTTTGAAGAACAATATGAAATTGTAAACAAAACGCTTATTGACATCAATAAAGAAGAAAAACCAACCATTGTTGTCTTTAATAAAACCGATGCCTTTACATATAATCCCAAAGAGGAAGATGACCTGACTCCTCTCACAAAAGAGAATATAAGCCTAGAAGAATTAGAGCAAACGTGGATGGCAAAAATGCACGACAATTGTATTTTTATATCCGCTAAAAACCGAACAAACATAGAAGCTTTAAGATCTCTTTTCTATGGCAAGGTCAAAGAAATTCATATTACCCGCTTTCCATACAACGACTTTCTATATCAATCATATACAGAAGAGGATTTTGATTAATCCCGAATCTTTAACCTCGAACTGTACAAAATAAATGTACCAATGACACCACCATACCTACAATATGGCGACAAAATCGCCATCATATCACCATCCGGAAACATTGATCCCGTTCTGATTGACAATGCTGCCAGCATACTTGAATCCTGGGGATTGACTCCCGTAATAGGCAAAAACGCTAAAAACCAATACGGAAGATACGCAGGCACCCGCGCAGAAAGGTTGGAAGATCTGCAATGGGCTTTTGACCAAAAAGATATTAAAGCGGTACTTTGCAGCCGGGGAGGATATGGTCTGGTACAGATAATTGACGATGTAGATTTTTCTCATTTCGAACTGTATCCCAAATGGTTAATCGGATTTAGTGACATCACGATCCTCCACCTTGCGATTGCCGCTTACGATATATCTTCGCTTCACGGCGTTATGGCAAAAGATATCAGTGCCAACGGAGAGGCGGCCAACCGTCTGCAACAACTGCTCTTTGGAGAACTGTCAGAATATTCGGATATTCCGCCGCATCCGCTAAACAGAACCGGGAAGTGTCAAGGCAAAATAATTGGAGGAAATCTGGCGGTAATGTGCGGCATGAGAGGAACTCATTTTGATCTTGATCCGGAAGAGAAAATCTTATTCATTGAGGACATAGGAGAAAAACCTTATCAAATCGACAGGTATATATGTAACCTTAAAATTGGCGGTATTCTGGAGCAAATTTCCGGTCTCATTGTAGGTCAATTTAATGAATACGAGGAAGACGAAGATATGAAGACGACAGTTTACGAGTTAATTGCTGATGCTGTCGCTGAGTATAACTACCCTACTATATTTGGATTTTCTGCCGGTCACATTGACGATAATTATTCAATCCCCTTTGGCGTTCAAACTGCAATGAACGTCACAAATGATGGAGCCACATTGAAATTCTAAAGTTCCTATTTCAGCACGGAGAGATCAGCTGATCCATATATAAAACAAAGAAACCTGAGCTTATCCCTCAGGTTTCTTTGTTTTATGGAATTCGTAATGTAGTTTCAAATTTTATGAAATTACAGTTGTGAAATTCATACAACTCATCAATGTCGCTCTGTTGAAACTCTTTTCAGTCGTTGACGGCTATTCATTACTATTAGTTCTTGCCAAAACAAGTGCTTTTCGTGCTTCTAAATTCAAGCCAAAATACAGTGTTCAACATCATCTATCCAATCCTTCATAAAGTATAAAGACAGGAATCTGTTAACATAACTTACATTCTCATCGTTGTTCTGATTATACAAAGTGGTATCCCAATTTACACAACTGTTTTTCTGATAGTTAAACGTATTGAAGCGTCCTATTACGCCATGATAAATTTAACATTAATAAAGAATAAAGAATCAGCGTTTATCCAAACAATTTGCTACTTTTGAAACAATGATTTTCTTGAAAGCTGTAGATAAGTAAGTTGTAGTAAAGACGTCAAATTTTGGCAAAAACGACACCTTCAACACAACAATATCATCTTCAGATATTAATACCATAATAATGAAAAGGATATACAAAAAATGTATAATCCGGAATATTATGGTTCAGCATTACAACCTATGTGACTTTTTAATCTTAACCAATACTTTCTAATTATCACAAACACGTTATTATGAGTACAAAAAATGTTTATTCTTTCGGTAATAAAGCAGCCGAAGGAGACGGAAAGATGAGAGATTTGCTTGGAGGCAAAGGTGCAAATCTGGCTGAAATGAATCTAATCGGAATTCCGGTACCTCCGGGTTTTACCATTACTACCGAAATGTGTAATGAATATTATAGAATCGGACAAGACGCCGTTGTTCAACTCATCAAACCGGAAGTAGAAGCCGCGATGAAACAAGTTGAGGACGCTGTTGCAGGTCCGAAGTTCGGAGATAACACCAATCCTTTACTAGTTTCAGTACGCTCCGGAGCAAGAGCATCCATGCCTGGTATGATGGACACAATCCTAAATCTAGGTTTGAATGACGCTGCCGTTGAAACTGTGGCAGCCAAAAGCGGTAATCCCCGTTTTGCATGGGACTCTTACCGTCGTTTTGTACAAATGTATGGTGATGTTGTTTTAGGGATGAAACCCGTCAGTAAAGAAGATGAAGATCCATTTGAAGTAATCATCCACAAAGCCAAACACGACAAAGGCATTGTAAACGACACTGACCTCACAACTGAAGATCTCCGGGAATTGGTGACCAAATTCAAAGCTGCCGTAAAAGAAAACACAGGAAAAGACTTCCCGACAGATCCTTGGGAACAACTTTGGGGAGCTGTTATGGCTGTATTTGACAGTTGGATGAACGAACGCGCAATTCTCTATCGCAAACTGAATAAAATTCCTGCAGAATGGGGAACTGCCGTAAATGTTCAAGCGATGGTATTCGGCAACATGGGCAATAACTCAGCTACAGGTGTTGCGTTCACTCGTGATGCATCCACCGGAGAAGATCTTTTTAACGGTGAATACCTCATCAACGCGCAAGGAGAAGACGTAGTAGCCGGCATCCGCACACCGCAACAAATCACCATAGAAGGTTCTCGTCGCTGGGCTGCTCTGCAAAGCATCAGTGAAGATGTGCGCAAAGAACAATACCCATCACTTGAAGAAGCTATGCCGGTAGCATATGCAGAGCTAAATGAAATTCAGCAAAAGCTGGAAAATCATAGCGCTGATATGCAGGATATCGAATTTACCATACAAGACGGGAAGCTTTGGTTACTCCAAACACGTAACGGGAAACGCACCGGTGCTGCTATGGCTCGCATTGCCAATGAGATGCTAAAAGAGGGAATGATTGACGAAAAAACAGCTCTATTGCGTATTGAACCTCAGAAACTGGACGAACTCCTGCACCCTATTTTTGATCCTAAAGCAATAAAATCGGCAAAAGTGATGGCAAAGGGGCTGCCGGCATCTCCGGGCGCTGCAACCGGCCGTATCGTATTTTTTGCTGATGACGCTGAAGAATGGGCCGAAAAACGCGAAAAAGTTATCCTTGTTCGTATTGAAACATCTCCTGAAGACCTTCGTGGTATGCACGTAGCTCAGGGCATCCTTACTGCTCGCGGAGGGATGACCTCTCATGCTGCAGTTGTTGCTCGTGGCATGGGGAAATGCTGTGTATCTGGAGCTGGAGAAATCAAGATAGATTATAAAGCTCGTACGATTATAATGCGAGGAACAACCTATAAAGAAGGAGATTGGATTTCGTTGAATGGCTCTACCGGTGATGTTTACGACGGAAAAGTAAACACAAAAGATGCTGAAGTAAGCGGCGACTTTGCTGAAATTATGAAGTTGGCCGACAAATTCACCAAAATGGAGGTTCGCACTAATGCAGATACTCCCAACGATGCTAAAGTTGCACGCAGTTTCGGAGCAAAAGGAATCGGATTGTGCCGCACAGAACACATGTTCTTCGAAGGAGACCGCATTAAAGCAATGCGAGAAATGATCCTTTCAAAAGATGAAACCGGACGTCGCGAAGCCCTAAAAAAACTGTTACCGATACAAAAAGGTGACTTTGAAGGTATTTTTGAGGCAATGGATGGCTTTGGTGTCACAATTCGTTTGCTCGATCCTCCTCTTCATGAATTTGTTCCACACCAATTAGCTACTCAAAAAGAACTTGCCACTGAAATGGGCTTAACTCTCGACGAAGTTGTAGCAGCCTGCAACTCGCTGGAAGAATTTAACCCAATGCTTGGACACCGTGGTTGCCGCTTAGGAAATACATATCCTGAAATTACCGAAATGCAGGCACGTGCCATTATCGAAGCCGCATTGAATGTACAGGAAAAAGGCATTGATGTTCATCCTGAAATTATGGTACCTTTGGTTGGCGTAATTGAAGAGCTGAAGCTTCAGGCTCAAATTATCAATGAGACAGCAGAAAAGGTGTTTACTGAAAGAGGCAAACGTATTGCTTATAAGATTGGCACAATGATTGAAGTTCCCCGCGCAGCGGTTACAGCAGGCAAAATTGCTGAAGTTGCAGAATTCTTCTCTTTCGGAACCAATGACCTCACCCAAATGACCTTCGGTTATTCCCGTGACGATGCAGGCAAATTCCTGAAAGTATATCAGGACTTAGGCATCTTAAAGAATGATCCGTTTGAAGTTCTTGATCAGGAAGGCGTTGGAGATCTGATGCGTCAGGCTGTAGCCGGAGGACGTGCCACGAAACCCGAACTGAAAGTGGGTATTTGCGGAGAACATGGCGGAGAACCTTCATCTGTTGAATTCTGCCATACACTTGGCATGAACTACGTAAGTTGTTCACCCTTCCGTGTGCCCATCGCGCGTATAGCAGCAGCACAAGCCGCAGTGCGATAAGCGCCAATACACTCAAAGGCCGCCTCTAAATAAAGAGGTGGCCTTTTTTTATAACTTTACCGACCAAACAAACACGCATATTTTTCTCAGGGATTACGCATTTAAGATTTTGACAAGGGGCTTCCGCCCCTATGACCCCGACTTCCTTTTTGCCTTGAAGCCAAAAGGAAGCAAAAAATTCAAGACTATGCCCGCTTCGCTCAAAAAACTGGCGTTCGCCAAGCTAAACCGCCCAAACTCACTCCTTCCTTACGTCAGGAGTTTCAAACAATGGGCGATTTTACGCTCCTCTCACTTGTTTTTTGGCTCACCGGACAAGGCCGTTCCTAATCTGACTCAGCTTCATTTGAGGATTAAGAACCTATCCTTTGACAGCCTTCTAAACAATTGATTTATAGCCTTTTTAATTATTAATACATAAAATATTCTGAAGACGATGAAAGAGAACGAAGAGTTGATTATCAGTGGAGTTGACATCTACAAATCGCCCATTAAATTAAAAGAACCGTTTGTAATATCGCTCGGGCCATTAACCCATGCACAAAATGTGGTCGTAGTAATTCACACCAACAAAGGCATATCCGGTTTTGGAGAATGCAGCCCATTCATGACGATCAATGGCGAAAGCATGGATACCGGATTTATAGTAGGCCAGTACCTTGCGAAGGCTTTGAAAGGGAAGAATGCCCTTGACATTGCAGGATGTATCACAACGATGAATAAAACCATCTATGCAAACTCCAGCATCAAAAGTGCGTTTGATATTGCCTTATACGATATATCCTCCCAACATGCCGGTTTACCGCTTTATAAATTCCTTGGAGGATCTAAAACAAAAAGCATATACACCGACTATACAGTCAGCATAGGCGACCCACAAAAGATGGTGCAAGATGCGATTAAAATAAAAGAACAAGGCTTTACGGTAATCAAAATCAAACTGGGAGAATCGAAAGATGCCGATGTTGAACGCATACGACTAATTCGGGAAGCTATCGGAATGGATTTACCCATGCGCATCGACGCCAACCAGGGATGGGAAGCAGACGAAGCAGTAGAAACGTTGGAAGCCATGAAACCTTATAACATTCAACTTTGCGAGGAGCCAATCCTCCGAGAAGAATTCATGAAATTACCACGTATCAAAAAAATGAGCCCCATACCGATAATGGCCGACGAATCGTGCTGTAACAGCTATGATGCCACGCGATTGATACTGTTAAACGCCTGTGATTATTTCAATATAAAGCTTGGAAAATCAGGAGGAATTTTTGAAGCCTTGAAAATAATTGAAATCGCGAAAAAGCACAAGATCCACATTCAAATCGGAGGCTTTCTGGAATCGCGACTTGCATTCACCGCCTCAGCGCATCTCGCATTAACAAACGATCTAATTATTCACTATGATTTCGACACCCCTCTGATGTTTGTAGAGGATCCTGTGGTTGGAGGAATCGTTTATGGAGAAAATGGAAAAGTCTCTTTGCCTGAGACACCGGGACTTGGAGCAAGAATGGAGGATAACTATCTTTCTAAACTGGATAAAATAAGCATTTAGTATCAACAACAAAAATGGGTATCCGAAAGACTCGCATACCCATTTATAAGATTTTCAATTATCAACCCTGGCAAAGCCGGGCCTTGACAGTGCATTTTACCATTCATAATTTTTACTTTTCACCAAGAGCTATTTCCTGATATCTGTTTGTAAGTGTAAGATTAATCATTGACAGATATTTGATGTACTGAGAATGAGTAAGAATATTTCTGGCATTTGCAAGATTGAAATTTACAGCTTTATTATAAGCGGTTTCGTTGTCGCTTTTTACTGCTGTTTGCATTTTACTTGCAGTTGTTTCGAAGATATACTTCAGGTTATCAGCCTGATCGTCATCCACATTCAAATACTTCATCAAACGATTAAATACTGGTTCGTTGTTAAAGGTATAAAATACTCCTGTTTCTACCGGGTTAACGGCATAAGTTGAAACTACACCTGCTACGAACACTACTAAAACTAACATCATTTTTTTCATAACCTAAATAATTAAAAGTTACACAATCTTTTTGTCTAAAACTAAATAAAACTACTACCTAAAAAAAATACAAAGTTCACCCAGTGTTTTTCAGGTAAGCTTTGTATTAGAAATCTATCAACTACTTGTTTCTTTTTGACAATGCAAATTTATATGTTGTACAACATGTTTTCCAAATGTTTTTTGTTTTATTTGCTATATAAGCCGTTTTTTATTTTTCGTTAGTATTTCAATATTTAGCATATATATTTGTATTTCAACATTTTACATACTATGGGATAGAGTGTAATATATACACTTATAACGCAAAGGAACAAACGTCATTTTTGACATATATCCACTTTTAATCCAATATTAATATCATCTTAATGTATTTGAAACATATTAAATATCCATTTGCCATTTTTAGTTACGCCACTTTCGCGCCATTTTCAAACATTCCGACCATTTAGCCTGAAAAAATTGAGCAGAAAGAGTTTTTGCCATCCAGTCAAACGCTTAGTCCGATCATTTTCCAATCGTTACACATTAAAAAACAAGCGGGGCTTTCTATTGCTTGAAAGTCCCGCTTAAACCGGCTCCCTGATCAGTAAAATCAGACAGAATGTATGTCTATGAATATGTTTCCGTAATTTGTCCTGCAAAAAAATCAGAAGAAGAACCTGAGAGATAATCCTCATCACAGAAATAGAGAAGAAGGTTGGATTCAATGCTTGCTTGAGAAGCAGGCATCAACTTAAAGAAATGAGCCCATTCATGGCCGCATACATAGTAAAGCCCGAAACTGTTTTGATGCCCAATTTGGAAGCAATGTTTTTCCGGTGCGAAATCACGGTATGCAGACTAATCCCCAACTGATCGGCAATTTCTTTATTGAGCAATCCTTTGGCAACCAACGTCAACACTTCTGTTTCACGAACAGTCAAACCATCGCTATTATCGTAAGAAATAGACTTATTGAGCAAATTATCAACCTGCTTTACAAAATCAGACTCCGAAGTATTTACATTGAGGAACGGCAAGGAAGAATGCTGAAGTTCAGCAGACAAAGCATTACCAAAAACAACAACTTTATTTTTTCTTGGCAAGAAATAATCAAAATGAATAACAAACAAGTCGGCAGACACAAGAAACAGATCATAGCTGTTGCTTTCAGAATCAGACAATTCCTCCGGTGAAGCAAAAAGCCGGATTCCAATGCCATTGAAATTTTCAATCAGCAGCGAACACAAGCCCCTGCCTTCCAGAAAATGGCTTGTAATAACAGCTATTTTTCTATCCTTTAGCATTTGCTTCGAGATTATTTATAGCCGGATTGAGAAGCCGTTCACAGATCTTGTTGTACTGGCGGATATCGTTCTCGAGAGTAAACAGCGCAAAGAAGACAGCATAACAAAGATTTTGATCTGCTTCCCCAGTAAGGTATTTCATCAACATGCTGCGAAGATCAAATATTTTTTCGTCCACCGGTTCTTTCACCGGAGAAGCGGCCGGCTTTTGCGTCCATGCCTCCGGTTCACCACTACACATACGCTCGACATAAGGAAATCGTTGCTTGTTATCATATTCAATTCCAGCCAACAACTCGCTTTTTATTTCCTGAAAGAAATTATCAATCACCCCAATCGTTTTGTTGTGTTCAAAACTATTGGACATAAGTGCATGCAAGTGCCGTTCCACATTAGGAAACTGCGATTGCATGATAAGATTGTTGGTGTTTTTGAGATACTCGACAGTAGCAGTAACCTGCTCAACTGTCAGGGGGTGCTCCATCACATACGTTTGCTGAATATACAAATTGATTACTGCCAAAAACAGGTCGGTATCCAAACCATATTCTTCACACACCCTCTTAATCGTTTTTTCTCCAAAACCCAGTTTTATATTGAAACGACGAATAACCGGCATCAACACATAATGTTGAAGGATTACCTCGCTGAGCTTCATATCCGATAAAATCATTGACATATCACAAATATTTTTATTTGCAAAGGTAACGAAATGCTTTCAATCATAGCAAAGAAGCCGCATTCTTATCCAGCAGCCAGAGCAGATTACCGGAAGCCGGGCGCACCTTCGCCGCCAGATATTTATTAATGCATTTCTTCCTGTGCAATACTATTTCTTTCACTTTAATTGCCTTATTACTACCTGTTACCAGAAAAGCCACGTAATCGGCCGCATTCACCACCTTCCCGGTAATCGTTATACGTTTCATTCCACTCTCAGGATGCGGATTAACGACACAAGTATGCGGATCAGCCCAAAGCTTTATCGAAGATGGAAAGATAGAAACTGTATGACCATCGTCCCCCAAACCAAGCAGAACCAAATCAAAAGAAGTCACTTTTTGTTCGATTAAACTGGCATATCGCACAGCCTCCTGCTCAGGATCGTTCTCGCCTATGATGCGAAATACATTTTCTGACGGGATGGGGATTTTATCGAAGCAGGGTGTGTTTTTGTCATGCCATAATTACTCATTGCATGATCGGGCGGCACACAACGCTCATCTCCCCAAAAGAGGCAAATCCGCTTCCAGTAGCCAGGTTCCTGCTTCACCTTAGCCCAGAAATCGAACAGTGCTTTCGGGGTAGAACCTCCCGAAAGACTGATATTGACCATCGACCTCGACTCAAGCAGATAATCCACCAAATTGACCACTTCCCTGTTCAATTCGTCGCTGGTTTCAAATATGGAAACTCCCTTCGTCATAATTCACAGTAAAACGCCGTCATCCGCCAGATTTTTTACACGGATAGCGCCATGTTTGATTTTCACCTTCCACCAGTTTATCAGCACAATCAGGACCCCAAGTACCAGCCGGATAACCCATAAAGCGGAGCGTTAGGATTGTGTTTCCAAAAGTCAAGAATAGGCTGTACAAAACACCAGGCAGCCTCCAAACCATCGCCCCGTGTATAAAGCGTAGCATCGCCCATCATCCCATCCAGCAAAAGACGTTCGTAAGCTCCCGGCACATAGGTTTCCTGCAAGTCTTTGTAATGAAAAATCCATATTCACGGTTTTCACCTCAAAGCCAGCGCCGGGCACTTTCATGCCCGGTTTTTCAGCAGAATTCCCCTCATCGGGATGAATGCGCAGCCACAAGTTGATTGCCCATTGTCCAGAAATCAGGATTACTCACAAAGAGCTTATGCGGCGTTGGCTTAAAATGAATTACAATTTCAGAAACGCGTGTCGGCATTCGTTTTCCCGGTACGGATATAAAACGGCACCCCACCCCAGCGCCAATTGTCGATAACAGAATTTCAGTGCCACGTAAGTTTCGGTTCGCGACATCGGATCGACCCCGGATTCCTCGCGATAACCCTTGAAAATGACCGCCCCGAATATTCGACGACATATATTGCCCGCGGATTCACACTATTGAATAAATCGGTTTCTTTCAAAGGTCGCAATGATTGAAAAACCTTCATCTTTTCATTACGGATAGCTCCGGCACTGATCTCGGTAGGCGGTTCCATGGCAACCAAAGCCACCAGTTTGCAACAGATGATTCTGCACCATATCCCGCAAAGCTCCCGCATGGTCGTAATAACCGCCACGACCTTCCACACCGAGACTTTCGGCTGCAGTAATTTCAACACGATCGATATAATTTCGATTCCAAAGCGGCTCATAAATACCATTTGCAAAACGGGTTACAAGTACATTCTGAACAGTTTTCTTTGCCAAGATAATGGTCGATACGGTAGATTCTGTTTCTTCCTTGAAAAACTCCAGCAGCAATTTATTGAGCCTGAAAAGCCGAATAGACATCTTCGCCAAACGGTTTTTCGATAATCAAACCGCGGAAAACCGTTGTGTCCTTTATTGAGCCCGTATTTAGCCAAAAACTGCGGAATCAAGGCATACAAACCCGGCGGAGTGGAGAGATAAAACAGGTAATTTCCACCTGTTTGATGGTCGTGATCAATTTTTTTGAGCTTATGTTGCAGCTTTACATATTCGCTTGCCTCTTTTGTTTCGATGGCAAGGTAATGAAGTTTTTCATCAAAAACGGCAAGCTTTTCTTTGCTCGGATTTTTGAAATAGGCAAACTGGCTAATGCCATCATTCATCTTATCACGAAAAGTAGCATCCGTGAATTCAGTGCGGCTCACACCCAGAATTGTAAAATTCTTTGGCAAGCAAATCCTGCATAAATAGATCGAAACAACGCAGGAATCAATTTACGGTAAGTTAGGTCGCCCGATGCTCCGAAGATCACCAGCACCTGATCTTGTATCTGTCCCATAATCGTCCTCCCTTATGATTTTTTCACTTCGTGACCGCCAAACTGGTTACGCATGGCTGCCAGTAAATTTCATGGCGTACGAATTTTCCTGACGTGACTGAAAACGAGCAAAAAGTGAAAGAGGTGATAACCTGTGCCGGCACGTCAAAATCCATGGCCGTTTGTACCGTCCAGCGACCTTCGCCGCTATCGGCCACCCATGGCTGCAAATCGCTCAATTTCCTGATCATTTTCAAGCGCATTACCAATCAGCTCGAGCAACCACGAGCGCACCACCGAACCGTTCATCCATACTTTTTGCCACCTTTTCCAGATCAACATTGTAAGGCGAATTCTTCATAATTTCAAAGCCTTCGGCATAAGCCTGCATCATACCGTATTCGATGCCGTTATGCACCATCTTGGTCATGTGGCCGGCACCCGCTTTCTCCACAATAGATGTAGCCGTTTTCGGGAGCAAGACTTTTAAAAATTGGTTCTGCAAAATCGCAAGCCTCTTTTGGCCCGCCATACATCAGGCAATAACCATTTTGCCAGACCCCACACGCCACCGCTGGTACACCGCAATCGAGTATACTGAATACCCTTTGCCTTGAGCTTTTCTCCACGAGCAACAGAATCGCCCAGTAGCTATTACCACCGTCCACAATAATATCGCCTTCCTGAAGCAATTCTGACAATGCGTCCAAATTGATATCCACCGGTCGCCCGGAAGGCACCATCAGCCATACCAGTTTTTCACCCTCCAGTTTACTAACCAAATCTTTCAGATCGGAAGCTGCAATAGCTCCGGCCGCTACAGCCTCATCGACTTCCGGTTGAGTAAGATTATATACCACAACCTGATGACCATCATTCAGCAGGCGCTGTACCATCTTACCGCCCATCTTGCCTAAACCTATAAATCCTATTTTCATTGTTACGTATCTTTTATAAAATAAATATTGAACGGGATTTACCCGATAAAAAATATTCCGGCATTGCGTAAAACAAGCCGGATGAGTGATACAAAGATACGTTACGCAGAAGCGAAATGCAATTGAAAAAGGGTAAAAAAAACGTAAAGAACCGATAGACTAAGTACTTTGCAGAATAAATTTGATAATGGGTGAAAAACTTCTATTTTTGTGAAAAAATATACAGAATGGATTCAATTACCGAATTGTACCGGATAGGATACGGACCTTCCAGCAGTCATACAATGGCTCCCTCAAAGCAGCTGCCATGTTTATGGAAAAACATCCTGAGACTGACCATTTTCAGAGTGACTTTATACGGAAGTCTGGCTGCCACGGGCAAAGGGCACCTTACCGACAAAGCGATTCTCGACCAGATGAAAGGCAAACTGGTAGAAATTGTATGGAAACCGAAAACGTTCTTACCCTACCATCCGAATGGCATGAAATTCGAAGCCCTGAATGCTGACGGAAACAGCGCCGATATCTGGCAGGTTTTCAGCGTAGGCGGCGGAGCCCTTGCAAGAAGAAGGCCAATCGCAAAACAAAAACGCGGTTTATCCATTCACTACCATGGAAGAAGTTCTTAACTACTGCGACAGAGAAGGGTTGGCATTCTGGCAAGTCGTTGAACAATTTGAAGGGGAGGCAATCAATGATTTTCTCAAGCAAGTTTGGAAAACAATGTGCGATGCGGTGGAACGGGGAATTGAAAACGAAGGAACTTTGCCCCGGCATATTAAAACTACAACGAAAAGCACCCAACTATTATGTAAAAAGCAAAAGGCTATAGCGAATCATTACAACGCCGTGGAATGGTATATGCCTTTGCATTGGCTGTCGCCGAAGAAAATGCAGCGGGAGGACTTATTGTAACCGCACCCCACCTGCGGCGCCTGTGCCGTAGTTCCGGCCGTACTGTATCAACTCAAGAAATACCACAATTTTTCCGAAGCACGTATTTTGAGAGCTTTAGCAACTGCCGGCCTGATTGGCACCTTAGTAAAAACAAATGCCTCCATTTCGGGTGCCGATGTAGGATGTCAAGGAGAAAATAGGCACCGCCTGTTCAATGGCAGCAGCCGCGGCGACCCAACTTTTCGGAGGAACAAACACTCAAATAGAATATGCAGCAGAAATGGGCATGGAGCATCACCTGGGGCTCACCTGCGATCCGGTGGCCGGATTGGTACAAATACCTTGCATAGAGAGAAATGCCATGGCTGCAGATCGTGCTTTCAACTGTTGCACCTATTCATTACTTTCGGATGGGAAACACCGTATCTCCTTCGACCAGATTTGCAAAACGATGCTGCGTACCGGTAAAGATCTTGCAGCATCATATAAAGAAACAGCGCAAGGTGGTCTGGCTATATTGAAGAATATCTGCTGATTGCTATTCTAAAATTAAAAAGACGGCTAACTTTTACACTTCAGTTAGCCGTCTTTTTGCTTCTGTCATTTATTTTTTAACCAGATCCATGCCACACTTCGGACACTTGCCGGGATGATCAGACACCACATCCGTATCCATCGGACAGGTATAGACCACTTTTGCCGTTGGAGCCGATTCTTTTACTGCCTCGCCTTTTTGAGACGATTTACCACAAGAAACAATTGCAACTACACCCGCAATGGCCAGCATTACAAAAATTGTTTTAGTCTTCATAATTATTTACATTACAACTTATAACTATTTCTTTACCAAAGCCATACCACATTTAGGACATTTACCCCGGATGGTCCGACACAACGTCAGCATCCTCTTTCATCGGACAAACATAAACTACCTTTTTATGTTGTGTACTCTTGTTCTTTGCCGGCTTTTCACCGGCAACCACAGGCGCCGTTTCAGAATGGTTCATCATACTCGGCTTGCCGGCCAATTGTGCTGCCGCATCTACACTGAACACTCCGTTGGTGACCACATTTTCTCCTTCGTGTAAACCCGCCGTTACAATGATGCTCTCGCCCAAATCGGTACCGAGGGTCACTTTACGCATTTCAAAAGAGGGTGTAGTGCCATTCGGTACTTTGACGTAAACCACCGAACGCGTACCGGTCCAAAGCACCGCCGAACGCGGAACGATCAGGTCGGAAGCATTGCCTTTCAATTTGCTTTCAACACACCCGAAGCCAGCATTCCCGGTTTGAAAAGCGCATTTCGGTTCGGAGCTTCCACCCTGATTTTGACCGTACGCGAGCGGCTGTCGACCATCGGAGAAACGAACGACACTCTGCCGGAAAATTCTTTGCGGGCATAGACTGAAGTTCGTACGAAAGATTATCGCCGGCCTTTATCCAGGGCAGATCCGTTTTCGTAAACATCGAACAACACCCACAGCCGCGACAAATCGGTCACCTCATACAATGCAGCACCCTGCGATACATAATCGCCCTGATTGACCATCTTTTGGTTACTACACCCGAGGTAGTCGCTTTTACGGCAAATTCCGTCACCGGACGCCCACCATTTTCCACCGCGTTGATCTGAGCTGGCGTCAATTTCCACTGACGAAGCTTTTCGCGGGCAGCCTCTAATGCTCCTGGCACGCTGCCGTTCAGCTTCTTCGCCTCCAGCAATTCCTGTTGAGCCTGCACCAACTCAGGAGAATAGACAATGGCAATGGTTTGCCCTTGCACTACCCTATCGCCGGTAAAAATTGATCAACAGTTTATCGATACGCCCCCGGCAAATGTGCCGGCAGCACCGATACGGCACGTTCGTCGTTTTCTACCCTCCCGTAAAGTCTAATCTCTTTTGCAGCAGCGCCTTTCATAACCAGTGAGGTCTGAATATTGGCCGTCTGCACGGCATCTTCCGACAAGGTAATGACGGCCGGATTCTGAGCTTCACTATTTTGCTGCAATGGGATAAGATCCATGCCGCAAAGAGGACATTTCCCAGGATGATCCTGCCGGATCTGCGGGTGCATGGAACAAGTCCATATTTGTTTGGCGCTTTCGGATTTTTGAGCAGCAACCGGATTATTTTGGGATGAATGAGAAAAGAACAGCCATCCAATCCCAGCCCGACCACAAAAATCAACGTCCATTGGATATATTTGTTTCGAATCATAATTTTTTTTAGATCAAAGAGTCAAGAACCAAGATTCAAGACCGTCATTTTTTACTGTGTACTGAATACTGTTTACTGAGTACTGAACCTTATCTTGCCACCAGTTTCTGCCAATTCCGCATACGCAATCCTTTTGTCGGTTTGAGCCTGCAACAAAGAGATCCGGTAGTCGAGCAGCGATTGTTGCGTGCGCAGCAGCTCATCAAAACCGCTACCGGAAACAGCAAACTGCGTTCGCAGCAAATTGAACCGTTGCTGCGTCAATCCACTGTTTTGCGTTGCAAGCCGCAGGTTCCGGTTGGCTTCGTCGATGGACAGTTGCGTATCGGTCAATTCCATAAAAAGCATATTCTGCACGTTCACTGCATTTTCCGAAGCCGATTGCTCCAACAATTGCGCTTCACGCACCGCAGCCCGTATACTTTTTCCGGTAAAGCGGCAACTTCACCGACAACATGGGCATCACCATATCCTTGCCATTCATCGACGAGGTGCTCATCTCACTTTTTTTGCACTACCGTATAATTCAGTCCAAGGCCCACCATCGGATACCCCATTTTCCGGTTCATCACCTGACGGTAGCGATAGGCTGCAATATCGGATTGAGACATTTTCAGCATCGGATTATTCTGCTTGATGGAATCAAACAAAGCTGCGCTCTGATAATCACCATCTGGAACCGGCAGTTCTTTCGGCAAATCGACCGATGCAATCCGGTTGCCGGTTGAGCAGCAAATTGAACTGCGTTGCCATTACCGTACGGCGCTGTTTCAATGAAGCAATCGCATTTTCGAGTGTGCCGGTTTCAGTCCGCAATTGCAACAAATCGTTCAGAGCCGATCCGGCTTTACTCATGGAGCTACTGCCGCCCATTGCCAAAGACGGACGGACACTATTGTCACGACTATCATCGGAATTCATGCCCGCACCCCCTTTTTGTGACGAAGGTTCGCTCGTTGCTATTCGTGAAGCAGTTGATGCGACACTACCATTCTCACTACCCAGTTTCGCCAGCAACAATTTTTCGATACTTTGGAGCAACACCAAGGTTGAATCGTTGACGATGATTTGCCGGTCAGTAAACCAGAGTTGAAAATAGCTCTTTCGTACATTGAAGAACAATTCCTCTTTCTCGGCACGGAAAGCCCTCAAAATCGGATTGCGCCATCTGAGCCGCCTCGTTTTTAGCTGCTTTCAACGTACCCGACCATGGAAACATCTGCATCAACTGAATCTGCGCCCCGCTTGCTTCCCACCCAACACCTCCATCGGCTCGATAAAGTAACCGAATGACAAATCGGGATCGGGCAACGCACCTACCTGTGGCACCTTCTGCAACGAAGCCAGATACCTGTATACTTCGACTTCACACGCCGGATTGTTTTGAGCGGCAATTTTCAAATAACTATCCAGCGAATCCTGTGCATTAGCTGTACCAGCAACAAAAACAAATAGTAATGAACAACAATATTGTTTTCATACGCAAATAATAAAGTTGAAACCATTAAGGTTTTAAGA
>CAXXPB010000045.1:0-25264 GCA_963678825.2 uncultured Microbacter sp. | reverse complement strand
CTAAGGTTCATAATTCGTTAATTTATATCTAATTGTTCATTAATTCAAAACAAGGGAAAAGTTACTAAAATACAGTAAGGTTATTCCCTGTCTTTTCAAGCATAAAAGGAACAAATATACATTTTTTACCCGATTCTATCAATCTGTCATTGACCTAATTACAATTACCTTCTCCGATTTTTCAAAATCGATTTTGTCTGTTGACCAGAAGTGTTATTCACTAAGCGGAAATAGTCAAAAAAACATCAGAAAATTCATTTGATTATCAACGCATCAACAGACACCTTCCCGGAACTCCGGTTAATGATTGTAATGGCATGTTTTCCCGATGGCAAATTGTTTTCTGTAAACACTATTTGCTGCGGCTTCCGTTCTCCTCCGGTTGACAAGTCAATTATTCCCCAGCTTTTTGAATCAATCAACACTTCAATTTTTCCAGCGCCCGGTTCCTTCGGGGCAACAACAGAAATACTACAGCCTGTAAACGTTGTGCTCCAGCTATCTCCGGACGTATTACTCGTTGTCAAATCATCATTAAAATCTCCGGTGGTAAGATTACAGCTTCGAGTCCAACCGGGAGCCTGTACGCCCGGATCATCATCATTGAACCAGGCTTTATCGTGTGTAATACGCAATACCCGGCTTTTTGTTGCCAAAAGTGTATCGGCTATACCAGCCAACGGTCGTGCGATTCCGGATGGTATTACTTTAAGCCCATTTTCATCCTGCACGAAATCTATTTTTTCATCCGACCCAAGAAGTTCAACTTTTGTCACCCTTCCGATAGTATTTCCTCCGGAACGAAGGGCCTTGATCACAAGAACGCTATCGTTCCAATTCAAAACAGTTGCGTAAACATAGCCGTTGTTCCGCGTGAACCTGATTGAATTTTCTGCACATATTTCGTAAGGACGGGAACCGTAAACAGCTTCGCCATTCACTTTCAACCACGCGCCGACATCTTTACAAATACGCACCACTTCAGGATCGAGATCGCCACGCCCATGCTGGGTAATATTGAGTAACATAGTACCGTTACGGGAAACATTCTCCATCAGCAACTGAACCACTTTCGGAGCATCCATATATTTCATTCCCGTTTGATAATGCCAATCGGCAATACTGGTCTCCGTTTGAAACGGATAAGCCATTATTTCGGGCTCGATCACAAATTCGGAACTTTTCACTAAAGCCCGGTCAACAAACGGCAAAAGCTCAGGAGTGTTTTTAAAGCTATTATACCGCCCGCCGACCCCTTTCAGGTTAACAACAGCCTCCATTTTCCCGTGGTTCCATTTCAACGATTTGTTGTAATAATTGGCAATGAGAGTTGGAGCCAGAAAACCAAGGCCCATTTTCACTCCTAAATCCACTTGTGAATCGCCGGCATGTTCATCAAAATAGATCATGTCGGGATGATACTTTGAAATAGCATCATCAACCCGCCACATGAACTGATTGGCAAAAGGCGACTGCAATGGATCTTTTTTATCATGAACAGGTCCGTAAAGATCAACCGGATCCATTCCGTTCCACCATTTGCCTTTTCCGTCGGCAATAGTTTGAAGAGCATCATACGGAACACCTTGTTTCGATCCTTTTTTATCGCTGGTGTAACGAACTGTCATGAATTGCCCCCAGGTGCGTGCCGGAGTATTATGGAAACCAATGCCAAAACGTAATCCATGCTGACGTGCAATTCTTTCCCACGTGCCGACAATGTCCTTTTTCGGACCGACATGCACCGAATTCCAGGGTTGGTATTTTGAATCCCAACAATCGAAATTATCGTGATGCACTCCCATTGCCATGAAATATTTCACACCCATTTCCACGTACAGGTTCATCAGCGCTTCGGGATCCCATCTATCAATCACCCAGCTGTGACAAATGTCTTTATAACCGTATTCGGACGGATGCCCAAACTGTTGAAGATGGTAATTATATTGCCGGTCACCTTCCATATACATGCCGCGGGAATACCAATCCCCTTGCTCGGGCATCGACTGCGGATCCCAGTGCGACCAAGCTCCGAATTTTGCTTCGCGCCACCAGGCCGGTACGGAATACATACGGCTGATCTCTTTCCAATCCGCTTTATACGGACCATCTGCTGCCTGCAAAGGAGGTAAATTCCAACTATCGGGGGGCAAGCCCAAATCTCCGTCACCAACCATTATGCAGTCAATGCTCAGCGCAACATCCGACGAGTTGTCTCTTATTTCCAGTTTGCCTCCTTTGGGAATCTTGATGTCGATTATTGCATTAAGGAAAGATCCGGATTTAGCTCCGGATGAATGAATATTTACTTTAACTGCTGGTTGGTTATCAACCGCAACACTCACTGTCCCGACGTTAACCGATGCGTATTTTATCGCCAGTCTGCTTGCTTTCGAGAGATTTACAAATTGTATTGTCTGTCCCGGTCTAACCAAACCAACAATAAATCGTCCTGAAGCGGAATCATCAGCTATTTTTTGCGCTCCACCGATTAACCGGCCGTTTTCGGCTTCAAGTTTTACATTATTCGCAGCACTTATATTGTTAAGAGAGAGTAATATCAAAACTAACAACAAGGATGATTGCATCATTTTATAGAAAAACCTGTTTCCAGTTTCTTTGTAAGAGATTATATAACAGTGTTGCTTCATGGCAGTTATTTATATTTGATAATCAAGCTTTAAATAGACATTATACCGATTAATTCATTTCTTAATTTTCGCATTTAACCTTTCCCCTAGCCCCTCTCCCAAAGAGAGGGGAAAAATCTGCAAAATGGATTGAATTCTAAACATTTCACTGCCTTACGCCTCCTCCCCTCGGGGGAGGAGGTTGGGAGGAGAGGTCTGTAATTGAGGTTTATATACACTTAATCGATATTATGTTAAATGTTCATTATTTAAATGCGGCGAACAAATCGTATATGCCTTTAATATTGGCAATTGAAAGTTTTTCAAACAGCCCTTTCTCCAGAAATTATACCGTTAGCCTTTTTACCTTATTTCTCACGCGTAGGAGAACCGTTAACTCCCTCAGAAGTAATGACAATTGGCTTAATTGTTCCATCAGGGTTAAAGTTGAGGTATTCTACGCAAACCTGCCTTCTGCAATCTCCACCCGGAGTATCTTTAAAAGAATAAGACCCGTCATGATAGAAGAAATACCATTGTCCTTTAAATTCGACCACCGCAGGATGAATGGTGAATCCATGTTTTGCATGGCCGGTAACATAGCCCCGATAACTCCACGGACCAGTGATTTTAGGCGATGTGGCATAACAGATTTGCTCCGGTTGTACTCCGGGAGCATCGGCAGCATACACATTATAGTACAAATTACCCCGTTTGAACAGCCACGGACCTTCAGCATAATTGCGCACTGGCACGTGAATAATCTGTCCGTCCAGTTCTACCATGTTCTTTTTCAATTTCACTAAGTAGCAATCTCCATTGCCCCATGCCATCCACGGGGGTACCGTCATCGTCAATAAATATGGTCGGGTCGATGTCTGCATTTGGGCGGTGGGAATCTTTCGTCATATCATCGGTAATCAACGGTTTGCCGGGAGTTGCCTCTTTGAAAGGTCCTGTCGGGCTGTCGCCAACCGCAACTGTAATAAAATGGCCATTCTTGCCATCAACCGTTACATAAAAATAATATTTCCCATCTTTTTTCACCACTTGCGATGCCCAGGAAGCTCCGCTAAAGGCATTTTGAAAATCTTTGGACTGCAATACCGTGCCATGTTCTGTCCAGTGCTTCATGTCGACAGTGGAATAGCAACGCCATCCCGGCATATCAAACCAGCCGCCGGGAGTCGCTTTGTCCTCGCCGGCATACACATAAAGCGTATTGCCATCTACCAATGTAGAAGGATCGGCAGTAAAGGCATCGGTAAACAAGGGATTCTGTCCGGCAACACGCGGTAATGCTTCCCCCGAAATTTTCACCTCATCAATACCGCCGTCAATTACCGCAAGATGATTCGGAGAAGTTCCGGGATAACCACGACCAATCACCCATCTACCGGCTCCAAGTGGCAATGCCGGTCCTTTGAAGGCAACGGCATTAGCCTCTTCAAAATCTTTTTGTCCGGAAGGTTTTACCTCTATTACTAATTTCGTTCTGTTTTCCTTTTGGTCATACTCGGCATGTGCACGTACATCGTACCACTTGCCGGCTTCCACTTTTTGGCCGGCAGCCACACGGCGCGCTACGCCATCGACACAGGTCACTTCTACAAAATATTGCTGCAACGTGTTGTCAAAACCGATAGAAACATCGCCGGCCAGTTGTCCGCCTAGCCCCTCCTTGCAAAGATACACCTGATCCTCCCACAACCAATTACACATCAAGCTGGCTTCTATTGTCCAGCCTTTTTGCATGTTGTAATAGTCAAGCGGGCGATCAAGAGCAACCACATACTCATCATTTTTCAGTGAAAGAGAGCTTGTATTGTTTTGTCCATTGACTACCCGAGCAGGCACATTACTTGAAATAACACTGGCCGAGATATTCGAGCCACGCCACTGCAACAAGTTTCCTCTCCCGGTTTCATCATATCCGTACGATAGAGGAACTGCCGCCCGCTGATTAGCTTCTGCAATCGACTTTGAGTTTAACGCGACAGGATTATCTCCATCAGATTTCACGATTTGTTCAAACCGCCAGTATGCAAGAACTTTGCTTTGGCCTTTTAAACTTTGCGGTAAACAGCTCAAACAAAAAACTACCATTAGTAACGCTGCGTACCAAACAGAGTGGTTTATTCGCTTTGCATTCATCAGCCTATATTTTATATAATATTGATTTATAACTAATTATATTTGATATACCAATAACGTTTATTTTATCTATTAGACATTATACCGGTTAATTCATTTCTTAATTTTCGCATTTGACCTCTCCCCTAGCCCCTCTCCCGAAGAGAAGGGAAGAATCTGCAAAATGAATTGAATTCTAATCATTTCACTATCTTACTCCTCTTCCCAAACAAATAGATATTCCTATTTCTTTCCCCTCTGGGGAAAGTACCCGAAGGGGGATAGAGGTTGGGAGGAGAGGTCTGTAATTAAGATTTATATACACTTAATCGATATAATGTCTATTAAATGAAACGTTCTTCTGAATAACTGTTTCATCATCATGGTTGCTTCGCTAGAAACCCGCTTTAATTGGCATTAATCTTCCACCAATCGAAATTGAACAGGTCTTTTTCTCCTTTGAAAACAAAATAAAGATCGTGAACACCTTTGATGCTTTTCACTTTGGCGGTAATCGTTTTCCAGACATCACCTTCGCCCGAAGTTGCAACATCAACGACTCCCAGCACCGGACCATCTTTTTTATCTGTGCGAATTTCTATCTTTCCGCCATAAAGAGATGCTACGTTCAAATCAATGGACGAACATCCTTTTGAAAAGTCAGCACCCTGAATCATAACACAATCGCCATTATGAATGGATGTCACAAACATTCTATCTCCAAGTTTTTTACCTCTGTTCCATATATTATCACGTTCCCAGACAGGTAGTTTCTCTGTTTTTACGCCTTCGCTGTATGCCATTGTTTCGGCTTCGTTTCGTTTATATGGGTCTAATGCTCCTATTTGCTTAGCCCCATCAGTTGACCACCATGGGAGCTTCTGAATAGCACCATCTGCATTATAAGCCATTTTCTCGACACATATCGAACGACGCTCATAATGTTTGGCCATGGTTTGTTTCATAATGGAATAATTAAACCCGAACACATACGAATTGCCTTTGAAATCAACTATACCGGGGTGATTACCTGATGATCTTTCGTCAGGATCCATAATCGTTCCCTTGCATTTCCATGGACCTGTGGGACTGTCGCTCATAGCGTATCCAATTCCTTCGGGACAACAACGCGATGCCCATGCCAGATAATAATGCTTGTTTTTCTTCCACAACCACGGACCTTCAGTATAGGCAGCTTCAGGCGGAGTTCCGGCAAAATCAATTGAAGCAATTTTTATATCGCCTGCAAGTGAGATCATATCTTCGTTCAATTTGGCATAATAACAAGGTCCGTTTCCTCCCCAGTAGATATATGCTTGCCCGTCATCATCGATAAATACTGTTGGATCGTAGTCTCCGGGATTCGACCTGTAAATTAGCGGTTTCCCGATCGCATCAACAAAGGAACCATAAGGACTGTTGGATATTGCGACTCCAATAGCCATCTTATTTTGATATATTGTGGGGCAATATAAATAGAATTTACCATTACGAGCAACGCATTGCGGTGCCCATGCGCTATGTCCGTCGGCCCATGCAAATGTGCGGGAAGGCTCTTTAACACCTGCAATTATTCCGTGGTCGGTCCAGTTTACCATATCGGTCGATGTATAGAGCAACCAGTTCTGCATAAGAAAAGCCTCGGCATTATCTTCGTCGTGGCTGGTGTAAAGGAATACCGTGTCGTTGTATGCCAATGGTGCCGGATCGGCAGTATATTTGGTTTGTATAATAGGATTGCGAGCATTGCTATAGAAGCATGATGCCAGAACAATCAGCAATGCGAAACTCTTCAATTTTGTGTTCATTTGATTTTCTTATGTGGGTTATTATTTAACCGAAACTTTTTTCCCCGTGTAAATCACCTCTTTTTCTGTCTTATTGCCATTAGCTGCAATTTTCATTACGTGGAATTTCCGTTCGGCAAGCATGCCCGGGAACGTTCCTTTGCGATCGGCAATCGTCAGGATTTTCGACTTGTCATCCCATTTGAAGGTAATGGTAGAATAGACTCCCTTTTCATAATTGTAGTTATCGTTTTCATCTTCGTACAAAGAGAATTCTCCGTTTGCTCCTTCGTAAACGCGGATTTCAAGATCATCCCATTTTTTTTCTGTAGCAAACTGCACGGCAGGTCCAAAAGGAATGATACTTCCTGCTTTTACAAACAATGGTATTTTATCTATTGTGGTGGTAAGTACAACTTCCTGTCCTCCGTTATATTTGGTATTCGTCCAAAAGTCAAACCATGATGTTCCTGCAGGTAAATATGCCTTTGCAGATTTTGGCTGGGCAAAGTCAACGGCAACCGCCTTGCTATCTTTCTTTTCATCTTTATTCCAACCCGAGTTCTCATCGGATCTAACCACTGTTTCAGGCGTATATTGAGCATTAACGATAGGTGCAACCAGGAACGATTTACCAAACATATACTCGTTTTTAAGATCCCTTACGTTCTTATCCTCAAAATCCATTGCCAGAGCGCGCATCATGGTCGACTGTTCTTTCGTTACACTCCATGCTGTAGAATAAATGTAAGGCAACATGGCATAACGCAGGTTGATCGACTTCTCTATTGCATCGAAAATCGGCTCGCCTTTCTTACCGAAATTGTATATTTCTCTTGGCACATCCGTTCCGTGCGAACGCATCATCGGTGTAAACGTTCCGAACTGAAGCCATCTTACATACAATTCCTGATACAAAGGATTTTTAGCGCCGCTTCCATCATTCCAGCCCCGGTTGTAGCTACCGGCAAAAAATCCGCCAATATCAGTATTCCAGTAAGGGATGCCGCTCAATGAGAAATTAAGTCCGGCAGGAATTTGATTCCGCAGCGATTGCCATGACGAGTTCACATCACCCGACCATGTATTGGCACCATAGCGTTGTTGCCCGGCAAAAGCCGAACGGGTAAGAATAAACACACGTTTGTCGGAATTTACGCCACGCTGGTGTTCGGAAACTCCGCCGACAGCCATCAGCGGAAAAGCATTGCGCACCTTGCGGAAAGAGCCAAGATAGGTTTTCAGATCGAAATCGGACGGTTTGAAATCCAGATGATCGGGTTCGGTCGAATCCATCCACCAACCGTCGATACCCAGCGAGAAGAGTCCTTTATTGAGGTATTTCCAGTAAATGTCGCGGGCTTCCGGATTAAACGGATCATAAGGTTGTACGCCCGACGGGTATTCGCGGTTGGGTGGCCATGCTTCCAAACCCGACTGTGGCCATGTGCCGAAGTTCAGCAACATTCCCTTCGGTTCCATTTCGCGAAACTGCTTTGTTTGTGGTCCGAACGACGACCAGATCGAAATAATCAGGTGTGCATTCATATTATGGATGTCGTCTATCATTTTCTTCGGTTCGGGGAATTCCGTATTCAGAAATTCCATGGCATTCCACAGGTAGTTATTGCCCCAGTATTGCCAATCCTGAATAATACCGTCGAGAGGGACTCCGAGTTCTCTGTATTTCTTTACAACGCCCACCAATTCGTTCTGACTTTTGTAGCGTTCTTTGCTCTGCCAGAAACCATATGTCCACAAAGGGAACATGGGCGCCTGGCCTGTCAGGTCGCGCATGCAGGCCACCGAACCGTCCAAATTTCCGCCAACCATAAAATAGTAGTCGATGCCATCGCCCACATCCGATTTAAAGAGAGTAGTTTCCGGTTTATCTTCAAAAACGGTGGGCGAATAGTTATCCCAAAACAGACCATATCCTTTGGTAGAGACAAAAAACGGTACGTAATCGTCCGTATTGCCCTGTACCATGTTAAGTTTCACATTGCGTTGCGACATTTTACCGCTCTGTTGCTGACCCAGGCCATAGATCGCCTCATCTTTATCGAGCGAAAAGCCCTGCACCACGCTATATGTCTTGGTTCCTGCATCGTTAAAAGGAGTGAAGGAGGCGCCCTGCTCTTTCTCATTCAGCAATGCATTGCCACTGGCATCCTGAAACGACACGGTACCGTTTTTCAGGTTCAGCACAACGAGCATTTTGCTACTTTTCAGCAAAAGACGATCGGCCTGTTGCGCAACGGAGAATTTCGTTTTTTCGGGGGTTTTTGTCACCGAAAGGCTTTGCTTGTTGAAATCACTTCCGGCAGGCCATTTCAGTATTCGCACGATGGAGGGAGAGTAAAAACGGACTTCAACTCCGGTAGAATTGATGACCGACTTAGCACCCTGGTCGGTTTTTTGGAAGGTTTGAGCCTGGGCACTCATCACCGACACCATGACAAAGCATAGCAGAGAGAAAATACACTTCATGACTTTTTTAGATTTGAGTTAATAATGGATATACTGTTTTTGATTGTTTGCGACATCCAAAACATAAACCGGACGCTTTTCCCGTCTTCCTATTTATGTTTTCCGTCACAAAAGTACATTTTAGTTACTACGCCCACTTGTACTTATGTTACAGAAAAGTAGTGAATTTGTTACACTTCTTAAATTTCAGGTCATTAACACGCTTTTTCATGCATTTTAAGAGTGAAGTGGCACTGAAAAACAGTTGTTTCTCGCCTTGAATTATTCCAATATATCCGTACCTTTGAAAGTCTCAAATATGAGTCGGATGGTTTCTTCATTCTGTTTAATCACATCCACGTGATCATAACCCGAAGAGTAGAATTCCATTTTTTGCGGCTATGAAATGAGCATGTTTATTGAAAAAACACAAACACGTATGAACAATATCATGCGAGTTAGCTTCGCTGATTTCGCAAGTTCAATTCCATCCGACCTAAAAACAATTTTGTACGGATGAAATACAAGCTTTTGCTACCCATGCTCTTATTCTGTGTGCTAATAAAAGTACAGGCACAGGGAGCAAGACTGTTTACTTCCGCGGATGGGCTTCCGGGCAGTCAGTTCATCTTCATGAATCAGGATAACAAAGGGAATATCTGGATTTGCAACTATGGAGGATTAGCCCGTTTTGATGGATTCGGCTTAACTGCCTTTTATGAAGCAAGAGGCCAAAACAGATTGCGAAGCAACAGCGTTTACCGCTTCATAACCGATACTCTGGGACAATATTGGATTGGAACCACTCGCGGCTTACAGCTGTTCCATCCCGAAAAAGAGTACTTTGAACACATTCGCCTGGAGAAGAATGAAGATGATAACACCTACCGAAAAGGGAAAGCAATCACTATTTCAGACATCGTACTTTTGCCTGGTGGCAAACAACTGCTTCTCGGCAGCGGAATAGACGGCTTCTACATTATCGACATACGAACCCACAAAATAGCAGAGAAAGCCACCTCCGCTCTCAGGCAAGCTCTGAAAAACATCGTACCAAGACGCATCTACGTCGATTCCAAATCGCGCCTCTGGATCGTTGGCTCCAACCTGGAGGTGATTGACCTGAAGAGTTTACGTCCGCTACCAATCAACTCTAAAGAATTCGGCATTCAATCGTCCGACATGGAAATCACCGATTTCCTCGAAGACAAAGTTGACTCACACACTCCTGATATGCGATAAGTGGAATGGGGTTTTGGTCTTCGACGAATGCAAACGTCAATTGAGAAGATTAACATCGCAGCCCACCAAATTCACGAGTGCTCAATGCCTGATACAACGCAGGGACGGTACACTGCTGGTTGGCTGCGAAAGCAATGGCATCGGCAAAATAGAGCTCTCCAAAAATACCATTACCGACTACAAAATACAAGATACGCCGCTCGATCTGGCATATTGCAAAATCCACAGCATGATTGAAGATCGCTGGGGAAATCTTTACATCGGCATCTATCAGAAAGGCATACTGGTAGTGCCATCGGCATCGGGCAATTTCAATTTTCAGCAAATTACGGGCACATCCGCTATTCCTATTCAATCTGCGGTCACCTCTTTTAACCATGCCGATAACGGGAACATCATGGTCAGTACCGACGGCAATGGCATTTTCTATGGTAAAAGCTACGATAATCTGCAGCAACTCGCCCTGCCCTCTTTCTGCAACAACGCCATACAACATATGGTTACCGACCCTATGGGAAGAATATGGATCGCCACCTACGGAAGCGGGCTCTACTGCTATGATCGCGGAGCCGTAAAAAAGATTCCCGACACAAAAGACATTATAAACAAAAATAGTTGCTATTTAGAATGCGACCCGGCACGCAACGTGCTGTATATCGCCAACATCGGGACGGGGCTTAACCGTATCGACCTTCGTTCGGGTGAAATGAGTCGCATCGCAATTGCCAGTCCCTGGGTGTTTGCACTGAAGCTCGATTCAAAAGGCCGCTTATGGATAGGAAGTTCCAACTGCGACTGCTATGATCCGAATACAAATCGACGGTACAACTACAGGCTGGAATCAATCAACAACAGTTCGGTACGCGCCGTTCTTGAAAACAAAGGATTAATATATATCGGCACAAACAACGGTCTGTTTGTGTACAATGACAAAAACAATTCATGCCGGCACTATTCGTTAGACTCCGATAACAAAGCCATTTCCGTGTTGGCACTGGCTGCGGGCAACGACAATGCCATCTGGATGAGCACTAACAAAGGGATCGTACGGTTTGAACCCGAGAGTGGCAGTATGCGCCTGTTCGCTTCATACGACATCCGAAAAATAGGAGATTTCCACAGCAATGCCGTATTTTGCTACCCCAACGGAACAATCGCGTTCGGAGGCGATAAACGGAATTATCACCTTCAACCCGGTTTCAATCATCAACAGCAAGACAGAATGGAATCCGATACACTTCAGTTCTCTCAATGTAAACGGGAAACAGATAACCTACGACTTCAATGCCGGGCACAACTTTCTTGATGCGGCAATAGGATATGCAACCTGCATCACCCTTCCCTATAATCAGAACTCCTTTTCCATACGCTTTACCACATCCAACTATGCAGCATCCTCTCAACTTCGCTACGTGTATCAGTTAAAAAGTTACGAGTCCGTGTGGCACTCTGCCACTGCCGACAATCCGCTGGCTGTGTATAACCAGCTGCCTCCGGGTCACTATACGCTCCGCGTGCAAAGCATCAGTGAAGGCAAAAACCTGCAAGCCGCCGAAGCTTCTATCGAAGTTATCATCACCTCGCCCTGGTATTGGTCGTGGTGGAGCAAACTGTGTTATTGCATCATCCTCCTTTCGCTCGTATACAGCCAATACCGCACCTATCAAATACGCCAGCGAAGCAAAAAACGTTTACGTACCGTTATCGGAGAAATGCTTCGTATAAAAGAAAACTACCTGAACGTAATACAAACGCATCAGGTTGAACCTACCAAATCCGTCGATTCAGGAAACAACAAATTGAAGAAAAAAGTGATGGATGCTATTTCGAGTCACATCTCCGATGCCGGTTTCGGTGTAGAAGAGCTAAGTCATGCAGTCGCTTTGAGCCGCGTTCACCTGTACCGTCGCACCAAGGAGCTGTTCGGAAGTTCGCCCAACGACCTGATAAAGTCGGTGCGCATGAAAAAAGCAGGACTGATGCTTATTCAGGAAAAAATATCCATTTCGGAGGTGGCCTACGAGGTGGGCTTCTCAGATCCTTCCTATTTTTCAAAATCGTTTAAGAGCTATTTCAACATGTCACCCAAAGACTTTGTGGCTCGTTATCGCGACAATGCCAATGACGAAATCGTGCAACAATTGTTCGAACTATAGGTTGGCGGTATGACACCCTTTGAAAACAAAAAAGACCCCTACTCACGTAGAGATCTTTCTCAACCATACAATTAACCTATTTATTGATGTTAACAATGAAACATCATTCAATTTCTACGCAATAATCGTTTTTGCAATTTCAAATACACATATCGTTTATACTTACACAATCTGACTGTTGCAAACGGCTTATGCATATCACCTCAATGCCCGGCTACAACAGTTATATTTTCTTTCATAAATGACACCAGATGTCCGTAATTGCTGACCCCTTCAAGTACAACTATATACTTTGAAGGTCTGTCGGCCGAATAAAAACTTATTTGCGCCATTCCTTCCTTGTCTGTCCGGACTGCCGGATTCCAATATATCGTAGTGCGGGAATCAAATCGCGGATTTTTTCTTGCATCCTCTGTATCATAAACGGGAGAATAAAATTTCACCGGCTGTTGATAACCCAAAGCATTGACATATCTGATATTTGAGCTCATTGTTTTGGTTTGCACAAAGCCTCTCTTTGTATTAATAACAATAGCTCCGTTCGCCCCGCGCGATCCAAAAATAATTCCCATTGATGTACCCGGCGTCACAAAAGCATCTTTTATATCATCAACCATAAGCATATCGTAATCAAACCCTTCCATAGAAATATTATCTAAAAGCAACATTGGAGTATTACCCCGGTAACGCACCTCCGATCCGAACGTCGTTACTCCGGACAACCTGCGCAACAGATCATACACTGACAGAATATGCCACTTATCAATATCTTTAGAGGTTATAACCGAAGACGACATAACCGAATAGTACGGAGAATCCGTTTGTGACAATGGTTTTCGATTTGCCGTGACGGTAACCTCATTCAAATCTATCGTTTTCATGCCCTCATCCAACGGCAATTTTTCATTTCGACCGATAGATGGAGTGTTGTTGGCTTTCACCGACGGAACTACATCTGTCGGCAAACTCTTCACAACCGGGAAGGGTTTCACAGAGTCTATTTCTATAAAAACCCGCCTTGACCCTTTTTTACTGTTGGCCTGAACAATATATTTCGTTCCTTCCGGATATTCGAGGTCACTAAACACAAATCGGCCTTTCTGATCCGTTTGAACATACGACGAGCCTATTACTGAATCGTTAAGTGCTATCAGGGTTATGGGTGCATCTTTTGAAGATGAAAACACGCCATCGCTCGTCCCTGTAACCTCTTCACGCAATTCGACCGGAAAACGCAATTCCTTTTGAAGTGATCCTTTCAATAACTTTGGAATATCGTACCTGCGCCAACCTTGCGTCATCAACAACATATCCAGAGCTGCTGTTGCTTTTTTGTTATCCTTTTGAAAATAGAACATCGGATTTTCGATATAACCTTTGAGCTCCGAGGATAACAACAATGTTGATACGACAGTAGAAGTCGTATCCAAAACTGCATTTCCCGCATCCAGCACCGCCAGAGAATAATAACCCGGCAAGGATTCCTGATTCTTATCAGCCACCCGAATCGATAAATTTATCTTATCCCGATTTTGATACGTTTTTTTATCCGGTTCAATGGCAGCCTGCGCAAACGTGTTTTTCTGAAAAGAAAACACAAGCCGCTCGCTCAAAATATTCCGGCCTTCGTCTATCAGCAAAAAGTGCACAATCCCGGCCGGGAAAAAGTCTTTTTCACAAACAAGATGTTCCTTCTCCTCATTCCAGTATTTTGTATACACGGGAACACCTCTGATATGCGCAATTAGCTGAATATGTTTCGGCAGCCTATAGTTTGGCGATTTCAGAACGGACACGAATAATTTATCGCCCTCCCATTCTGTTTTCAAACTAACCGCACTATCTGAAGGCTGTGGCAAATCAAACCGTTTTGCAATGCTGTCCTGATTTATACACACAGCATAATATTTTTTGCCCGGCACATAATACATGTTGAATCGGCCCATTCCCAGGTGAGAACAATCAAATTCTGCGCACTCCTGATTCTGGTCGTCATACACTTTCCCATTTACATACTCCGACAAACCATCCGTATTAATCGACTTAAAAGCCATTGTGATATTTGTGGAAACCGGAGCATAACCTCCTTCGGGGAAAAACGAAACATCAAAACTCTTTTCAAGATACGGTATCGTAAAATACTGTTTATACGTTCGACCCCCCGCGACCGTTTTCAATAGAAACGTTCGGCCTCTGTTCAGTTCGACAGCACTCCAGGAACAATATCCGGTTCTCTTATTAAAACGAACCTCTTTTGCATCCGCATCGGGACTTGTCGCATGTAAAACAGCACATTGATCCGGCAGGATCGTATCTCTTCCGGCTTGTGAGCAAAACTTCAATGTTGCACTCACCGACTTGCCTTCCTGCCTGTATTTTATATCGACGGATATTTTCTCTGCTCCCGGATTGATCACATAAACCGGCTTCGTAAAAAAATAATCCTCTCCTATATTTTGCATAAACCGTGTATAGGCTCTCAAATGATAGGTTCCCATACCCAACTCTTTGTCCAACTGGATGTAGCCATAGAAACATCCTGCTGTATCAGGCCTCAGCTTAATCCTGTCGACAACACGATTGACAGGATCAATCAATTCGATGTACACATAGCGACTGGCATTCGCCTGTTTAAGAAACACGGCATCCACCATATGTACCCGCAACCAGATCATTTCGCCCATCTGGTATGAACTCTTGTCTGTATGAACATAAATTTTCTCTTGCGGAAAAAGAGATAACTGATCCAAAAAGAGTTGCTTTACCGGGCTCTCATCTGACTCCTGTGCCTGAAGGATTGTGCTAAAAGCAAGCAAAGAAAATAACAATATCATTAATCGTACTTTCATGATCTGGCGCAAGATTGTATTGTTCATTTTATCAAACAGTTAAGTTTGATTTTTATTCTTTATTATCCGCTTTAGATTCTAAAGCAAATTGACAGAACACCGTATCGGAGCATTTTGAAAATTGCATTGTTCACACTCTTCAGTCCTGTGAGCTGTATGCAACCCCTCTAATATTGAATCACAATGGAAAGAGTTTCTCAAATCAGACTGTCACTTCCACCTTGATCCGACTCTCTCTTTTCACACTTCTGTTCCAATAATTCAATTTTGAGTGTTGGATACTTTATGGTCAACAAAAGTAATTTAACCAGCAAACTACAGATAGAAATTACTACAGCTAAATAAATCAGTGGGATTATAACACTTGTAGCATAGCATGATATTTTTAATCATATGCACTCTGTTGTCTTTTGATGAAATCATCTTGACTTTTATATGTAATTTTCTGCCTAAAAACAATTTCCCATGAAATAACTAAAAGAAAGTGCCTGAAAAAACGCCTCGGCAATCCATGCCAAATAAGCTTTTCAGGCACCTCCTTTCTCTTTTATTTACCTAACGGATGTTCTTCCAACCAGTCGTCAATTATGCGTTGACCGGCTGTAGTTGTTCTTGCTTTATACAAGTGACCTACCGTTTTGCGGGTTACCCCTTTATCATCAACAAACGTGTACCACAAATCATACAATTTCAGATCAGGATAGTATTTACCGCCACCACCTGTAATCTGAAACTTATCCCAGACAGAAACAGACAAAGTATTATCTGCATTAACTGAAATCTTAAACGTATGGGTTGGACGATAATCTCTTGAATCACCCTGATTATACTCGTTATTGTAGTGATACATCCGCACCGTACTCCCATTATCTGTTGCTTTCAGGTTTCTGGACATTTTATAAACCAATGTATCTTTAGGATTTGACATATTTCTGATTACACCATCCATGTAATACAATCCGGAGTATTTATTCATCATATTGATTCTTACCAACGTTACCGTATCCGTTTTACTCATCGAAAAAGCAGAGGTAGACGTCAGTTTCAGCGCCAACATGTAAAGAGAGTCACAATGAAGTGTTTTAGGTGTTACATAAATCGGAAAGGTATTATACACCTGACCAGCCTTAATCGTCAAATTTTTAGATGGAAAAGTATAAATACCATCTGCCAGCTTGCGATATTGAGTAACTAAAGCCGAGAGATTTTTTGAATCATAATAGTCAATCGCCCCCACGGCTTCCGCTACAGAAACCGTTACATCCTGAGATGACATGCGTGAGCCACTAACTGCGATTGACAGCGAGATCGTATCCTGCGAGTCGCCTATATTCAAGTCTCTGTCAATAACCTTATCTTTTGCCCCCACAACATACACTTGCTGAGGATATAAGTCTTTATCCATCGGAGACTCGACGTCACATCCCACGAGCAAGACAGACAAAAAGGTCAACGAAAATAATATTATATGTTTCATCTTTGTTGAAATTACATAATTAAATAATAGATTACCATTCGGGGTTCTGAACCAACTTGGCATTTTTATCCAACACACTTTGATCAATTGGGAAGAAGTACATTTTATTACTCCACACGCGTTTCATCGCGGTTTCTGTATTCCATACTCTTACCGTATAGAATTTTTGACGTTCTGCAGTTTTAGCTGTAACATCCAAGCCTGTAACCGGCTTCCTGTAAGCTAAAGGAGCATCCTTCCAGCGGCGGAGATCATAGTAACGATGGTCTTCGTTAAAGAATTCGACCTGCCATTCCTGTTTAATAATATTTCTCATCGTTGCACGATCAGAAGCATCGGCAACTGTTATACCCGGCAAACCTGCACGATAACGGATCTGGTTAAAGTAAAATACTATTTGTGCCGGATCTCTGCTTACTGAAATACCAGTTGCTTTATCTGTATATGCTTCAGTCATTTCATTCATGGCTTCTACATAACCCAACAAAACTTCTGCATAACGGAAGATAGGGTAATACTTAGTTTTAATAGAACCTTCCCACTGAGCATAATCCTCCTGATTAAGATATTTGCGGCAGGTATAACCGGTTCGGTTGTAGTTGGTAGCGCTGCCCAACGTGTTACCGTCTTTGTAGTAGGTCGCATTCATATTTTTGATACTGTTATCAGTACCTCTGTACGATGTTGCCGGCCAAATACAATGATTGAATCCGATAGAAGCGTAAAAACGGGGCTCACGGTTATCGTGCATTTTTGCTCTTTCAGCAGCCAACACATAATCGTCGGAGAATGTAAGACCGGAACCTACCGGCATCCAGGATTTTTCATCCGAAGTGGCGTCACTGTATTGTCTTCCGTCTGCCATACGATATTGGTCTACCATATCCTGAGTCACGCTGAACGTTGTATTTCCTCCTTGCTTAGCCGGGAAGTAGAATGCATCATCCACGGTGCTGCGTGTACAAGAATAGATCAGCTCTCTGCTATTTTCCGGTCTCACCAATCCATCAAACACAGTCTTGTACGATTTGTACGGATCTATATCCATTGCTCCGTATGGGAACGCTTTTGTTTTCAGGTTCGGATCACTTGTATCAGGAAGATCCAATGTACCGGTACCTTTAGACGATATGATTTTCGGCTGAGTGTTAAGAGCGTACTTGTTCATATCAATAATACGTTTAAACGCAGCTGCAGCTTTTCCCCAACGGGAAGGATCCAATGTTTGAGAAATGAATGGGGTTCCATCCGAACGTTTCCAATCCGCATAATATGTATTTCCGTTATATAAAGGGCTGGCAGAATAGAGTCGCAAACGGGCTATTAAAGCCAGTGCTGCGCCTTTGGTCGGCATATTCTGAAATGCAATCGGTCTGTCAATCGGAAGCATTTGTGCCGCCTTTTCCATATTGGCACAGATATACTCTATACAGTCATCGTATGAAGATCGTTCAAAGGAAACATCAGCAACCGGAGTATCCGTATCAAACGCATTATCAGGAAGAATGGGCACCGGACCGTATAGTCTTACCAAGCTATAGTAAAAATAAGCCCGAAGGAAATATGCCATCCCTGTATAATCCTGCCTATCCATATCTGTCAAATCTTTATTTTCACCAATACGGGCAATAATTATATTTGCCTTCCGGATACCTTTATAGTAATCGGGCCACGGATTTACGCCGGCAGTACTGCGTGGCGTGATATCATCAACTACCAATTTTGATCCGGGATGGTTGTCATCTGCCCATGGCTGAATCGCTTCATCAGCTCCCATACCGCTTGGTGATGCTGTTTTTGCGTCAGGATAATAGTCTCCCACAAATTTTGACTCGTTTTTCAGGTACGCTGCCGTACCGTTTATATATTGCAAGATTCTTGTCCTACTGGTAAATATGGAATCTATCGTCATCTTATCATAGACATACTTATCAATATCTAAGTAGCTTTCACAAGAAGAACATAGCAATACACACGCAAACAATGCCATGACCCCCCTGTTATAAATCCAATTTATTAATTTCATAGTCTCTTGTTTTTAAAATTGAATATTCGTTTGTAATGTAAATACCCTTTGTACGGGATAGGCTGCCCCGTTTTTTGTTGCCTGACCCGGATCAAAGATTTTCACTTTATCCCATACATGCAGGTTATCTCCAATCAAGCTAAATGTTGCATTTTTAATACCTGCTCTCTGCAAAAACTTGGCTTTGGTCTGGTATGATATCTGTACATTCTTCAAGCGAACATAACTACCATCATTCAACCAAAAAGTAGATGCCCGGTTATTATTGCTGTTATCTCCATATGTTAGCCTTGGAAAACGGGCATTCGGATTTTCAGTTGCTGCCGTTCCTGAAATTTCCCTTGAAGTCCAACGGTTAGATTGTATAGCTACAAGATCCAGTACATTTCCCACTTCCTTACCGGCAAATGGGAAGTAACCATTGCCGCCACTGAAATATTTCATACGACTTACACCTTCAAATAAGATACTGATATTCCAATTCTTATAATTAAATTCGGTAGCAAAACCATATTGTATCTGAGGAGTACTGGAATAATCCAGAGGCACAACATCATAGTCGTCAATTACGCCATCGCCATTCACATCTTTATATTTGATATCACCCGGCATTACCTGGCTCATAAATGTCTGTCTCGGACTGTTTCTTACATCGGCTTCATCTTTGAAAAGACCAAGAGCAATTAACCCTCTGTTTACACCCCATTGATATCCAACCGTTGATTGATAGGGATAGCGAACAATTGCCTCTTCATACTGCAACACTTTGTTCTTCGACTGTGTAAAATTGGCTCTCAACACGAAATAAGTATCCTTGTTGATAGTCTGGGTATAACTAAGGTGGCCATCAACACCCCAGCTTTGCATTTTACCAACGTTTGCAAACGGTAGGCTTACCAACCCCATCTCGTCAGGAATACTGGCACGCTGTTGATAGATACCGGAACGAACATCCTTATAGAAGTCTATTGACATGTCAAACTTATTCTTAAACAACTTAGCGTCAATACCAAAGTTTGTCTTGGTTGCAGTTTCCCATCTCAGGTTGTTAGATCCTACCTGAGTTTCAGTATAACCTGAGCCTGATTCCCAAATACCACTACCACTTGCACCCATCAATGTCAGATACGGGAAACGTGTATCCATTCGGTCGTTACCTACCGTACCATACGAGCCTCTGAACTTAAGGAAATCAAGGAATGGAAGATTTTTCTGGATTAATTTGTATTGAGAGGGAACCCATCCTAAAGAAACTGCTGGGAAAACCCCAAATTTCTTCCCGTTTTCAAAAGCCTCAGATCCGGTATACCCGATATTACCCTCTATCATATAGGTATCGTTGAAAGAATAAGTAGCACGACCGGAAAAACCCATGTAACGTTTTGGAATGGCATTCAAATCTGTTTTATTTATAGAGTTGACATAATCCTCCATATAATAATGCGCTAAACCCGTGATACGGTGAACTTTTTCAAACAATCGTTCGTAGTTGAGATGTGCTTCGAAGTAGTATTTACGATCTACATTTGTCGAAACCGTGAATGTGGGATCGGCAGCGTCTTGTTTCTTTTCCATTGCTAATGATCCATCACGGTTCCTTACTTTTGAATAATACAATGCCGGTGTCTTTGTTCTGCTTGTCCACATCTCGCTATTTGTAGTCATATTGAACAAAGCGGTAAAATTAAGACCCTTTGTTATCATAGCTAAATCCTGTTGAAGCTGAAGGTTTAGATTATTGGTATCGTGGTAATACTTCTTAAACCCTGTATAGTTCAATAAAACATACGGGCTTATCTGATCATTGTTCGATCCGTATGCAGGAAGTTGTCCTGTCGAGAAAACAATCGGAACGGTAACCGGCGTCATGTTTGCTTGTGCATCCCAAAGAGCCTGACTATCATTCCCAAAACCCGGATAATTCTGATTGACCAACACATTTTCCAAACCCAGCGTTAAGGTTGTGGTCGGAGTCATATTCACATCCACATTGGCTCTGAAGTTATACTGCTTATAGGCCACATTCGTATCATACTTATTAATCCCCCGATCTTGTTTAAAGAGAGCATCTTTATTTAATACCCCCAAACTCATGTAGTAACGGGCAACCTGTCCACCACCCGAAGCTCCCAGGTGGAATTGTTGATTCCATGTATAGTCTTTCAGGATAACATCTCTCCAATTCACATTCGGATGCAAGTCCGGATCCATCCCTGTTTTGAACAAATTCAAATCTACAGAGCTATAAATCGGGTCTATCCCTCTTGACATTGCAGCCTCATTGGCAAGCGCTGCATACTGATTAGCATCCACATATTTAGGCATACGGGGAGAATAAGACACCCCGGCATTGGCCTTTACATTGATTGACAGTTTCCCGGCAACACCCTTTTTGGTTGTCACCAGAACAACACCGTTCGCACCTCTCACACCATAAACTGCAGTTGCCGATGCATCTTTTAATATCGAAAAACTTTCAATATCGTCAGGATCCAGTGTGTTCAAATTTCCTTCTACCCCATCAATGAGGACGAGGGCACTTGAACCGGCACCGAACGTACTAATACCGCGAATCCAGAACTGAGAAAAGTCTTTCCCCGGTTCGCCACTACTCAACATGGAAATAATACCGGGTACACGGGCACCAAGCATATTGGTTACAGAAGTTGCGGGGGTATTAAGATCTTTTACTTCCACATTCGTGATAGCCCCGGTTACCGATACCTTACGCTGCGTACTGTGTCCAACGACAATAGCTTCGTCCAATGCATTTACTGTTTCCTTCAGGACAACACGCATTCTTTCGTCGGTTTTGTCAACCTTAATTTCTCTTTTTTCGAAACCTACCATTGAAATAACCAATGTTTGGTTCTTTTGTAAACCACTTATTCTAAAGTGTCCGTCTAGGTCTGTAATAACACCTTTCCCCGGATTCTCCTTGATTACTACGGTTGCTCCAATCTGCACTTCCCCTTTTTCCGACATCACTATACCTCCAGCAGACAAGCCAGACTGGGCATAGGCAGGCAACTTGCAGAATATCAATGCAGCAAGAATGATATAGAATATTTTATTTTTCATATGTTTATATTTTATATTTTGCACTAACGTCACATAAAATCCCCGGACAACACCCTAACCAATTCCAAATTTGATTCTTGGTTTGCGAATGCCATCCATCACAATTTCCTTAATATCGATCTCAAATGAGGCTGATTCAGGTTCATTTGATTGCCTGAAACACCTTTATTGAACCTGTTGTTCAATCGAATAAGTAAGATCGGAAAACCATGTGAATTTTAATTGTTCATGCTTGTAAAGTTATGTCCTCAACATTATTCGATGGAGAGTTTTCTAACAGTGCGGTCGCTTCCTCCGGCAATGTAATAGTTACCTTCAAAATCAATCGCCAGATTACGGGGTTCATTGAATGTTGCCTCCAGTGGATTAGTTCCATTTGTCAATGGACTATTACTGCCTGCGTTGCCGGCGACAATCTCAACAGCGTCTCCGGAAATCCGGTTGATGACATGTCCATTACCACACCAGGCACAGCCTCCTTTGTTACATACGAAAATATCACCGTCAGCATTAACAACTATTCCATGAGGATTAGTGAACTGAGCATCCTTGAGACGGTCACCCACAGTACTACCAGGACCATTGTGGCCTGCATATAACGAGCACGTCCATGATCCGTCACCATTTTTCACATATTTGTAGATTGCATTTTCTGTTGTGTAGGTCACAAAGAAGCATTTGTGGTATTTACTGTAGCAGATATAAGAATCTTCCCAGTTGCCAAAGTTTGTCGGCAAAGAGGTTCCTGATATCGTTCCTCCGAAGTTACTGCTTGTGATATTTGCAGGCTTCTTGCTCGCTGTTGTGTAGATTTTATAACTCTTATCGGCAAGATTCACTTCGGCAATTCTACCTTCTGTATCCAACAAGTAAAGAAGGTTGTCATCTTCGGCAAATGTCATTGACGGAACTTTCTGAGCAGGGAAATCGTTTTGAGCTACTACTACCCCAGCGCTGACAAAAGACCAGCTACTTTCTTTGGAATACATATAAATAGTATGGTCTCCATCCCCAAATTTGGTGGTAAAAAATCTGTCGCGAGTGTGAGGAACTGCAGGAGAGCACAAGTTGGTAGGAGTTGAGAGTTTCTGTATCTTATTATCATCAAGAGATAATAAAAACAGTCTATTGCCCCACCCCGTTTCTATCATCAGAATATTGTCGTTTTTCTGACCTGCAACCGTAGCAACATAATGAACTTCACCAAAGGTAACCGCATCAAGTGCAGCACCTGCGTAATTGGAATCGTCCATCCATTTGTCGGTTCCTAGCTTTCCGGCAATCGTCTTTACAGAGCGGCTTTGCCGGTACTTGAATTTCAAATTTGCAGGGACAATACTGTCTTTACCTATTACCGCCGATACTTGATTATATCCGTTAGGCTGCTTCGGAACAAGACCGGTTATACTCTCACCATTAGTACCAACAAGAACTGCTTTCTTTTTTCCAAAATAAATTTTCATGTCGGAAACTTTTCCCGGAAAATTACCTTTTAGAATAAAAGTTTGATCAATAATACCTCCGGTAGGATCAATTGCACTAGCCAATGTAGGCTGGCTTGAATCATACTTGTTAGCCACTGCCGGTATTTTTTCTATATCCTCATAGCTACTGTTACAAGCAACCAGGATCAGAAAAAACAGATTAAGCAATACAAAGTGCTTTTTCATGTTAAATAATTTAAAGTTAATAATAAAAACAAATATCCATTGACTGTTTATGATCAGTCGCACAATATTTCCTGTTTATCGATGGCCATATTTAGAATTATGACCTTATGAATTCATGGCGCACCAACAATATCCTCCGACATTTACACATGAGTGATTTAACAAAAAGCCACACCTTATCATCTGTTCAATAAAGAGAGAGAATCTATAAGTCAAAAAATATATAACGGAGGATAACTGCTTCATCTGAAAGAGAGATCATTCTCATTGTCTCAGTAATGTATCATTTATCGTGGACGAAGTTAAAAATATGTCAATGAAGCGAGTCGACATTACAGATATTTAATTCGACATTACAGATAAACTTAACAGTATTTTATCTTTACCACACAAATCGATTAATCCACTAAAAAACACTGATATTAAACAACTTAAACCCACTAAAACAAAGATAAAAGGACAAAACGCATTAATTTTATTTGTTTTAAAAAAGAAAAACGACCGGATAATGAAGATTAAATACGGAGACGAAAAAAGAAGAAGGAATCATAACACCAAACCTTACTCAAAAGTGCATAGACAACATCGCCACAGAGAAGAGGATGCAAACTGACGCCTTTTAATCTCAATTTGCACAAAAAAACAACAGCGATAAATGTAAAAAAAGAAGAAAAATAGCAGAAACTTTTGGCTGGTGAATCGTTATTAATTGTTCAATAATGGCTCGATATCTTCAAGCAAAACGTTATTAATACATTTCAACAACAATGCCAAGGCACCAAATAAAACAAGCCTCAAGTTGCATTAAATGCACTTTGAGGCTGTTGTTGCAAAGTTAATTTTATATATTTTAACTACACTTCGGAAGGAGTCTTGCCAAAATGCCGTCTAAATGCCTTGCCAAAATAATCGGGACTGGAGAAGCCTGACAATTCACTAATTTCCGCAACACTTAGTGCTCCTTCCTGAAGCAATTTCAGCGCATAGTTTAAACGAATTATCTTGATAAATTCGGCAGGGGATTGGTCGGTAAGAGATTTAATTTTCTTGTACAGAAGCGACGTACTTACGTTCATGGCCGAAGAGAATTCCTCTTTATTAAAGTTGGCTCTCGAAATATTTGCCCACACCACCTCCGTCGCCTTAGTTATAAATGCGTTATTCAATTCATTATCAAGAAGGACAGCCTCATCATGATTTTCCCCAATAAGACTAAGTGCTTTATCCCGAAGAATCTTCCGATTTTGAATGATTGAGCGAATGCGTTGCAGTACCAAAGCCATGTCAAAAGGTTTGGTCAGATAGCTGTCGGCTCCCAGTCCCAGCGCATGTAATTCTTCGGCTTTACCCACAAGCGCAGTAAGCAATACAACAGGAATATGAGAAGTGTCGTAGGTGGATTTTATCAGGCGACATAATTCAAAACCATCCATATTGGGCATCATCACGTCCGACACTATCATATCCGGTAATTCTTGCGTTATGATTTCCCATGCCTGCTTTCCATCACACGCTTCAGAAACTTCAAACTCTCCACTCAACTTATGGAACATGAAATGTCTCAAATCATCATTATCTTCAACGATCAACAAACGCATCTTCTCGCCTGAATTATCTTTGTCGTCTTTTGTATCGGGCAAAGCGACAAACGAAAATTCATCATTTGCCTGATTAGAAGCTACTTCTTTATATGGAATGGATATTTTAAATGTACTACCCTTGTTCTCATCGCTGCGACACAGAA
>CAXXPB010000044.1:0-39915 GCA_963678825.2 uncultured Microbacter sp. | reverse complement strand
TCGATGATTTCCATTAAAGCGGAATACAATTCATCGATATAGAGATTTACGTCTGTGTGTTTCTGAGTTTTGATGGCACCTCTGCGCAACACTTCGCCGCGCATGTCGACAATACCGAAGGCGGTGTTTGTACCACCCATGTCAATGCCAATTACATAAGGACTTTCCATGATTTAATTAAGAATTATAGGTTATTCTACTGGAATATCTTTGTTCACGTTTTTGCAACCGATGAGGGCATACCAAAGCAGGTAAGCAAGTCCGGCAATGATTACAAAATAACTTACTTGATAAGTGGTTATATCGGCAATTTTATTTTGAACCAACGGTAAAATTCCACCGCCTACAACCATCATCATAAAAATACCCGAACCTGTTGCAGTGTATTTGCCTAATCCTTCGACTGCCAAATTGAAAATACCTCCCCACATCACCGAAGTGCAAAGTCCGCAAAGTACAAGGAACAAAGCTCCTATCGGAACTTGCACCATTCCGAAAGATTTTCCCGTCCAAACAGGCATTGAAGTTTGAATGCCTTTGGGCAAAAATACAAAAAGGAAAACGAATAAGATCCCAACGGCAGCTACTGCAGTAAGCATTGTTTTACTTGAAATTTTTCCTCCTACAATGCTACCCAAGAAGCGTCCGATGAGCATCATAAACCAGTATGTTCCTGCTACAAAACCTGCAATGGCAGCCGCAGTTGAAGGATCTAACCCCGCACCTTTGCCCGAACCGTCTGCCAGGAAGAAGTTCAACGTTCCGGGAATTCCGATTTCAATACCGACGTAAATGAAGATTCCGATAGCGCCAAATACGAAATGACGAAAATCCCAAGGGCTATGCTCAAATTTTTGTTCTTTTCTAACTTCTTGAGGTTCGGCAATTGGAATGAAAAATAAAATAACAAATGCCGCCGCAAAAACAGCCATAGCAATAAATAACACAGGATTAATATCTGTAATTGCCGTCTTGGCGGTAACTTGTCCAATTAAAGCGCCCACAAACATTGGTGTCAAAGTCCCAGATAAAGAGTTAAATGTTCCTCCTGTCTGGATTAATTGGTTTCCTTTATTTCCACCACCTCCTAAAAGGTTTAGCATAGGATTAACAACAGTATTAAGCATACATACTGAGAATCCTGAAATGAAAGCTCCGAGTAAATAAACAAAGAAATTAGCAGGAAGAGAAAAGAGCACAGCACCAACACCTATAATTCCAGAGAGGAATTGGGTTAATACGCCTAAAAAGCCAATGGCAATTGCAACGAGAGCTGTTTTTTTGTACCCGATTTTTGTGAGAAGCTTACCTGCCGGTATTCCCATGAATAAATAAGCGAGGAAGTTCATCATATTACCGAGCATGCCTAAAAAGTTGGATCCTTCAAACGCAGGTTGATTTTTCCAGATCACTCCAATAGGTGCTGCAAGATTTGTGACAAATGCAATCATCGCAAAAAGAAAGATCATGGTAATGATCGCAACAATATTACCATTTTGCTTGTTTGTGTTCATTTTGATAGGTTGATTTTGTTAGATGTTAATAATTAATTTGTGTTTGATAAATCAGGCGTTAAAAGTAGCAATTTTTTTTGAAGCCATGCAACACAAATACGTGCCTTCCTGTATTTTTTACTGTTTTTTAGAAATGTAACTCCCGATCGAAAATAGCACATATACGGCAATGACCATAGCGAGCGATCCGGGACTGAAACGGGACACGAGAACAATGAGGGCAGATGTTATCAGAAAGCTAAACTGTATTTTGTTGTCTTCCCACTTTAAGTTTTTCATTTTCAGTGAAAACATGGGCCATTCGGATACCAATAGGTAGCAGAAAATAGCGATCAGAATGATATAATATTCCCAATAAATAGATGCGAACAGATTATTGGAGGTGTAGACGAACGAAGCCCAGAAAATAGCATTCGCCGGTACCGGTAACCCGATGAAAGATGTTGTCTGTCGTGTGTCGATGTTGAATTTAGCGAGACGGAGGCAGGAGAAAATGGCTATCAGGAATGCCAGATAGCTGAGAATGTGCCAGTCGAGAGGCAGGCAATCGTACAAAATCGAAAAAACCATTGCCGAAGGAGCTACCCCAAAGCTTACTATGTCTGCCAGAGAATCGAGCTCCTTGCCTATTGGCGAGTAAGCGTGTAGCATACGTGCTGCAAATCCGTCGAAAAAGTCAAAAATAGCAGCCAGTAAGATGAAAATAAGAGCCAACAGATATTGGCCGTCAAAACCCGCTGAAATGGCGATGCAACCCGAGAATAAATTACAACATGTAATTGTGTTGGGGACATGCTTTATCAGTTTGCGTAAATCAATAGAAATCATTTTTGTTGTATTTGAGATTCTTTATGTTTGTAATGCGAGGTGAACGCTTCATTAAACTGCCACTTCCCCTTTAATGTGCGGATGCGGATCGTACCCTTCGAGCACGAAATCGCTGTATTCGAAGTCGAAGATATTTTTCTTTTCGGGGTTGATTATCATTTGAGGTAAAGTACGTGGTTCGCGTGTGAGCTGCAGGTGCACCTGTTCGAGGTGGTTGGTGTAGATGTGTGCATCTCCCAGCGTATGAACAAAATCGCCGGCTTTCAGTCCGGTGGCCTGCGCCATCATTTGTAGAAGCAATGCGTAGGAAGCAATGTTGAACGGAACTCCCAAAAAGATGTCGGCGCTGCGTTGATATAACTGAAGGCTCAATCTGCCGTCGGCCACATAGAACTGAAAAAAAGCATGGCAAGGCGGAAGGTGCATGTCGGGTAAAGCACCTACATTCCATGCACTGACGATAATGCGTCGTGAATCGGGATTGTTTTTGATGGTTTCTACCGCTTCGCTGATCTGATCGATATGACCGCCGTTATAATCAGGCCATGACCGCCATTGAGAACCATAAACGGGGCCGAGCTCTCCGTTTTCATCAGCCCATTCGTTCCATATTCGCACTCCGTTGTCCTGCAGGTATTTTACATTCGTGTCTCCTTTCAGAAACCAGAGTAATTCGTAAATGATGGATTTTAAATGGAGTTTTTTGGTAGTCAGGATCGGGAATCCGTCTTCGAGGCGAAACCTCATTTGGTGGCCGAATACACTTATCGTACCTGTTCCGGTGCGGTCTTCCTTATGGACGCCTTCATCCAGAACCCGTTGCAGCAAGTCAAGATATTGTTGCATAAAGCAATAAACTATAGGAGTGTTGTTAATGCAATTGTAAATATATCAGATGGTTACTGTGGTTCTGATTTATTTGCAAATTTGATACGAAGGTACACAAATTTCCAATAGCTATAGCACCAAATTGAAATGTTTTTGAAATAAGAGATTACGCATTTAGAAGTTTGGCAAAGGACAGGTGCTTAATTTTCAAACGCAGCTAAGTCAGATTAGGAACGGCCTTGTCCGGAGAGCCAAAAAACAAGAGAGGCAAGCGTAAAATTGTCCATTGTTTGAAGCTCCTGACGAAAGGAAGGGGCCAGTTTGGACAATTTAGCTTGACGAACGTCAGTTTTTTGAGCGAAGCGGGCATAGCCTTGACTTTTTTGCTTCCTTTTTGTGGCAAGACAAAAAGGAAGTCGGGGTCACAGGGGCGGAAGCCCCTTATCAAAATCTTAAATGCGTAGTCCCTTTTTTTGAAATTAGGCTAATGAAGAGGTTGGAGAATTATGCGTACTTTTGCGGAAAATTTATTCCATCCACGATGTTTACGCGATTTAGCTGGTTTTTAGCATTATGTCTGTCGGTTGCAGTGCTTACTTCATGCAGCCAGAAAGGCAGTTCGAATACAAACGGAACTCCCGATTCGGTTGTAAAGCCGAAGTACGCTACCGGGTTTGTGATAGAATACCATCAAGGGTACAAATGCCTGGTTGTATACAATCCATGGAAAAAGGGAGCTGTGCAGGCAAAATATTACATTGTGACGCGAAACGGTGTTAATACTCCCGATAAAAGGAAAACGGTTGTCGCTCCTTTGCATTCTATTGCAGCAACATCTGCTACGCATTATGCCTTTATTACAGCTCTGAATGAATTACCCTCCATAACAGGCGTTTCTTCTCCCAAATTAATCTACAATTCCAGTCTGATTCGTCAATGCAGGGACGGAAAAACAGTCGATTTGGGCGATGCGTTCAGCCTCAACGTGGAAAAGACGATGTCGTTGAAGCCTCAGGCTGTGATGATGAGCAGTTATAACCAGACGGATGCCGCGGCTGAAAGGATATCACAGGCCGGAATCCCCGTGATATTTAATAATGAATGGATGGAAACTTCTCCTTTAGGCCGGGCCGAATGGATAAAGTTTGTAGCTGTGCTTTACAATAAAGAAAAGCTTGCCGATTCTATTTTCCGGCAAACGGAACAAAAATATCTGGCGGCGAAAGCGCTGGCTTCGAAGGCGAAAGACACTCCCGAAGTTATGATAGGAAGCAGTTTTAAGGGAACTTGGTACATGCCTAGTGGTAAAGGTTTTATGGGCAACCTGCTTGCCGATTCAAAGGTGGAATATCATTTTGCCAATGACACTACATCCGGTAGTATTCCTGTAAATTTTGAACAGGCACTTCAAAACTTCGTAAATGCACAGGTGTGGCTCAATTGCGATGCGAAAAATATGAACAGCCTGATGCTGAGCGATGCTCGTTATGGGCTTTTCAAAGCATGTAAAGACAAAAGAGTATATTCGTTGTACAACAGAATCAATGAATCAGGCGGAAACGATTTCTGGGAAGACGGAGTACTTCATCCCGAACTGATTCTTCAGGATTTTATTAAGGCGGTTCATCCTGAATTATTGCCTGATTATAAGATGGTTTATGTTACACAACTTAAATAATAAATATTGAATTATGCAGATAGACATTGAGCAGCGTAAAGAAAAGGCATTGGCTTTATTTAATGAAGGTTACAATTGTTCCCAGTCGGTATTTTGTGCTTATGCCGATGTGTTTGATTTAGATCCCGAGCTTGCCCGGCGATTAACCTCGTCGTTTGGCGGAGGAATGGGACGGTTGCGTGAAGTGTGTGGTGCCTTGAGCGGCTCATTTTTGTTGTTGGGTTTGCGATACCCGGCATCAGATCCGAACGACAAAAAAGCCAAAACGGATAATTATGCTTCGGTACAACGGGTGGCCGACGATTTTAAGTCACGTTTTGGTACCATTATATGCCGCGAATTACTGGATGTAAAGCGGCAGAGAGAATCGCCCGTTCCATCCGATCGCAATGCTGAGTATTATGCCAAACGTCCATGTGCACGATTTGTGGTGGAAGCGGCAGAAATTGTCGGGCAGGAAATGATGCGTATAAACGACTGATTGATGACGAAATGGAAGTCTCTTTTTGTCATTAATTTATAAAAAGAGGCAAGTGTTAATGGCTTGGATAAAAATCATTATATTTGCAACGCATTTTTGCCCAATACGGTATCGAAAATATGTATATTGTTTAATCTAATAAAAACGAAAGATGAAAAAATTAAGTGTTCTTGTTGTAGCAGGTTTAGCATTGATGGTTGGTTTTTCCTCATGCAGCCAAAGCTCTGTAAAAATGAAAACTCAGCTCGATAGTCTGAACTATGCGTTTGGCGTTTTGAACGGCCCGCAAGTAAAAGCTTATTCGTTGGGTGGTGATACCACAGCTAAAGCCGTAGATGCTTTTATCAAAGGTTTTGAAAAAGGTATCGGTTCTGATGATAAATATATTGCTCAATATGCAACTGGTCTTAACATCGGTGCATCTTTGAGAAAACAATCAAAAGCAGGTTTGATGGGCGACAGCACATTGAAAATGAATGTCGAATTGATCAAAGCCGGTTTGATTGCCGGAATGAAAAACAAAGGCATGAAGATTCGTCCTGAAGTAGCTGAAATGTTCTTCCGTACCACTATGCAAAAAATGCAGGCTGTAAAATCGCAAAAACTTTACGGCAAGAACATCGAAGAAGGCAAAAAATTCCTCGAAGCAAACAAAAAGAAACCGGGTATTGTAACAACAGCTGATGGCTTGCAATACGAAGTGGTTAAAGCCGGTAACGGTCCGAAACCGACACCAAACGATCAGGTAAAAGTTAACTACAAGGGAACTTTGATCAATGGAACTGTTTTTGATACTAACGAAGGCAAGGCGCCTGTAACATTTGGTGTTGGCCAGGTTATCAAAGGCTGGTCTGAAGCATTGACCATGATGCCTGTTGGTTCTAAATGGAAAATTTATGTTCCTGCAGAACTTGGTTATATGGAACGTGAAATGGGTGCTATCAAACCTTTCTCAACTCTGGTATTTGAAGTTGAATTGTTAAGCATCGAAAAAGCTCCTGCTCAACCTCAAGGTCCTCAAGGTCCTCAAGGTGGTGCTCCTCAGGGCGCTCCTCAAGGTCGCTATTAATTGAAACTATAACTGCTCAAAAAAGCGTCCTGCAAATTTGCAGGACGCTTTTTTTTGTATCTCTGCTCAAATGTCGTTTCTTTGCAATTTTTAATGCAATAAACAGATAATGATACGACTAAAAGAGACTGTGCTAATCTTGTTTAGCTGTTTGGCTTTTACGATTCCCATATTTGCGCAGAGCAATGATTCGGTAGAGGTCGTTCGGGTGATGAGCTATAATGTGGAGAATTTTCTGGATTATCGGCACGATTCACTTTTATCCATGCCCGATACGACAAACACGAAAGGATGGAGTGCCTCGCGTTACTATCAGAAACGCGATAATATTGCAAGGGTTATTACTGCGGTGGGCGGTTGGAATTCCCCTGTTTTAGTGGGTTTGTGCGAAATACAGAACCAAAGGGTGTTGGATGATCTGACCAGATACTCTGCTTTGCGTAATCTGCATTATAAGGTTTCTCATTTTGAGTCGCCTGATCCCAGGGGAATTGACGTAGCATTGCTCTATCAACCCAAATTCTTTAAGCCATATCTGGAAAAACCTGTCCGCATTCGTTTTGCGGATAATCCACACCGACACACCCGCGATATTTTATATGTAGCTGGTAAGTTGCGTAACGGAGACACATTACATGTGTTTGTGAATCATTTTCCTTCACGACTTGGCGGTGAACTGGAGTCTCAAAATTCGCGGCTTCAGGTTGCTGCTGTCCTTCGTCGTCAGGTCGATAGTCTTTTTATTCTCAATGCGAGGGCAAACATTATTATTATGGGCGATTTTAATGATTACCCGGATAACGACAGTATGACCCGCGTATTGGGTGCTTTGCCCGACGATGCTCCGATAGCAGAAAAGAGCCTGTTCAATTTGTGTTATACTACCAACAAAGTAGCACGAATCGGATCGTACAAACATGCCGGTGAATGGGGAATGTTGGATCAAATCGTTGTTTCTTCTCACCTGCTTAATTCAAAAGCTCCAGTTTTCACGTCAGGTTCCATGCTGCATGTCTTTGATGCTCCTTTTTTGCTGGAAGATGATTTGAAATGGTTTGGCAAACAGCCTTTCCGAACATACGTGGGGTTGAAGTACCACGGCGGTTTTAGCGATCACCTTCCTGTTTATACAGATCTTTTTATTCGGAAGAGATTGGAATTGCATCCTGATAAATAGCCGAATTCCTTAAAAAAACGTACGGTTTGATTCTTAAATCCGAAAGATATACTCTTTTTTAATATAAAAAGTCAATAGAATAGTGCAGGATTCAATACTTGGTTGTATTTTTGCAGCCGATTTATTAATCCTCTAATTTGCACTAAATGAAGCGAAAAAACATTCTTCTCGTATTGTTGGTGATTGTATTTTCTGTTACAAATTTGTCCGCGCAGGAAAATGATCAAGTGAAAAAAATATCTGTTAGCCTGGGCGATGGTATGAGCCTTAAGTTTGGCGGGTATTTTAGAACCGATGCTTTTCTTGATACACGTAATAATAACTACTCTTTGATTGACGGCCTCATTTTTGTGATGCCTTCGGCTAAAAATCCGGATGCTAACGGCAAGGATCTCAATGCTGATGCCAATATGAATTTTTCCGCAGCTTTGACGCGTTTTAATGCAACCTTTACCGGGCCGAAACTCGGGAGTTTTCAATTGTCATCATTCTTTGAATTCGATTTTTCGAATGTCGATACGAAAACAGTATTGTTTCGCCATGCCTGGTTGAAATTTAGCGGGAAAAACAGCGAATGGCTGATCGGTCGTTCATGGCATCCTTTTCTTGGACCGGTAACCCCGACTGTTGTCGGGCCTGCATGGGGAGCTCCTTTTCAGCCTTTTTCAAGAGGAGAACAAATTCGATACAACTACTCTTCCGGACGGTTGCGCCTTTCGGCAGCGGCTTTCATGCAGAGTGCTTTCCCTTCGTATGGTCCCAATGGTAAATCCAATCTTTATCAACGCAATTCTGATATGCCCGAGTTGACAGGGCTTGCGTATTATGCAAAGGGAAGCACCGTGTTTGGTGCCAGTGTCGATCTCAAAAGTCTTTGCCCGCGTACTTCGTATACCGTTGGAAGTGCAACTTATAAAACGGATGAAAAGCTGACAACGGTTTCCGCTGCAGTATTTGCTCAGAAACAATGTGGTTTGTTTACCGCCAAAGCTCAGGGTTTGTATATCCAGAATATGAGTGAAGCTCTTCTGCAGGGCGGGTATGCCGTGAAAGCGGTTAAAGCTAACGGTGATGTTGAGTATACTCCGTCTCAGTCGCTCAATGCCTGGGCAAATTTTACTTACGGAAAAAAATATCAGGCCGGATTATTTCTTGGATATGTAAAAAATCTCGGGTTGAAAGATAACGCAGTAGGAACCTATTATGGCTACGGAAATAATATCGGCTCTTTGTACCGGGTTTCTCCTTCGTTTATCTATACTGCCGGTCGTTTTCAATTTGCTTTGGAAGAGGAATTGACTGGTGCGGCATATGGTACTTACAATCCTGCGGATAAAGGCAAGGTGAAAGATGCTCACATGGTTTCAAATCTCAGGACGTTACTTAGTGCAACGATGTTCTTCTAAAACAGAGCGGAATTAAAACAAGAAGCGGGGTTGTCTACATTTCAGACAATCCCGCTTCTTGTTTTTTACAATGATTTAGATTGATAACCAATTACTTTGTATTGGCGTTTCGGATGCTTTCTCTGGCCGTTTTTCCCCATGTCTTCAATAAATCATCAGTCCAGTTTCCTTTCTCTGAGGCTCTTGGCAAAAGCATGGAACAGGTTTCGTTTTTGTCGGACACCGACCATGCAATCCAGCTGAGTTTTCGTTCTTTCATCCAATCCTGATAAGCAGTCCATTCTGCTTTGTCGATCGGGCCGTCACCCGAAGCCTCCATGCCGGCACATTCGGAGATGAAAATAGGAACTCCTTTTGCCATTACCGCGTCGGTGCGATCGCGCAGCCATTTTTTGTGGGTTCCGGCATAGAAATGCATGGTGTACATGATGTTTTTCTGGCCCAAAATCGGATTTGCCGCTACCGAATCAAGATCCTGATCCCAGTGAGGCGATCCGACTAATATCAGATTGTCCGTATCAATTGCCCGAATCGTCGAGATGACTTCTTCCGAGTATTGTTTTACATCTTTCCATGTGTAGTAATCGGGTTCATTCCATATCTCATAAATCACATTCGGATTGCGGGAGTACGTTGCCGCCATTTGAGCAAAGAAAGTTTTGGCTTCTTGTGTGTGGAGTTTATGGCTGTGGAAATCAATGATTACGTAGATGCCGTTTTTGATGGCGCCATCAATCACTTTTGTAATGCATTGCAAGGCATACGATGGATTTTCAAGGTAGCTGTCATCAAGTCCTACGCCCATAGAAGCCCTGATAACGTTGCACTTCCAGTCATTGGCCAACCATTTTACGGCATCGGCATTGTAGAAGCGCGGCCAAAGGTTATGCCATCCTAAACTGGCGCCGGCTAAAACTAAAGGCGAATTGTCTTGATTGCACAACTGCGTGCCTGTTGTGTGCAACTTTCCGTTCAGAGCTACAGGTGAGCCTTTCGGGGCTTTGAACGATGATAGAGATAGCATTGCAATCAATAATAGCGGGAAGACGAGATGTCTTTTCATGGTGTTTGATTGTTTTAAGGTATATATTGGGTACAAAAATATGGAATGTTTTGAAAAAAACGCTGATATTTTATTAGCTAATTCTGATACTGATTACTGCTACTCAATAGTATATCGCTATATGTGGTATTGTTATGATTTCGTAGTGCAATTTTTAGAGCAAACCTCATCCGAGCCATAAAAGCAAAGAGAGTTGTCAGGCAGACCCGGCAACTCTCTTTGTTATTAAATGGTATGTTGGAAGAAGAAATTACTTCTTAGTTTTTGCGGCTGATGCTTTCTTTGCTGCCGGTTTGGCTGCCTTGACATTTTCAGCCGGTTTTGCAGGTTCTTCCACTTTTACCGGTTCTTTGTAAGGTTTTACATTCAACAATTCTACTTCGAAAATCAAAGTAGAATACGGAGGTATCACACCATTACCAGCGCCTTGTTCTCCATATCCCAATGTGTAAGGAATGAAGAATTTGTATTTTGAACCTACAGTCATCAGTTGAACACCTTCAGTCCAGCCTTTAATTACGCCATTCAAAGGGAATGTAATAGGTTCGCCACGATCCACCGAGCTGTCAAATTTGGTACCATCTACCAAAGTTCCGGTATAGTGTACCACAACGGTATCAACACCTTTCGGTTTTACACCTGTGCCTTCTTTCAGAACGATATATTGCAATCCGCTGGCAGTCGTTTTTACACCTTCTTTGGTTTTGTTTTCTGCAAGAAATTTCTCACCTGCTTCTTTTTTAGCAGCGACATCTTTTGCCTGAGCTGCCATCATGTATGAACGGAAATAGTTGTTGGCAAATTCTTTTGCCATCAATGCAGAATCACCTTTCATTGAGGTGGAAAAGGCTTTGATAAGCAAATCGACATTGCATTGACCTCCGGGAATGGTTTTGATATTTTTGGCAAAATCAGCTCCGAGGTTCAAACCGAGAGCATAGCTCATAGAGTCAACGCTATTGGAAAAGATCTTTTCCTGAGGTGCTGTTTTTGCCTCTGTTTTTTTTGGGCTCTTAGCTTCGGCGGCAGTAAAAACCAGTGCAAATGCCGCAATCATCAAAAATGTTTTTTTCATCTGTGAAATTTTAATATTGAATTAATTAGTAAAAGTATTTGGTGTCTTTTGTTTCAGACAAAACTAACGATACAATTGGCTGTCTTTGATATACTTCCATACATCCTCAGGTACAAAACGACGCATGTCGTGACCTTCGGCTATCGACTGGCGAATAAATGTCGACGAGATTTCGACCAGAGGAGCTGACAAAAGTTTAACCGAGGTCATAAAATCCGGAATCTTTACGTCAAACCCGGCACGGGGATAAATCCATATAGAGAATTCATTAATAATTCGTTGATAATCTTTCCACTGATCAAATACCAGCCAGTTATCAGCTCCAATTAAAAGCGAAAATTCACGATCTGGATAGCTATCGAGAAGAGCCGTCAGGGTTTTAATGGAATAGGTTGGTTGAGGTAAATGGAGTTCGAAATCGGATGCGAACAAACGGGTGTCATCATCAACCGCAAGTTGCACCATTTCATATCGTAGCTTGCTGTCAAGTGCTGTGTTTGGCTCTTTCAGTGGATTAAGCGGGCTTACCATCAACCACACTTCTTCAATATCTGTAAACTCGCACAAATAATTTGCAAGTACAAGATGACCGACGTGAATCGGATTGAAAGTGCCTGAAAAAACTGCTGTCTTTATCATGAGCTACATCCGTAGGATTAATGAATGCCGTAATAAAATCCCTTACCAGGAAGTTTGCCTCCAACGGTCTTTGGATCAAAATGGAAGTATATATCAAGGTACTTCTCTATGCGTTGCCAGTTGTCTGAGGCTTTCAGATAGCGCATATTGCATTTGGGAATGCTTCGAAGCGCAATTTCTTTATTCGGTAAGATTCCGGCAGCCACAGTCACATCAGCAGCTTTTGAAATATTGGAGCCTAGCCATATCGTAGCGGCCTGGTAACGGTTTGATATAGAATCTATCATCGCAGGATTCTTCTCTACCAGCTCTTTTCGGGCAACAAAAGCGGTCATGGCAAATAACAGAGTGCTATCAACTTTTGTCAGTTCATCACTCAGGCTAATCACATTTCTTACGGATCGGTTCTTCGAGCACGCCATTGTGGCAAAAGGCTCAGGTAATAAGGCGGTTTTGATCTTGCCCATAATAATTGCCTGTGCCAAATCGGGATGGTTACCTATTTTATAATCAATTTGTAGTTCTTTATTCCGAAACCCATACTTGGAGGCCAATAACGTAAATAAAACGTCGGGGGTAGTTCCCTGACCGGAAACGGATATCATCCTGTTTTTTAAATCATTAAAAGAAGAGATTGAGTCGGACGAAACGACACTTGCCGAGCCTTGAACCGGGCATGCAATCATCCGATAGTCAACACCTTTGTTGTACAATATTGCAGCAATCGTGGTTGGTAAGACCGCAAAGTCAACTTTGCCCTGAATCATTTTAGCTTGTAAGTCAGCAGGCTCTTCGAATATCTCTATGTGGAGCTTTTTGCCGTCAATAACCGGGGCTTTGTCAAGCCACTGGGATATACTGATAGCCGACGGTCCTTTCAGAACGCCGATAGTCAAAGTGCCGTCATGCTTAGTGTGACAGGCTGTTAACAAAACAATACAGAACAAAAAGAGGATATTTTTCATCCGTACAAAATTGATTTTTAAAGGGCGGATGGAACTCACAAGACTTTGTTCATCCGTGTTTGTGTATAATGCAAAACATGTTCGTTTCATAAACTGTTAGTTAAAAACAATTCCGCGTCGTGTAACGAATCTATTTTCCCCACATCTATCATTGTTAGATTTTCAGGCACAAAGCCTTTAATTGTTTCTTTGGCTGCAATGTCCAGGTAGAAGTCTATCACGGAGAACTTTCTGTCACAACCACTCATCAGGTCAAATACTTTAGGCGAAATAACGTGAATCCCCGAAAAAGCAAGTCGTTGACAAGATGAAACGTCCAGTGTTTCAAACGGAGATTTTACTTCTTCGGTTTTTATATTCGTCCAGCCATTTAAACGTAAATTGCTGTCGAACAGCAAATAACGAGCTGTATCCCTATTGCTTACAACAACTGTGGCAATACCGTTGTGCGAACGATGGTAGTCGTATAATTCTTTCAGATCGATATTGGAAAGAATATCAACGTTATGCACCAAAAATGGTTTGCCGTCATCGAAAAACCAGGAAGCCTTTTTAATGCCGCCACCGGTTTCGAGCAACGCATCCCGTTCGTCCGAAATCTCGATGCGAACTCCGAAGCTGTTGTGTTGCTTTACAAAGTCAATAATTTGATCTGCAAAATGGTGAACATTAATAATAATCTCATCAAATCCGCTTGCAATCAACTTTCGCAGCACAAGCTCCAACAGCGGTGTGCCATTAATCGGTACCAGTGCTTTTGGCATGGTGTCGGTCAATGGTTTGAGGCGGGTGCCCAGTCCGGCGGCAAATATAAGCGCTTTCATCCGTCAGAATGTCTTTTCAATATTTTGTTCACGGTGAAACAGCGATACTTTCACATCAAACTTCTTGGCAATATGTTCTGCCAGATGTTGAGCGCTATAGACCGAACGGTGCTGTCCGCCGGTGCATCCGAACGAGAACATCAGATGCGAGAATTTCCGTTCGATATAACGCTGCACATGCGCATCGGCCAAAGGATAAATATGATCCAGAAACGTTGTTATACCTCCGTCTTCTTCTAAAAAGTCGATCACTTCCTTGTCGAGGCCGGTAAAGTGTTTGTAGTGCTCGTATTTGCCCGGATTGTTGATAGAACGGCAATCGAATACATAGCCGCCACCGTTGCCGGACATATCATCGGGGATTCCTTTTTTATAAGCAAAGCTGTATATGGTCACCTCCAGTTTGCGCGTTCCGCTCAGGTCGGCAAACTGTTTCATTTTAGTCAATTGTTTCAATACGTCACTCAGGTAGGGGTATTCTTCAATTTGACCTTCGGAAAGAATTCGGCGCAAATTGTCGATTGCATATGGTACGCTTTGCATAAAATGAGGTTTCTTTTCAAAATAGCCTCTGAATCCGTATGCTCCCAAAACCTGCATTGTTCTGAAAATCACAAAATGACGCAATTGTGTTCTGAAATCCGCTTCATCAACCGGAGTCAGCTTGCGCAAGGACTCCAGATAAGTTTGCAGTAATTCTTCTCTCAGTTCGTCGGAATATTGCGCTTTTGCCTGCCACAAAAATGAAGCAACATCATAGTAAACAGGTCCTTTGCGTCCACCCTGAAAATCGATAAAATAGGGATTGTTATTCACAATCATCACGTTGCGAGACTGAAAATCGCGGTATAAGAATGTATCCGCCTGATCCCTGAGCAAGGTGGTAGCCATTTTTTCAAAATCATCTTCCATGCGGCTTTCGTTGAACTCCAGACCGGTAGCTTTCAGAAAACAATATTTGAAATAATTCAAGTCCCAAAGAATCATGCGTTTGTCAAACGCGGGACGTGGATAACAATGAGAAAAATCGAGCCCCTGTGCGCCCAATACCTGAAATCCGGGCAGCTGACCAATCACCTTATGAAGTAACGCTTTTTCGTTATCGTCAAAACATCCGCAACTCCGCCCTTTGGAAATGGCATCAAAGAGTAAAGTATCTCCAAGATCTTCCTGTAGGTAGCAGTGAAAATCTTCGGAATGAGCCAATACTTTCGGGATCGGCAATCCTTTTGCTCTGAAATGAGTATCCAACATCCAGAAAGCTTTGTTTTCTTCGACAGAAGTACCCAATACTCCTATCAATACATGTTTCTTGCCCGTCAACCTGAAATAGCGGCGGTTACTGCCCGATGAAGGCAATTCATATATATCTTCCAGCGCTTCGCCGGTGGTCTGCGCGAAAAGAGATTTCAAGGTTTCCATTTCGTTAAATTTATCCTGCAAAAGTAAACAAAAAGCTTGGATGTTCAACGGATTTAAGAAGCCAAACACTCAAACCTTTCTTTAACTGAAAACCAATTTGTTAATAACTTTTAGAAGCCGAAAAAGAAGAGATTTCGGGATATTGTCGTAACTTTGCAGCGTATTAATAAGGAGTATCAATGAAGGGCTACAATCAGGAATTCATCTTCGACGAAGAATCGCAAGAGGTAGTGCGTCGCTATGAACAGGCAGTGCAAAACCGTACAGTAGGCTATTTCGATGTTGAAGAGTTGGAAGTTATCGTAGATTACTATCTCAACTGTGGTAAACCGAAAGAGTCCTCCAAGGTCATTGATCTGGGTATGACCCTGCATCCCGGTAGCACTGTTTTACAAACCAAACGGGCAAAAGTTTACCTCGCCTCCGGAGATGCACGTAAAGCACTCCAAATCCTCGAACGTATACATACAACCAATGACGCTGAAACCGAATTGTTGAAAGGAGAAGCTTTGCTGCGCCTTAATCACGAATCGGAAGCTCACCTTGTCTTTTCAAGGCTGGCCGATAACGCTCACTCCGATATTCCAAATCTCTGTTTGGATATTGCTCATGTGTATATTTCAAACGGATTTTACAAACGGGCATTGATTTATCTTGAAAAAGGTCTTGCTGAAGATCCGGCTGATACAGATTTGTTGCAGGATGCAGCGTTTTGCTACGAGCAGCTTGATCAGGCGCAAACAGCTATCGATTACTACAACAGGATAATTGATGCCGATGCTTATTCGGTGGAAGCCTGGTTTAATCTTGGGCTGGTGTATTTCAATCAGGCAAATTATCCTCAGGCGCTTGAGGCTTTCGATTATGTGACTGTTATTGACGAAGAAGACTTCGGCGGATGGTTGCAGAAAGGGAATACTCTTTTCCATCTTAATCGTTTTGAAGACTCGCTCGAATGCTACCGCCGGTGTGAGGAAAAAGTGGCATACCCTGACTTGTTGCAGGTTTTCATGGGAGAATGCTATGAAAAGCTGGATGAGTACAATAATGCCAAAACCTGCTATAAACGTGCGTTGGAAATTAACGACAAAAATCCGGATGCATGGACTGGTCTTGGTATTTGTTGCCTTGAACTTGAAACCCCGGAAGAGAGTATTGAATACCTTCGCAAGGCATTGGAACTTGACTCCGAAAATTTTGAAACGTGGGTGTATCTTGCCGAAGCCTATGTTAATACCAACAAGATAAAAGAAGCTGAAAAAGCTTACAAGAAATCGCTGAAACTGGAACAACACCAGCCGGATACCTGGATTGCACTCGGCAATATTTATATAGACATTGCACTTTACCAATCGGCTCTGGATTGTTATCTTGAAGCTTATAAGCAAGATAGTTCGCTGGAAAATATCAACCTGTTTCTGGCCATTGCCTATTATAAACTCAGTGAATATGAAAAAGCAATTCCTTTGTTGGAAAAAGCGCTTGAGCTAAACCCTGAAGCCTCTACCATTTTTCTGGACATTTGTCCCGAAGCGAGAGAAATTATCAACAAGGATAAAAATCAATAACATACTATTTACATAGCGCAACTAACCCGTGGAGGTTAAGAATGCGCATAAACAAAGACTTTTTTTCATGGGAATTACCGAACAAATTGCCATTGCGGCCGTTTCAATTATCAGTGCAAGTGCCTATCCGGGCATTTTTGTTTTAATGATGCTCGAAAGCATGTTCTTTCCTGTGCCGAGCGAAGCGGTAATGCCATTCGCGGGATTTCTCATTGTTGACGGTACTTTGACGTGGGCAGGTACCATCGTCTTTGCGACTCTCGGTAGTTTGACTGGTTCGGTAATCTCTTATGCAATAGGATATTATGGCGGAAAAACGTTTATAACCAAATTCGGAAAGTTCTTCTTGCTCAAGGAAAAGCATCTTGAAATGTCGGAACGTTTCTTTACCAAACACGGGCAAATCACAATCTTTGCAGCCCGTTTTATTCCGGTTGTTCGCCATTTTATCAGTATTCCTGCCGGTGCTGGCAAAATGAATTTATTGAAATTCTGCATCTATACTGTTTTAGGAGCCGGTATCTGGAACGCCTTCCTTACTTTTCTGGGATATAAACTCAAGCAGAACTGGGAAACAGTGATGCATTACAGCCACTACATCGATACCGGAGTCCTGATCGTATTGGTTGTTGCTCTGGGTTATTATATCTACAAAATTTACAAAAGCCTCACCCGCAAGAAGTCTGAAAATTAACGTTTTTGTCAGCCATGAAATCGTATCGCAAAGAGCTTTGGTTCGAGACTACTCAAAGGCGACAATTTGTCAATATTACATCGCATGTGGAAGCTTGCCTGCGCGAAAGTGGTATCAACGAAGGCTTGATACTCGTTAATGCCATGCATATTACGGCCAGCGTGTTCATTAATGATGATGAGGGTGGATTGCATTACGATATGGAAGTGTGGCTCGAAAAGCTGGCTCCCGAAAAACCTTATAGTCAGTATCAACACAACGGTTATGAGGATAATGCAGATGCGCATCTCAAGCGTCAGGTCATGGGGCGGGAAGTCGTGGTTGCTGTTACCAAAGGGAAACTCGATTTTGGGCCATGGGAGCAGATTTTCTATGGAGAATTTGATGGGATGCGTAAAAAAAGAGTGCTGGTGAAAATTATCGGCGAATAAAATTCTACTATGAGGGTTCGTTCATTTATGCGTTTTTCGATCGGAGTGTGGTTCTGTTTCTTCTTGCTGATATGTGGTTCATGCAGGCAGCAGCCACAAGTTCCTTCCAATATTCCCGTTCCCGACGAAGAAAAAGAGAGTCTCATCACCTTGAATAAAGCGATTCTCACTAACGAAGAACGACAAATAGGAAAGTATATAGCCGACAGGCATTTACATCTCGAAAAAGATAGCCTTGGATTCTGGTGTGTCGGGTCGTTGAAAAACAGAAAGGCTATTGCCAAATCACAACAAACGGTTACTTACCAATATTCCATCACGTTGCTTGATGGGAAGTTTTGTTACTCCAATCTCAATTCGCCCCGCAAAACCACTATCCGCTTGGGTAAAGGCGAAAGTTTTACCGGCCTGGATATGGCTCTGCGCAAGATGAACCCCGGAGAACAATTCGATTTTATTTTTCCATCTATTCTTGCTTTTGGCGTGAGCGGCGACGGACATCACATTCCTCCTTATTCCGCATTGTTTTGTACTGTGAAGTTGATCGGTAGCGCAGATAATTAATGCACTTTTGTGCGTTCTGTTGTTGTTTGTTTGTCAGGGGGGGGTAATGCGTTTGTGCTTCGCGGATATTCATGCGTTGGTATGTGTTTTTCTGTTATTTTTGATAAGCTGACATTAATCTGTTCTTTGCCTGCGGCAGGCCTTACTTTTTGACGCAAAAAGTAAGCAAAAACAGTGACGGAAAGAACTCGTTCGCTCGGCCATTAAACATTTGTTCTTTTACAAACTTCTGTGATTGGCCTACTCACTCAAACAGCTTTCCGTCGGTTTGGTATTCTTTGTTTACCCTTCGGGACTGGTTTTACTAACGATTATAAAAATAGTCCAGATCTATTTTTATAGACATTGCTCATGCAGATTGGGCGGCCTTGTCCGGTGAGCCAAAAAACAAGTGAAGCGACGCAAAAATCGTCCTTGTTTGAAGTTATCGACGATAGGAGATAACGAGTTTGGGCGATTTGCGTTGATGAACGCCAGATTTTTTGAGTGAAGCGGGCATAGTCTTGACTTTTTTGTTTACTTTTTGTGTCAAGGCAAAAAGTAAAAGAAGATATTGGCTTAACTTTAACACAAAAGCAATTATATTTGACTGAATAGTCTTTTGATAAGATATTCAGTGTTTGCAAAAATTGGATAATCAATTCTTCTGCCTTCTTTTCTTTGATTCTAATGTCTGGTTTGTGCTAAGATGTTATAACGTAATTAAAGAAAATCAGGCAACATTTTTAGGCAAACAGCGTTATTAATAGTACATTTGCAATTCAATACCACTTTTTGCCTCGTATGAAGCAACTACGCAACATATTCATATACACATCAGCCGTTTTTATATTTTGGGGTTGTGCAACATCCAAAAATACATGGTTGACCCGCAACATGAACGCGTTTACCACGCGGTACAATATTTATTTTAATGGTTATCAGAGCTATAAGGAAGGGATAGATGCCATTAACAGAGCCCAGAGAGACAACTATTCGCAATTGCTTTCGATGTATCCTATAAGTCAGCATTCCAATGCGGAAGCCGGCAAATCAAAAATGGATGTGACGATTGAGAAATGTCGTAAGGCGATTAAACAGCGCTCGATAAAAGTAAAGCCCAAAAAGAATTTCTCAAAAAAGAAGGATCCGGCATATATTGCATTCATGAGCAAAGAGGAGTATAATCCGATGGTGGTACGCTCCTGGTTATTGCTTGCACAGGCAGAGTTTCATAAGGCTGATTTTCTCGGGGCCATGGGTACTTATGCATATATTGTCAAACATTTTGGAACAGACGCAGATGTGGCCGATGAAGCTCAAATAGGACGGGCGCGTTGTTTTTCCGAAATGGGATGGAGCTATGAAGCAGAAGATGCTTTGAATAAAGTTAGCACGAAGAATTCTCTAAATAAAAGAATAAATGGCCTTTATGCAGCTGCCAGTGCAGACCTTCTGTTGAAAGAAAAACGCTATGCAGATGCCATTCCTTTCCTGAAAACCGCGGCCGAAAACGAAAGTAACCGTTTTTTGAGCGCCCGCTTCAATTTTATTTTGGGACAGTTGAGCTCTCGTTTTAATGATAAGACAACAGCTTACGGCGCTTTTACCGCAGCCATCAAATCAAGCACATCATACGACATGGAACTGGCTGCCCGCTTGCAACGTGCGCAGGTAGCCGGAGAAAAAACCGACAAGGTGCTGACTGAACTTCGGAAAATGGCAAAATCTCCCCGCAATAAGGAATATGCCGATCAGATTTATGTTGTAATGGGAAATATTTACCTGAACGACAATAAGAAAGATAAAGCAATCGAGAATTATCTGACCGCGATTAATTCCAAAAATCCTGACAATCCCGATAAAATGACGGCAAACATTAAGTTGGGAGATCTTTATTACAACGACAAGGCTTATCTGAAAGCTCAACCTTGTTATGCTTCGGCTGTAAAGCAGATTAAAGTTGATAATGAGGATTTTGAAAAGGTGACCAAGCGGGCAGAGGTGCTCAATGAGCTTGCCGGATACAGTAGTACTGTCCATATGCAGGATAGTCTGCAAAATCTCGCCAAATTACCCGAGAAAGAAAGGCTGGATGCCATTAACAATATCATTTCAACTATAAGAAAAGCGGAGCAGGATGCGTTGAAAGATCAACTGGCAGCGCAACAGCAACAACAACTGCTCATTCAGCAGGCTCAAAATAATGGGTTTTCGGATATTGGTACCTTCGGACAGCCCAGTGCAGCTGCATCGGTAGGTGCTGCCTCAAATAACAATTGGTACTTCTACAACCGAATGACGGTGCAGAGTGGAATAACTCAGTTTCAGCAACTGTGGGGTAACCGCAAACTGGAAGATGACTGGCGCCGCACAGACAAATCCTCTATCACCAACGATTTGCAATCCATTGCCCAAAAATCATTGGCGGGCAATCCGGATAAGGACGCCGCACAAAAAGAGGAAGATAAATACAAACCTGAATTTTATCTTGCTCAGCTTCCAAAGACACCTGCCGATATTTCCAAGTCAAACGGTATGATAAGCAAGGCGTTGTTCAATATGGGGCAGCTCTACGAACGTAAACTGGAAGACGAGCCGATGGCCATTGCCACATACGAAGAACTTCATCGTCGTTTTGGCACAGATTCTATCTGGATTGACGCGTATTATTCTCTTTATGCTCTCAATAAGAAGGCCGGTAAAACCTCCGAATCAGAACAATACAAGGCGATTGTTACGAACAGCTTTCCATCGTCAAAGTATGCTTTGATGCTGGCTCATCCGGAGTATACGCAACAGCAACAACAAATCCTGCAGCAACAGGAAGCGCTTTACGAAGCCACTTTTGAAGCTTATACCCGAAATGATTTCCAAACGGTAATGAGCAATTACAAACAAGCCAATGCCACCTATCCGTTTGCAGAACTGATGCCGAAGTTTAGCTTGCTCAACGCGTTGAGTATGGGTAAAAGCGGAGATCAACAGGGTATGAGAATTGCGATGGAGGAACTGGTCAAGAAGTATCCGCAAAGCGACGTTGTCAGTACAGCGAAAGATATGTTGGCGTTGTTAGGGCAGGGAAAAGCGGTGACGAAGGGTAGTTCGTACGGCAACCTTATTTCCAAACAGCAGGAAGAGCTTGCCAAACAAGAGAATCAGCCGGCGCCCAAATTCACATCGACTCTCAATAACAGACATTTATTGTTACTCCCGGTTACATCCGATTCTGTCGATGTCAATCGTCTACTCTATAAAGTTGCAAGTTATAACTTCAATTATTTCGTGTTGAAAGATTTCGATTTGGATGTGCGGTCGCTGGGAAATAACCTTCGGTTAATTGTCATCTCTGATTTCCCATCGTTCGGCGATGCTCATTTCTATCAACGTTCTCTTGTGGAAGAAGCATCTTTGCAAAAAGTTCTCACAGCCGCAGGGGTTCACCCGGTAGTTATTTCGGAAGAGAACCTGAAAGCTCTTCAGGTGGGACAAAACTTCAATGATTATCTGAACTTTTATCAGAATACATTGATTCCCGTGCAGGCTGCCGAAGAAAAAGCTAATAAATAAATTCAAACAGACATTGTTATCATGACTATAAAGACTTTCGTGTTCAGTCCGTTCATGGAAAACACCTACGTGGCATACGATGAAACTAAGGAATGCGTCATCATTGACCCGGGTTGTGTTACCGCTGCGGAACAAAAAGCATTACAACAGTTTATTGCCGACAATCAACTATCCGTTAAACATCTGATAAATACCCATCTTCATCTCGATCATACTTTTGGCAACCTTTTTGTGGAACGAACATACGGGGTTCTGGCAAAAGCCCATCGGGCAGATGAATTTCTGCTTCAGCAAATCCGCTCGCAAGCTGAAATGTTCGGGATGGTTTATAACGAACAACCTGAATTGAAGGAGTATCTGGCCGAAGGAGATACTGTTTTCTTTGGAAATGTTACGTTTACAGCCATTCATGTGCCGGGGCACTCGCCCGGTAGCCTCTGTTTTTATGATGCAGCATCGGCAACCCTTTTTGCCGGCGATGTGCTGTTTCAGGGCAGTATTGGTCGCACAGATCTCCCCAAGGGCAATTACGAGCAATTGATTGAAGGCATTACCTCCAAATTGCTGGTGCTACCCGAAGAAACCACTGTTTATTGCGGTCATGGTCCGACTACTACAATCGGTTACGAGAAGATGAATAATCCGTATCTGTAAATGTCAGCATATAATCTCATTACCATTCTCGGCCCGACGGCAACCGGTAAAACCACGGTAGCAACGCATCTGGCTTGTGCCATCGACGGGGAAATAATCAGCGCCGATTCCCGCCAGATTTACCGGGGTATGGATCTCGGTACGGGAAAAGATCTGTCAGAATATATCATTGACGGGCAGCCGGTTTCTTACCATCTTATTGATATTGCGGATGCTGGGTATAAATACAACGTTTTCGAGTATCAGCGTGATTTCCTGCAAGCTTTTGACGACATAAGCAATCGCAATAAAATTCCGGTTCTTTGCGGTGGAACAGGTCTGTATATTGAGGCCATCCTGAAAGGCTACCGGCTTATTCAGGTGCCCGATAATCTTGAATTTCGCAAACAATTCGAGGGCAAAACGCTTGAAGAGCTGACGCAAATATTAAGTACCTACAAATCGCTACACAATACCACCGATGTTGATACCGTAAAACGGGCTATCCGGGCTATCGAGATTGCAGAATATTACCGACACCACCCAGAAATAAAAACAGATTACCCTGACATTCGCCCTCTGATTGTCGGGCTTGATATTTCGCGCGACGAACGTCGTGCCCGCATTACCAGTCGGCTCAAAACCCGTTTGGAAGAAGGTATGGTCGACGAAGTGCGCCGCCTGCTCAATAGTGGAATTGCGCCCGACGATCTTATCTATTACGGACTGGAATATAAATACCTTACGCTATACGTTACCGGTCGTCTTACATTTGAAGAAATGTTTTCTCAACTCGAAATGGAGATTCACCGTTTTGCAAAACGGCAAATGACCTGGTTCCGAGGCATGGAAAGGCGGGGGCTCTCTATTCATTGGATAGACGCATCGCTGCCATTGTCGGATAAAATTCAGGCTATCCGGAATTTGTGGTAATATTCTCAGTGTCAACTTTGTCGAAAGGTTGCGTTTTTATGACATTTGGGTTTCGGAATATCACAACGAATATTTTACTGCAAAAATGTGGCAAATAATTACTACCTTTGTACTTTCGTTTTCGTAGGAAACGGAGCAGGGCAAAGAAACAATTAACTCGCAATATTTCAAGGAGAAAGGTTTTTGTTATCATTAACAAAAACCTTTCTTGCAGAACAAACCACAATTATTTTTTGTAGTGAAAGAGACTAAGTACATTTTCGTTACGGGAGGCGTGATTTCATCATTGGGAAAAGGAATCATCGCTGCTTCGTTAGGGAAGCTGCTGCAGGCACGCGGCTTCAAAGTGACCAACCAAAAACTGGACCCTTATATCAACGTTGACCCCGGAACCCTCAATCCGTACGAACACGGGGAATGTTATGTAACCGTTGACGGGCATGAGGCCGACCTTGACCTCGGGCACTACGAACGATTTGTAAATGAACCGATGCACCGTGCCAACAACGTTACTACCGGTTATATTTACCAAAAAGTAATCAACAAGGAACGTCATGGCGACTATCTTGGAAAAACTGTCCAGATTATCCCTCACATTACAGACGAAATCAAAGAAAATATTCTGAAACTTGGCAAAACAGGTGAATATGACTTTGTAATTACCGAGATTGGTGGTACTGTAGGCGATATCGAATCATTGCCTTATATAGAGAGCGTTCGTCAGCTGAAATGGGAACTTGGAAACAAATGTCTCAACATTCACCTTACTTATGTGCCTTACATTGCTGCGGCCAAGGAAGTGAAAACGAAGCCGACTCAACACTCTGTGAAAGAGCTACAACAAGCCGGAGTTCAGCCTGACGTTTTGGTTCTTAGAACAGAGCGCCCGTTGTCTGCTGATGTTCGTCGCAAAGTGGCGCTATTCTGTAATGTTGCTCCCGATGCAGTTATTCAATCAGTAGATGTGCCTATCATATACGAAGTTCCGTTAAAAATGGAAGAAGAGGGTCTGGACGACATTGTGTTGCGCAAGCTGGGTTGCCCCACCGAACCCAAACCCGATATGAAGCAATGGATTTACATTGTAGACAAAATGAAAAATGCCACAGAACCGGTTAAAATCGGTTTGGTTGGTAAATATGTCGAATTGCCGGATGCATACAAATCTATCAATGAATCGTTGATCCATGCGTCTGCTTACAATGATCGTAAGCTTAAGCTGGAGATGATCCACTCAGAAAAACTGAATGCAGAAAATGCGATGGATCTGCTCGGAGAACTTGATGGCATACTTATTGCTCCTGGTTTTGGTAACCGTGGCATAGAAGGTAAAATAGAAGCAATCCGTTTTGCCCGCGAAAACGATATTCCTTGCCTGGGTATTTGTCTGGGTATGCAATGTATGGTCATCGAATTTGGCCGTAACGTTTTAGGCTTTGCCGATGCCAACTCTACGGAATTTGATATGAATACCCGCCATAATGTCATCGACATGATGGAAGAACAGAAAACGATCCTGAATATGGGAGGTACAATGCGTTTGGGTGCTTACCCCTGCCATTTGGAACCCGATTCGCTGGCATATAAAGTTTACGGGAAAGATACAATAAAAGAACGTCACCGTCACCGTTATGAATTCAACAACGACTACCGCGAACAATATGAACAGGCCGGTATTAAGTGTAGCGGGATTAATCCGGATTCAAATCTGGTGGAAATTGTTGAAATTCCAGCTAAGAAATGGTTTATAGGAACACAGTTCCACCCTGAATACAGCAGTACGGTTGTGAACCCACATCCATTGTTTATTCAGTTCATTAAAGCAGCTATTAGTAAATAAGATAACAATAAAAACCTTATCCCAATCGCAATATAAAAAACCTTATGGATAAAAATACGATTCTCGGATTTGTCTTAATTATTCTGATTCTGGTTGGCTTCTCTGTGCTTAACCGCCCTTCAAAAGAGCAGGTGGCTGCTCAACGAGCACAAGATTCAATTGCAAGCGTTCAGAAAAAAGCACAGGAGCAAGCAGCCGTAGCAGCCAAAACTGCAGATCAGATTGCCTCCGACTCTCTGATTGTGAAGAATGACTCGGCGTCTGTAAATGCAGCTTTTGGTCCTTTGGCACCTGCAGGAACAGGAACAGAACAACTATTCTCCGTCGAGAATAAAGTGATTAAAATCACATTCTCTAATAAAGGGGGGCGTATCTATTCGGTACAACTGAAAAACTACCAGACACACGACTCTTTGCCCTTATTTTTGTTTGATAAAAACGAAAGTAGTTTTGGTTTCACCCTTGCAACCAACAACAACAGAGTTCTTAGCACACAGAATCTTTATTTTGAGCCTATTGGTATTGTACAAAACCAAACCGTTACGGATTCTCCAAAATCGTACACTTTTCGGTTGAAAGCCTCCAATGGTTCATATCTCGACTATGTTTATACCCTCGCTCCAGACGACTACATGGTTAAGTTTGAAGTTAAAGGCAAGGGTATGGAAACAGTGCTGGCTCCAAACACCGACCGTCTGGAATTGAGTTGGAATGCTAAAATTCGCCAGCAGGAAAAAGGACGTAAATTTGAAGCACGCTACACCGGTCTGTATTATAAATACGTTGCCGAAAATGTGAATAACCTGAAGCAGAGCGGTCATGATGAACAAAATCTGCCGAATCAACTACAATGGGTCGCATTCAAAGATCAGTTCTTTAGTTGTGTCCTCGTGGCTGATAAAGCATTTACATCCAGCACTCTCGAAAGTGCATTTGATGAAAATAGTGATTCGAAGTATATCAGCGAATGTAAAGCAAAAATGAACGTTGGCTTTGATCCAAAAAGCACAACAGCAACAAGCTTTAGATTTTATTTTGTACCAAACAAATTTAACCTGCTGGCCAAATACGATAAGGGCATCGATAATGATAAAAAGATGCGTCTTACCAAGCTGGTTCCGCTTGGCTGGGGTATCTTCGGGTGGATTAACCAATACGCCATTATTCCGATGTTTAACTTCTTTGGAAGCTTTCTCGGCAGCTTTGGTCTGATTATTCTTTTGATGACCGTCGTTATTAAGTTGATCCTCTTCCCGTTGACCTATAAGTCATATATGTCGTCGGCCAAAATGCGGGTGCTGAAACCTCAAATTGACGAAATTAACGCTAAGATTCCGGCAGAAAAAGCCATGGATCGTCAGAAAGCCACTATGGACCTTTACCGTAAGGTCGGTGTGAGTCCTATGAGCGGGTGTCTGCCAATGCTGCTTCAGCTGCCGATCCTGATCGCGATGTTCAACTTTTTCCCGGCATCTATAGAGTTACGTCACCAAAGTTTCCTTTGGGCAAAAGACCTTTCTTCTTATGATGCGGTGATAACGTGGAACGCAACCATTCCATTTATCACAACTTATTTCGGAAACCATATCAGTCTCTTCTGTTTGTTGATGACAATCGTCAGCTTCTTTTATACAAAGATCAATATGCAGTCGCAGATGGCCACAAACCAACAAATGCCGGGAATGAATATCATCATGTATTTCACTCCTATTATGATGTGGTTCTGGTTTAACGACTATGCTTCCGGCTTGAGCTACTACTATTTCTTGTCAACTTTGATTACTATTGCGCAGACTTATGCAATTCGTAGCTTTGTGAATGAAGACAAGCTTTTAATGCAATTGGAAGCAAACAAGAAAAAGCCTTCAAAAAAGAAGAAAAGTGGATTTATGAATCGTCTGGAACAAATGCAGCGCGAACAGGCTCAACGCCAGAAAGCTGGGTCTTCCAAGAAAAAATAAATCGGTTGGACTTACTTCGCAAATAAAAAATTGCAAATGAGGTATTTCATTATTGCCGGCGAAGCATCGGGCGATCTGCATGGGTCTAATTTGATGCGGGAAATCAAAAACACCGACCAGGAAGCTGAGTTTTGCTTCCTGGGAGGTGATATGATGTCGTTGGTAGGTGGAAAACCTCTTATTCATTACAGACAGATGGCCTTTATGGGCGTCGTATCGGTGATTCTCCATCTCAGAACCGTACTGCGTAATCTGTATGTCTGCAAAAAAGCGCTTCTTACTTTTTCCCCTGATGTTCTTATCCTGATTGACTATCCAAGTTTTAACCTGCGTATCGCAAAATATGCGAAGCAGAAGCTGGAATTGAAAGTCTTTTATTACATCTCACCTAAATTGTGGGCCTGGAAAGAATACCGTATCAAACATATTAAGACATTGGTTGACAATATGTTTTGCATCTTTCCCTTTGAAGTTGATTTCTATAAAAAGCACGATTACGCGAAGACTTTGTATGTGGGTAATCCTTTGATGGATGCCATAGACGCTCGTCCTGAAAAGGGAGAACCTTTCTCTGCATTTGTACGTCGCAATAAACTGGAACAAAAGCCTGTCGTGGCGCTTCTTGCCGGCAGTCGCAAAAAAGAGATTGCAGATAATTTGCCCATTATGGTTTCTATAATGAATGAATTTCCTGAGTGCCAATTTGTTGTTGCCGGTGCTCCCGGTATTGCAACCTCGTATTATACGCAATTTGTTGCCGGTCACAATGTGAAAATTGTTTTTGGACAAACTTATGCTTTGCTTCAGCAAGCGTCAGCGGCATTGGTAACCTCCGGAACGGCCACTCTGGAGACTGCACTCTTGAATATTCCTCAGGTAGTGACTTACAATGTGAAATTTGGACGCATCATTCTCTTTCTGTATAAAATTCTCATCCATACTCCTTACTTTTCGCTGGTTAATATCATCACAGGGAAGCCTGTTGTTAAAGAATTGCTTGGTTCTCAAGTAACGCAGCAAGCGTTGAAAGATGAATTAAAAAGCTTACTTTACAATATTTCATACAGAAAGCAAATGCTGCATGAATACAAGCTTTTGCACAAACAGCTGGGTAGTGCCGGCGCTTCTAAAACCGCTGCGGAAGCTATGGTACAGCTACTCTCCTCAAAGGTTAGCTAAAACAACTTTATTTTGCTTTTCCAAAAGATAAAAAAGCGCCTGTAGTTATCAAAAAATGGCTATATTTGGCACTTTATTGCATCCTCATGCAACGTTTTACTATCCAAAACCATCTATATCAACAGTGAATGTACATTGCCCGGGAAGAATCACAATTAATTGAAGATTGCCAAAAGGGAATTGCTGCTGCACAACGGCAGCTCTATGAGCAATATTCACGCAAGATGATGGGTGTGTGCATGCGGTATGTCAATAATTATGAGACAGCCAGGGATTTGATGCACGATGGGTTTATTAAAATTTTCCTGAATATAGGTTCATTTGCTCACGAAGGATCTTTCGAGGGTTGGATGAGGCGGATTTTTGTAACCACTGCGCTGGAGTTTCTCCGGAAGAACGATATTCTGCGTGAAAGTTACGATCTTGCCACTTCGTATGAAGTGCAGGAACATGACGAATCAATTATTGAGCGGATGTCGGCTGATGAATTACGCGAAATTATTGCAGGCCTGCCGACTGGTTTTCGGTCGGTATTCAACTTGTATGCTATAGAAGGTTATAGTCACAAGGAAATTGGTGAAATGCTCGGTATTGCCGAAAGTACGTCACGATCGCAGTTTGCCAGAGCTCGTGCTCTGTTGCAACAAAAAATGGTAGAAATCTATGGATACTCACAAGTATAAAGAAAACGACACATTAATCCGGCAGAAGTTCGACAATTATGAGGTTGAGCTGCCGTCTGATGATTGGGCTGTTTTTAGTCAAAAGCTGGCTGAAGCGCAACCCAAACGTCGTCGCTTTGTGTGGTATTATGTAGCAGCTGCCGCTTCAATTATCGGCGTTTTGTTTCTCGGAGTCTCATATCTGTCCAACAACAGAGTGTCGACCGGAGATAACCTTGCGGTGCAACTTTCGGGTCACAATACTGGCATTAATTCAGTAAAACCAGCTGTCCGTTCAGTGACAACTATAAATGAAGAAGGCTCAATGCAGAAAGCCTTGGCTCTTACTTCTAAGCCTTCTGTCCATGCAGCGAAGAATGCTGCGAATGAAACTCAGGAACAAGCACAACCGGCTTCGGTATTGTCTTCAGAATCAAAGGAGCAAAATATATCCGTTTTAGGTAAGAATGCCGGCAATGCTCAACCTGTAGCGGTTGTTGCTGTCAAGCCGACTATAAATGATATCGATACTGCCGGTTATATTACGCATCCGGTAAAACAGTATGCTGAGTTACCAAGTTTGCCGGTTGAGAATTCGAAAGATGCATCCACGACCGACAAAAAGCAACCAACAGGGTCGGGTAATCTGGTTCATTGGCTTGCCGGAAACTTTCAGGGGAATTTGGGATTGTCGTCAGGAGCAGGAAGTGATCTGGCATCAAGCGGATCTATTAGTTCTCATCTTTTCTCCAGGGTGTCACAAGCTGACGCGTTGCTGGCTTCATCTACTCCGACACTCATTAATTTTACAGATAAGAAGACTTACTATGTGCCAATGTCTTTTGGACTGACCGCCGGAATGCCGATTGGCAATAGGTGGGAATTACAAAGCGGAATAATATATACCCTTCTGATAACCACAGGAGAGCTGCAGTCTTCATCTAATGTAAAGGCTACCGGACGCATAGAGCAACATTACATCGGTGTGCCGGTTTCTTTAGCCTATGCTTTTATTAAGCAACCATCCTTTTCGGTGTATCTGACGGGTGGGGGACGAATTGAAAAAGGAATCTCTCTCGTTGAAAAAATTTATACTTACAACTCTCAAAATATTCCAACGGAACAAGAACGCTATCATTACTCCATTAATGGTTTTCAGTTTGCACTGGAAGCCGGACTCGGAGCTAGCTACCGTTTGTATCGTTTCATTAGCTGGTATGCCGAAATTGGCGGTGCATGGTATGTCCCCAGCAACCAACCGGAGAGCTCACGCACAGAACACCCTCTGAATGCCGCTCTTAAAACCGGTTTAAGATTTTCCCTGATTAAATAGAATAAATGCTTTAAATGCAAAAAGTGGGACTTTTCACAAAGTCCCACTTTTTATTGCTAATAGGTATTAGTTTTTTTAAGGCAAAAAAGATTGTGTAGTTTTAACGATGACAAATTTCGGCCTTTTTAGAATACTAGCCAAATGTTTTCGTATGCTTTACAACATGTTTTGATAGATTTTTTCTACTTTTTAGGGGGTAATTTTAACATTTCACATTCATCTTCCACGCCGGTTTGATTGCGATTTTCCCAATAAATAAGTACATTTGCGAGCGCTAGCCCCACAAACATAGCACATAGCAACACGCTTCTGACAATTCAATATCAAATTATCAAATATGAACAAAATCTTAAAGAAGGAGCATTTTTCACCCAATGTATTACATTTTGAAGTGGAAGCTCCTCAAATTGCCAAAACACGCAAAGCCGGTCATTTTGTACTGGTAAAAATTGGAGAGAAGGGAGAACGCATTCCGTTAACCATCGCGGCGTCTGACCCTGTAAAAGGAACTATATCGTTGGTTGTTCAACGTGTTGGTGTCTCTTCAGCTAAATTATGTGATCTTAATGAAGGTGATTACATAACAGATCTCGTCGGTCCGTTGGGGAAAGCTACTCATATTGAAAACTACGGTACTGTAGTTTGTGCCGGAGGGGGAGTTGGTGTTGCACCTCTGTTGCCTATAGTGGAAGCTATGAAAAAGGCAGGAAATCGTGTTATAACGGTTCTCGCTGCCCGTTCAAAAGACCTCGTGATTCTCGAAGAACAGATGCGCGCTAACTCTGATGAAGTAATTGTGATGACAGACGATGGTAGCTATGGAAAACAAGGACTGGTTACTGTCGGAATCGAAGAGGTGTTACTCCGTGAGAAAGTGGACATGTGTGTAACGGTTGGTCCGGCTGTCATGATGAAATTTGTAGCATTGCTTACCAAGAAATATAACGTACCTACTATGGCTTCACTCAACACTATTATGGTAGACGGTACCGGTATGTGTGGCGCCTGTCGTATTACTGTTGGTGGAAAAATAAAATTCGTTTGTGTAGACGGTCCTGAATTCGACGCTCATGAAGTGGATTTTGATGAAATGCAAATGAGGCTCGGTTCTTACAAAGAAATTGAGGCAGAAGCAATGAAACACTACATTGAGACTGCCGCCATCTGATCGGGTGATGTCGATCGCTTATTAACTCAACTTTCAATCCCATGAATATGGACAACAATACAAAAAGAAATGAACCGTGGCGCGAAGAGCTGCGGAAATCTATAAAAAACAAAGAACGTGCAGATATGTCACGCGTTCACATGCGTGAGCTCCCTGCTGACTATAGAAACAAAAACAATGAAGAGGTAAACTGTGGCTTAACCAAAGAAGAAGCCCTGAATGAAGCAAAACGTTGCCTCGATTGTCCCACTCCGTCATGCAAAAATGGCTGCCCTGTGGGTATCGATATTCCTCAGTTTGTAAAAAACATAGAGAAAGGAGATATTCTTGAAGCGGCCAAAATAATAAAAAAAACCAGTGCTTTGCCTGCTGTTTGTAGCCGCGTGTGTCCTCAGGAGAAACAGTGTGAAGCTGAATGTATCTATGCACAGAAAATGGGCAAAGAAGCAGTTGCAATTGGTTATCTCGAACGTTTTGCGGCCGATTATGAACGCGAAAGTGGTCAAATGGCGATACCTGAATGCGCGCCTTCTAACGGCATAAAGGTTGCCGCTGTTGGTTCCGGTCCTGCCGGGCTGGCCTTTGCTAGCGATATGGCCAAAAGAGGTTATTCTGTGACCGTATTTGAGGCCTTGCATGAAATCGGAGGTGTACTTAAATATGGAATTCCTGAGTTCCGTCTTCCTAATTCTATTATCGATGTAGAAATTGAAATGCTCAAGAAACTGGGTGTCGAAATTGTCACCAACTGCATTGTTGGGAAAACCATCACATTTGAAGACTTAGAGGCACAGGGATACAAAGCTTTGTTCGTAGGTAGCGGAGCCGGATTGCCCCGTTTTATGCATATTTCAGGCGAAAACCTCATCGGTGTTATGTCATCCAACGAATACCTTACCCGTATTAACCTGATGGGCGCATTGCGGGATGGAGATACTCCTGTGCTGTCAGGAAAGAATGTCGCTATTATTGGTGGTGGTAATACCGCTATGGATGCAGTACGTACAGCCAAGCGTCTGGGAGCCGAACATGCGATGATCGTTTACAGACGTTCTGAAGCGGAAATGCCGGCACGTGTTGAAGAAATCAAACACGCGAAAGAAGAAGGTATAGAATTTCTTCCGTTGCACAACCCGATTGAATATATAGGCGACGAAAAAGGCCGCGTAAAACAAATGCGACTCCAGAAAATGGAGCTTGGAGAACCTGACGCATCAGGCCGGAGAAGTCCTGTTGAGATTCCGGGTGCCATTGAAACGATTGATGTGGATACCGTGATTGTAAGTATTGGGGTGTCGCCTAATCCTCTGGTGCCGAGTTCAATTAAAAATCTTTCCGTGTCGAAATGGGGAACGATTACCGTTAATGATGGAATGCAATCTTCTATCCCGACTATTTTTGCCGGAGGTGACATTGTTAGAGGCGGAGCAACCGTGATACTTGCAATGGGCGATGGCAGAAGAGCTGCAGCTGCAATGGATGAATATCTAAAATCGTGTTGATAAATTTATTTGACTTTTTGTATCCGAATCTACAAATAAGGATGTATTTTTGCTAAAGTAAAAAGAGAAGTTGTTACCGACCGGTAAGCTTCTGACAAACAATCCTTATTGTAAAATAGATTCAACTAAAACTCATAATAATTATGGCGCACGAGATTACAGACGGCAACTTTGAGGAAATCCTCAAATCGAATAAAGTAGTAGTAGTAGATTTTTGGGCAGAATGGTGTGGTCCTTGCCGCATGGTTGCTCCTATTGTGGAAGAACTGGCAGAACAATTCAAAGAACAAGCCTTTATTGGTAAATTGAATGTGGATGATAATCCGGACAGTCCTGAAAAATTCCTGATTCGCAATATTCCTACAATTCTTTTGTTTAAGGATGGCGAATTAGCTGATAAAATAGTGGGTGCATTGCCAAAACAAGCATTGCAAACTAAAATTGAAGCTTTATTATAATTGCAGATATTATCATGTAAGAAGAGCGTATTGAACTTGTTTTAATACGCTCTTTGTTTATTAAGGCATAAAAAAAGCGTTCGTTTAACGAACGCTTCTATGTTTTACTGAAAGAAGAGAGATAATAATTCATCTTGCTTCACATTACGCTTTTTGCGCTTCTTGGGAATGGCGCCATTCAACTTCAATTCAGGTTCTGTGTCTGCTACTTCCGAAACAATTTCCTTGTTGTCGAACAGCGTAACTTCCGGCATTTCGGGTTCGAATAGAAGCTGAGATTCTTCTGCCACTGCCTGGGGTTCTTCTATGGTTTCCAGAATAATTTCAATCGATTGCTCTGTCGATACGACAGTCTGAATTTCAGTCTCTAAAGAAAGAATATTCTCGGCTTCCATTACCACCGGCGCCTCTTTTGTTGCCATCTGTACCGGTTCTGCTTCAACCGTACTTTCAATAAACGATTCTTCTTCAATAGCTGGTGTTAATTCTTCTGCCAAAATGATTTGCTCTTCCGTTACGGCAGCAACTTCCATTTCAATCATAGGTTCTTTAGCTATTGTTGCTTCAACCGGAGATTCACAAATGGCCTCAACCACAGGCGTTTCTTCGATAATTTCAATAGGCTTAGGCAGGTCGTCTGCAGGGGTAAGTTCAGCTTCACCTCTTCGATAGTAGTAAATCACGCCAAATGCTTTGCAGCTTTCCATGCGTTTGAAAGGGGGTAATTCGTTGAAAAATCCTTCTATCTGATTCCATGCCTCGACAATAAGATCGTCAATTGGCTGGCGTAGCACGTTTACTTTGTCTGCATAACGGGCTGTGTTTTGCTGTAAGAATAGCTGATTGTCCCGATATTCTTTGAAAATGTCGTAGTGAACTTTAACCTTGGCAATTGCCGGATTATAAAGGGGAACTCCGCCGGCTCTCATTCGCTGTGCTTCGCCTTCAATGATATTTTGTCCCCATTCAATCAGTGACTCTGAACTAACCATATCCGGAACAGAAAAATCTTCCGGTTCTAGATGGTACAGTTTTTTGTATTCTTTTTTAATTTCGCTTCGCTGAACCGCAAGATTAAGCACCTGAATAAAATGCGAAATGTAAAGCCGGGCGTTGCGGAAGATTTGCTGGAAATCTTTATTTGAATTAACCTGGTTATCATAGGTCTGTTTATACAAACCCATTGCCTGTTCAAATTTTTGCAATAACACTTTAGCTTCATGCTGAGTCTTATACGAGATCACAAGCTGTAAATGCTGTCGATCTGACTCTTCAAGCGCTGTACGCAGCGCGCGTACTCTGGCCTGATCTGTGTTAGGCAATCTTCTGTAAGGCATAGTCAAAAGTATATATAGTTCAAGCTACAATGCGTTTTTAGAATTCTCGTTGCATTAACCGGTTGGAATAATTTTGCAGGACTTCTTTTCTCTGATCGGGACAACTAACCGAGCGAAGCGCATAAAGGGCTTTCTGATAGTAGTTTTCCATCTCTTCCTGACAGATTTGTTTTATTTTTAACCGATTATAAATTTCAGTAACAGCGTCAATTTTTTGCTGCGGATTTGGATTCGGGACAGTTAACCATTTCTCGAGTTCTTGTCTTGTGGAATCGTCCGCTACTTTTAATGCTGAAATCAACAGAAACGTTTTTTTGTTACAAAGGATATCTCCTCCGATGTTTTTGCCGAATTTTTCCACGTCACCGTATACGTCCAAAAAATCGTCTTGTAGCTGAAAGGCTAACCCTAGATTGATTCCGAATTCGTATAAGAGAGAAGCGTCTGTGGCATTTGCATTTCCAACAAGAGCTCCCATTTTAAGGCTACATGCGAGTAAAACGGCTGTTTTTAGACGTATCATTTCGATGTATTCCGGCAAAGAGACATTGTTGCGTTGTTCGAAATCCATGTCAAATTGCTGTCCCTCGCACACTTCTATAGCAGTTTGGGAAAATAAGTCCAATATTTCTTTTAACTTGGACTGCGGAGCCTGAGCCACGTGTCGGTAAGCGTCGATCTGCATGGCGTCACCGGAAAGAATTGCGACATTGTCGCACCATTTTTTATGAACAGTCTGATGTCCCCGACGGATATCCGCTTTGTCCATTATGTCGTCATGCAACAAAGTGAAATTGTGAAAAACTTCCAAGCCAATGGCAGGTTCAATTGCCAATTCTATCTCTTCGGAGAAGAGATTACAAGCCAAAAGTGCAAATGCCGGACGAATCCTTTTCCCTCCAAGAGCCAATACATATCGGATAGGTTCATATAACCTCTCCGGGGAGGCCGGATAGAGAAGGTTGCTAATGCGCTTGTTAATAATATCTTGAGCTTCGTTAACTTGTAGCATTCCAAAATAACAAATTGATAAAGCGAATGTACAAGAAAAAAATGAAAAGTACATCAGAAAAAGAAGAAAAAATAACATTTTCTTTAGCAGGTTTTAAAAAATCGGGAAAGTTTCCGTCTTCAATAAAAAAAATAGTTTTCTCTTTTTGCAAACAATGTGTATATTTGTTCTTGTTAACTTTGATCTAAAAGAGAAGAAAATGTTAGTAAAAACCTTCGGAGCTGCCGTGCATGGTATCAATGCTACTATCGTAACTATTGAGGTAAATGTGTCTCGTGGCATACGTTTCTTTTTGGTTGGGCTGCCTGATAATGCGGTGAAAGAGAGTCAACAACGAATTATTTCTGCTCTGCAGGTAAACAATATTGAGTTCCCGCGCTATCAGATTGTGATTAACATGGCACCTGCCGATATACGCAAAGAAGGTTCTGCATATGATCTTCCGCTTGCAATAGGAATACTGGCCGCTGCAAAAACAATTCAGAGCGACGAGTTGGAAAAATATCTCATCATGGGTGAACTGTCGCTTGACGGAACTGTTCAACCGGTAAAGGGAATACTTCCCATTGCAATCAAAGCCCGCGAGGAAGGTTTTAAAGGAATGATTGTCCCAAAACAGAATGCACGCGAAGCGGCGGTTGTCAATAATCTGGATGTGTATGGAGCAGAAAACATTACCGAAGTGATCGATTTCTTCAACGGGAATAAGCATTTGGAACTAGTTACGGTTGATACACGACAGGAATTTTTTGATAATATTGGCCATTTCGAAGCTGATTTCTCGGATGTGAAAGGGCAGGAGAGTGTGAAGCGAGCGATAGAAGTTGCGGCAGCTGGTGGGCATAATATTATTATGGTGGGACCTCCGGGTGCTGGTAAATCTATGATAGCAAAGCGTCTTCCTTCAATTTTGCCACCTCTCTCCTTGCAAGAGGCTCTCGAAACCACCAAAATCCATTCGGTGGCAGGCAAAATGTCAGGCAATACTTCTCTTTTGGCTCAAAGACCCTTTCGTAATCCACACCATACTATTTCCGATGTTGCGCTAGTAGGAGGTGGTACATTTCCTCAGCCCGGCGAGATATCGCTGGCTCATAATGGTGTGTTATTTCTTGATGAACTTCCGGAGTTTAAGAGAACGGTTCTGGAGGTTATGAGGCAGCCGTTAGAGGATAGAAAAATATGTATCTCCCGTGCGAAATTTGCCATTGAATATCCTGCCAGTTTTATGCTGGTTTCTTCCATGAATCCTTGCCCTTGCGGGTATCATAACCATCCGGAACGGGAATGTGTTTGTTCTCCCGGTATGGTGCAGAAATACCTCGGCCGTATTTCCGGCCCTCTGCTTGACCGAATTGATATTCACATAGAGATTGTTCCTGTCCCATTCGATAAGCTGGCGGAAGAGTCAACTCCAGAACCCAGCTCTTCCATTCGGGAAAGAGTGATCAATGCTCGTTTAATACAGGAAGAGAGGTTTAAAGAAAGTCAGGGGGTCTATTGTAATGCCCAAATGACTTCGAAACAATTGCGAACTTACGCGACGCCGGATGTGGCCGGTTCGGCATTACTCAAGAATGCAATGCAACGACTTAATCTTTCTGCCAGAGCTTACGATCGAATCTTGAAAGTGTCGCGTACAATCGCCGACCTTGGAGCTTGCGAAAAAGTAGAGGTTCAGCATATTGCCGAAGCCATCAATTACCGCAACCTTGACAGGGATGGATGGGGCGGATAAACAAAGAAGCGGATTGTTAGAAATAACAATCCGCTTCTTTGTTTTGAAAAGTACCTGTTAACGCAGACGATCAAGCGATCGTACCAGCTTCTCATCGTTTTGAATTCCCCGGATAGCCAGGAATGTGAATATCATATTTATGGCCGGAAGTGATGCGGCTAAATGGTAGCCCCAACGTGAAGGTAAGCCAAGTCTTGCGTCGGCAAACCACATGAAAGCAAGCATTGTTACATAATAAACATCTATCAAAAGAAAGTTTACGATGTTCAGTCTTATTTGTAGTTTGCGTTTCTTGTATAGAAAGGTGGAAACTAAAGCCACAAAAGGAATAAGTGCTGCGATTAAAGTCAGTGGCCACGTATTAATGTGTAAAGCATCAATAGACGGAGTTGCCACAAAAACCATTATAAGATAAGTCGAAAACATTTGCCGAAGTTGCAATGAACGACACCGGAGAGAAAACTACGATTGTCGATAAAATAGTAACAAGAAGCAAATATACAGTTTGAATACGTTGAATCATTTGATTGTTAATTATTTGATTAGCGTTGTTTTTTCCAGTTTAAATCGCGCACTTTGTAAATGCGCTCTATAATTTCTACGATTTTTAGCCCTTCCTGAAGACTGGTTGTTATGGAGTCATTCCCAGTCAGCGTATCAACAACATTTCCAATAACGTAGTGATGGTTTTGTGCCGAACCTTTGTATAGACCGTAATCATTGGGCGGGTTGCACGGACTGAGCTGCGGCATAGTGTAATCCTTAACATGACAGTAAACCACTTCATTCATGTATTGGCCAGCTACTTTTACGGTGCCGTTTGAGCCAATGATGGTAATGCTGCTTTCGAAATTGTTGTCCCAAATGGCAGTCGAATAGTTGAGTACTCCCATTCCTCCTTTTAAAAAGTCGAAGAGTACGACACCGCTGTCTTCAAAGTCGGTAAGCAATTGGTGGTTGAAATCGTGAAAATTTCCCTTTATGTTGGTGATGTCTCCAAACAACCAATACATTATGTCAATAAAATGAGAGAACTGAGTGAAAAGAGTTCCCCCGTCTAATCGTGCATCACCATGCCAGTCATCCGGACGATAATAACGATCGTCTCTGTTCCAGAAACAATTCAGTTGCACAAGGTATATATCCCCAAGCAGTTTCTCTTCAACCATTTGTTTTAGCCAGACCGAAGGTGGCGAATAACGATTTTGCATTACGCAAAAAACATCACGGGACACTTCTTGTGACTTGTTCAGAATGACTTCCGCATCGTTCCTGGTTAATGCTACCGGTTTTTCAATTACCACATGATGATGAGTATCCAGCGCTTTTATTGCATAATCGGCATGATAACCGTTCGGAGTACAGATGTTGACAACATCTATATCAAGATCGGAATGCAAAAGATCATCTATGGATGAAAAAAAAGGTTCCGGTGAATTCTTCAGTTGTAATGTTTCCTTCGGAAGGACATCGCATAGGGCGACCAGCTCGGCTCGATCGTCACGTCGGATCATTTCCGCGTGTCGTTTGCCGATGTGCCCTTGTCCAACGACAGCAAACTTAATTTTTTCAGACATTATTGGTTAGTTTTAATCACGCTATTCTTGCGAAGTATATACTTTTCGCCACTTTCAGGACATAAAGCCTCTCCATTCGTATCAAAATGCAATTTATGCCCATATTCACTCACCCATCCGGTTTGACGCGCAGGATTTCCCATTACCAGCGCGTAGGGTTGAATATCTTTGGTGATAACAGAACCGGCTCCAATCATGGCGTATATTCCGATCGTGATTCCGCATATAACTGTTGCATTGGCACCAATGCTTGCGCCTTTGCAGACTTTGGTTGCAAGATACTGATTTTTTCGGTTAACGGCACTACGGGGATTGACCACATTGGTAAATACAACTGAGGGTCCCAGAAAAACATCGTCTTCGCAAGTTACACCAGTATAGACTGATACGTTATTTTGCACCTTTACATTGTTGCCAAGTATAACAAGGGGCGAAATTACCACATTTTGTCCAATATTACAATTACTTCCGACGATGGCGCCAGACATTATGTGTGAAAAGTGCCATATTTTTGTGCCGTCGCCGATTTGGCAACCTTCGTCTAATATAGCTGTGTCATGTGCAAAATAACTCATTGTTCCTGGCTTTAGTTATCAAATTTGTCCGGTGATTTCCTATATTCTGTTTGCAAACAATCCTTCCTTAACCATCTTTGTAATAAAAGTGAGTTGTTCTTCATCCAGTTCCGTATGCATCGGAAGAGAAAGGACGGATGATGAAAGCATTTCTGTTATAGGACAATTTTCCGCCCTACAACGTCCGTTTTTATAGGCTTTTTGCAAATGAAGAGGCACCGGATAATATATC
>CAXXPB010000043.1:0-36913 GCA_963678825.2 uncultured Microbacter sp. | reverse complement strand
CAAGATTTGCTTCCTCAAAAATTGGCGCACATTCGAATTGGTTGGGAGCCACCTCATTATGGCGTGTTTTTACCGGAATTCCCAGTTTGTGACATTCTAATTCCAGTTCGCTCATGAACGCCATTACACGTGGAGGAATGGCTGCAAAATAGTGATCTTCCAACTGTTGATCTTTGGCGGAAGCATGTCCCATCAACGTTCTTCCAGTGAGGCAAAGGTCGGGGCGGGCATCGAACAGAGCCTTGTCTATCAGAAAATATTCCTGCTCCCAGCCTAAATTGGCAGTTACCTTTGTTACTTCCTTGTCGAAATACTGACATACGCGGACTGCCGCTTTATCTACGGAACTCAAAGCGCGTAATAATGGCGTTTTATAATCAAGTGCCTCACCTGTATATGCAATGAAAATGGTGGGAATGCAAAGAGTTTCGTCAACTATAAATGCGGGAGAAGAAACGTCCCAGGCTGTATATCCGCGGGCCTCGAAGGTGTTGCGGATGCCTCCGCTGGGAAATGATGAAGCATCGGGTTCCTGCTGGATGAGCAGTTTGCCGGAAAAGCGTTCCATAACTTCGCCGTTTTCGCCAAAATCAAACAAGCGTTCGTGTTTTTCGGCAGTAGCATCGTTAAGAGGCTGAAACCAGTGTGTGTAGTGGGTAGCTCCCCGTTCTTTTGCCCAGCGGCACATGCCGTTTGCAATCTGGTCGGCTACTTTACGGTTTATTTGGGTTCCGTCTTCTATTGCTTCACGGACGGCCTTGTATGCTTCATCCGGCAAGTAAGCCTGCATTTTTTTTCGGTCAAAAACATTGATTCCATAATATTCAGAAAGTTTGGATGGAGTTTCCACGTGTAGAGGAGTGCGGGCCGCAAATTCCTGCAACGCCGCAAAACGTAATTTTGACATAAGTGTATATACTAAGGTTAAGTTGACAAAAACAGTTAGACAAATGTAACGATAAAAGTGGATAAAAATCACGGCTAATTGCAGTTTTTGGACACCATTTGTTTATTCTTTGTTACTGTTCTTGCTGTTACAGAGTGATGTGTAGATGGAGTCTCTTGTGTTATAGTTCTTTTTGCTGTGTGGGCGCATAGTTGTGTGGGGGAAATATTGCTTTTCAGGCATTGAAGAGTGGTGCATGAAAAACCGTACGCCATTGGCATACGGTTGTGAAAATGTAGCCTTTGACTACGTCGATTTCCAATTCAGACGATATGAAATAAAATTTGGTGATATATCCGATAATGATATTAGACATTATACCGGTTAATTCATTTCTTAATTTTCGCATTTGACCTCTCCCCTAGCCCCTCTCCCGAAGAGAGGGGGAGAATCTGCAAAATGAATTGAATTCTAACTATTTCACTGTCTTGCTCCACCCCCAAGGGAAGGAGGTTGGGAGGAGAGGTCTGCAATTGAGATTTATATACACTTAATCGATATAATGTCTATTATTTGAATAATTTCACACAAAAAAAGTTCTTGCTTCCCGCCAAAAGGGGTAACTTAGGGGTCGCAAAAATTTCTTTTTTAACTCATTTTGGGCTTATTAAAAAATCGCTATATTTGCAGGCTCAAAATAATTTGGAAATTCTATCAATTAGTTATATGTATTTAAAATAGTTAAACATGCAAAACAAAGGATTTGTTCAGGTTCTAGCCGTGTTGCTTTTGCTTGTCTGTTTCTTCTATTTGTCATTCAGCTTTGTGACAAACCATTACAATAAAGCTGCTTTGGCATTTGCGACGAAATCAGGCACAAACGAAGTTGACAGCGCGCTTTACAAAAGGTATCTAGATTCTATCGCACCCACCAAGGTGTGGTTTGGGTATACCTACAAAGAGTGTATGGACAAGGAAATTAACCTTGGTCTTGACTTGAAAGGTGGTATGAACGTAATTTTGGAAGTATCGCAGGCCGATATTCTCCGTTCGCTTACGGTTCCTAATCCCCCGCAAAATTTCAACAAAGCCATCGATATGGCAATTCAACGTCAGGCTAGCAGTCAGACAGACTTTCTGACATTGTTCAAAAATGCATACCTCGAACTTGATCCTAATGCTAAGCTGTCTACAATATTCAGCACATACGATAAGAAAGATCAAATTCCTTTGAGTGCAACCAACGATCAGGTGATGGTTGTATTGAGAAAAGATGTTGAAAGTGCAATCAACAACTCATTCAACGTGCTCCGTACCCGTATTGACCGTTTTGGTGTGGTTCAGCCGAATATTCAGAAACTTGAAAAATCCGGTCGTATCCTCGTTGAGCTTCCGGGTGTAAAAGATCCTGAACGTGTTCGCAAACTTCTTCAGGGAACAGCAAACCTCGAATTCTGGGAAACTTATAATGTGGCTGAAATATATCAGACTCTTGCAGATGCAAACAGTGCATTGCCAGCAATTCTTGCAAACGGTGGTAAAGCTAAAACCGACACAGTTCCTGCTGTAGGTGCTCCCGCTAAGGCAACAGCCGAAGCTAAGGCTCAGAAACCTGCCGGTACTTCAAAAGAAGATTCGCTTGCTGCTTTGATCAAGAAAAAAGAAAAACCGACAGCCGATAAAGGTAACCAACAAAATATTGCCGAATTCAAAAAGAAAAACCCGTTGTTTGGCCTTTTGCAGGGTATCGATCCACAAGGTACATCTCCCCGTGTGGGCGTAGCTCTTGCCGCAGATACATCAACTATCGGATCTTACTTGCGCAATCCTCAGATTCGCAGCAAATTTCCTTCAGATCTTGCTTTGAAATGGGGTGTTAAGGCAATTGACAAACAAGGTCAGTATTTTGAACTGTATGCTTTGAAGAGCACCACCAAACAAGGTCCTGCACTTCAGGGTGATGTTGTAACCGACGCAAAAGATGACTACGGTCAATACGGTTCGAACGCTATTGTGGACATGACCATGAACTCCAAAGGAGCAAACACATGGGCAATCCTGACAAAACAAAACGTAGGTAAATGCGTAGCTATCGTTTTGGATAACTTTGTTTATTCTGCTCCGGTTGTTAACCAGGAAATCACCGGCGGTCGTAGCCAGATTTCAGGTCACTTCACAGTTGAAGAAGCGAAGGACTTAGCAAACGTGCTGAAATCAGGTCGTATGCCTGCTCCGGCACACATCGTTCAGGCCGACAATGTTGGTCCGTCGTTGGGTCAGAAATCAATCAACTCGGGTCTTATCTCGTTTGTGATTGCATTTGCCCTGATTTTGGTCTTTATGGTATTCTACTATGGTTGGATACCCGGTCTGGTTGCCAATGGAGCATTGATACTGAACGTGCTCTTCATTATGGGTATTCTTGCTTCCTTCAAGGCGGTGCTTACCATGCCGGGTATTGCCGGTATAGTGCTGACGCTTGGGTTTGCGGTCGATGCTAACGTGTTGATCAACGAACGTATTCGTGAAGAAAAAGAAGCTGGCAAAAATCTGCGGAAAGCGGTTGCCGATGGTTATAAACATGCTCTGTCTGCAATTGTCGACTCCAATGCTACTCACTTGTTGGTTGGTATTATCCTCTTCTCATTTGGATCCGGTCCTATCAAAGGTTTTGCCACTACGTTGATTATCGGTATTATTACCTCTTTCTTCTGTATGGTGTTCCTTACACATATCTTTTTTGACCTATTCTTGGAGAAAGAAGGAAGAGAAGATATATCGTTTACTACCCGTTTGACCAAACACTGGTTATTGCATCCGAATATCGATTTTATCGGAATGCGTAAAACATGGTATGTTGTTTCCGGTATTGTTCTTTTAATCTGCGTCGGTTCATTAGCTACCCGCGGTTTGAGTCAGGGTATCGACTTTAGTGGTGGACGTAACTATCAGATTGCATTCGATCAACCGGTTGATGCGGAGAACCTTCGTTCTACACTGAAAGGTGCATTCGGCGGAAATGTCAATGTAATTGCTATTGGCACCAGCGGCAAAGAGGTTCGGGTTTCTACAAACTACGAAATTACCAACCGGTCGGCTTCGGTGGACGATGAAATCGAAACAAAGCTGTACACCAGCCTGAAACCTATGTTGGGAAGCAATATCACAAGAGATCAGTTTGTGAAAAAACATATCGTAAGTTCTCAGAAGGTAGGGCCTGCTGTGGCTGAAGATATTAAAGTCGCTGCTATCTGGGCGATCGTTCTCGCGGTATTGGGTATTGCTCTTTACATTTTCCTCCGTTTCCCAAGCTACACGTTCTCTATCGGAGCGTTGGTTTCGTTGATTCACGACGTGGTGGTGGTGCTGGGGCTTTATTCTTTGCTCTACAGCATTATGCCATTCTCGCTCGAAATCGACCAGGCATTTATTGCCGCGATCTTGACGGTTATCGGGTTCTCCATCAACGATACGGTGGTAATCTTCGACCGTATCCGTGAATTTATCAAGCTGTACCCGAAACGTGAGATCAGTTCGTTGATGGATGATGCTATGAACCACACCCTGCGCCGTACTATCAATACCACGGTGAGTGTGATTCTGGTATTGCTGGCAATCTTCATCTTCGGTGGTGACGTGATCCGGGGCTTTGTATTCGCATTGCTCATCGGTGTTGTAACCGGTACCTATTCGTCGATTCTGGTGGCTTCTACCATCGCTTACGATGTACAGGTTTGGCACGCTAAAAGACAACAAAAAAAGAAACTGGCATAAGCCTGTTCTATAAATGCAAAAAAGCCGCTCTCGATTTTCGAGAGCGGCTTTTTTTGTGCTTGTTGGTGGGCGATGGTATAATAAGCTGTCGCTTTTTTGTTTGGAAAAAATATTGCTACATTTGAAGGACTTTGGATGGTGGAATTCTTTTAGTAGCGATGCCGATGGAGGATATGCCGAATCCGGATATAAAGGATTTATATGATGTATAAAAGTACTTTCATAGGAGTTATTCTTATGCTTTTCTGTTATGAGATATGTATTGGTCAAACGACAGAAACGAACAGAGATAATCTGTGTTTGCCTGTTGTTGAAATCAACAGCAACAGTCTTGGGAATGTTCTTGACGAAATAATAACGAAAGAGAAAAAATGTTTTCCATCTGAACGCTATCTCTATGTCGGAATACGCGAATATCATGATGGCTTTAATTATATTTTTATCGGAGAAATCGAACAGACCAGAGAACTGTCAGAAGTCTTAAGCAAAATTCCATTAGCCTGTTTCAAATATAGAGGAGCAACGTGCTTAATAACTTATTGCGAATCAAATCAGAATTTATTACCATCTTCATTATTTGGGTATACAAATCAAAAGCGATCATTTACACTCCCAAATGTAAATCTAAAGGCTCTCTTTGTATATGATTATATGCCTTCACACTGGAGTTATATATCATTTGATAATTATAAAACTCTATCTACTGAAAATGGATATTCTAGATGTAAATAATCTCTGGTGCAGGAATGTGTTGATAATAGATACTCGTTCAATATTGAACTAAACATCAGGCAAATCAAGAACAAGAGGAATAGGATGACTTCAGACACAAAAAAGAGGCAAACCGAATGGAATGCCCCAGCTGGTGCAAGTACGGCAGATTAAATAGTTCAAGATTGAGCGTAGCGGTATCTTGGACTGGAATTGAAAATCAGCGAAGCTAAATTTAATCAGTCCCGTTGATACGGGATGAGACATTTGTAACTGATTAGCTTCGCTGAACGTTGTTTGTGGTTGCAAACCACTTTGGCTTCCAGCACAAGTTACGTTGCCGCTAAACATCAGGTAAACCTGGAACAAGAGCGGCTTTTTTTTGTGCTTGTCGGTGGATATGGCATTGACTCTCTCTCGTGGCGTGTAAGGCGGGTTTGGGTTCGATGTATGGCTTGGCTTATGTCGGGCACAAAAGCACGGCTCACGGACTGCAAAAGCATAAAAGCGCGACGCTAATAGCTGTCTCTTTTTATGTTTGAAAGAAATATTGCTACATTTGAAGGATATTTGGAGAGCGAGAGCTTTGCTGTTCTCTGGATTTCAAACAGCCGGTCATGGCAATGGATATTTTATTCGGGTATTGAATTAAGGGCTTCGCTTGGAGCGAAACTCTTAATCAGGCAGATCGGTGTTCGTAATCGGCCTCAACCACAAAAAAAGGACAACCCTGCATGAGGATTGTCCTTTTTATTGTTGAAAAGTAAATTATTAACCGGAAATTAAACCAGTTTCATTTCTTTCAATACGTTGTTCATTACCTGAACAGCAGCAGCGCTCTTGTCAAACAAAGCTTGTTCGTCAGCAGTCAGTTTAACGTCGAGGATAGCTTCAACGCCGTTTTTGCCAATTACGGTAGGAACGCCGATGCAGATATCGTTGTGTTTGTATTCGCCTTCGAGGTAAACGCAGCAAGGGAGTACGCGTTTTTCGTCGTTAAGGATAGATTTAACTAGGAATGCAGCAGAAGCACCCGGAGCCATCCATGCAGAAGTACCCAGTAATTTTGTCAGGGTAGCGCCACCAACCATTGTGTCGGCAACTATTTTATCCAAAGCTTCAGCAGAAAGAATGTCGCTTACAGCAACACCTTTGCAGTTAGCAAGACGTTTCAAAGGAATCATAGTTGTGTCACCGTGACCACCGATAACCATAGCTTCGATGTTGTTGCCGTTGGTGTTAAGAGCCTGACTCAGGTAGTAAGTGAAACGAGAGCTGTCCAATGCACCACCCATACCGATTACACGGTTTTTAGGAAGACCTGCTGTTTTGAATGTCAGGTAAGTCATTGTATCCATCGGGTTACTTACGATAACGAGGATAGCGTTGGGAGATTCTTTGATGATGCTTGCAACAACCGAGTTAACGATACCAGCGTTAACTCCGATCAGTTCTTCGCGTGTCATACCCGGTTTGCGGGGAAGACCAGAAGTGATAACCACAACGTCAGAATTAGCTGTTTTGCTGTAATCGCTGGTTACACCGACAACTTTTGTTGCGAAACCCAGAGTAGGCTGAGTCTGCATGATGTCCATTGCTTTACCTTCAGCAACACCTTCTTTAATATCGAGCAAAACCACTTCGCTCGCAACTTGGTTTACCGTCAGAACGTTAGCACAGGTAGCACCTACGTTACCGGCTCCGACTACTGTTACTTTAGACATAACTGTTTAGTTTATAGATTAATGTATAGTTAGAATAACCTCTGTTTTAGGAGAACAAAGGTAGCTGATTATCCTTGTATTAAGGAAAAAATTCTGTAATTCTTTTCTATAAAAAAACTAAAGACTTAATTTCTTTCGAAAGAAAATTAATGGCGCAGATTAACCTGAAATACATTTGATGATAAAAATCAGTAGAATAATTTGTTTATAGAAAAAAATCCGTATCTTTGTCGCCCCGAAAACAGGAATAAAAATCAACATATAAAACAATACGGCAATGAAAAGAACATTCCAACCATCGAACACAAAACGGAGAAACAAACACGGTTTCCGCGAACGTATGGCTACTGCCAATGGCCGTCGCATCTTAGCTTCCCGTCGTGCAAAAGGAAGAAAAGTGTTGACAGTTTCATCTGAGTTTAACAAGAAATAAGACTTTTTCTTTTTAAGAAAAAAGCGCGACCTTCTCATAATCTGAGAAGGTCGCGCTTTCTTTTTTTAAACTTGTCTCAGTATAAAAAAGATGAATTGTCTTTACCTCGTTTTGCGAAATTTGACAATAATTTGTGTGTTCTGCCTGTAAATTACGTATTGTTTGAAATTAGTCTGGTTTTTTTGAAATTATCTTTGATTGTCCGCAGGTTTGCGTTTTTGTTGTGAATTGTTTCAATTTGTCGCTAAAGTGGAGTTGTAAATTTCATATGTTTTGTTATTTCTCTGTTTTGGTGAATATGTGTTATAGTGTTTCTGTTGTTTTATACAATTAAAAATAACGTTAAATTGGAATTCCAATTTAAATTCGGTTGAACACCCTATTGATAATTCCATTACATTTGCAGTCTAAGTAAAAAAAAAATTAAATCAGCAATATGAACTCAACACTGCAAGAACTTACCGACAAAATCTATTTAGAAGGCGTTGAAAAAGGAAAAAGTGAAGCCGCCACAATTGTATCTAAAGCTCAGGATGAGGCAGCTGCAATACTGCAAAAAACAGAAGCTGACGCTGCTGCCATAGTAGCACAAGCTAAAAAGCAGGCAGAAGAACTCGATAAAAATACGCGTTCGGAACTTAAATTGTTTGCGCAACAATCCGTAGAAGCTCTGAAGACAGAGGTGGTGAATCTGATAAACGGTAAGATTACCGATGACTCAGTTAAGGCAGCAGTTGTTGATAAAGCTTTTATGCAAAAGATAATTCTTTCTTTTACTCAGGAATGGGCAAAAAAAGAACAGATTGTAATTGAGGCCAAAGATGCAGAGGCTTTGACTGCTTATTTTGCTTCGAATGCCAAAGAATTGCTCAATAATGGTGTTACAATAAAAGAGGTGAACGGCGCAAAAACCGACTTCGCAGTTCAGCCTGCATCCGGTGGTTATAAAATCACTTTCGGTGAGGCCGAATTTGTAGAATACTTCAAAGAATTTTTACGTCCTAAACTGGTAGAATTGTTGTTTTAAGTTGCTATTCCCAATTTGCAACCAAAACCATAATTTGTAACATAATGAGCAAATATTACTACCTGATAGCCGGATTACCCGAAATCCAGCCGGACGATACCAAACTTTCCCTTAAATTGCAGGAGATGCAACAAACGTTGCAGGAAACTCTTACAAAAAAAGATCGTGAAATTGCCGATCTGATTTTTCAGCAATATGAAGCGAAAAACTGGTTCGCATTCCTCAAAGACAGGGATGCTGCCCTGCACCCGCTTGGCATCTCTACATCCGATCAGTTTGAAGAAGTGGTGACACTTTTGAAAGAAACGGAGAATCCTAAAATATCGACTGTTCCTTCCTATTTTCCACTATTTGCCTATGCATACTGGGAAGACAAGCCGTTGTTCGATAATCTTTCGTGGGAAGACCAACTTATGGCCTTGTTTTATAAGTCGGCATTGAAATGCAATAACGGTTTTGTTAGCCGGTGGTTTGAATTTTGCCTCAATATCAATAATTTGCTGACAGCTCACACCTGCCGCAAACATTCATTCGACGTTCATTTGTCCATAGTAGGCGACAACAATGTCGCGCGTATCCTGAAAGCCAGCCATTCGCGCGATTTTGGTGTAAGCGACTTTTTCCCTCAGGCCGAATCGGTATTACGTATTGCTGAAGAGACCGATTTGCTGGAGCGCGAACGCAAAATTGATCTGTTGAAGTGGGCGTGGATTGACGAAAATACAGTTTTCGAATATTTCACGATTGAAGCTGTAGCGGCATATCTGATGAAGCTTGAAATTATAGAACGATGGTTGCCTCTTAATAAGGAGGCCGGTTCTGCAATTTTCCGCGAACTTATCCGCAACCTGAAAAGTGGTGTGAAATTTCCCAGCGAGAAATGAGCTGCCGGGGAACCCTATTAACGTCAAAATAAAAACAATAGCATAATATGTCAACAAAAGGAAAAGTTAAAGGCATCATTTCCAACCTTGTAATAGTGAGCGTTGACGGGCCTGTTGCTCAAAACGAAATCTGTTACATTGCAACCGGAAATACAAAACTGATGGCTGAAGTCATCAAAATCATCGGCGACAATGCTTATGTACAGGTGTTCGACAGCACCCGTGGCCTGCAGGTAGGTGCCGAGGTCGAATTCATGGGACACATGCTCGAAGTGACCCTCGGTCCGGGGCTTCTGTCGCGAAACTACGACGGCCTGCAAAACGACCTCGATAAGATGACGGGAGTATTCCTGCAACGTGGAGAATATACCTATCCGCTGAATGAAGAGAAACTGTGGGATTTGAAACCGCTTGCCAAACCGGGCGATGTAGTGGAAGCTGGCAGTTGGCTGGCTGAGGTGGACGAAAACTTCCAGCCCCACAAAATCATGGTTCCTTTTACATTCAAGGGCAAGTACACCGTAAAATCGGTGGTTGCTGAAGGCCAGTACCGCATTTTCGATAAAATTGCCGTCATCACCGACAGTGAAGGCAAAGAGATCGAACTCAACATGACTCAGAAATGGCCGGTAAAAAAAGCCATCACCTGCTATACCGAAAAACCGCGTCCCTTCCGCTTGCTCGAAACCGGCGTAAGAACTATCGATACTGCGAATCCTATTGTTGAAGGAGGAACCGGATTTATCCCCGGTCCGTTCGGAACAGGCAAAACTGTTCTCCAGCACGCTATTTCGAAACAGGCCGATGCAAATATCGTAATTATGGCTGCCTGCGGTGAACGTGCTAACGAAGTTGTGGAAATCTTTGTGGAATTCCCCGAACTGACCGACCCGCACACCGGCCGCAAATTGATGGAACGTACCATCATTATTGCAAATACATCAAACATGCCTGTAGCTGCCCGTGAGGCATCCGTTTATACCGCCATGACCATTGCCGAATATTACCGGTCGATGGGATTGAAGGTGCTGCTAATGGCCGACTCTACTTCGCGTTGGGCACAGGCGTTGCGTGAAATGTCGAACCGTTTGGAAGAGCTTCCGGGTCAGGATGCTTTCCCGATGGACCTTTCGGCAATCATCGCCAACTTCTACGGCCGCGCCGGTTACGTTCTTCTTAACAACGGCTCCACAGGTTCCATCACTTTTATCGGAACCGTATCGCCTGCCGGTGGTAACCTGAAAGAACCGGTAACGGAATCGACCAAGAAGGCTGCCCGTTGCTTCTTTGCTCTCGAACAGGCTCGTGCCGACCGAAAACGTTATCCGGCCGTAAACCCTATTGACAGCTATTCGAAATACATAGAATATCCTGAATTTGAAGAATATATTGCCAAGCGAATCTCTCCCGACTGGACCAAGGAGGTGAATGATATGAAAACTTTGCTGCAGCGGGGCAAGGAGATTCAGGAACAGATCAATATTTTGGGTGACGACGGAGTTCCTGTGGATTACCACGTAACCTTCTGGAAATCGGAAGTTATCGATTTTGTAATCCTGCAACAGGATGCTTTCGACAAAGTCGACTCAGTATGCTCGATTGAACGTCAGCAATTCATGCTGAACCTGGTGATGGACATCTGTCGCACCAAATTCGATTTCAGCAACTTCAACGACGTAATGGATTATTTCAAACGCCTGATCAACATCTGCAAGCAGATGAATTACTCTGAATATCAATCAGAAGCCTTCAACGGATATCTGAAAGAGTTAAAAGGAATGCTGGAATTGGAAATGGCATCCAACTGATACTCCGGAGAAATCGTAAATTGTAAATCGAAAAATAGTAAATACAGATATCATGGCTACAAAAGCATTTCAAAAAATATACACCAAGGTCACCCAGATCACAAAAGCTACCTGCTCGCTGAAAGCTTCCGGGGTTGGCAACGAAGAGTTGGCAACGGTTAATGGCAAGCTGGCTCAGGTGGTGAAAATCATGGGGGAAGATGTTACTTTGCAGGTATTCGAAGGAACCGAAGGTATCCCTACCAATGCAGAAGTAATATTTTTGGGTAAAGCTCCTACTCTGAAAGTGAGCAATCAACTTGCAGGTCGTTTCTTCAATGCCTTCGGTGATCCTATTGACGGTGGTCCCGAGATCGAAGGGGAAGAACGCGAAATTGGTGGTCCGTCGGTAAACCCGGTTCGCCGTCGTCAGCCTTCCGAACTGATTGCCACTGGTATTGCCGGTATCGACTTGAACAATACGTTGGTGTCGGGACAGAAGATTCCTTTCTTTGCCGACCCGGATCAGCCGTTCAATCAGGTAATGGCAAACGTGGCGTTGCGTGCCAAGGCCGACAAAATTGTGCTCGGCGGTATGGGTTTGACCAACGACGACTACCTCTATTTCAAAAATGTATTCAATAATGCAGGCGTTCTCGACCGTATCGTGAGTTTCGTAAACACAACCGAAAATCCGCCGGTAGAACGTTTGTTGATTCCTGATTTGGCGCTGACAGCTGCCGAGTATTTTGCGGTGGATCATAACGAGAAAGTGTTAGTGCTGTTGACCGATATGACACTCTATGCCGATGCTCTTTCGATTGTATCGAACCGTATGGATCAGATTCCTTCAAAAGACTCTATGCCGGGTTCGCTTTATTCCGACCTTGCAAAGATCTACGAAAAAGCGGTACAGTTCCCTGCCGGAGGTTCTATCACCATCATTGCGGTGACCACTCTTTCGGGCGGCGATATTACGCACGCTATTCCTGATAATACCGGTTATATTACCGAGGGTCAGCTATTCCTCCGTCGTGACTCGGACATTGGAAAAGTTATTGTGGATCCGTTCCGTTCGCTGTCGCGTTTGAAGCAATTGGTAATAGGCAAAAAGACACGCGAAGATCACCCGCAGGTGATGAATGCCGCCGTTCGTCTGTATGCCGATGCTGCCAATGCCAAGACCAAACTGGAAAATGGTTTCGACCTTACCAACTATGACGAACGCACCCTTTCTTTTGGAAAAGATTATGCAGAAAACATTCTTGCCATTGATGTCAACATTGGAACAGAAGAGATGCTGAATGTGACATGGGGTCTTTTTGCTACCTATTTCAAGCCGGAAGAAGTCAATATCAAACAGACCTTAGTTGATAAATATTGGCCGAAATAATCGTTCCTCTATCTGAGATAGAAACGAAATTCTGAACTCAAATTATGGCTATAACATTTCAATATAATAAAACGTCGCTTCAGGGGCTTGAAAAACAGCTTAAAATACGTGTGCGTGCGCTTCCTACCATTAAGAACAAGGAGAGTGCTCTGCGTGTGGACGTGAAACGGGCCAAAGATGATGCGAAAATTCTGGAATCAAAACTGGAGGATCGCATTAACTCGTACGATCAGATGCTGGCTCTCTGGGGAGAATTTGACACCTCGCTGCTCCACGTGGACGACGTAAAGATGACGATCAGGAAGATTGCCGGCGTGCGTATTCCTGTGCTTGAAGGTGTTGACTATTCTGTCCGTCCTTTCAGCCTTTTTAGCAGTCCCAAATGGTTTGCTGATGGCATTGAGCAGCTTAAGGAGCTGGCTCAGATCGGGATTGAACAAGAGTTTATGACACAAAAACTCAACCTGTTGGAACATGCCAGAAAGAAAACCACACAAAAGGTGAATCTTTTTGAAAAGGTGCAGATCCCTGGCTATGAAGATGCAATCCGTAAAATCAAACGTTTTATGGAAGACGAAGAAAACCTGTCGAAATCGGCACAAAAGATTGTCAAATCGAGACAGGAAGCCGAAAGAGTCAATGTGGAAATTTGAAGATTTGGAAATAGAATTTGATCACCCACAAAGTAAACGAAGGTATCACAATGAATGCTAAGTTTTCGCTGCGCTGCTTTCTGATGTACTTTGAATTCTTTGTGTTAGATGCAGATTCCAATTGTAAATCGTAAATGACTAAATTGTAAATAGCTATATGATAGTTAAAATGAAAAAATATGCCTTCTTGGTTTACCACAAGGAGTACGCCGAATTCCTCGAAAAGTTGAGGGAGCAGGGCGTCGTTCATGTGGCTGAAAAGCAAGGAGGAACTATCGATGACGACGAATTGCGGGGAAATCTTCAACTGTTGCAACGGTTCAAGGCGGCCTCCGAAATTGTTGAGCGTCACACGGATGGAGAGAATCCTCTGCCTCAAAATCCTGAAATGGACGGGTTTCAGCTATTGACTGAGATTGAAACGTGTTTTCAGGAAAAAGAGCAATTGCAGACAAAGCGCCAATCTGTTGATAAAGACATGGACAGGATGGCGCCGTGGGGGAATTTTAACTGGGAAAGAATACATCAGCTGGAGAAAGCGGGGCTTGAACTCCGTTTTTTTGCCTGTAATTCCAGCAGATTCAACCCGGAATGGGAATCGCAATATAATGCTATCGAGGTGGATTGTTTCAACTCTACCATCTATTTTGTTACGGTAACTCCCAAAGGAACCGATTTTGAACTGGATTCCGATCTTTTACGGCTTGGGGCAAAAACAGAAGCAGAGCTGCAGGAAGAGGCAAAGGAAATTGATGCTGATATTCTGGCTATTGAAGAACGACTCAAACAGGCAGCCTCCGGCTGCGATGCCTTGAAAAAAGCACGGGCAGAAGTGTCAGAAAGAGTTGATTTGCGCCGTGTGCAGCTTAATACCAACGTCGGTGCTGAAGATACCGTGATGATTCTTGAAGGGTATTGCCCGGAAGAGAATGAAGAATCGCTCAATAAGGTGCTCAAAAAATCGGGTATCTACTATATGGCAGAAGTACCGCGCAAGTCGGACAATGCCGTACCTGTCAAACTCAAGAATAACAAGTTTAGCAGTGTGTTCGAATTTATCGGCGGTTTGTATGAATTACCCAACTACCACAAATCGGACATGACGCCTTATTTCGCGCCGTTTTACATGCTCTTTTTTGGCTTTTGCTTTGCCGATGTCGTGTACGGTGTGATTCTTGCGGCAGTAGGTATCTATTTTCGTAAGAAAGTGAGAGAAGAACTGGAGCCCGTTATGCGATTGCTCACTTATCTGGGGATCACAGCATTTTTTATGGGAATCCTGACCGGAAACGTCGGCGGTATTGCTCTGGAAAAGATCGAGACCAACTGGCCCTGGTATGAATACCTGAAACACTATATTCTTACAGCCGATCGTCTGTTCTATGCATCTCTTATCTTGGGTGCTATTCAGATTATTTTCGGACAGTTTGTTAGGGCAATTACCCGCTGGAAGACGGATGGTTTTGCTTCAACAATTTCGACATGGGGATGGTTGTTGCTGGTCGTGGGAGGCGGATCTGTTTTTGGATTGCAAAAAGGTGGTTTGCTTGCCCCTGAAATTGCCCAAACAGCTTCCTATGTTATCTTTGCCGTTGCCGGTATTTGTATTTTCCTGCTGAATCATCCGGGGCACAACATTCTTGCCAATATCGGAGAAGGTATCTGGGATACTTACGAAAAAGCGACCGGCTGGTTGAGCGATTTGCTTTCGTATATCCGTTTGTTTGCTATTTGTATTGCAGGCGCGGTTCTTGCTATTGTGTTCAATAGTCTGGCCACCAGCTTAAGCGGTGACACTCCGGTTGTAAGCCAGATTGTAATGATACTGATACTTGCTTTCGGCCACTTTATCAATATCTTTATGGCTATTCTGGCGTCGTTCGTTCACCCTCTTCGTTTGACATTCGTCGAGTTTTATAAGAATGCAGGCTTCGTGGGAGGTGGAAAATCATACAAACCGTTTGCACGATATAAAGAAGAATTTAAAATACTCTGATCAGGCAGTTCGCCTATCTTATTACGAATAAAAACATAACAAATTATTAATCAATTAATTACTTTTATTATTATGGAACCAATTTTATTTGCTTACATCGGGATTGCCTTTCTGTTAGGATTATCAGGAGTCGGTAGTGCCTACGGTACTTCCATTGCCGGTAATTCTGTTATTGGCGCTTTGAAGAAGAATCCTGATATTTTTGGTAAGGCTATGGTGTTGACTGCTTTGCCTGGTTCTCAGGGTCTGTTCGGCTTCTTGGGTTACTTCTTGCTTAAACCGTTTTTGGTAGAGCACATTACCATGTTTCAGGGCGTTGCTATTTGCTTTATCGGTATCGCTGTAGGTGCGGTTGAGTTGCTTACCTCTGTTCGTCAGGGTCAGGTTTGTGCAAACGGTGCAAGCGCTATGGGTAACGGTCACGATGTATTCAACAATACGTTGATTCTGGCAGTATTCCCTGAATTGTATTCAATTATTGCTGTTGCTGCAGCTTTCTTGGTAAGTACATCTTTAGGTGTTCCTGCTGTATAACAGAGCTGCCAAAAGCGGAATCCCAATATTTTATACTTGTAGAAGAGTCGGAATGTCAAATAATTCCGGCTCTTTTGTTTTTATGCGTCCATAGGAGAGTTTGTTTTCCATTTAAAATGGCGAACTTTGTATGTTGTATTGCAACTTTTTTAGTATGAATTATCAGGAAACCATACATTATCTTTATAGCTGTCTGCCGGTGTTTCAGCATCAGGGAGCATCTGCTTATAAACCGGGTCTTGAACGCACTATTCTGCTGGATAATTACCTCGCAAATCCGCATCGGAAGTATAAAACAATTCATGTGGCAGGTACGAATGGAAAGGGGTCTGTTTCGCACTTTTTGGCAGCAATCCTTCAATCGGCAGGTTACAAAACCGGACTTTACACTTCACCTCATTTGAAAGACTTCCGGGAGAGAATAAAGGTGGACGGTGAAATGATTCCGGAGCAGGCTGTGATTGATTTTGTGGAGAATCATCATGCTTTCTTTGAGCCCATTCAGCCCTCTTTCTTCGAGTTGACAATGGAGATGGCATTTGACTGGTTCGCAACCTCCGGTGTGGACGTGGCCGTAATTGAAGTCGGTTTGGGAGGCCGGTTGGACAGTACCAATGTGATTTCTCCTGAATTAAGCGTAATTACGAATATCAGCTTCGATCATATGCAGTTTCTGGGAGATACATTGCCCAAGATTGCTTCTGAAAAGGCAGGAATCATAAAAGCGGGTGTCCCGGTCGTAATTGGGGAGGCTGATGGTGAAGTGAAAGATGTTTTTGAGAACAGATCGAATGATGTAGGGACGTCTTTGTTTTTTGCGGAAGATACGTATCATTTGGCTCCGACCACCGATGGTTTTGCCTGTGATCAATATCCCAGCCTGGAAGTGCAGTTAAAAGGCCTGTATCAGCAAAAGAATGTTGCTACTGTTTTGACTTCCGTAGACCGGCTTCGAGAAAGAGGATTCGATCTTCAGGAGGATGCGTTGCGAAACGGGTTGAAGCATGTTGTCGATCTGACCGGATTGATGGGGAGATGGCAAATATTGCAGAAAAATCCCATGGTGGTTTGTGATACCGGTCACAACGAAGCCGGAATCCGGTTTATAGTACAGCAACTGTCCGAACAAAAATATGACCGTCTTCATATCGTTTTCGGCATGGTAAACGATAAGGATATTAGTACGGTTTTGTCTCTTTTACCCCAAAACGCGATTTATTATTTTACTCAGGCGGCCATTCCAAGGGCGCTGGAGGCCTCAAAACTGCGTGATTTGGCACAAAAATTCAATCTTCATGGAAAAATTTTCACTTCTGTGACAGCTGCTGTTGAGGCGGCAAAACAAGCTGCAAATGAGGGTGATTTGATTTATGTGGGAGGCAGTACTTTTGTGGTGGCAGAGGTAATTTAGAAGAAATATTGCAAAAATATTTAGAGAGGTCTTGCAGGAATCAAAATAAGCACGTATCTTTGCAACGCATTTGAGGAAAGGGCGTTTAGCTCAGCTGGTTCAGAGCATCTGCCTTACAAGCAGAGGGTCGGCGGTTCGAATCCGTCAACGCCCACTTTCAAAATCGAATCTTAGAAATAAGGTTCGATTTTTTTTTGTGCCGTGTTTTGAAGGATCCTGGATCGCCTACAAAACGGGTCACCTACAAAACTTGATCCTGTAAGATTGTAGCGTCCCCAGTAGTGAGTAAAGCAGATTTTGGGTTTGGCCTATATCAAATATACAAGCAAGGTTCTAGCCTTGCAAAAGCATGGAAGAGCGATAGCATCATAAGCTGTCGCTCTTTTTTGTTTGAAAGAAATATTGTTACATTTGACGAGATTTATAAAGTGTTGGAATCCAAATCCTGAAATGCAATGCGTAGAACTGTGTGACAAAAAAGGATTTGCCTGCGGCGGCAAGATCATAATGGTCAGGTTTGGGCACAGGTTACGCTATCGCTAAACCTGCGCCAGCCGGAGAAATTATGGTGATATCAATGATACTATTTTAAAACAATATAAAGAAACGCGTAAATACCAAGGTGGATCAATAGAATATGGTATTTCTTGGTAGTAAAAATTCATGATTGTGGTATCATTTTAAAAAATAATTTAATGAAGAAAATATTATATGTTTTGATAATACTGATTTTTATCATTTCTTGTGAGGGTAAAAAAAAACATTACTATCCTACAGGAGAGTTATGCTGTGTAACATATAAAATCCGCAATAATGACCTTCATGTAATAGAGTATTTTAAAAATGGAAAAATTAAAGAAGAAGGTGATTATAAGACAGTGGTGATTGGAGAAGATAAAGGTAAAAGATTTAGGATTGGACATTGGCGAGAATATTATAGTGATGGTGTACTCAAATGGGAAGGAATCTATAATTTAAACGGATATTTATTTGACAAAGATAAAGGATTACCTGATTTCCTTCATATGCCAATTAAGTTGTCTTTGACCGGTGATACAGGATGTCTTCAAGTTGGCCATAAATATAAGTTACGAATTTTAATGCCAAATGTGCCTTCTTCTGTTTATAAAGTATTGTATGAAAACTTCAAAGAAGTCCCTCCAAATCCAGAAGATCCTGACTGCTACCCATATTTAATTATTCCATCTAAAGCTGGTAGAATGTATGTTTTTGTTTTGTTTCCTGATAAAAATGGATATTATCATTTTGAAGGTCACACACTATTTTTTGAATATAAAGTTATCGAATAGTAATAATACCCCTGCTGCCGCACGATTAGCGCAGCATATCGTGTGGGCAAACCAGGCGGTAGAGCCAAACCGAAATAGTAACAGCCGACCCGCGAAATCAGGAAGACAAGGCATGGCTACACGATGCAATCGTGCAGCAGCCGGGGTTACTTATGATGATCAAATACCATTCGATTGGTGTGGGTGTGGAACTTCGAGTCATTGTGGACAAACAGGCGAAAATGTCAAAATATGGTTTCCTGCAATTGAGAAATTATTTAAAAAATAAATTATTTAAAAATATGAGAATTATTGTATTATATTTTGTTTTGATCTGCATTTTTATTTTGGTTGGTTGCAGAAGCCGTAATTATAAAGAGATTTCTTACAAAGAACTCCCAACTAATGTTAGAAATAAATTTATTGAAATTTATGATTATGTAGAAGCTCCTAAACGAGTCAATGGAAGATTAGTGACGTATATGCCGCCTTTTGTAGAATGTTACAATGTTGACAACAAATTTCCTTGTACTATTAAATCTATTGGAGGCTTAATAAGGGAACCATATTTTATCATTAGTACAAATAATTACACAGCAAAAATGTCTTGGGATATATTACAACGGGTATTTGTCGTTAAAAATGATTCAATTTATTATCCTTTTAGCAAAACAGGAGTTACTTCATCTGGAAAACCCAGATCATATAATATCATGATTGACACATTAAAGTTTCGCGTTGAGAAGATGAGTCGTAAAGGTTGGTGGTAATGTATCAGATTTAGTGTTGGCAAAATAAAGGATGGTGGGTGTGCTCACCATCCTTTATGCTTATGATGATTGTAATTGGTTGAGTGTAGATCCGCTGGCGGAGAAATATTATTCAATATCTCCGTATAGTTTTTGTGGCAACAACCCTGTAAACCGGATTGATAAAGATGGCAGAGAATGGAGTTATGTTGTTGATGCAAATGGTCATACTACAATCAATGTTGCGTTAAATTTCTCTGTGGCAGGAAATTATACAGCAGAGCAAATAAATGCCTATAAAAATGCAATTGCAACCCAATTTAATAGTACCATATCTGAAGTGTCGGGAGGTGCAATGTCGGGTACTATTACTTTTTACGAAGGAAACCAGAACATAGTCCAAACATTGGCTTTGGATAAAATGGATGGTGCCATTGGGGGAACAACTTCTTTCTTCAATTCTTCTGTCAATTTGGTTAACAAAGCTGGGGAATTAAGGTCTCTTTCGGATGTGGGGTCGGATGCTACTCACGAAATGTTACATACGGTAAGATTAGAGCACCCTTTTGAAACAACACAAACAGAGGATACTAAATTATTGAGAGTTGCGCCTAATTCTTTTGTTTCCACTCCCACAACAGATGCAAATATTGTGAATAATGTTATGAATTACCCGATGATAACGATAGACGGGCAAAAAAGTACTAATCAAAATTCATTGACAAAAGGACAATTGAACTTTATGATGAATGAGATAAATTTACAAAATCAGGGGTATGGTTTCAAACCAAAATATAATCCAGCCCTAACCCCCGAACAAAATGCTAATTTGTACAAACAGTATTATGAAAACTATTGGCTTAATACTCCCGGTACGCCGGTTGGTAATAAATAAGTATAATCTATTGATTATTATCATATTTTCTGCATTTTCTTGTTCCTCCGTAAAAAGCCAACAGGAAAATAAGCTTGTTCAATACGATGATTTAAGTAGAAAATATGTATATACTTTTGTAGAGCAAATGCCCAATTACAAAGGTGGCGATATTGCTTTAATGGCTGATTTTGATAAGTATTTTCATTATAAATTTCAAACAAATGAAGATATTCAAACAAAACTTAGAGTTCAATTTGTTATTGACACCAAAGGGCATTTAATTGGAGCAAGGATTTATGATAAAAAGCCTGAAACTCTAACAAACTTTGAAAAAGCAGGATTAAAAGCATTAGTATTACTTCAAAGTTGGGAAGCTGGAAAACATAACGGCAAAAATGTCAATGTAATTCTAACAAGGATAATAAATGTAGATTATAATAACAGATAGACTATCAAAAAGCTCCACAATCGTGGGGCTTTTTCTTTTTAAACAAAAACACTTGCTGCGAAGCAGCAAGAAAAACCGTGTAAAAGCTGTTTTGTCCATTTAGAGGCTAATCACTTTTATTATAGGTATAAATATGTGCGGACTTTTAAATTTGCAGAATTCAGCACTTTTTTATAAAAAAAGGGGAGTGAAAATATAGTTACTTTGCAGAACCACAGGTTGATCAGCTCATGAGAGCTAATTTTGGATACGCATATCTAATTGTTATCGGTTAATGATATTGCAACCAAATTCTACGGTTGCATTTTTTCTCTTTAAATAGACTGGGTTGTTGTGAAACTAGCTTGTTCTTCAGATATAGACAAGGCTGTTGTGAAATAACCTTGCTCTTCTTTCAATAAAAAAAGAGTGAACTGTACTTTCTAATACAAAATTTTGAGTGAATAAAGAAGGGCAAGCATTATTGCTAATGTCCTATTTTATTACTTCTGTAAAATGGCTCCTTGTTGCAGGGGGCGATAATGTAAGTGGGCTTTTTCTGAAAAGCTTCTCGCGGTGCATAGTTGCTTCTGCTGCGTTTAGTGTTCGTGAAATATTTACTCAACCATAAAAGATGTAGTGATAATCTCATTACCTGCCGGTATTTATATAAATCAGAGTTTGTAGCTTGCACTTAACCATCCGCTTCGGGCATCACGATTTCGATAGATGATCTGCTGAGTGCCCATCGTATTGAAGGTGGTCTTTTCTTCGATAGAATTAAAGAGATTGTCAATGGTTAAAGCGATATCAAGATGGTTGTGTATGCCAGAGAATGATAATGCACTGCCAACCGATCCTAAAGCGGCAATTTCACCCTGAACGGTTAATTGCTTGTCGGTATAGTAACCGTAAATTTTCCATTTGAAACCATAGGGGAGTTGGCACGTGATACTCCCCTTGGCATCCACAGAATACTTTCCTTTGGTTCCGAATCCTTGGCGTGTTCCGTCTATTTCGTAGTGGTAACCGGTGGCTGATCCTTCTGCTGTGATAAACGGGGCAGGCTTCCATGCCAAATTCATTTCCAGCCCTATGTCCTGAGCATGATTGGCATTTTCTTTCGTCCAGACAGTAGTGCCATTTTGCAAGGTTGCGATGTCTGTGATCTGATGGTCGCGGTATCTGTAAAAGAAAATAGGATTTAGAGTGAGATTCCGGACACGACAGGTGTTTGAAAGTTCAGCTACATGTGCAAGTTCATTCTCCAAAGAGGGATTGCCCTGATGAACGTAGGTCGCATCGCTATTGTCGGTAAAAGGGTTCAGATCGCTTATCAGAGGACGGTTTACCCGTTCCTGATAACGAATGGCCCAGGATGAAAAAGGTGATTGTTGCCAGTTAATCTCAACGTGGGGCAACAGATACGAATTTGCTTCGCTGGTTTGGTTTGCATCCTGCGCTTTACCTCTGTTACTGTTGTCAACCTGAAGCTGAACGCCCAAAAGATATTTCCATTGTTTTTTCTGGTAAGTCAATTCGGCAAAACCGGTCTGAAGATTCTTTGTGAGCTCGTACTCAGTGCTTTTTTTGTCGTTATGAACCCATGCGGAACTAATCAGGTCATCGTCCGAAGCAGAATAGTTGTCTTTGTGCCATTGTCCGATATATCCGAGCTGTCCTGAAAGCCCGTTATCCCACATTTTTGTAAGTTTGGCCGCTCCGAACCACTGTTGCTTGTCCTGATTGATAAAGAGCCTGTCCTGAGCAAGCACTGCGCCAGTTTTCGGATTCTTATTGGCGAAATTGTTGCCCTGATCGTAATTGAATTCATCGTAGTTGACAGAGGCTTCAAAAGAGGCTTTCTGGTCTTTCCAGATGTGTTTCCAATTGAGGCCTTCCGAATTGCCTGTTTGTTTTTCCGTGTTGTTACGCTGGCGCAAAACGTTGGCAACGACAACCCCCGAAGTGTTGGATTTCGTATTGTTGATATTGCCAAGCCGGCTATAATTCATCGTTTGAAAAAGAGCATTGAAATTAATGAAATCGGAAGGAGTAAGCAGGTACTGAGCGTTGAACATTGCTAAATGTGTACGGGGCTTTGCAGTTGCTGTATTATTCATCTTTGCCGTTCCGGTTTTGTCAATGGTAGTCTTGTCGTAAGTGCGGTAACGATACTCTTGCCTGAAATCATAGCCCGCCTGCCATCTGAATTTTCCTGTTTTTGAACCGGCAAGAACCGATGCGTTGTATCTGTCGTTGGATCCCTTTGCAATAGTTGCTTTCAGAACGGACTTATCCGTAAAATCAGGAGAAAAAATGAAATCTACGGCTCCGGCTTCTCCTTCGTTGATGCTTGCGGTGGGAAGCACGTTAAACAAAAGGACAGAGGAGAAAAGCCCGACCGGCATTTGAATCAACAAGTCGCTACGGTTTTCTTCAAAGAGCGTAATTGGAACTCCTTCAAAAAGAAGTGTGACTTTATTACTCCCCCTGAGGCGCAGGTTTCCCTCTATGTCGGAACTGAGCGACGGGATTTGTTGCAGTGCCGCTGCAGCGGAAAATGTTGTTACAGCCGGAATGCTATTGATGTTCAGTGCTTTGAATACAGACAGAGAACGGGCACTCTTTTTTTCTGCTATTTCAACTTCGTTGAGTTGTCTTTCTATAGTGGTAGTGGCAGAGTCGGTATAAGTTATTTCTTGTGCTTCAAGCGAATGAATGCCAAGTAGAAGAAATATAATGAAAATGATATTTTTTTGCATAAAAGGTGGATGAAGTTGAACAATGTGCTATTATTCCATCTTGGTTAGGTCAGGTGAGAATATAATAAAAGAGGGAATCTTCGAAGATACCCTCTTTTGAGCTATGAGGAATAAAATTAGATGCGGCTGATTAATTCTTTCATTATCAATGTCATGTACGGCTGTACGTTGTTGGCAATTTGCTGTACTTCCTCGTGGCTGACTTCAACAATTTTATTGGCAACGCCCAGATCAGTAATGATAGAAATAGCGAAGGTTTTTATTCCGCAATGGTGGGCAACAATCACTTCCGGAACTGTAGACATGCCAACGGCATCTCCACCGATGATATGGAAATAGTTGTATTCTGCCGGAGTCTCAAAGGTTGGACCCTGTGTGCCTACGTAAACTCCCTTTTTGACTTTGATGTTATTTTCCTGAGCAATTTCTTCGGCTTTGGCAATGAGTGATTTGTCATAAGCTTCGCTCATGTCCGGGAAACGGGGGCCTAATTCATTATAGTTTTTTCCCCTCAAAGGGTGTTCAGGAAACAGGTTGATATGGTCGGATATTATCATTAAATCGCCAATCTCGAAATCAGGATTCATTCCTCCTGCGGCATTTGACAAAAAAAGCGTTTTGATTCCCAAAGCATGCATGACGCGTACCGGAAAAGTAACCTCCTTCATGTCATACCCTTCATAGTAATGGAATCGCCCCTGCATGGCCATTACAAGGTTATCTCCCAATTTGCCGATAATGAGTTTGCCCTTGTGCCCTTCTACAGTCGATACGGGAAAATTTGGGATATTTTCATATGCAATTTCTTCTTTTTCTGTAATCTGGCTGGCCAGATTCCCTAAGCCGGTTCCCAGTACAATGCCTACTTCAGGACGACGGCTGATTTTCTTTCTTAGAAAGTCGGATGTTTCTTGAATTTTCTTTAACATAAGTGGTCAGTTGTTGGTTGAATTTTGGTTCTTGCCCGGATAAAAATTTGACTTTGATAGGTAATACGTAAATACTAGGCTTCAGTTCTTCGGGCAGTTTGTTGTCGTTTACTATTCGTGCAGCGTCTTTTTCTGTAACGAGCAGTATCTTAGGGTTCTTTGTTTTGTTGAACTTTTTCTCGATGGAAAGGTAATCTTTTTGTGTAAAATTATGATGATCGGAGAATGTGATCTTGTCGTAGTTTCGAGTAAATTTTTCAATGTGCTTATAGATTCCCTGTGGAGACACTATTCCTGTTACTATCAATACATTCATCTTCTCGGCTTTGATATCGGCCACGGTGATTGGTTGTGAGCTTGCCATGTCCTTGAATAAAGGATATATTTCTCCGTATTGGTAAGTGGTAAAATACAGCGACTGATACGGGAAAATGTTGATCTTTTTAGAAATGACCCGGAAATCCATCGGATGGAGCGTTTCAGGGCATTTTGATACGATGATGATATTGGCTCTGATTTTGCTGTGTATTGGCTCACGTAAGCGTCCATACGGCAATATATGATCGTCTGTGAAGAGACGATTGCAGTCGGTAATCAGGATGTTGAGACCCGGGGTTACATAGCGGTGCTGAAATGCATCGTCGAGGACAATGGCCGACAATGGTTGCAAATCTTTGTTTGCCAGTAGCTTTGAAATACCTCTTCTTCGGTTTCCGTCCACTGCGACAGTAACTTCCGGAAATTTTCTTTTTATCTGGTACGATTCATCCCCCAGCGTTTCTCCGGTAGCTGATTCATCTGCAAGTACAAATCCTGATGTCTGGCGTTTGTAACCTCTGCTCAGCGTTGCTACTTTCATTGATTGGCTTAAAAGAGAAACAATATATTCTGTGTGAGGTGTTTTTCCTGTGCCACCTACCGTCAGGTTCCCAACTGAGATAATCGGAAAATCGAAGGCCTTGCTGCGTAAAATCTTGTTGTCGAACATCCAGTTTCGTGTACGTACGACGATTGCGTAGATTCCCGAAAGCATCCACAGCAATAAGTCGACGAGAAACGGCCGTTTGTCCATGTTCGATAAATTATTTTACGGTTAAATAGAAAGGCATCAGAGCCTGTATTCCCTGCAGAGAAGAAACTTCTCTGATTTGTTTAAGGTAAGGATAATATTCACCCAATTGGGCTTTTTGTACCCGTTCTTCCACTTTTGCATCGAGACTGCTCATGAATTTTTCAAGGAATGTTTTTTGCTTGGGATATTCTACCACATTGTACTTGTCGAGGCGTGCTTTCTTTGCAATTAACGTAATTGCATCGTCTAAATTGCCCAATGCATCCACCAATCCGATTTGTTTGGCTTGTTCTCCGGTCCAGACGCGACCTTCGGCTATCTTTTTAATGGCTTCGGGGTTCGTCTTGCGGCCTTTTGCACAATGGTCAACAAACACTTCATAGGTATGGTTGACGTATGCCTGCATAAGGTCTTTTTCTTCGGCACTCATGCCCTGCTGTATGCTGGGGAGTGTGCTGAACTTATTTGTTTTTACTTCGTCGAAACTGACTCCTATTTTCTTTGTCAGGCCGTTTACATTCGGAATAAGTCCAAATACCCCAATAGAGCCGGTCAGCGTGTTTGGCTGAGCAATAATCATGTCTGCCGGTGTCGAAATATAATAACCTCCCGATGCTGCATAGTCTCCCATAGAAACATAAATAGGCTTCTTTCCTTTGATCAGGCTCACTTCTCTCCATATCAATTCAGATCCCAAGGCACTTCCGCCCGGCGAATTTACACGGAATATTACGGCTTTTATTTTGTCGTCTTTGCGAACTTTGGCAAGGGTTTTAACCAGTTCTTTAGAGGAAATGCCATCAGAACCGCCGGTGTCAATTCCACCGTAAGCATAAACCACAGCAATTTTATTTTCAGAAACCTTTTCATCCGAAGCGGCATTTTTCATCGCTTCGAGTTTTACAAGCGATAGGTCGTCGTCTTCTTTAATGCCGACTTTTTTCTTGATGTAGTTTTGGATGCCGTCGTCATAGAGCAATGAATCTACCAAATGTCCCTTTACGGATTCTTCAGCCGGCTTGAATGCAATTCCCTGGTCAGCGAGTTGGTTCAACTGTTCTGCCGTGAGTTTTCTTGACGCAGCCACATCATTAACCGTCGTTTTCCAGATTGATCCGGTAAATGCGGTAATTTGTTCACGGTTGGCCTCGCTCATTTTTGTGGTGATATATGGCTCAACAGCCGATTTGTACGTTCCAACCCGGATAACCTGCATTTCAACCCCCAGCTTGTCGAGAGTGCCCTTGTAAAAAGCTTCCTGAACAGCAATTCCATGCCAGTTTACCATTCCCTGCGGGCTTAAAAATACCTTGTCGGCGGCACTTGCAATGTAGTATGCTCCCTGACTGTAGGTCGATCCATAGGAATAAATGAACTTGCCCGATTTTTTGAAGTCGATCAGAGCCTGCCGTACTTCGCGTATTGAAGCCGGGGATGCCATTAGGGTTCCTGCTTCAATATATATACCTTTAATATTATCGTTGTTTTTTGCTTTGTGAATAGCCGAGAGCAGATCATTTAACCCGATTTCCTGTGTCTGGTTGGAGTATTCTCCTAAAAGGGAAGCAAAAGGATTGTCTTCCGATCTCTCAATTATCTGTCCGTTCAGGTCAATGGCAAAAACACTGTTTGGTTTTATCGTTGTCTCTTCCGAGGAAGAAGCCGCAATGCCCCCGATTATGCCAAGGGAAATAAAGAAGAAGAAAATAGTAGCAAGTATTATCGCTACAAACGTGGCCAAAACGATTTTTAAAAAGCTTTTCATTTACTCAAAGATTATTTGTTTGAAGGTGTTTTGCAATAATTCCGGAACCGGAATTTGTGAGAGGTATTAGTGTGTAAGAGCTTTGAATCCTGTGTGTTGTTGAATTTTTGATGTGTGAGAATTTATATTCTGAAATTTCACTCTTAAAATTCATTTTCAACAGGCTTTTAGAATAGAATAAAACCTAAATCGCATATCGTTTCTATTCCTTTTTCCAAATAATTGAAAAATTGATTCAATTAACAGTTTAGGTTTGGAGAACAAAAGTAATGCTTTTTTTCTGATTGTGGTAAAAATCTTATTGTGTTTTGATATATAATGGTTTGTTTGTTAGTGAGAACCTTAATATGTGGAGAGTGGAATGATGGCAAAAACAGAGCCTAAAAATGTCACTTTCTTGCTCTTAATGAGGCTAAAAGCCGATTTTTGTTAACCGAAAATATTTGTATCTTTGGCACCTCAATCAGAAGCCTGTTGTGATTGTAATCCATAATTCATAATATGAAGAATTTCAAGCTGATTAACACCATCTCCGGATGGGTTGCCTTTGCTGCTGCTGCCATTGTTTACATAATTACGTTGGAGCCGACAGCCAGTTTTTGGGATTGCCCCGAGTTTATTACCGTCGCTGCGAAGCTGGAAGTAGGTCACCCTCCCGGAAGTCCGCTACATGCTTTAATAGGGCATTTTTTCTCTTTGTTTGCTTCCGATAAATCACAAATTGCATATTGCGTGAACGTCGCTACAGCTGTTTATAGTGCGCTCACCATTTTGTTCTTGTTCTGGACTATCACCTACTTTGCCCGCAAGGTTGTTATGGGCAAGGGAGAAGAACTTACAATGGGACGTGCAATCGCTGTGTTAGGTGCCGGTTTTGTAGGCGCATGGGCTTTCATGTTCTCCGATTCATTCTGGTGGTCGGCCGAAGAAGCAGAAGTCTACGGTTTCTCTACTTTGTGTACTGCTGTTGTTATATGGGCAATGTGTAAATGGGAAGAAGTCTCGGATGAGCCTCATGCTGAGCGCTGGATAATTCTGCTTGCTTACGTAATGGGTCTCTCTATCGGGGTGCACATTCTGAACCTGCTTGCCATACCGGCATTGGTGCTGATTTATTATTTCAAAAAATATCAGGTCAATAAAAAAGGTATTGCGATCGCCATGTTAGTATCGATCGCTATTTTGGCCGGACTTTTATACGGTTTGATGCCTTCCTATTTCTGGCTTGCAGGCTACGTAGAGCTCTTCTTTGTGAATACTCTTTCTATGCCATTTAACAGCGGACTATTAGCTTATATCGCTATTTCTGCCATTGCTTTGGTCTGGGCATTGTATGAAACCCGCACTCAGAAAAACGATACCAGAGCTAAAATAGCATTCCTTGTTGCCATTGCTTTGTCAGGCATTCCTTTTCTGGGAACACGTCTGTGGTTAGGACTCGTTATTCTTGTAGCTACGGCCGTGCTTTTCTTCTACTTTAAGAAATCGTTGTCTAATCATGCGATGCACCTGATTGTGACGGTTGTTACGATGCTGCTTGTCGGTTATTCCACATTTGCCGTTATCGTAGTTCGTTCAAATGCAACTCCTCCGATGGATCAAAACAGCCCTGATAACGTATTCTCTTTGATGAGTTACCTGAGCCGTGACCAGTATGGCGACCAGCCTTCTTTGCTTTATGGCCCGCTGTATACCGCCGAATATAAGTGGAAACAGGTAGAAGGAAGCAACAACTGCTTGCCGGAAGAAAAAACTGGGGCTGCCCGTTACGCTAAAAAACCGAAGGCCAGTTCGAACGAAAAAGATCAGTATATTATCACTGGTTATAAAAAAGATATTGTTTATGATGATGCGTTCTGTACATTGTTTCCGCGTATGTACAGTCAGCAGCCGGCTCATATTCAGGCATACAAAGAGTGGGCAGGTGAACCTGAAAATACGGTCGATTATGAGCCTTGCGGTCAACAGCAATCTGCACAGGCTCCCTCGTTTATCCAAAACATTGGCTTTTTCTTCAGCTATCAGGTCAACTTTATGTATTGGCGTTACTTTATGTGGAACTTTAGCGGACGCCAAAATGACATGCAATCGATGGGTGAAGTGGATCGTGGTAACTGGATTACGGGTATCAACTTCATAGACAATATGATGGTGGGAGATCAATCGAACCTGCCGGATGAATTATCCCAAAATAAAGGGCATAACCGATATTTCCTTCTTCCATTTTTATTGGGTCTTATCGGGTTGTTCTACCTTATTTACCGGGGGAAGGAGGGTATGCATGCCTTCTGGATTATTTTTGTCCTGTTCTTTATGATGGGTATCGCAATAGTCATCTACCTGAACCAAACTCCGGCACAGCCTCGAGAGAGGGACTATGCTTATCTTGGGTCGTTTTATGCATTTGCTATCTGGATTGGTCTGGGCGTACTGGCTATCTATCGCTTCCTCGAAGAGCGTTTCAATGCAAAAGTAAGTGCAGTAGTAGCATCGATTCTAGGCTTGATTATTCCGGGTATTCTTTGCGCTCAGAACTGGGACGATCATGATCGCTCAGGTCGTTATACCTGTCGTGATTTCGGTAAGAACTACCTTGTAGGCCTTCCTCCGAATTCTATCATCTTCACTTGTGGTGACAATGATACATTCCCTCTCTGGTATTGCAATGAAGTAGAACAGTTCCGTCCTGATGTGCGTGTTTGTAACTTGAGTTATCTGCAAACCGACTGGTATATTGACCAGATGAAACGTCAGGCATATACATCTGCTCCGCTACCAATATCATGGAATGCTTCTCAGTATATGTCTGGTAGTCATGAAGTGGCGCGTGTGTATGATGCTAAAGACTCTACCAAAGTAGATATTAAGACGGCAATGTCGTTCGTGTTGAGTAACGATCCAAGAACGAAAGATCAGTTTGGGCAGGATATTTTCCCCACATCGACGGTGTTGTTGCCGGTTGACAGACAATCGGTTCTGAATAATAAAGTAGTGCCAGCTCATCTTGCGGATAAGATTTTACCGGTAATGGATCTAAAGGTCGGTTCTCAGATTACCAAGTCGGATTTGATTCTGATGGACATCCTGAAAACGAACAACTGGAAACGTCCGGTTTATATAGCGTCTACAGTAGGGAATAGCATGTATAATGTTCATCTGAGCAATTATTTTCAACGTGAAGGTATCGTAAACCGCATTGTGCCGGTTAAGATGGAAGAGGGCAGTAATACCAATACTGCCATGATGTATGATAATCTAATGCATAAATACAAATGGGGTGGAATTCAAAACCCGAAAGTATATCTTGATGAGAATATTGTTCGCATGGTATCTATGTTCCGGATGCAATTCGCTGGTTTGGCAGAAGCCCTGATCCTTGAAAATAAAAAGGATTCGGCTCTTAAAGTGCTGGATTATGGTATGAAGGCTGTTCCGGTTACTACCTTGCCTCACGACTATTTTACGATGAATATGGGACGGTTCTATTATGAACTGGGTAAAACCGCGAAGGGTGATGAAATAATGAATGCTGTGGCTAAACAGTCAATTAAGAGCCTGACATGGTATGCCGGTCTTACTCCAAAGCAAATGAGAAGTGCCAGTGAACGTATCCAAAACAATATGGCTACCCTGAGTAACCTGCTTTTCTTTGCCGATAAATACAAACGTAAACAAATTGTGAGTCAGTATTCGGCTCAGTTCCAGGTTTTCGCAAAGGTATTTCACATGCAGTAAAAGCCCGATGGAAACGTAAAAAAAGCAGCCATCTGTCTAATGACGGGTGGCTGCTTTTTTTAGTGTGTATGGCCTTGATATTGAGTTGAGCACAAAATATGAGCTTGTGGTACACCTTGGGCTTATAACAAAAAACCTTCGACTAAAACAGTCGAAGGTTTTTTTATAGTTTGCTAACCAGTTTCTTTATTGTCTGACTTGTCCGTTCCCGGTGATAACCCATTTGTAGGTGGTCATTTCCTGAAGTGCCATTGGCCCACGGGCATGAAGCTTTTGAGTGCTGATACCAATCTCGGCTCCAAGCCCAAATTGAGATCCATCTGTAAAGGCTGTTGATGCGTTGGCGTAAACGCAGGCGGCATCGACCTGCTGCTGGAAAGTGGCAATGCGCAGCTTGTTCTCGCTGACAATGGCTTCACTGTGTTTTGATCCATATTTTGCAATATGGTCAAGTGCTTCGGTAAATGTACCAACGGTTTTAATAGCCATTTTATAGTCCAGGAATTCGGTGCCAAATTCTTGCTCTGTGGCCATTTTTAATAACATGTCGGGGTAGAAGCCTTTCAGTGAATTATAGGCTTGTTCATCCGCATATATAACTACGTTAGAGTCGATTAGCGGGGCGCAAAGCATCGAAAGATCATGAATGCGGCTGGCGTGAATTATAAGACAATCAAGTGCATTACATACGCTTACGCGGCGTGTCTTGGCGTTGTTTACAATAGCTGCGCCTTTCTTTAAGTCAGCAAATTCATCAAAATAAGTGTGGCAAATACCTGCTCCGGTTTCTATTACAGGTACCCGGGCATTGTCCCGTACATATTCGATGAGGCTCTGGCTGCCGCGTGGGATGATCAGATCCACTTTCCCAACTGCATTTAGCAATTCGGTGGTGGCTTCACGATCGGGAGGCAATAGCGTTACAATATCGGGATTAATTTCAAATTTTTGTAATACCTTTTTGATTACTTCAACAATAGCAACATTTGAATCCTGTGCGTCGCTACCGCCTTTGAGAAGACAGACATTGCCCGATTTCAGGCAGAGCGAAAATACGTCAAAACTTACATTCGGGCGTGCTTCGTAAATAACTCCAATGATGCCGAACGGAACGGTAATTCTTTTGATGTTTAATTCGTTGGGGCGGATAATATCCGACAATATATGTCCAAGTGGTGAAGGTAGAAGAGCAACATTTCGCAGGTCTTGAGCAATGCCTTCAATACGTTCAGCCGTCAGTTTCAGGCGGTCGTATTTCGGGTCGGACGGATCCATGCGGCTTAAATCTTTGCTGTTTTCTTTCAGAATAATGCTCGTTTGAGCGACGGCTTCGTCAGCAATGGCATTGAGAACACGATTGATCGTAGCATCTGTAATGGTGGCTAATTCTTTTTTAGCCAGCTGTGCATTTTCAAAAATAGTTGCTAATGAGTTCATTGTCGTGTGTATTTATGTGAGTGAAATTAAATTAGCTTGAAACAGGGATAAAGCTGTCTGTGGGTGTCAGATTCTGGTGGCGCTCAATTGCAAATCTAATACTATTTGAGTTGTTTGCAACACCCGAATCCAAATTCTTTGTGAATTATTGCGTTTTCTTGTATTGGACCACAATACGTTTAATCTGGTTTTTTAAACGTTGGCTAACAAATTCGAATATCCATTTCCACTCGTTGTCTGTCCATCGCTGGGGGTGGGTTGTAATCATTATTTTATTGGGTAGCTGACCGCTTAGAGCCGCATCAATGATGTCGTTGGTGAAACGGAACCTGTCGTATATTTTCCCGTTAACTTTGTCGCGAACGCTGACTGATTGCCCGTCCCAGCATCTGCCGGTATCGGTGAGATACATAAACTGATTGAAATCTATGTCGAAATAAGGCTCGCCGATAATGCCTGATTTTCGGTAGTCGTAATCTTTCCAAAGATCAATATTGCTGAAAGATGAGATAGGGCTGCCATGCATACAAATGGTTTTTACCGGGTAAAATTGACGGAAATACGCGAGATTCTTCTCGAATAACCGGATTGATTTTTTCGTATCTCCTTTTGTCAAGCTCATTTCTTCGTAATGATATCCGATTTCGTGACCTAAATTAGCTATTTTTTGTATGATTTCAGGTCGATTGCTTTGTCGTACTATACGAAAATAGTAAGAAGCCTTAATGCCTTCATGATGCTCAATTTCGGCACATTGTAACGCATGAAACGGTCTTGCGTCGATGTCGTGTCTCAGAATGACGAACTTGCCCTGATTCTGTCCCTGGCAAAATTCTTCAAATGATCTAAATATGTATCCCTGATGTTTGAGAACGTGTAAGAGCTCTTTGTATTTGTGAAAGGTAAAGTCAGATGACCGGAACTGTAAGTCTCTGCTTGGTCTTTTTGTCTGTATGGAGATGTTGTTTCCCTTGTTTTCAATTGAATATTGGATGTCTGGGTTTGACAGCATCAGATTTTTGCTTTGTGGATAGTTTTCTACAAACCATGTAATAAACGGAGCGACATCTATTTTATCAGCTAATAACTGATCTTTTCTTTCTTGATACAGTTCTTTTCGGTTGCCAACTGATAATATTTTCCCGGTCAGTGTCAGTAATCTCTCGGGATCGGCTGTCGGAATGCCGTAAGTTAAGTGATAATTGTGTTCCAGTTCTTCTAAAACACTGATACGTCCCGAAAAATCACTGAAACGGATGCTTGGAACACCAAGGATAGATGCTTCAACAGACATGCTTTGGCTATCGGACACAAGTAAGTCGGCTCCTGCCAATACATGATGCATTTCTGAAGGGTTAATAGTTAGCCTGTACGGCTCAAATTCAGGGCTCAATTCTCCTTCTGCGCTGATGAATACATTTCTGCCTTGCTTTTTACATATCTCAATCTCTTTTTTGATGAGAAGTTGCGGCAAACCGGCAATCCCCATGTCGTGGTAGGCCGTAAGTCGTGATAAACGGATGAGGCAATACGGTTGTTCTCCTGTGTATTTTATGACGATGTTGTTGTCCGGCGTGAATCGGTTGGGATGCAGGTACGATAACTTCATGAATCCATTGTAACCGATTTTCTTATGCTTCCATCTTCCAACATTACAACATTCGGGGGTCAATATTGTTTGGGTGAAGGGGTAGGTGAGTAAAGCCAGTCGCTTAATCACATTGTAATCATCTTCAAGTGTGGTAATGCAGGGTTTTCGGAGAACGAATGCAATATGGGCCACAGAGGCATCTGTTCCTAATAGAATATCGGGTTTGAATATCAGAATTTTGAAAAATAGTCTGGTGGTTCTGTAAATAAAGGCCTTGGTGATGTCGAATACATTCGGTTTTCGTCCCTGAGGCATCACATTTTCAAATGCCACATTGTCCTGTTGCATCAATTGAGCCAATACGTCTTTAGTCCTGATGAATACTTTGATTTCATGCCCGTGCTCTTTCCATAACCGGATAGGATTTCTGAAAAAGAGATATTGAGCCGGGTGCGATATGTATAATGCAATTCTCACTTCGTTGGGTTCTTTTTATATGGATAATTTTCGATGAAATCGACCAAAAAACTGGTTGTATCAATTCTTTCTTGCAGAAATTTAGCTCTCTTGGCTTGCCATTCTTCCTTGCTTTTCGGATTGTTTAATAGCTTCTTGATATCTTCCAGCATATTTTCAAATTCTTCCGGTTTATATCCGAATGCCAGTCCGAAATTACGTTCAAGATCTTCAATGCAGCTTAATTTCCCAACTAACGAATTGCAACGAAAAGCAGGAGTCCCCAGTATTGCAGCTTCGGAAGTCATGGTCTGGCTGTCTCCAATAAATAATGAGGCGAAAGCCAATATATCATGTATTCTCTCGGGAGAAACAGAAAGCCGGAATGACTCTAATGCAGGTCCGATTTCTCTTTCAGTGGTGATGAATACTTTGCCGTACTCAGTGAGCAATCGAACCAATCTGAGTTTCTGTTCAAGCGTAAGCCCGTAAACATTCCTGTCGTGGTGCGCTTTAAAGGCATTAAAACGAAGAATAAAATAATTATCGGTGGCGTTAACTCCTATTGATTCCAGTGTTTTGATGTTTGGAGCAAAACGGGTCGGATGTAGGTATGCAAGTTCGTGAGTTCCTTTATAGAATATGACATTTCTTGCTTTGCGTTTTCCTGTTAAGGCTACCGGAGACAATATTGTATTGCAAAACGGGTGGACATGTTTTACTATTAAAGGTTCCACTTTGTCATCATCATCGTCCAGAAAAATAGATTTCATTTTACAGAACCGGGATACCTGTGCAATAGTAACAGACGCCCCCACGCCTAGATGAATGTTCTTTCTTACAGCGAATTTCCATAGGAGAAAATTGTAGTGCAATTGCATGAAGGCTTTTCCAAGCAAAGAATCCCTTTTTTTTCCGGTCAGAGAAATATATTCGATGTTCTCGGACTTTAGTAGTTGTTTGGCCGCTGGAATGTCTTTGACTGTGACAATTACATTATGCCCATGTTGCTTGAGCGTTCGGATAGTGTGCTTGAACAGGTGAACGTGAGCCGGATGATTTATGTCGAAAAGTACATTCATTTTGATGCTGATTAGTGAAGGAATTGCCATATTTTGAAGGCGATTCGCATAATAAAGAAAGTAACTCGGTTGTGGGGAAGTTCATACCGTCCGTAATTGACAAATTCCCCTCCAAACTGAATCTTATAATTGCGAACTCCATAAGGTACGTCAGGTTTGCCGGCTCCACCGAAGTCGAATAGTGGGATTTTTTCTGATTGCGCTATTTTGAATATTTCCCAGGGAAGAATGTCGTTAGGGTTAAAATGATAATATTGCTTCAAACTGCCGGCATACCAGTCGTAGAAACGTCCGTTGTATGAAAAAATATACATAACACCTGCAAGTTCATCCTGAAGAAAAGTTCCGTATATTCGCAACATCCCATTGGAATACATTTGATTAAAGGCATTCATAAATAACGATTTGTCTGCTAATGGCAGTTTCGCTCTTTTGTATACATCCTGCAGAATCGGATAAGATGCTTCTGCTTCATTCTCTGTTGTTAATCTTCTGATGAAAAGACCTTTTCGCTGTGCTTGACGAATGTTGTTGCGCTTGCGGCTTTTTACCCCTTTCCATAAATCATCTTCGCTTTTTGTAAGGTCAATCAAAATATTCAAATGATCTTCATATTTTGCCCCAATTGTTTCAAATGCTTTTTTTATGCCACCCAATTCAAAAAGATTGCGGAATTGAGAGTAAATGACTCTGACTTTTTTATCGGCGAGATATTCCTTTAGCATGAAACGAACAAGCTCAGCATCATTATCTTTGACTAAAGGGCCACCCGCGATTATAGCTCGAGCAGTAAAACGACCTATCATGCCGCTGTAAACCTGGTTGATAATAATAACCATTATGCCAACGATCTGCTCTGAATTGTTGCAGATAGCTAATGCGTATGGCTGAAAGCCTGGTACATTATGATGTATTTCATAATATTCAGGTGTCTGAAAAATTGTGCCGTTTGGATGCCCTTCAACAAAAGAAGCCCATTGCTTTCGGTCGATATTTTCATATCCCCTGATTATGTGCTGTTTATTCTTGATTTCTGGATTCATGCCGAACGCAATGTTTATATATTTCAATCAATTTGGAGGCGATTTGCTTGTCTGTCAGCCCTGCTGCTTCTAATCGTGATCTACCGTTTGTTCTTCCTTCTTTAGCTTCAAAATTGAGCGCTTTTTGCAGATTCTCAACAACTGAGTCAATTTCGAAAGTTGTTATATAGCAGCCATTCGTGCCATCTATTAACTCTTTCACATCGCCGACGTCGGTTGAGACAATCGGGCAATTACACGCCATTGCTTCTTTTATAAATTGTGGAGACCCTTCGGAAAACGATGTCATAAGAGCAACGTCTGCTGCGTTTAATGTCAGATTTACTTCGTTTCGGCTGTAGCCTTTTAGTTCAATAAGCTCTGTTTTGTCGATCAAATCGACAGCTTTTTTAGCTAAAGAGTAATTTTTTATTGCGTTATCTTGTGATCCGGCAAAGAGTATGTAGGTGGCTTTAGCATCCCATCCTAATGTTTGACGTGCGT